>NZ_JBJIAM010000007.1:0-276268 GCF_045310815.1 Mycobacterium sp. SMC-19 | reverse complement strand
CCCCCCCCCCCCCCCCCCCCCCCCCCCCCCCCCCCCCCCCCCCCCCCCCCCCCCCCCCCCCCCCCCCCCCCCCCCCCACCGTCAGCGCTTAAGCCGGATCTTCCACCACACCAGCACGGTGTAAAACACCGACAGCAGCCCCAACATCCCCATGTCGAGCAGCCAGATGCCCTTGGTGTGGTCCCACAGGTGATCTTTGGGGATCTGCGGGACGTTGACCAGCTTGTTGAAGTCGATCGCAGATGCGCCCGCGGCATATCCCCACCGGCCCGGTGTCACCCAGGCGGCCTCGGCCAGCCCGGCGCGCCCGGTCACCGGGATCATGCCGCCGGCCAGCACCAGCTGCGACATGATCGAGACCACCAGCATCGGCATGATCTGCTCATTGGACTGCGCGAACGCCGACAGGGCCAACCCCAGCACCGCCGAGGCCACACAGGTCCCGGCCACGGCCAGGAACAAGTCGAAATTGGCGCTGCCGAACATCACGGCGCCCTGCGTCGGCCCGCCCTTGCCCAGGATCACGATGGTGGTGGCGACCGCCCCCTGCACCGTGGCGAATGCGCAGAACACCGTGACCTTGGCCAGCAGATAGGCCACGGTCGACAGACCCACCGCCTGTTCTCGTTTGAAGATCGGGCGTTCGCCGATCAGATCTCGAATGGTCAGCGCGGTGCCCATGAAGACCGCGCCGATGATGAGCAGCACCATGATGTACTGCGGCTCGGTCGGCGCATCAGGCCCGGGCATCCCGAGCCCACCGTTGCCCTTCACCGTCAGTGACAGTGCGCCCACGATGAAGGGAAGCACGGCCAAGAAGACCGAATAGCCGCGGTCGGAGATGATCAGCCGGACTTGACGGCGTGCGATTGTCGACAGCTGCTTGCGCAGGCTTTCCGGGGGCGGGCTGCCCAAGTCGGCCGGGGGCGTCGAGGGGACCGCAGCGGCCGGGCCCTTGGGGCCGCCGTCGCGCTCCAGGAACCGCCGGTTGGCTTCGTCCGGGTCGGCTCCGACGTTGGCGAAGATGTCGGCGTAGTTGTCCGCCCCCATCGCCGGAAAGACCTCTTTGGGCGGGCCGGAGAACGCAGTCTTGCCGCCCGGGGCGATCAGCAGAATCTGGTCGCACACGTCGAGGTAGGACACCGAGTGGGTGACCACCATGACCACGCGGCCGGCGTCGGCCAGACCGCGCAGCATCAGCATCACCTGACGGTCCAGGGCCGGGTCCAGCCCCGAGGTCGGCTCGTCGAGCAACAGCAGCGACGGTCCGGTCAGCAGCTCCAGGGCCACCGAGGCGCGCTTGCGCTGGCCGCCGGAGAGCTTGTCCACTCGGGTGTCGGCGTGCTTGGTCAGCTCGAGTTCCTCGAGCACCTGCGCCACTGCCTTGTCCCGGTCGGCTTTGCTGCTGTCCGGCGGCAGGCGCAGCTCGGCGGCGTAGCCCAGGGCCTGGTTGACGGTGAGCTGCCGGTGCACCACATCGTCCTGCGGCACCATTCCGATCCGGCTGCGCAACGAGGCGTACTCGGTGTGGATGTTGTGGCCCTCGAAGGTGACCGATCCGGCGGTGGGCTTGGTGTAGCCGGCGATCAGTCGTGACAGCGTCGTCTTGCCGGCACCCGAGCCGCCGATGATCGCGGTCAGGGTGCCCGGGCGGGCCGTCAGTGTGATGTCGTTGAGCAGTCGTTTGCCGCCCTCGACGTCGAAGCAGACATCCCGAACCTCAAGCCCTCCAGTCCGCGAGGCGGCTTCGGTGCGGCGTAGCAGGGTTCCGCCGGTGAATTCCAGGTCGACGTTGCCGATCGTGACCAGGTCGCCTTCGGACAGGATCGCCGAGCCGATCCGGACGCCGTTGACGAATGTGCCGTTGATGCTTCGGCTGTCGCGGATCTCGGTGCCCAGCGGCGTGGCGATCAGCATGGCGTGGTGGCGCGAGGCCAGCACATCGGAGATCACCACGTCGTTGTCGGTGGCGCGGCCGATGGTCAGGGCCCCGACCGGGGCGTCCGGCGCGGAGCTGGAGGCCGGCCGCAGGATGTCGATCATGCGGGTGGCGATGTTGCCGACTTCGGGCGGCGTAGCCGACACCGGGGCCATCCGGGTGGAGGGCTGGTGCGGGGCGAACACCTCGGCGGGTGCCACTGGGGGCGCGGGCGGTTGGGCGGGAGATTGGTAGCCGGGGCGCAGTCCTGCATCGGAGGCAGGGCTGGGGGGACCGGACTGATATGCCGGCGGCCGGTGCGGGGCGGGCGGCGGTGGATACGGCGCCGGTCCGGATTGCGGCCGGTAGGGCTGTTGCACGCCGGGGTGCCCGGCCGACCGCAGGTCCGGGTGGTGCCCGAGATCGGGAGCAGCCGCATACGGCGCGGGTTCGGGCGGCGACGGCCAGCCAGACGGCTGTGGCGGCCGGCTCGGTCGTGCGATTCCTGGCTGGCCGGGCTGCGGCACCTGGATCGAGACGGTCTGCGGCGGCCGGCCGGCCTGGCCCTGGTGCCGTCCCACCTCGAAGGAGACCCGCGGTCCGTCCGGGTTGCCGAGGTTGACTGCCTGCCCGTCGCGGATATCGACGACGGGCACCCGCTGGCCGTTGACGTAAATGCCGTTCAGCGAGCCGTTGTCGATCCCCAACCACCGACCCTGCTCGAAGCGCAGTAGTAGGTGAGCGCGGGATACCAAGGGGTGCGGGATGCGGACGTCGGCCCGCAGGTCGCGCCCGATGACCACGTCGTGGCCTGCGGAGAACGTGCCTTGTGACCCGTCGTGGCGGACGGTCAGCACCGGCGGGGCTGGGTGACTCATTGACGTCAACTCTAGCGAGTTGCGTCCGGGGCGCCCGTAACGACGCAGTGCGTGCGCCGGTAGATCGTCGGCATGCACTGGTTGCAGTGCGTGCACTCCGACAGCGTCATCGAGTCTTCGGCGATCCGGTTGACCAGGTCCGTTTCGGCCAGCAGCGCCCGGGCCATCGCGACGAACTCGAATCCCTCGGCCATCGCCTGATCCATCGTCGCTCGGTTGGTGACACCGCCCAAAAGGATCAGCGGCATCGACAACTCGGCGCGAAACAGCCGGGCGTTGTCCAACAGGTAGGCGTCGGTATAGGGGTACTCACGCAGGAATCTGTTGCCAGTCATCCGCATGCCCCAGCTCAACGGCGGAGGGAATACGCTGGCGAACTCCTTCACCGGGGCGTGGCCGCGGAACAGGTACATCGGGTTGACCAGCGAGCTGCCGGCCGTGAGCTCCAATGCGTCCAGGCCGCCGTCGTCCTGCAGCCACCTCGCGGTGGTCAGCGACTCGTCCAGACTGATGCCGCCGCGGACTCCGTCGGCCATGTTCAGTTTGGCCGTCACCGCGATCTGTCCGCCCACCGCGCGATGCACGGCCGCCACGATGCCGCGGGCCACCTTGGCCCGGTTGGCCAGCGATCCGCCGAACTCATCGGACCGGCGGTTGATCAGCGGACTGAGAAACGAACTCGCCAGATAGTTGTGGCCGAGATGGATCTCCACGGCGTCGAACCCGGCGTCGACGGCGTAGCGGGCGGCGTCGGCGTGCTGGGCGATGACCTTGTCGATGTCGTCGCGGGTGGCCTTCTTGGCGAAGCGCATGCCGATCGGGTTGAAGAACCGCACCGGGGCCAGGGCGCGGGCCTTGTTGGAGCGCGCGTCGGCGACCGGGCCGGCATGGCCGATCTGAGCGCTGACCAGGGCGCCCTCGGCGTGTACCGCGTCGGTGAGTCGGCGCAGCCCCGCTACCGCCTCCGGGCGCATCCACAGCCCGTCGTTGGAGGTGCGACCGCCTTGCGAGACCGCGCAGTAAGCCACGGTGGTCATGCCCACTCCGCCGGCGGCCGGCAGCCGGTGATACTCGATCAGATCGTCGGAGGCCAGTGCACCAGGCGTGCGGTTCTCGAACGTCGCAGCCTTGATGATCCGGTTGCGCAAGGTGATCGGGCCGAGTTTGGCGGGACTGAAGACGTCGGGAACTCCCATAGCGGGAGCCTACAAGCGGCGCGCTGCGAACAGGCGCCCTGCCGCACCGCAATATCTGTGCCGTCGCCGCCAACCGGCCGGAACTCGGCGGCTACATGCCACAATGTCCGGCGTGGGTGCGATGACGTTGGACGGCAAGGCCACGCGCGACGAGATCTTCGTCGACCTCCAGGCACGGGTGGCGGCGCTGACCGCCGCCGGGCGTACGCCCGGTCTGGGCACCATCCTGGTCGGTGACGACCCCGGCTCACACGCCTATGTGCGCGGCAAGCACGCCGACTGCGCCAAGGTCGGCATCACCTCGATCCGCCGTGACCTGCCCGCGGACTGCAGTCCGGCCCAGCTCAACGACACCATCGACGAGCTGAACGCCAACGACGAGTGCACGGGCTACATCGTGCAGCTGCCGTTGCCCAAACACCTGGACGAGAACGCGGCACTTGAGCGCGTCGATCCGGCCAAGGATGCCGACGGGCTGCATCCGACCAACCTGGGCCGGCTGGTGCTGGGCACGCCGGCGGCGCTGCCGTGCACCCCGCGCGGCATCGTGCACCTGCTGCGTCGCTACGAGGTGCCGATAGCCGGCGCCCATGTCGTGGTGATCGGACGTGGGGTGACGGTCGGGCGCCCGCTGGGACTGCTGCTGACCCGTCGGTCGGAGAACGCCACCGTCACGCTCTGCCACACCGGGACCCGCGATTTGGCGGAGCTGACTCGCCAGGCGGACATCATCGTCGCCGCGGTTGGGGTGCCGCACATGCTCACCGCCGATATGGTGCGTCCGGGTGTGGCCATCGTCGACGTCGGTGTTTCGCGTACCGACGCCGGACTGGTCGGCGACGTCCACCCCGGCGTGTGGGACGTGGCCGGCCACGTGTCGCCCAACCCCGGTGGGGTGGGCCCGCTTACCCGGGCTTTCCTGCTGACCAACGTCGTGGAAAGAGTCGAGAGCACGCTGTGAAGGTTGCCGACGTCCGCCGGGTGATCGCCGCACAGTGGCCGATCCTGCTGGTCGGGCTGATCTTTACGGCGGCGTTCGTGCTGGCCGGAGCGAACTTCTGGCGCCGCGGCGCGCTGCTGATCGGGATCGGGACCGGGGTGGCTGCCGGGCTACGCCTGGTGTTGTCCGAGGACCGGGCCGGGCTGCTGGTGCTGCGGGACCGGGGGCTGGATTTCGGGACGATGACGACCGCGGCGACGGTGATGCTCTACGTGGCCGCGACGATCGACCCGCTCGGGACCAGCTAGTTCGTTTTTGACCGGCCCGACAATTGTTCGGCCGGTTGCGACGACGCGTATTCGCCTATCTCCCAACCAGATCACGCCCCGTGTTTGATAGCCCTGCTCTGGGGGAACACGTGTGCGGTCGGCCGGTAGCGGCCGGCTGTGTCGCGGAGGGGGCGTTGCCCACAATGAGTTCATCGCAAAAGCAGTCCTCGTGAAATCGCTTGGTGCAGCGGAGGAACAGATGAGCGACGTCGAACTGATACCGGATGTGGATCACATTCGGTCGCACTACGACCGGTCCAACGAATTCTTCCGGCTGTGGCTGGATCCGACGATGACCTATAGCTGCGCATATTTCGAACGCGACGATATGACGCTGGAACAGGCTCAGATGGCCAAGGTGGACTTGGCGCTGGGCAAGTTGGGCCTGCGGCCCGGGATGACGTTGCTCGATATCGGGTCTGGCTGGGGCTCCACCATGCGGCGGGCCATCGAGAAGTACGACGTCAACGTCATCGGGCTGACGCTGAGCGAAAACCAGTTGACCCACTGCGAAGAGAAGTTCGCCGAGATGGACAGCCCGCGCCGCAAACAGGTGCGCCTGCAGGGCTGGGAGGAATTCGACGAACCGGTGGACCGCATCGTATCGCTGGGCGCCTTCGAGCACTTCGCCGATGGCGTCGGCACCTACGAGCGCTACGACGACTTCTTCACCATGTGCCACCGAGTGCTGCCCGACGACGGCGTCATGCTGCTGCATTCCATCGTGGTGCCCACCGCAGAAGAGGGCGAGCGGCGGGGGCTGAAGAAGACGATGTCGCTGCTGCGCTTCATCCACTTCATCCTGACCGAGATCTATCCAGGCGGGCGGTTGCCGCAGATCTCGATCGTCGACGAGCATGCGACCCGCTGCGGCTTCTCGATCACCCGTCATCAGTTGATCGGGTCGAACTACGTGCGCACCTTGGACACCTGGGCAAAGGCACTCGAAGCGCACAAGGCCCAGGCGGTTGAGCTCAAAGGCGAGCAGACGTATGAGACGTTCTTGAAGTACCTGACGGGTTGCCGGGAGCTGTTCCGTGACGGTTACACCGATGTCTGCCAATTCACGATGGAAAAACTAGTGGCATAAGAGAACTCGGATAGAACGGGGTGGCGCAGGTGACCGATCTCAAGCCGTACTACGAAGAGTCGCAAGCGGCATATGACATCTCCGATGACTTCTTCGCGCTGTTCCTCGATCCGACGATGGCCTACACCTGTGCGTACTTCGAGCGCGACGACATGACCTTGGAGGAAGCGCAGAACGCTAAGTACGACTTGGCATTACGCAAACTCGATCTCGAGCCGGGCATGACGGTGTTGGACGTCGGCTGCGGCTGGGGGGCGGGGCTGGCCCGGGCGGTGGCCAAGTTCGACGTGAACGTCATCGGTATCACGCTCAGTCGCAACCATTGCGCGCGCAGCGCGGCCACGCTGGCGGCGATCGACACCGAGCGTCATGCGGAGGCTCGACTACAGGGCTGGGAGGAGTTTGACGAGAAGGTCGATCGGATCTTCACCATCGAGGCGTTCGACGCGTTCAAGAAAGCCCGCTATGCGGCGTTCTTCGAACGTGCCTACGAGATCCTGCCCGATGACGGCCGAATGTTGTTCCACAGCATCTTCACCTACCCCCAGACCTATTGGCGCGAGCACGGCATCAAAGTGACGATGAGCGACTTGCGCTTCGTCCGATTCCTCGGCAAGGAGATCTTTCCCGGCGGGGAGATGGCAGGCCGCGACGACATCTACGAATACTCCCAAGGCGCCGGATTTCGGATCCAGGACGCCCTTTTGATGCCGGAGCACTACATCCGGACCTTGGACATGTGGGCGGCCAATCTGCG
Organism: Mycobacterium sp. SMC-19; assembly: GCF_045310815.1. Taxonomy (NCBI): domain Bacteria; kingdom Bacillati; phylum Actinomycetota; class Actinomycetes; order Mycobacteriales; family Mycobacteriaceae; genus Mycobacterium; species Mycobacterium sp. SMC-19. The sequence continues at coordinate 269,160 of NZ_JBJIAM010000007.1, read as the reverse complement.
GAACAACCGCGAACGTGCCATCGCCACCCAGTCCGAGGAAGTGTACGAGCGCTACCTGCGCTATCTGACCGGCTGCGCAGACCTCTTCCGCAGAGGGATCAGCAATGTCGGGCAGTTCATCCTGACCAAGTAGCGGCCCGAAGCGAGGCTTGGACATGGCTCGACGGACTCGGCTCTCCACGGGGAACGGCCTTCCCGAGGTCGTCGTCACCGGTGTCGCGATGACGACTGCGCTGGCGACGGACGCCGAGGACACTTGGAAGAAGCTGCTGGATGGACAAAGTGGCATCCGTAAGCTCGACGACCCCTTCGTCGAGCGGTTCGACCTCCCGGTACGGATCGGCGGGCATCTGCTCGAGGACTTCGACCACGAGCTGAACCGCAAGGAACTCCACCGGCTGTCATACCTGCAGAAGATGGCGGTGATCCTGGGTCGACGGGTCTGGGCGAATGCCGGCTCGCCGGAGGTGGATCCACGCCGACTGCTGGTGTCGATCGGCACCGGGCTCGGCTCCCCGGAGGAACTGGTCTGGGGCTACCAAGGCATGGTGGAACGCGGCATGAAGGCGGTCTCTCCGCTGGGCGTGCAGAAATACATGCCCAATGCGGCTGCCGCTGCCGTCGGCCTGGAACGCGGCGCCAAAGCAGGTGTCTTCACCCCGATCTCGGCATGTGCTTCCGGTGCCGAAGGTATCGCTCAGGCCTGGCGCAACATCGTCTACGACGAGGCTGACATCGCCATCTGCGGCGGAGTCGAGACCAAGATCGAAGCGGTCCCGATCGCGGGATTCGCCGCGATGCGTATCGTGTTGTCCACCCACAACGACGACCCGGCCGGTGCCTGCCGGCCGTTCGACGTCGACCGCAGCGGGTTCGTGTTCGGCGAGGCCGGCGCCTTGTTGGTCATCGAGACTCTTGAGAACGCAAAGGCGCGTGGCGCAACCATTCTCGGCCGGTTGATGGGCGCTGGTATCAGCTCGGACGGCCACCACATCGTGGCGCCCGATCCGCAGGGGGAGCGCGCGGGCTACGCCATGACCCGGGCGATGGACCTTGCGGGTCTGGCTCCGACCGACATCGACCACATCAATGCCCACGCCACCGGAACCCGGATCGGGGATCTGGCCGAGGCCCAGGCGATCAACAACGCCATGGGCGGACACCTCGCCGCGGTGTATGCACCGAAATCCGCTCTCGGTCATTCGGTCGGGGCGGTCGGTGCGGTGGAGGCGATTCTGACAGTGCTGGCGCTGCGGGACGGCGTGGTTCCGCCGACGCTGAATCTGCACCGCATCGACCCAGAGATCGACCTGGATGTCGTGGCCGGTGACGTACGGGTGGGGGACTACCGATACGCGATCAGCAATTCCTTCGGATTCGGTGGCCACAACGTGGCCCTCGCGTTCGGAAAATACTAGAAGAGGGGGGGGTGCTTTCGGCCGCCAGCCGAGAGCACATTGTCATGCCGAAAAATCTGACACCGCATTTCAAAGACGTGCAGGCGCACTACGACCTGTCCGACGAGTTCTTCCAGCTCTTTCTCGACCCGACCCAGACCTACAGCTGCGCCTACTTCGAGCGTGACGACATGACGCTGGAGCAAGCCCAGATCGCCAAGATCGACCTTGCCCTGGGCAAGCTGGGCCTGCGACCGGGTATGACGCTGCTCGACATCGGCTGCGGCTGGGGGGCCACCATGCGGCGAGCCGTTGAAACCCATGACGTCAACGTCATCGGACTGACCTTGAGCAAGAATCAGGCGGTCCATGTGGAGGCCATGTTCGCCGGCATGGACAGCCAGCGCACCAAGCGCGTTCTACTGGAGGGCTGGGAGAACTTCAGCGAGCCGGTCGATCGGATCGTGTCCATCGGCGCTTTCGAGCACTTCGGGCATGAACGCTACGAGGATTTCTTCACCATGGCCCACGCCGTTCTGCCGGCCGACGGAGTGATGCTGCTGCACACCATCTCCGGATTGACGCTGCCGCAGATGGCCGAACGTGGCATGCCGCTGACCTTCGCGATGGCCCGGTTCATCAAGTTCATCGCCACCGAGATCTTTCCCGGCGGCCGGCTGCCCACCATCGAGATGGTTGAAGAGCACTCGGCCCAAGCGGGTTTCACCCTGACCCGACGGCATTCGCTGCAGCCGCATTACGCCAGGACCCTGGACTGCTGGGCGGCAGCGCTGGAAGGCAACAAAGACAAGGCCATCGAGATCCAAGGACAAGAGGTCTATGACCGCTACATGCATTACCTGACCGGGTGCGCCAACGGCTTTCGCACCGGATACATCGACGTCAACCAGTACACGTTGCAGAAGCAGGTCGGCGATGACTGATACTCCGGCTGCCCGGACCTTACGGCCGCATTTCGCCGACGTCCAAGCTCACTATGACCTCTCCGATGACTTCTTCGCGCTGTTTCAGGACCCGACCCGTACCTACAGTTGTGCCTATTTCGAGCCACCGGAGCTGTCACTGGCACAGGCCCAGATCGCCAAGATCGACCTCAACCTCGACAAGCTCGACCTGAAGCCCGGAATGACGTTGCTCGATATCGGCTGCGGCTGGGGGTCGACGATGAAGCGGGCGTTGGAGAAGTACGACGTCAACGTCGTCGGCCTCACCCTGTCGAAGAATCAGCACGCCTACACCCAGCGACTGCTGGACACCGTCGACACCGATCGTGAGCGCCGAGTACTGCTGCACGGGTGGGAAGAGTTCGATCTGCCGGTCGATCGGATCGTTTCCATTGAGGCGTTCGAACACTTCGGCCACGAACGCTACGACGACTTCTTCGCACGGTGTTTCGACATCCTGCCCGCCAACGGGCGAATGACGATCCAGAGCAGCGTGAGCTATCACCCCTACGATCTGAATGCACGCGGTAAGAAGCTGACGTTCGAGACCGCGCGGTTCATCAAGTTCATCCTCACCGAGATCTTTCCCGGCGGGCGACTGCCCACCACCGACATGATGGTGGAGCATGGCCAGAAAGCCGGTTTCGCTGTTCCCGAAGCGCTTTCGCTGCGGCCGCACTACGTCAAGACCTTGCGGATCTGGGCCGATGCGCTGGAAGCCAAGAAGGACGTGGCCATCGCGATTCAGTCCGACGAAGTGTATCAGCGCTACCTGAAGTACCTGCGCGGGTGCGAGTACTACTTCATCGACGAGGTACTCGACGTCAGCCTGGTCAGCTACCTCAAGCCGGCCGCTGCGACGGCCGGTTAGAACCCGGGGATGGCCGGAATTGCCGGAACCCCGCCGGATAGGCCGGGGATACCGACCGACATCCCCGGGATCTGCGGCAGATCCGGCACCTGACCGCTGGCCAGCTGAGACAGCATCTGCGGGCAATAGATCTGTACGGCGATCTCGGTGAACAGCTGCGCCATCTGCGGCGACATGGTGGGCGCGCCGCCCAGGCCGGCTACCGGGGCCGCCACGGACGCGGCGGTGCCCGCGGGCTCGGACAGCATGGGACACACGGACTGGCCGAGGGCCGCCGTTGCGGCTGGGTCGGCGACCGGGATGCCCGCCCCGGTCAGATCGGACAGGAACGAGGTGTCGACCGGGCTCGCCTGCGCAGGTGCCGCGAATCCGGTGACGGCCATCAGGCCTGCGAGTCCCACCCCGGTGCCCGCCTTGATCATGAAGCCTTGCATGCATCCCCCTCGTCGTGGTCCGGAGCCGAGCGGTTACCCGGGACGTGTCCGAACGTTCTGGTTGAAATCCTGCATCAAAGCGGTAACACCGGCGAGTCGGCCGGGTCACGGTTTGCCTACGACGCTGTCTCGCCCTGGCCAATGCCGCGGTTTCGGCACTTTGAGCCGAAACCGCCACTCCGACCGCTAGGTTGTTGGAATCATTCATTAAGCACACATGCAACGCTCAGTTTTTATGGGGACGAAGAGAGGCCCACGGCAGATGGCTCGACGTCGCAGCGGCAAGGTCAATCGTCGGGTGGTCGGGCTGGGCGCCGCAATGGGCTCGGCCTTGGTGTTCGGCGTGGCATTGCCGGCCCCGGCGGGCGCCGAGGTGTTCGACGACGTGCTGGAGCAGGCGATGGCCCCGTTCGTGGACGCGGCAACGCACACCGTCGACTGGTCCGCGCTGTCGAGCCTGGCGGCTTGGGACGCGTTCTTCGATCCGGCGCACTGGAACGATGTCCTGACCGGGATCGCCGGAGCGCCGAGCGTGGGCGCAGCCGATGCGACGGAGTGGATGCAGCAGCTCATCTACACGCCGCTGCACACCGGCATCGAAAACTGGATCCATGCCGCCGGACCCACTCCAATCCTGGACGGGCTCAACGAGTTCAGCAGGGCACTGGGTTGGGGCGCGATGATCGCCGACGGCACGGCAGGAACCGAGGCCCACCCTGACGGCGGTGACGGGGGCTGGCTGTTCGGCGATGGCGGTGCCGGCTGGGACAACACCGCTGGCGGTGGCGGCGGGGCCGGGGGAGCGGCCGGCATGTTCGGCAACGGCGGTGCCGGTGGTGCCGGGGGCGAGGGTGGACTCGGCGGAAATGGCGGAGACGGCGGTGCCGGCGGCTGGTTGATAGGCGTCGGCGGTGCCGGCGGCGACGCCGGCAACGGGGTCTATAGCGGTGCCGGAAGCTTGCCCGCGCTGGGCGGTGCCGGTGGAGCGGCCGGCATGTTCGGCATCCACGGCGCGGTCGGGCACTTCGGCACCCTGGCCGGCGCCCCGGACGGCGGCCCCTACACCGGCCTGTCCACCGCGGGCTCTTGGATCACCGACAGCGACGGCAAGGTGGTGATCCTGCACGGGGTCAATCAGGTCTACAAGATCGCGCCCTACACCCCGGGTGCCGACGGGTTCGGCGACGACGACGCGGCGTTCCTGGCCGCCAACGGCTTCAACGCCGTTCGGGTAGGAGTGCTCTGGGCCGGAGTGGAGCCGCAGCCGGGTGTCTTCGACGCCGACTACCTCGCCGCGATCAAACAGACCGTGCAAACCCTGGCCGACCACGGCATCTACAGCGTTCTCGACTTCCATCAAGATTTCTACAGCGCGGGCTTCGGCGGTGACGGCGCGCCGGACTGGGCGGTGCTGACCGGTGGGCTGCCCAACCCCGACGTGGGTCAGATCGGCACCTACCTGTTCAACCCCGCGCAGCTTCATGCCTGGGATGCGTTCTGGTCCAACGCCAAAGCCGAAGATGGGATCGGTCTGGCCAACCACTACGCGCGGTCGTGGCAATACGTCGCCGACTACTTCAAGGACGACGCCAGCGTGGCCGGCTACGGCATCATCAACGAGCCGTGGCCGGGTTCGCCGTGGCTGTCGAGCGTGCTGGGAAGCCCGCAGTTCGACGCCCAGACCCTGACTCCGTTCTACAACCAGATGGCCGCGGCGATTCGCTCGGTCGACCCGAACACGCCGGTGCTGTTCGAACCGACTTTCCTGTTCAACACGGTGGTACCGACGTCGTTGGGCGCCGTGGACGATCCACACGGGATCTTCGCGTTCCACAACTACTGCCTGGCGAATTCGGTGCTCGAGATCGACTTCGGTTGTGGGCTCAACTTCGACATCCTGTTGAACAACGCCGCGACATATGCCGACTCACACAACATTCCGGCGCTGATGACCGAGTTCGGTGCCACCGCCAACGTCAGTGTCATCGCCAATACCCTGGCGCACACCAATCCCTTCCGGTACGGCTGGCTGGAGTGGGCCTATACCGGCGGTGATGTCGCCAGCAGCTCTCCGGAGGGCCAGGCGCTGGTCTTCGACACGAATCTGCCGCCGGTCGGCGACAACGTCGACGCCGCCAAGCTGGCAGCGCTGGCCGAGCCGTACCCGCAGACGATCGCCGGCGTGCCGAATGCCTGGTCGTTCGCGGGCGGGATCTTCCACTTCAGCTACTCCACCGCGATGGCTGACGGCTCGGGCAGCTTCGCCGCCGACGCGCAGACCCGAATCGTGGTGCCGGCTCTGCAGTACCCGAACGGCTATCAGGTGGACGTCATCGGCGGGCACGTGGTGTCGGGACCGGGGTCCTCGGTGTTGGTCATCGCGGCCGACCACGGCGCCACCATCGTCGACGTACAGGTGAAGCCGGCGTAAGGCCGGTGGGCGCGGGCACTCCGGGGCCCGCTGGTCAAACCTTGGCGTTTCCTCTCAGTGCGCGGACGGCTATCAACATAAGTCGCATCATGGACATTAGACCGGAGAAAATGCCTGTTCGGCGGAAGTTTCTACAGTAGAAAGTTTGAATTATTCAGAATTGCTTCAGGTTTTCATCATGTCGGCGTTAAGGTGCTGCGAGCAATTAGCAGTCCCGTGTTCGCTGCCGGAGGTCGCCATGAAGGTCAACCCCACATTCCACTCCCTGGGCGTTGCGGCAGTGGCCGTGACCAGCGCCGCGGCGGTGGTTGCCCCGCCGGTCATGACGCCGGCCTTGGCGTCCTCGATCGCTGGGGCCCGCACGGTGGTCGCCGACGTGGCGCTGCTCGACAACGTCGCGCTGGTCATGGGCGGCAGCGGCACGCCCATCCCGGGGACGTGGGACTTTCACTGGGCCGATCAATACCTTTCGCACCTCGGGTACGACGGCTACACCATGCAGGGCGTCTTCACCCCCGAAGGCCTGTACCCGGGCACCGGCGTCAAGAGCCTGCCGCTGGACACCTCGGTCGACCAGGGTGTGCGGATGCTCGACTCGACCATCCGCGATCACATCGCGGCCGGCGACAACCTGGTGGTCTACGGCGTCTCGCAGAGTGCCGTTCTCTCCTCGATCGAGATGAATCAGCTGCTCGCCTCCGGCAACGCCCCCGACCCCGACCAGCTGTCGTTCGTCTTGATCGCCAATGAGATGTTCCCCAACGGCGGCCTGTTGTCGCGCTTCGCCGTCCCCGAAGTCCCGCTGTACATCCCGTCGATGGGCATCGACTTCTACGGGGCGACGCCCGACACCCCGTACGCGACCGACATCTACATCGCCGAATACGACGGATTCGCCGACTTTCCGCGCTATCCGCTGAACTTCCTGTCGGTGCTCAACGCCGTGCTGGGAATCGCGCTGGTCCACGGCCCCGGCTACAGCCGGCCGGACTCCATCGACAGCGCACAGCTGTTGCTGGGATCCACCAACTACGACGGGCCCCTGACGCTGCCCGACGGCGCCTCGGCCGCCCTCAACACCGACTACTACATGATCCCGACGGAGATCCTGCCGCTGCTGCAGCCGTTGCTCGGCATCCCGGTGTTGGGCGAGCCGCTCTATGACCTGCTGGAGCCCGTCACCCGGATCCTGGTCGATCTGGGCTACGGCAACGTCGACACCTACGTCGACGGAGAACTGACCCATGGCGGCTGGGACATGGGTCCGGCCAATGTGCTCACCACCTACGGCGTGCTGCCGGATATCGATGTCATGACGTTGCTGAGCTCGCTGTGGCAGGGAGCGCAGCACGGATTCGACGACTTCATCTACGACCTCGGGCACCTGTCGCTGGGGAGCCCGGCGGACGCGCTCGGTTCGGGGATGGACTTCTCGCTGCCCAGTCTCCTCGACGTGGTCAACACGTTCTCGAGCGCGGCCGCCACGCTGTATTCGGTGCTGCTGCCGACCGCGGACATCATCAACGCCTTGCTGACCACCATGCCCGCCTACGACATCAGCATGTTCTTCAACGCATTCGGCAACGGCGACGACCTGCTGACCACACTGACGAACGCCATCGGAATGCCGATCGCGGCCGACGCCGGGCTGATCCCCACAGCCATCGGGTTCGAGCTGATGAGTGTGATGAGCGCCTTCCAGTCGATCGCCAACGACTTCACCGACCTGTTCAGCGCGTAGCGGGGAATCGCTGGCGCGGGAACGGCTTTGGCTTCGGTTACTTGGCCAGCGTGAACTGGTTGACGTCGAAGCGGCCCTCCCGGAATTCCTCGGCGCAGCCGGTCAGGTAACGCATGTAGCGCTCGTAGACCTCCTCGGACTGAAGCGCGATGGCCTCACACTCGTGCGCTTCCAATGCCTGCGCCCAGTGGTCGAGGGTCATTGCGTAGTGCTGCTGCAGTGACTGGATGCGGTTCACCGTGAATCCGGCTTTGACGGCGTGCTCCTTGACCAGCGCCACCGACGGCAGCTGCCCGCCGGGGAAGATCTCGGTCATGAGGAAGATCTGAAAGGCGGCCAGTTCGGCCGTCAGCTGCATGCCGTATTCGACTATCTGTTGCGGGGACAAGCCACAAATGGTGTGCAGCATCATCACCCCGTCGCTGGGCAGTGCCCGGTGGGCCATCGCGAAGAAGTCGTCGTAGCGGTCGTAGCCGAAGTGCTCGAACGCCCCGATGGACACGATCCGGTCGACCGGCTCGTCGAACTCCTCCCACCCGGCCAACAGCACTCGTCGGCTGCGCGGGGAGTCCATCGCGGCGAACATCGATTGCACATGGATGGCCTGGTGCTTGCTCAACGTCAGACCGACCACGTTGACGTCGTACTGTTCGATCGCCCGCTGCATGGTGGCGCCCCAGCCGCAGCCCACGTCGAGCAGCGTCATACCCGGGCGCAGGCCGAGCTTGCCGAGCGAAAGATCGATCTTGGCGAGTTGAGCCTCCTCCAGCGTCCAGTCGTAGTGCCGGAAGTAGGCGCAGCTGTAGGTCTGAGTCGGATCCAGGAAGAGCCGAAAGAAATCATCGGACAGGTCGTAATGGGCTTGTACATCAGCGAAATGTGGAGTCAGGCGGTGAGTCATGCGGATCGGCCCTTCGGGCAGCCGGGGCCTTGATGGATGCCAACCGTAGGGCCCCCCGGTTCCGGCCGACCGGAGCCGCATACCCGATGTCGGCGGGCATAAACACCTGCCGGTGTTAGGAATCCGAAAGTGTGGCGCGCGCGCACACCGTGATGTAGGGCAGCGCAAGCCCGGTGGACCCGACCAACGCCGGATGGGTGGCCAGTAGGTTGCGGACCTGGTCCAGGGTCTTGGTGCGTACCGCGTCCGGTGAGGTGATGCAGTAGCTGCGGGACGCGACCAGATCGATCAGGGCCTGCGGCGTCAGGTAGTTGGTCCACTCCACGTGGTGGCTTTCGATGTCACCGAAGGGCGCGGGCAGGCTCACCCCGGCGTCGACCACGTCGCGGGCATCTTCGCGGCCGATGATATTGCCGAGTTCCTTGACCCAGCCCAGCCGCTCATCGCGGGTGTTCCACACCAGCCCCAGCCGGCCGCCGGGGCGCAGCACCCGCACCAGCTCCGGGATGGCCCGGGCGGGGTCGAACCAATGCCAGGCCTGGGCCACCAGCACCGCGTCGACGCTGTTGTCCGGCAGCGGGATCTGCTCGGCCGACCCGAGCAGTGCCGGGGTGCCGGGCAGGGCGGCCGCCAGGACCTCGAGCATCTCGGCGATCGGGTCCACCGCCACCACGTCCAGGCCGCGTTCTACCAGGCGTGCGGTGAGTTTGCCGGTGCCGGCGCCCAGGTCAAGGACATCGCGGGCGCCCGGCGGCAGCAGCCAGTCGATGGCCTCCGGCGGGTAGGACGGACGACCCCGCTCGTAGGCGGCGGCTTGCGAACCGAACGACAGCGAACGGTCGCGGCGGCCCTGCTCGGACGGGCTCACCGCCGGCGGTCCCGCGCCGAGCTCGCCAAGTCCAGGGTCTGGCGGATCAGCTCGCCGACTCGGGCGGTGTCCAGCAGGAAGCCGTCGTGCCCGCAGTCGGAGTCGAGCACCTGCAGTCCGTCGCAGCCGGGCAGCAGCTCGGCCAGCTCGGCCTGCAACCGCAGCGGGTACAGCCGGTCCGAGGTGATCCCGGCGACCACCGCGGGGACCGGGCAGCCACGCAACGCCGCGGCCACGCCGCCGCGTCCGGCGCCCACGTCGTAGCTCGACAGCGAGTCGCTCAGGGTCACGTAACTGCCTGCGTCGAACCGCGACACCAGCTTGGCGCCCTGATGCTCCAAGTAGCTCTGCACCGCGTAACGCCCACCGTCGGCCGGGTCCTCCCCGTCCTGGGCGGCATTGCCGAAGCGCTGGTCCAGCTCGGCCTCGCCGCGGTAGGTCAGGTGCGCGATGCGCCGGGCGATCGCCAGGCCGGCCTCGGGACTGCGGCCGGTGCCGTGGTAGTCGCCGCCCTGCCAGTCCGGGTCGGCCTTGATGGCCGCGATCTGGGTGCTCTGCGTGCCGATCTGGTCGGCGGTGGCCCGGGCGCCGACAGCCAGCAGCAGGCCCGCGCCCACCCGGTCCGGGTGGCCGACCATCCACTCCAGTCCGCGGGCGCCACCCATCGAACCGCCCAGCACGGCGGCCACCTCGGTGACGCCCAGGGCGGCCAGCGCGGCGATGTCGGCCTGCACCTGGTCGCGAATCGTGATCGCGGGAAACTTTGAGCCCCAAGGCTTCCCGTTGCGGGCCAGGGATCCCGGACCGGTAGACCCGCGGCAACCGCCCAGCACGTTGGTGGCCACCGCGCACCAGCGATCGGTGTCGATCGGAGCGCCGGGGCCGATCACCCCGTCCCACCAGCCCGGAGTGGGATGGCCCGGCCCGGCGGGCCCGGTGACGTGGGAATCCCCGGTCAGTGCATGCAGCACCATGACGACGTTGTCGCGCTCGGGCGAGAGTTCGCCCCAGCGCTGCACAGCGATGTGCACGTCATCGAGCACCGCGCCGCTCTGCAGCGTCAGCGACCCGATGGCGACCACGCCGGTCTCTCCCTCGGCGGGCAATAGCTGCCTGGACACGTCGGAGATTGTCACCGGGGACCGCCTCAACGGGCCGCCAGCGCCGACGAGCCGCCGAGCTGTGTCGATGCCGCGGCGAAACCGAGCTCCAGGTCCGCCAGGATGTCCGCGATGCCCTCGATGCCGACCGCCAGCCGAACCAGGCCCGGGGTCACACCGCTGGCCAGCTGCTCTTCGGCACTGAGCTGGCCGTGCGTCGTCGACGCCGGGTGAATCACCAGCGAACGCACGTCACCGATGTTGGCGACGTGGCTGTGCAGCTTCAGTGCGTCGACGAAGGCCCGGCCGGCCTCGATGCCGCCGGCAAGCTCGAACGAGAGCACACCGCCGACACCCTTCGGTGCCAGCTGCTGCGCCCGGGCATGCCACGGCGAGCTGGCCAGCCCGGCGTAGTTGACGCTCAGCACGTCGTCGCGGGCCTCCAGGAACTCCGCAACCCGCTGGGCGTTGGCCACGTGCCGCTCGACCCGCAGACTCAACGTCTCCAGGCCCTGGGCGATCAGGAAGGCATTGAACGGCGAGATCGCCGAACCCAGGTCACGCAGCAGCTGCACGCGGGCCTTGAGTGCGAACGCCGGTGCTCCCAGGTCGGCGAAGACCACCCCGTGGTAGCTCGGGTCGGGAGTGGTGAAACCCGGGTGGCGGCCCTGCGTCCAGTCGAAGGTCCCGCCGTCGACGATGACGCCTGCGATCGCCGCGCCGTGCCCACCCAGGTACTTGGTGGCCGAGTGCACCACGATGTCGGCGCCGTGGGCCAGTGGCTGGATCAGGTAGGGGGTCGCCACGGTGTTGTCGACGATCAGCGGCACCCCGTTGTCGTGGGCCACGCCCGCCACGCCGGGAATGTCGAGCACGTCGATCTTCGGGTTCGAGATGGTCTCGGCGAAGATGGCCTTGGTGTTCGGCCGCACCGCCGCCCGCCAGGACTCCAGGTCATCGGGGTCCTCGACGAAGGTGGTTTCGATGCCCAGCTTGGTCAGCGAGTAGTGGAACAGGTTGTACGTGCCACCGTAGAGCCGCGGGCTGGAAACGATGTGGTCGCCGGCGCCGGCGAGATTGAGGATCGCGAAGGTCGCCGCGGCGGACCCGGAGGCCACCAGCAGCGCCGCGACCCCGCCTTCGAGTGCGGCGATCCGCTGCTCGACGACGTCATTGGTCGGGTTCATGATCCGGGTGTAGATGTTGCCCGGAACCTCCAGCCCGAACAGCTTGGCCGCGTGATCGGTGTTGTCGAACGTGTAGGAGGTGGTCTGGTAGATCGGCAACGCGCGGGCATTGGTGGTCGCGTCGGGAACCTGCCCGGCGTGGACCTGCTTAGTCTCGAACGACCAGTGCGAACTTGGGTCGATGTTGTTGTCGGCGGTCATTGCTGAATGGTTTCCTCGGGTTTGTTGTCGCTGGTGACGAGCGGATTAGGCCTGGGTTCAGCGACAACAGCAACGGGTGAGCGGGCGCAAGGAGGCACGCATCAGGTTCCCCTGTCTACTCGGGGGGCCCGTTGTGGCGGACCCGCGCTTGCCGCGTAGCCGATTATGGCTACTCAACCCGGTCATCACCCGGGGCACCCCACCGCGGTTGGAGGGTTGCCGGCCAGCAAGCCGGGGCTTCGCGCTGGCACTCATGACCGTCACGCAGCCTATCGCATCCCGTATAGCTGTCGCCACCTGCTCACCGGCGGTGAACGCCGTGGACCGGTACGCGATACTGATGCCGCCGTGTACAACGCGGGACAATCGAACACCTAAGAACCTGACGCCGGGAGAACAGCCATGTGCGCCGACCAGCCGACCATCATCTACACGCTGACTGACGAGGCGCCGCTGTTGGCGACGTACTCGTTCCTGCCGATCGTGCAGGCCTTCACCGGGCCCGCGGGTATCGACGTCCAAGCCAGTGACATCTCGCTTGCGGCCCGCATCCTGGCCGCCTTCCCTGACTGTCTGACCGACGAGCAGCGGGTGCCGGACAACCTGGCCGAACTCGGCCGGCTGACCCAGCTGCCGGACACCACGATCATCAAGCTCCCCAACATCAGCGCTTCGGTGCCGCAGCTGGTCTCCGCCATCAAGGAGCTGCAGGGCAAGGGCTTCAAGCTGCCGGACTACCCCGAGGACCCCAAGTCTGAGCAGGAGCGAGACGTTCACGACCGCTATGCCAAGTGCCTGGGCTCTGCGGTGAATCCGGTACTGCGGGAAGGTAACTCGGACCGTCGTGCGCCCAAGGCGGTCAAGGAGTACGCGCGCAAGCACCCGCACAGCATGGGCGAGTGGTCACAGGCCTCGCGCACGCACGTGGCGACCATGAAGCACGGCGACTTCTACCACGGTGAGAAGTCGATGACGCTGGACCGCGACCGCGACGTCAAGATGCAGCTGACGACCAAGAGCGGCAACACGATTGTGCTCAAGGAGAAGGTGTCGCTGCTGGACGGCACGGTCATCGACTCGATGTTCATGAGCGTGGCGGCGCTACGTGAGTTCTACGAGGAGCAGATGGAGGACGCCCGCAAGACCGGCGTGATGTTCTCCCTGCACGTCAAGGCGACCATGATGAAGGTCAGCCACCCGATCGTGTTCGGCCACGCCATCAAGGTGTTCTACAAGGACGCATTCGCCAAGCACCAGAAGCTCTTCGACGACCTGGGCGTCAACGTCAACAACGGCATGGTCGACCTGTACAGCAAGATCGAGACGCTGCCGGCCTCCCAGCGCGACGAGATCATCGAGGACCTGCACGCCTGTCGGGAGCACCGTCCGGAGCTGGCGATGGTGGATTCGGCGCACGGGATCACCAACTTCCACTCGCCCTCGGATGTCATCGTGGACGCCTCGATGCCGGCGATGATCCGGGCCGGCGGCAAGATGTACGGCGCCGATGGACGGACCAAGGACACCAAGGCGGTTAACCCGGAGTCGACGTTCGCCCGGATCTACCAGGAGATCATCAACTTCTGCAAGACCCACGGGCAGTTCGACCCGGCCACCATGGGCACCGTCCCCAACGTCGGGCTGATGGCGCAGAAGGCCGAGGAGTACGGCAGCCACGACAAGACCTTCGAGGTCCCCGAGGCCGGCGTCGCCGACATTGTGGACCTGGCCACCGGTGAGGTGCTGCTGACCCAGAACGTGGAGGCCGGTGACATCTGGCGGCTGTGCACGGTCACCGACGCCGCCATCAGGGACTGGGTGAAGCTGGCCGTTCAGCGGGCCCGGGCGTCGGGCATGACGGTGGTGTTCTGGCTCGACACCGAGCGTCCGCACGAGGCCGAGCTGCGCAAGAAGGTCAAGGCCTACCTGTTGGATTACGACACCGAAGGCCTGGAGATCCAGATCATGCCGCAGGTGTGGGCCATGCGGTACACCCTGGAGCGGCTGATCCGCGGTCAGGACACCATCGCCGCCACCGGCAACATCCTGCGCGACTACCTCACCGACCTGTTCCCGATCCTGGAGCTGGGCACCAGCGCCAAGATGCTGTCGATCGTGCCGCTGATGGCCGGCGGCGGCATGTACGAGACGGGTGCGGGCGGTTCGGCCCCCAAGCACGTCAAGCAGCTGGTGGAGGAGAACCACCTGCGCTGGGACTCGCTCGGCGAATTCCTGGCGCTGGGTGCCAGCTTCGACGACCTGGGTGCCAAGACCGGCAATGTCCGCGCCAAGATCCTGGGCGAGACGCTGGACTCGGCGATCGGCAAGCTGCTGGACGCCAACCAGAGCCCGTCGCGCAAGACCGGCGAGCTCGACAACCGCGGTAGCCAGTTCTACCTGGCCAAGCACTGGGCGGATGAGCTCGCGGCGCAGACCGAGGACGCCGAGCTGGCCAAGCACTTCGCGGGGCTGGCGAACACGCTGGCCAAGAACGAGGACGTCATCCTGGGTGAGCTGGCCGTGGTGCAGGGCAACGCGGTGGACATCGGTGGTTATTACGCGCCGGACCACGACCTGACCTCGGCGGTGATGCGGCCCAGCCCGACGCTGAACGCCGCGATCGACGCCAAGGACTGAGGTTCCCCGCCGAGTGTGAATCCGCCGACGGAAACGCCGGAGGATCCGTCGTAGATTTCACACTCGGCGGCGCTCAGGGCGCCTGGCGTGCGACAATTCGCCGGTAAGGCGATGGCGATGTAGGAAGCCGGTGCGAATCCGGAGCGGTCCCGCCACTGTGATCGGGGGAGTGAACTCGCCCGAGAGCCAGAAACTCACGTCGTTGCAACCTCCGATTCGGGGCGGGTAACCCGAGAGAGTTGACGACCGTGACCGCTCCGATCTGGATCGCGTCTCCACCCGAGGTCCACTCGACCTTGCTGTCGGCCGGTCCTGGGGCAGGCCCGCTGCTGGCGTCGGCGGCGGCGTTGAGCACGCTGAGCACCGAGTACGCCGAGATCGCCGACGAGCTGGCAGCGCTGCTGGGTGCGGTGCAGGCCGGGGCGTGGCAGGGCCCGAGCGCCGAAGCCTATGTGGCGGCGAACGTGCCGTATCTGGCCTGGCTGCTGCACGCCGGCATCACCAGCGCGGTGATGGCCGCCCAGCAGCAGACCGCGGCCGCTGCCTACAGCTCGGCGTTGGCGGCAATGCCGACCCTGGCCGAGCTGGCGGCCAACCACGCCACCCACGCGGTGCTGGTGGCCACCAACTTCTTCGGCGTCAACACCATCCCGATCACCCTCAACGAGGCCGACTACGGCCGGATGTGGTTGCAGGCCGCCACGGTGATGACCACATATCAGGCCGTCGCGGGCAGCGCGGTGGCGTCGAGCCCGCAGACCTCTGCGGCGCCGCAGATCGCCAAGGCCCAGTCCGCCGACGCCAGCCAGCCGCAGCTCCCGCCGGATCGGCAGAACGAGATCATGGAGTGGCTGCAGAACAGCGGCTACACCGACTTCTACAACAAAGTGCTGCAGCCGATGATCGACCAGCTGGCGAGCAACCCCTTCTTCCAGTCGATGTTCGGCGGGTTCGATCCCTGGCTGCCGGTCCTGGGCAACCCGCTGAGCTTTCTGAGTCCCTACAACCTCGCGTTCGCGATCGGTTATCCGATGGACTTCGGATCGTTCGCTGCCTACCTGTCGCAGACGTTCGCATTCATCGGCGCCGACATCGCCGCGGCGTTCGCGTCCGGCAATCCCAGCACCATTGCTTTCACGCTGATGTTCGCCGCGGTGGAAGCGGTCGGCACGATCATCACCGACGTGATCGCGCTGCTCAAGACGCTGCTGGAGCAGGCTCTGGTGTTGATTCCGGTGGTGCTGCCGATGCTGACTGCCGCTCTGGCGCCACTGGCCGCGGCACCGTTGGCCGGACTGGCGGGGTTGTCCGGGCTGGCCGCGCTGCATGCCGTTCCGGTGCCGCTGGTTCCGATCATGCCCCCGCCCTTCGCCGGGGTGACGGTGGCTCCCACGCCGCCGGTCCCCGCGCCGGCCCCGGCTCCCGCACCGGCACCCGCTCTGGCACCGGCGCCGCCCGCAGCGCCGCCGGCGCCACCGCCGCCGCCCGCGCCGCCGTTGGCCCCGGGGGACAGTCTGGCCGCCATGTATCTGGTCGCCGGCGCGAGCCAGCAGGCCCGCCGGGCCGCGGGCACCAGTGCGCGCCGACGCAAAGCGCCCGAACCCGACGCCGCCGCGGCACCGGCGGAGGCCGCCGTCGCCGAGGAGAAGGCCAAGGCCCGTCGGCGACGACGTGTGAAGGCCGACATGCTCGGCCGCGGGTATGAGTACATGGACCCCGAAGACGCCGCGGACGCCGTCGAGCCGAGCGGACTCACCGCCCTTGCCGCCGACGCATTCGGTGGCGGTGCCACCACCCCGATGACGCCGGGCACCTGGATGCCGGAGTACGGCAGGCAGGCGACGTAGGTCACCGCGCTAACTCACCGCGGCCTGCGGTAGGACTCCAGGTAGGGCGGCAGCGCGATGGCCGGGTCGAGGTCGGCGGCCGGCTCCGGGCACCCGGCGACCATCCGCAGCGGAACCACGCCCGCCCAGTGCGGCAACGCGATGTCTTCGGGTTCGTCGTTGGGTCCGCCGTCGCGCACTGAGGCGGACACCTTCACGAGGTCGAGGGCCAGCACCGCGGTGGCCGCCAGCTCCCGGCGGTTGGGTGGCCGGGCATCGGCGGCCCGGCCGGGTGCGACGTGATCGAGCAGCGCATCGAGCCCGAGCCGCTTCTCGGCCTCGTCCTGGACCAGGCGGGCGGCGCCGATGACGACCACCGAGCGGTAGGCCATCGAATGGTGTAGCGCCGAGCGGGCCAGCACCAACCCGTCGACCAGGGTGGCGGTGACGCAGACCGGTAGCCCGGTGGGGCCGGCGGCCAGCACCGGGCCGCTGCCGGTGGAGCCATGCAGATACAGCGTCTCGTCGACTCGGGCGTGCGTGGTGGGCAGCACCACCGGATGGCCGTCGCGGGCGTAACCCAGATGGCAGATCAGCGCCTCGTCCAGGATGTGGTGCACGGTGTCGCGGTCGTAGCGGGCCCGTTCCCGATACCGGGTGGGGGTGGTCTGCGGCGTCGGTGCGTAGGACACGAGCTTGCCTCCGTTAATGTACTAGTGCAATATTGGAGTTGTGTCAGTACAATACAGCATTGCCGGCGAGGGTGCCGAGGCCATCGCGGCCAGCGTTGAGGAGGGCATCGCGCAAGGTGCGTTGGCGCCGGGGGCCGCGCTGCCGCCGATTCGCGCGCTGGCCCAGCAACTCGGGGTGAATCCGAACACCGTGGCTGCCGCCTACCGGCTGTTGCGCGACCGCGGCGCTGTCGAAAGCTCGGGACGGCGAGGTACCAGGGTGCGCGATCGGCCGGCGACCACACCGCGGTCGCTGCGCGGGCTGGCGGTGCCCCCAGGCGTGCGAGACCTATCCACGGGAAACCCCAATCCGGCGCTGCTGCCCGTAATCGCCGCAGCTCCGGGACCCGTTGTGCTCTACGGGAACCCGCCGATCACGCCGGCGCTGGCCGAGCATGCCGCGGCCGAACTGGCCGCCGACGGTGTGCCGGCCGATCACCTGGCGGTCACCTCCGGAGCGCTGGACGGAATCGAGCGGGTGCTCTGCGCCCACCTGCGTCCCGGCGACCGGGTGGCCGTCGAAGATCCGGGGTGGCCCAACCTGCTCGACCTACTCGGTGCGCTGGGCCTCACTCCGGAGCCGGTCGCGGTCGACGACGACGGTCCGCTGCCTGCCGAATTGGCTCGCGCGCTGGGGCGCGGAGTGCGCGCTGTGGTGGTGACCAGCCGTGCTCAGAACCCCACCGGCGCCGCGGTTTCCGCGGATCGTGCGAATGCGCTATGGGCATTGCTGGCCGATTCGGAGGTGCTGCTGGTCGAAGACGACCACGGTGCGGCCATCGCCGGGGTGCCGCTGCACTCGCTGGCAGGGGTGACCCGGCACTGGGCGTTCATTCGGTCGGTGGCCAAGGCGTATGGCCCGGATCTGCGGCTGGCGGTATTGGCCGGTGACCCGCGCACCGTCGAACGGGTGCAGGGTCGCCAGCGGCTGGGGCCGGGCTGGGTCAGTCACCTGCTGCAGAACCTGTCGGTCGAACTGTGGCGCGACGCCGCGGCGACGCAGCGGGTGACCGACGCCGAAGCCGCTTACCGTGCGGCCCGCGACGGGCTGTGCACGGCACTGGCCGACCGGGGCGTGCTCGCGCACGGCCGATCCGGGCTCAACGTGTGGATCCCGGTACCCGACGAGGCGGTGGCGATGACGGCGTTGTTCGCCGCGGGCTGGGCCGCGGCGCCGGGCGCGCGGTTCCGGATCCGGGCCGCCCCGGGCCTGCGGATCACCATCGCCGAGTTGGCCCCGGCCGACATCGAACCGCTGGCCGATGCGGTCGCCGAAGCCGTGCACGGCCCCGGCCGCGCCAGCGTGTAGTTGCGCTTTAGGGGCGCTACGCGTCGCAGCGTGCGATAATGCACCGGTACGGCAACGATGGTGCAGGAAGCCGGTGTGAATCCGGCACGGTCCCGCCACTGTGATCGGGGAGCGACCCTCAACTGCCACGGCTCTGACGGAGCTGGAAGGCGAGGCGAGCGTTGATCCGAGAGTCAGGACACTCACATCGTCGCATCCTGCGACCCGGGGCGGTGTACCCCGAGAGAGCTGACAAACTCCCATGTTGCGCCCTTTTCGGGTGGCATCCGGTGGTCTGCGATGACTGCGCCGATCTGGATGGCCTCTCCGCCAGAAGTACATTCGACGTCACTGTCGGCCGGCCCGGGTGCCGGTCCCTTGCTGTCATCGGCCGCCGCGTGGAGCGCGCTGAGCACTGAATATGCCGCGATCGCCGACGATCTGACGGCGGTGCTGGGCGCAGTGCAGGCCGGGTCGTGGCAGGGGCCGTCCGCCGAGGCGTTCGTGACCGCCCACGCGCCGTATCTGGCCTGGCTGCTGCGCGCCGTCGCCAACAGCGCCGCCACGGCGGCTCAGCAGGAGACGGCTGCCGCGGGGTACACCGCCGCGTTGGCGGCGATGCCGACCATGGCCGAGTTGGTCGCCAACCACGTCACGCACGCGGTGCTGGTGGGCACAAACTTCTTCGGCGTCAACACGATTCCGATCGCGTTGAACGAGGCCGACTACGCACGGATGTGGGCGCAGGCCGCCGCCGTGATGACCGCCTATCAGGCGGTGGCCGGCGCAGCGGTGGCGACCGCGGCGACAGCTCAGACCGAACCGGCGCCAGTGGTGCTCAAGACACCCGGCAGTGCGGCGGACACCGCGCCGGCGCCACCGCAGTGGTTTCTGGACTTCGCCAAATGGCTCGAAAGCCTGGTCCCGCATCCGCCCTATCCCGATGTCAGTCAGTATCCGGCGTATGTCGAGTGGCAGGAGTTCTTCACCAAGATCGGCTTCACCGGCTTCGCGGACCCGCTGGCTGAGTTCTTCGCCGGCCTGCAAGGCGGGTCATCGTTACTGCCACCGCCCGGGGTGCCCGGGTCGTGGCTGGCGTGGACGGGGAACCCGTTGAGTTTTTTCAACCCGGCGAGCCTGGCCTACGTCTTCTCGGTGCCGCTGGACCCGGGGTCCTACTTCGCCTTCACCAGCATCGTCATCATCGACGACCTGATCGCGATCATGTACACGGCCCTGTTCAACCCTCAGGGCCTGGGCCTGGTCGTCCCGCTGGCGATGGTCGAGATCGTCACCTCGACGATCGGCAACACCATCCAGGCAATGAACTACCTGATCACCCAGACGGCGCTGCTGCCGGCGCTGGCCGCCACGATGGCCGGCACGACCGTGCTCGGATCGGCGGGAGTGATCGGCGGTCTGGGTATCGGGGCGATGGCACATCATGCGTTAGCCGCTGCGGTGCCGCCGCCTCCCGCGCCCCCGCCGGGACTGGCCCTAGCCCAGCCCCCGGCACCGGCTCCCGCACCGGCGCCTGCCCCGGCTCCTGCGCCCGCCCCGGCACCGGCACCGGCAGCAGCTGCCCCACCGCCGCCCGCCGCCCCGCCGCCGACTCCGGCGGGACCGCCGTCGGTCACCATGCCGGCCTACATGTACATGGTCGGTGGCCTGGACATGGGCGCTCGTCGGGGCTCGGGTACCAGCTCCCGCAAGAAGGCGGCGTCGAAACCGGCCAGCGCGGCGGCACCCGCAGAGGAGCCGGTGGAGCAGAAGGCCGCGCAGCGACGTCGGCGTAAGGCCAAGGTCGGCATGCTGGGCCGGGGCTACGAGTACATGGACTTGGAGCCGGATCCGATGGAACTTGCCGGGGCGGTCGCCTCGAGTAGAGGCGCTGGATCGCAGGGCTTCGCCGGTGCTACCCACCGGGTGACCAGTGCGCGGCCGAGCGGGCTGACCGCCCTGGCCGACGATGGTTTCGGCGGTGGTGCGGTCAGCCCGATGATGCCCAACACCTGGCCGGTCGAACCGGACTAGCCGGGCTGGCCGGACCTCGGCCATGTTGATTTAGGCTGCTTCATCTAGGTCAGTGTCGCGGGGAGGTAGATGGTGAGGCGTGAAGGAGCGTCGCGCCATCCCGTGCCTGGGGTCGTGTCGATCTGATGGGTCATCACTCCCGCGTTGGAAACCGGTCGTGAGACGGTTGTCGACAACCGCAGCGAGTGCACAGCCGCGCACCAATCACAATGCAGACCGATGACATCCCGCTCAGCCCGAATTGATTTCATCCGGTTGACTGAGGTTCCGCTCTGGGAAGTGTTGTCGCTGCTCAACGAGCCGCGGAACGCCCGGCATATGCCGCTGGCCGGAACCTTCAGTGACGAGTCCGCCGCCGCCTGGGTGCAGGAGAAGGACGCCCAGTGGGAGTTGCACGGCTACGGGCCGTGGGCCGTGCTGGTGGACGGCCGGTTCGCCGGCTGGGGCGGCTTCCAGAAGGAAGATGGCGAGGCCGACTTCGCGTTGGTGCTGCTGCCCGAGCACTGGGGCGCGGGTGCCGGGATTGCCCGGGCGGCTCTGGACCGGGGCTTCTCCGTGCTCGGCATCGACGTGGTCACCATCGCTCTCCCCTTCTCGAGGAGCCCGACCCGCGCGGTCGCTCGGCTCGGGTTCGTCCCCGACGGCGAGGTCTCCTACGGCGGGTCGTCGTTCCGGAAGTACCTGCTAACTCGGGAGGCGTGGAACGCCGTCAGCGCGGGCGACTCTCACAGCCAGGGTTGCTGATGAGCGGTGCCGCACAGTGAGGTCCCGAACTGTGGGTGGACTGCGATGGTTCGGCTGGTGCCGACGGCGTCCGGACGCTCACGGCCACGGACAGCTCACCGATGCTCGACGACGTGCAGCAGCAGGCCGATGCGTCCGTCACCATGATCAAGATCAAGATCGAACTTGATCAACACCACCTAACCGCCGCAGCGGATCCGATTCCCGCCGCGGTCCAGCGGGTCCGGCCCCAGGCCGAGGTACTTGTCGCGCAACTTGTCCCACAACTCCAGCTGGCCCCACTCGGGCTCGTCGCGCATCTGCTGGTCGTTGGTGAGGAACGGGTTCGGCAGCATCACCGTCATCATCTGCTCGTCACGCCCGTTGAACAGGCGCACGCCCCACGACTGCGGGTTGCCGTCCTTGCCGATTCGGCGGTACAGCTCGGCCCGCGTGCAGCGGCGAATGCGTCCCAGCTCCGAGCCGCTGGCCCGGTGCTTGCCGATGCACAGGTGGAAGTGCCAGCGGCCGAAATCGATGGTGGCGTAGCCGTCGAGCATGGAGATCTTGCGTGGCGCGTTGGGGGCGGCCACCTCCCAGGCCGCGCCCTCCATGATGATGCCGAACCAGATCTCGTCCCAGTACTCGTCGAAGCACAGGTGCAGCAGGTCCAGCAGGCTCTGCTGATCGGTCGGCAGCGGCCAGCGTTGTTCGCGGCCGCGGTCTTCGGTGTCGACGATCGGGGGATCGGCGACGACGGTTCCGGTGTTCTCGGTCATGGGAATCCCTTCCTTCATGGGTTCAGGCGAACCTGGGGCTTGTGGGTCAGTGCGCAGTCACCGCACAGTCCGCCGCCGGGCGTGCGGTAGAACAGGCAGCAGCTGGCTCGGCGGTACTCGGTCCCGGAATCGCTGAAAGACACTGCGCCAGAGAGCCGCTCGTCATCGCACATGGTGCGTGCGAGATCCCAGCTTGGCTGGTCCGCAAGGTCTCCGCCGTGGTGCCAGCGCAGGGCACGGGCGGCACCCAAAGCTGCGGAGGCGATATTGCCGCGCAGCAGCCCTTCCGATATCGGGCCGAGCCGGCGTACCGCGGCGGCCAACGGTTCCAGGTGGCCGGTCAGGATCATCTCGGCCAGCGCCGGCTCCAAGTCGTCGCTGGCCGAAGACCCCTGCCAGGCCATCGGATTCGGCAGATGCAGCCGGACCGGCCCGCCCGAATCGGTGTACCAGAGCTGATCGGGATCCAGATCGATCAAGAGTCGGTGCTCGGCCAGGCCGCCCAGCCCGACCGACCACAGTCGTGCCGCGAATCCGAGGTAGAAGGTGGACACCGCCACACGAAGATCCGCTGCTCCGATACGGTCCTGCACTCCGGCGATAGCGTCCGCGAGCAGATCGGGGTCGGTGTACAGCTGTGTCACCGGATGCCAGTCGGCGTCGTCCGCCACCCCGGTGGAGACCGCGAAATAGGAGCTGACAGTCGATAACTCGGCCAGCGCCGCGATCGTCTGGTCCTGAGAGGCGCAGCGGTGGGTGGTCGCCGGCAGGGCACGCAGTCGCTGCGGTAGGTCGCGTAGCGCCATGACCTGATTGCCGGAAGTGGAACGCAGCATGACGGCGGCCGGATCGGTTGCCGTGAGCACGATTTCGGCGGAATCGCCGAGCCCCCAGCCCTCCCGGGACAGCACCCGGGTCAGTGCCGAGCGCAACGGCTCCTCGGCGTCGACCCGGGCGGTGCGCTCGTTGGCGTCCCCGACGAAGGTGAACATGCCGCTGGCCGGGTCGAAGCGCAGGGTGTCGTTGCCGAACATCTCCCCGATGCGCCCGGACACCATCAGCTCTTCGCCGACCGTATCCACCAACGTCCCCGCTGGATCCATCAGCCACACCCGGTCGGCCACCCGCAGCGCCAATTCCAGATCGTGGGTGCTCAACACCACCGCCAACTGCTGGTCGCGGGCGAGCTCGCGCAGCAGCCCGAACAGTGCTGCCCGCGAGGACACATCCAGGAACGCGGTCGGCTCGTCAAGGATCAGCAGGCCCGGCTGCTGGGCCAGCGCCCGGGCGGTCAGGACCCGTTGGCATTCGCCGTCGGACAGTTCGGTGGCCGGCCGTGACGCCAGATGCTGGGCGCCGGTCGCCGCCAGCGCCCAGTCGATGATCTCCTCGTCGGCCGGGCGCAGCCGGCCACCCAAACCCAGGTGTGGGATGCGGCCCAGCCCGACGAGCTCCCGCGCCGACAGCAGGCCCGGATCGACGCGCTCGGTCAGCACCACCGCGACCCGGCGGGCCAGCTCGTCTCGGGGCAGTGCGGTCAGGTCGGTGCCGTCCAGCAGGACACGTCCGCCGAGCGCGGGCTGCAACCCGGCCAGTGTGCGGATCAGGGTGGACTTACCGGCGCCGTTGGGCCCGATCAGCACGGTCAGTTCGCCCCGGCGGGCCTGGGCGGCCAGTCCGGTCGCCACCGTGGTCGACCGGCGCCGGCTGCGATAGCCGATGACCAGGCCGGCGAGTTCTACGGCCGCCGGTGCCATACGGCGGTCCCAGCTTCGGCTCTCATCCGTAACCGCCGGCGTCATGACGGCAACCCCGATCCGCGACGGGCCCGCAACAGCACGGCGATCACCACCGGCGCCCCGACCAGCGCGGTGACCGCGTTGATCGGGATGACCAGGTCGCTGCCGGGCACCTGGCTGACGATGCCGCAGCCCAGCGCCGCGACCGCGCCCAGCAGCATCACCGCCGGGACCACCACGCGATGGTCGGAGGTGCCGACCACGATGCGGGCGATGTGCGGCACCACCAGGCCGAGGAACGCGATCGGTCCGCAGAACGCGGTCGTGACACCCGCCAGCAGCGACGCCGAGATGACCGTGACCACCCGGGCCCGGTGCACGTTGATGCCCATCGTCGCCGCGTAACTCTCACCGAGCAGCAGGGCGTTGAGCGGGCGGATCGTCAGCGCCGCGGTCAGTAGCCCGACCGCCACCAGCGGCAGCAGCAGTTCCAGATCGGCCCAGCCGGTACCGGCGAAACTGCCCAGGCCCCACAGCAGGTACTGCTGCACCCGCTGCGGATCGGAGTACACCATCGCCAGGCTCACCAGAGCGGTGCTGGCCGCACCGATCATCACCCCGATCAGCAGCAGCGTCGCGGCCGAGCGGGTCCACCGCGACAAGACCAGCACCAGCGTGAGCATCGCCGCCGCCCCCAGGGCCGCCGCGATCACCTCCGCGGCGCGGCTGGCTCCGGCCACCGCGGTGGTGAATCCGCCGCCTGCCGCGCCACCGAGCAGCACCACCACCGCGACGCCGAGGCTGGCCCCGGAACTCACGCCCAGGATGTAGGGGTCGGCGAGGGTGTTGCGGAACAGGGTTTGCAGCTGCAGTCCGGCGACCCCGAGCGCGGACCCGGCGGCCAGCGCGGTGAGCACCCGCGGCAACCGCATGTTCCACACGATCACCTGCCAGCGCGGGTCGGAGGGCTCGGCGCCGAACAGCACCTGCACGGTGTCGAGCACCGGCACCCGCACCGGCCCGAGCACCAACCCCAGCACGGCCAGCAGAACCACCGCAGCGCTCAGCGCGGTCAGTACCAGGGCGATACGTGGCTTCATCGCGGCACCCGCCGGTAGAACTCGAACGCATGGTTGGCGGCCAGCGCGGGATGCAGGATCGCGACCAGGTCGCCGAGCAGCAGATCCGGGCGCGCGGTGCCGCGTTCCCAGTAGAGGTTGCCGCCCCCGGGGGTCATTGCCTTGGTCGCCGACCACACGTGGCCGATCCGCAGTGCGGTCAGCTCGCCGTAGCGGCTGTCGCGGGCCACCGCGTCGCCCAGGGTCTGCCAGTCGTCGGTGACCAGCCATACCGGCGCGGTGCCGGCACTGGCGTACACCGACTCGAAGTTCAGTTGCCGGTTTTCGGCGCCGGTGTCCGACAGCCAGGGGTAGGTGCCTCCGGCGTCGGCGACCAGACGCCCCGAGTAGCTGTCGCCGGTGGGCATCGACCAGCTGCCCGAATACATGGTGCCGACCAGAACCTCGGCGGGCTTCGCCTCAGCGGCTTGAGCGGCCAGGGCACGGTAACGGTTGCGGATGTCCTGGTAGGTCTGCGCGGCCTGACGTTCGGTCCCGGTCAGCGCGGCGAACACCTTGATCCACTCGGCCCGGCCCAGGGGAGTGGATTCCAGCCATTCGGCGTCGGCCAGTACGGGCAGACCGGCCTCGCGCAGCTTGGGATAGCCGGGATCGTCGATACCTTCGGTGACCAGCAGGTCGGGGCCGGCGCTGAGCACCCGCTCGACGTTGAGCTGCCCGCCGGGGGCGTACCCGACGATCGCACCGGTCTCGATGCGGGCGCGAATCTGCGGATCGGCGACGGCGGCCGGGCTCGCCACTCCGGTGACCACGCCGGCTTGCCCGAGTTCGGTGATCATCGCCAGGTGCGTCGTCGAGCCCGAGTAGAGGCTGCGTACCGGGACGGTGATCTGTTGGGCGTGGGCCAGCTCGCCGCTCAGTGCCGGTGCGGGCGCACCACAACGCACCAGCACATAGGACACCGGCTTGCCGCCGAGGTAGGGCCGTTTGACGGTCAGGACCTGGTAGCTGCCGTGGTACTCGAGGACGAAGTTGGTGGCCTCGGTCAGCGTCGACTTGTCGGGAAAGTAGTCGGCGGCCGGATCGAAGTCGGTGATGCAGCCGGCGCGCGCCTGCGGGGTGCGGGAAGCGGGTTCGCCAGAGCAGCCGGCCAATGCGGTGGCCAGGGCTACCAAGAGCGCAGGAACTACCCGCAACGCACGGGGCATGGGCGTGAGTCAGCTTCCTCGGGGTACACCGCCCCGGTACGCAGGACGCGTTGACGTGAGTCTCCTGGCTCTCGGATCACTGCTTGCCTCGCCTTCCAACCCCACAAGTGGCGGGCCGTGGCTGATGAGGGTCGCTCCCCGATGACAGTGGCGGGACCGCGCCGGATTCGCACCGGCTTCCTCAATCGTCATCGCCTTACCGGCGACATTGTTGCATGCCGTGCTGCGTTAGGCTGGCCGCCGTCTCGTGGCGTCAGGAACCCGGTGCGAATCCGGGGCGGTTCCGCCACTGTGAAGGGCC
This sequence comes from Mycobacterium sp. SMC-19, assembly GCF_045310815.1. NCBI lineage: Bacteria > Bacillati > Actinomycetota > Actinomycetes > Mycobacteriales > Mycobacteriaceae > Mycobacterium > Mycobacterium sp. SMC-19. The sequence continues at coordinate 242,719 of NZ_JBJIAM010000007.1, read as the reverse complement.
ATCGGCGCAGCCGGGCCCGTTAGCCAGATACGGCCACGAGACATCCGACGACGAGGGGCGAGAACCCCGAGGAGGCCCCTGATGGTGCAGGCACGCCGTATCGCGCTGTTGTCCACGTCCGACACCGACCTGCTGTCCGCGCGGGCCAGTGGCGCGGCGTACCGGCTCGGTAACCCCGCACGCCACGACATCGAACCGTTGGTGGCCGGCACCGACGTCGTGGTGCTGCGCATCCTGGGGTCGTCGGCCGAGATCGCCGACGAACTGAAGCTGCTGCGCGCGACGGGCCTGCCGCTGGTGGTGCTCGGCGGGGAGCGCTCGCCCAACGCCGAGCTGATGGAGTGCTCGACGGTCCCGATCGGCCTGGCCGCGCAGGCGCACGCCTATCTCGCCGAGGGTGGGCCGGCCAATCTCGCGCAGCTGCACGCGTTCTTGTGTGACACGGTGCTGCTCACCGGGGAGGGTTTCGATGAGCCGGCGGTGATCCCGGAGTGGGGTTACGGCAAGCGAGAGTCTGTCGAGTCTCCCGACGCGGTGCGGATCGGGGTGCTGTACTACCGGGCCCATGAGGTCAGCGGCAACGCCGGTTTCGCACACGCGCTGGCCGACGCCATCGATGCGACTGGCCGGGCGGCCGCGGTGCCGATCTTCGCCGCGTCGTTGCGCAACGCCCCCGACGAGCTCTTCGCCGCGCTGGGGCAGCTCGACGCGCTGGTGGTCTGCATGCTGGCGGCCGGCGGGGCGATGAACGCCACCGCCGGTGTCAGCGCCGGCGACGACGACGGCGCGTGGGACATCGAACGAATCGCGGCGCTGGACATCCCGGTGTTCCAGGGACTGTGCCTGGCGTCGTCGCGCGCGGACTGGGCGGCCAACGACGACGGCGTGACCCCGCTGGATTCGGCCACCCAGATCGCCATCCCGGAATTCGACGGACGGATCATCACCGTCCCGTTCTCCTTCAAGGAGATCGACGACGACGGGCTGCCGCACTACGCCGCCGACCCCGAGCGCTGCGCCCGCGTGGCTGGAGTCGCGGTGAATCACGCAGTGCTGCGCCGCATCCCGAATGCGCAGAAGAAGCTGGCGCTGGTGTTGTCGGCCTACCCCACCAAGCACTCCCGGGTGGGCAACGCCGTCGGTCTGGACACCCCGGTGTCGGCCGTGCGGCTACTGCAGCGGCTGGCGGCGGAGGGGTATGACGTCGGAGACGGCTTCGGGGTCCTGGACGTCGCCTTGGAGAACGAAGGGGAGACCGAGGCCGGCGATCGCCTCATACACACCCTGATCGAGGCCGGCGGTCAGGACGAGAACTGGCTGTCCGCCGCGCAGCTGGACGGCGCGCAGGTGCGGGTCGCCGGGCGGCAGTACGCGCAGTGGACCGCCGAGTTGCCCGACGATCTGCGCAATGCCATGACGACAGCGTGGGGTCCGGCGCCGGGCAAGTTGTTCGTCAACGATGCCGGCGAGATTGTTTTGGCCGCACTGCAATCCGGCAATGTCGTGCTGATGATCCAGCCGCCCCGTGGGTTCGGGGAGAACCCGGTGGCGATCTACCACGACCCGGAGTTGCCGCCCAGCCACCACTATCTGGCCGCATACCGTTGGCTGGCACATGGTTTCGGCGCGCACGCGGTGATCCACCTGGGCAAGCACGGATCGATGGAATGGCTGCCCGGCAAGACCGCGGCGTTGTCTTCCGCGTGCGCCACCGACGCGATGATCGCCGACCTGCCGTTGATCTACCCGTTCCTGGTCAACGATCCCGGCGAGGGTGCTCAGGCCAAGCGGCGGGCGCACGCCACGATCGTCGACCACTTGATCCCGCCGATGGCACGGGCGGAGTCCTACGGCGACATCGCGAGCCTCGAGCAACTGCTCGACGAGTACGGCAACATCGCGACCATGGATCCGGCCAAGCTGCCGGCCATCCGCGGTGAGATCTGGAACCTGATGCGGGCCGCGGAGATGCACCGCGACCTGGGCCTGGATGAGCGACCCGAGGACGAGGAATTCGACGACTTCCTGCTGCACGTCGACGGCTGGCTCTGTGAGATCAAAGACGCCCAGATCCGTGACGGCCTGCACGTGCTCGGCGGCGCTCCGACTGGACCGGAGCGGGTGAACCTGGTGCTGGCGATCCTGCGCGCCCCGCAGGTGTGGGGCGGGGTGGACCATGCGGTGCCCGGCTTGCGGGCCGCCTTGGGGCTCAAGGAAGACGCCGCTGCCGCGGTCGTCGACGAGATCGAGGGTCGCGCCCGCGCATTGGTCGAAGCCATGGAGGCTGGCGATTGGGAGGCCGGCATGGCTGACACGCTGCATCCCGACCCCGAGGTCTGCCGGGTGCTGAGATTCGCCGCCACCGAGGTGGTTCCGCGGCTGGCCGGCACGTCGGCCGAACTCGACGCGGTGCTGCACGCGCTGGCCGGCGGGTTCGTGCGTCCGGGGCCGAGCGGTTCGCCGCTGCGTGGTCTGGTCAACGTGCTGCCCACCGGGCGCAACTTCTACACCGTCGACCCCCGCGCGGTGCCGTCCCGGCTGGCTTGGCAGACCGGACAGGCGATGGCCGACTCGCTGGTGCGGCGCTACCTCGACGAGACCGGCGGCTATCCGGAGTCGGTCGGGCTGTCGGTGTGGGGAACTTCGGCGATGCGCACCTCGGGTGACGACGTCGCCGAGGTGCTGGCCCTGCTCGGCGTGCGTCCCGAGTGGGATGAGGCGTCGCGGCGGGTGTCCGGGCTGGCGGTCATCTCACCTGAGGAGCTCGGCCGGCCCAGAATCGACGTGACGGTGCGCATCTCGGGGTTCTTCCGCGACGCTTTCCCGCACGTGGTGTCGATGCTTGACGACGCGGTGCAGATGGTCGCGTCCCTCGACGAGCCCGACGACGCGAACTTCGTCGCCGCGCACGCCCGCGCCGATCTGGCCGAACACGGGGATCTGCGCCGCGCCACCACCCGGATCTTCGGTTCGGCGCCCGGTTCCTACGGGGCGGGAATCCTGCAGGTGATCGAATCCGGGACCTGGCGTGACGACAAGGACCTGGCGGAGGTCTACACCACCTGGGGCGGGTTCGCCTACGGCCGTGGGCTCGGCGGTGCGCCGGCTGCCGACGACATGCGCACCAACTACCGCCGGATCAAGGTGGCCGCCAAGAACATCGACACCCGTGAGCATGACATCGCCGACTCCGATGACTACTTCGTCTATCACGGCGGCATGGTCGCGACCGTGCGTGCCCTGACTGGCGCCGACCCGAAAGCCTATGTGGGCGACTCGACCTCGCCGGATGCGATCCGCACCCGCACGCTGGCCGAAGAGACCGCCCGGGTGTTCCGGGCACGGGTGGTCAACCCGCGCTGGATCTCCGCGATGCGCCGACACGGTTACAAGGGTGCGTTCGAACTGGCCGCCACCGTCGACTACCTGTTCGGCTTCGACGCCACCGCGGGCGTGGTGCACGACTGGATGTACGAAAAGCTCGCGGCCGAGTACGTCTTGGACCCGCAGACCCGGGAGTTCCTCGACAAATCCAACCCGTGGGCGCTCCACGGAATCGTGGAACGGCTGACCGAGGCCGCCGGTCGCGGCCTGTGGGAGCACCCCGACCCGGAGACCCTGGCGGCGTTGCGGCAGGCTTACCTGGACGTGGAAGGCGACCTGGAGGACCGGTGAGGGTCTGGATTCTCGGAGTGGGGATGGGGCCACAGCACGTGACTGCCGAAGTGGCAGAGGTACTGCGAACCGTTGACTACGTAGTGGCATCCGAGAAGTCCTCCGACGACGGTCTTTTGGCATTGCGGCGCACCATCGTCGGCACCTACGCCCCCTCGACCCCTATCGTCGCGGTCGCCGACCCGGCTCGCGACCGTTCCCCGGGGCTGACTGAGCCCGGCTATGCCCACGCCGTGGCGGACTGGCATGCGGCCCGGGCGCAGCGCTACGCGGACGTGCTGCGGTCCCGCGGCGGCACCGCAGCCTTCCTGGTCTGGGGCGATCCGGCACTGTATGACTCGACCATCCGGATCGTCGAGCGGGTGAAAGCCCTTGGGGTCGAGCTGGATTACGAGGTGCTGCCAGGAATCAGCGCCCCGCAACTGCTGGCCGCCCGGCATCGGATCGTGCTGCATGAAGTGGGCCGGCCGGTGCACATCACCACCGGCCGGCGGCTGGCGGAGGCGGTCGCCGCCGGTGAAGACAACATCGTGGCGATGCTCAACCCGGACAGTCTCGATCTGTCCACGGTGGCCGAGTGGACGATCTGGTGGGGCGCCAACCTCGGTGCGGCGGGGGAGCGGCTGGTCACCGGACGGGTTTGTGACGTCGTCGAGGAGATCACGGCCGCCCGCGATGCGGCCAGGACCGAGGCGGGTTGGGTGATGGATGTGTTCCTGGTGCGGCGAACCTGATGGCGGGCATCCTGATCGCCGGAACCACCAGCGACGCCGGCAAGACGGTGGTGGCCACCGGGGTGTGCCGTGCGCTGGCGCGCCGCGGTGTGCGGGTGGCGCCGTACAAGGCGCAGAACATGTCGAACAACTCCATGGTGTGCGTCGGCGCCGGCGGTGCGACGACGGAGATCGGTCGGGCGCAATGGATTCAGGCTTGCGCTGCGCGGGTCGAACCGGAGCCGGCGATGAACCCGGTACTGCTCAAGCCCGGCAGTGACCAGCAGAGTCATGTGGTGCTCATGGGCCGGCCGTGGGGGGCCCTGTCGTCGTCGAACTGGATGCACGGGCGCGCGGAGTTGGCTGCGGCCGCGCACCGTGCCTACGACGATCTCGCCGGGCGCTACGACGTGATTGTTGCCGAGGGGGCAGGCAGCCCGACCGAGATCAATTTGCGCGCTGGCGATTACGTGAACATGGGGCTGGCGCGGCACGCCGGTCTGCCGGTGGTGGTGGTCGGCGACGTGGACCGCGGCGGGGTGTTCGCGGCGTTCTTCGGCACCGTGGCCCTGCTCTCGGCCGAGGATCAGGCATTGGTGGCGGGGTTCATCGTCAACAAGTTCCGCGGGCAGCTGCGGTTGCTGGAGCCCGGCCTGGCCGATCTGGAGCGCCTCACCGGTCGGCGGGTGTTCGGCACCCTGCCGTGGCATCCGGAGCTGTGGCTGGACTCCGAGGACGCGCTCGATCTCGACGGCCGGCGCTCGGGGCGCACCGGGGCGCGACGGGTCGCGGTGATCCGGTTGCCGCGGATCAGCAACTTCACCGACTTGGACGCTTTGGGGCTCGAACCCGATCTGGACGTGGTGTTCGCTGCCGACCCGCGTGGGGTGTCCGACGCGGATCTGGTGGTGCTGCCCGGAACCCGCGCAACCATCAGCGATCTGGCCTGGCTGCGTTCGCGCGGGATCGATGCCGCGATCGCTGCCCACGCCGCCGCGGGCAAGCCCGTACTGGGGATCTGCGGGGGATTCCAGATGCTGGGCCAGATGATCCGCGATCCCGAGGGGATCGAGGGAGCGCCCGGCGAGGTGCCAGGGCTGGGCCTATTGGACGTCGAAACATCTTTCGCGGCAGAGAAAACACTGCGGCTGTCCGATGGCGGCTACGAGATCCACCACGGCCGGATCAGCCGCGGAGACGTCGCCGATGCGTTTCCCGGCGGTGTCCGCGCCGGCCAGGTATTCGGCACCATGCGGCACGGGTGCTTGGAGGTCGACGCGTTGCGTTCGGCGTTCCTGGCCGACACCCTCGGGCTGGCACCGTCGCAGGTGTCCTTTCCCGCCGCCCGGGAGCGCCGGCTGGACCTGCTCGGGGATCTGATCGAAGAGCACCTGGACGTCGAGGCCCTGTTGGAGCTGGCGGGCGGCGGCGCTCCGTCGGGGCTGGCGTTCCTACCGCCGGGGGCGCCGTGACGCGCGTGCTGCTGCTCGGCGGCACCGCCGAAGCCCGAGCACTCGCCGATCGGCTGGTGGGTGCGGGCGTCGACGTCACGACGTCACTGGCCGGCCGGGTCGCCGATCCCCGGTTGCCGGTCGGAGCGGTGCGGATCGGCGGGTTCGGCGGAATCGCCGGTCTGCGAGCGGTATTGGCCGACTACGACATGGTCGTGGACGCCACCCATCCGTTCGCGACGACGATGTCGGCCAATGCGGCCGCCGCCTGTGCCGCGGCCGGCCGACCACTGCTGCGGCTGGAGCGGCCCGGCTGGTCGCAGCGGGCCGGGCAGTCGTGGCATTGGGCCGACTCACACGAGCAGGCCGCACAGATCGCGGCCCGGCTGGGCCGGCGGCCGGTGCTGACCATCGGGCGCCAGCAGTTGGCGTCATACCTACCGGCGCTGGCCGACGCTGCAGTGCTGGCGCGGGTGGTCGAGCCGCCGTCGATCGACCTGCCGTCCGGCTGGTCGGTGATCAGGGACCGTGGGCCCTACGCGCTGCCCGGAGAACTATCACTGCTGCGCGATCACCGCGCCGACGTCGTCGTCACGAAAGACTCCGGGGGGCAATACACCTGGCCCAAGATGCTGGCCGCCGAGGAACTCGGCCTGCCGGTGGTCATCGTGCGGCGTCCGGCCCGTCCGGCGGGCGTGGCCACGGTGAACGACATCGAGCGGGCGTTGGACTGGGTGCTAACCGGCGACTGAGGTGAGCTGCAAGGCGGCACCCGCGGTCAGCAGTGCGGCGACCTTGACCACCTCCAGCCCCGCATAGGCGTAGTGGGCGCGGGAGCGCTCGACGATTCCGCCGGGCGGGGCGGTCCGCGCGGCCAGCACCGCGTCCGAGCGGCGGCGCAGCCGGGGCCGGACCACCAGGATCTGCACGGTCAGCACCGCCACCGCAATGCAGACCCCCGCCAGCGAAATCGGTCCGGGGGGAGCGGTGGCCACCGCCAACACCACTACCGTGGCCAGCACGATCTCCACCGCATTAAGCGCCCGGAACACCAGCCGCCCGATCCCCAACCCGAGTGGGATGGTGATCCCCGGTGCCCGGAACTTCAATGGGGCTTCCAGGAACGAGATCGCCAACACCATGCCCAACCAGGCAAAGACGACTGCCGCCGCGAGAGCGCTCACCCCGCACCTCCAGGAGTATCTGTGTCTGTCAGTTGCAGGCAACCTATCTGTGTCATCCGGTAACAGACAAGAGTCTTTAGGCGGTAATCCTGGCCACACGCCGTCGGGCAGACTGGCAGCGTGATTGTGGAACATGGAGTACTGCCCATCCGGCCCGGCAGCGAAGCCGACTTCGAAGCCGCGTTCGCCAAGGCGCGCCCGTTGATCTCGGCCCAGCCCGGATTCCTGGGGATTTCGATGTCCCGGTCGGTCGAGTCGCCGAACCTCTACCTGTTGCTGGTGCAGTGGGAGAACATTGAGGCGCACACCGAGGGGTTTCGTAAGTCGCCGGAATTCGAACAGTGGCGTGCGTTGTTGCACCGTTTCTACGACTCACCGCCGGTGATCGAGCACTTCGTGGGTATCGACTAAGGAGATGGTCGCCCGTGGACGCACAGCGAACCCTGGAGTTCAACGCCCGTAATATCGCGGAGTTCCGCAGCAGCGGCGGAAAACTGGGCGGACGGTTCGAAGGGGCTCCGGTCCTGTTGCTGACCACCACCGGGGCCAAATCCGGACAGCAGCGCACCAGCCCGATGATGTATCTCCCCGAAGGGGACCGGATCATCGTGTTCGCCTCCAACGAGGGCAAGGACAACCATCCGAGCTGGTATCACAACCTGCGGGCGAATCCCTCGGCGACTGTCGAACTCGGTACCGACACCTTCGCGGTCACGGCCACCGAGATCACCGGCGCCGAACATGACCGGCTCTATGGGATCCAGGCGCAGCGTTACCCGGGTTTCGCCACCTACCGCGAACGCACCCAGCGGGTCATCCCGGTCGTCGAGCTGATCAGAACCGACGCCTGAGCAGCGTCAGGCTGCGGGCGGGTCGGGATCACCGCGTAGGAGTTCGTCGGGGTGGTGGGCGTGGTTGACCTGTGGTGGTGTGGTGCTGTCGGTCCAGCCGAGGCGCCCGGTGGTGGTGATGATGGTGTGTTGGTGGCCGTCGGTGGTGTCGGTGTGGTCGCAACCGCAGGCGAAGAACAGTTCGTCGGCGTTGGTGCGTCCGCCGTGTGCCCAGGGGTTGGCGTGGTGCACGTCGCAGTGATAGCCCGGTTCGAGGCAGTTTGGTCGGGTGCAGCCGCGGTCGCGGGCGTGGCAGATGAGGCGTTGGTCGGCGGTGGCGATGCGTTTTTGTCGGCCGAGGTAGAGCGGGCGTTTGGTGTGGTCGTCGAAGACGGCGAGGTAGTGAATCGATTGGGCGGCCATGGCGATCAGGTCGCGCATCGGCAGCCGGGATCCGCCGCCGGTGAGCGCTGGTGGTGGCATCGGGACCGATGGATCGCTTGCGGCGTGGGCGGCTTGGTTGAGTTCGGCCAGGGTGGTGGTGACCACGACGGTGACGGGGTGGCCGCGGTGGGTGCCGAGTTTTCCCGAGGCGATGGCGGTGGATAGGGCTAGGCGCAGGGCGTCGTGGCAGCGCTGCGCGGCCGTGCGGTCATCACCGGAGGCCGGGGCGGTGGCATCGGGGTTGTGTCGTCCGGGGCGTACCGCGGCCGCAACTGCTTCGAAGTAGGCGCGGGTTTGGGGGTCCAGGAGGCCGGTGAGTTTGGACATGCCGTCGGGGCCTTGGCGGCCCAGTGTCAGGGCGCGGCGTCGTGCGCGGTCGCGGTCGCTGAACAGCCCATCGGGGTTGAGGTGATCGGCGATGCGTTGCCCGATCTTGCTGAGCACCCCGGCATCGACTCCGCTGGCGTGGGCGACCAGGGCGGCTTCAGCCTGCGCGACCTGGTGCGGGGTCACTGATCCGGGCAGGACGTCGACGGCTTGGCAGATCGCGCGGATGTGGTCCTCCCGAATCGAACCGGATTCGACCGCGGCGGCCAGGGCCGGGAGTTCGGGTGGGATCGCCGCTCCGGTCAGGGAGCGTCGGGGCCTAATGCGGGCGGCCAGGCGGCAGCGGCGGGTGATCTCGCGTGGGGTGATCCGCAAGCGTTTCCAAAGGGATGCCCGTGCTGCGGCGATCGAACCGCAGCCATCAGGCGGGTCGGCGAGTTCCCCGAAGGTCCGGTACATCAACCCACGATTCACCCGGTCCTGTCTTTCCAGCCGCTCGGCGACCTCGACCCGAAAGTCATTGCCCACCAGATCCGTCGGCGTCGCCCGCAACACTTCCTGGGCGGCATCAATGGCATCAAGGGCAGCGCAGACCTGCTCCCGTGCCGCTGCCGCACCCAAGACCGTTGCCATACCCCGACGCTAAAAACCACCCCCGACAACACCACCGGAAGACAGCCCAGGAAAGGCCACCCTGTGGATCAACCCACAACTGTGGATGAATCCCGTAGCATCGCCACCCGTGGCTCGCCATGCTTACGCTCACGATGCGGTCGTGGTGATGGACCCGGGTGGTAGCCCGGATGCGCCCGGCGGAGCCATCACCAGAACACTGTGCGGCAGCTGGGATCACCGGCCGCCGTGCCCACTGGCGCCGCACCACGTCGCCCACCATGTTGTCGGCGACGAATTGGTACTGCGGGTGCTGTTCGCCACGGAAGCCGCCGACGAGCCACGCGTGCGACGCCTGATCGGTGAAGCGCTCGCTGCCGGCGAACAGACCGGCCCCGACGGGCTGGTCAGCACCTGGCGGCTGAAATCTAGCGATGCCAGCGATATCCGGCCGAGCGAGAAGAGCCACGCAGCGGACCTGATGCACACCTGAAGGCCTCAGTCCCGGATATGCGCCAGCCGCGACGGCCGCTCCATATAGGTCGCGTCGGGCGCAGCAAAGCCGAATTGCTCATACAACCCATGCGCGTCAGCGGTGTGCAACGTCCAGCGGAAGTCTCGACCCGGGCCCTCGTCGATCATCGTCCGCAGCAATCCCTTGCCGATCTTCTGTCCGCGCTGATCGCGAGAGACATAGAAGTCCGCCAGGTAGGCGAAGGCCGCGCCGTCCGAGACCGCGCGGCAGAAACCGATCATCGCCCCGTCGTCGGTCCGGTAGGCGCCCACCATGCGCCACGCGCTGTCGAGCTGGCGGTCGAACATGACGCGGGTGCGGTACTTCGCCCAGTAGGTGTGCTCGACCAGCTCGTTCCAGAGCCAATCCCGATCCACGCGCGCCGCATCGGTCGAGAACTCGACACCCTCGACGGCCGCCACCGCTACCTCCTCATCCGCCCTCGACCCAGGTACCACGCCACCGCGGTGAGCAGGGCGCCCACGCCCACTCGCCGGGCCAGCCGGGTCGTGCGCGGAATGTCGGACGGCGCAGGCGCTCGACCGTAGCCCATCCGCGCGCGATCTTCACGCCGATTTCCGTAGTAGGTGTTGACCCCGCCGAGCTGCAGCCCCAGCGCCCCGGCGAAGGCGGCCTCGACCACCCCGGCATTGGGGCTGGGGTGGTGGCGGGCGTCGTGGTGCCACGCCCGCAGCGCGCCGGCGGGGTCGGGCCCCAGGGCGGCGGCCAGTGCCCCGCTCAGCCGGGAGGCCGGCAATCCCAGCAGGTCATCCAATCGTGCTGCCGCCCAGCCGAACCGGTCATAACGGGCGTTGCGGTGCCCGATCATGGCATCCAGTGTGTTGGCGGCGCGGTGTGCGACCAGACCCGGAACACCCGCCACCGCACCCCATACAAGCGACGCCACCACCGCATCGGAGGTGTTCTCCGCCACGGATTCGACGACGGCACGCGCCACCTCGTCGGGACCCAGAGCGGTCGTGTCACGGCCGACCAGGTTGCGGACCTGGGCCCGGGCCGAGTCCAGGTCGCCGGCGGACAGGAAGGCGTGCACGGTTTCGGCTTCGCGTTCCAGGGACCGGCCGCCGAGCACCGCCCAGGTGACGGCGGCGGTCAGTGCCGTGCGCGCCAACGGATTCCGGGCTGCACGCTCACCGGCGTACGCCAGCCCGACGGCGCCGCCGACCAGTATCAGAACGTGGGCGGCCCCGGTTGCTCGATCGTCGCGGTAAATCCGCCGCTCCAACGCTAGCGCGCATGTCCCGAATCCGGCGACCGGATGCAGCCGGCGCGGATCGCCCCAGACGCGGTCGGCGGCGTAGCCGAGAGCCAGCCCGAGTGCCCGGGAAGCAATCATCGCCGCGTCCGGTCGAGCACGGCCAGCAGCTGATCGGTCAGGCCCGGGGGCCGCACCGCGATCCGCACCCAGCTGTCATCCAGCCCCGGAAAAGTGTCGGCACGGCGCACGGCAATGCCGTTCTCGCGCAACACCGTATGTACCCCGCGGCCGACCTGGGCCAGCACGAAAGGAGCCACACCCGCCACAGCCCGCACCTCGCGCGCGGCAAGTCCCTCATCCAGGTGCGCCCGCCAGGCAGCCAATTGCTGAGCCCGGAGCTCACTTTCGCGCACCGCTCGCTCATCCGAGCAGGCCAGCATGGCGGCCAACGCCGATGCGGACACCGACCAGGGGATCTGCAGTCGTGCCGCGTCGGCGAGCAGTGCGGGATCGCCGAGCAGATACCCGGCGCGAATGCCGGGGATCGACCAATGCTTGGTCAGACTGCGGCTCACCAGCAGCCCCGAATGCCGCTCTTTGGACAGGGTTTCGGGCTCGCCAGGAATGGCATCGAGGAACGCCTCGTCGACCAGCACCACCCGGCCGGGACGCAGCAACTGGCGCAGCGTCTGCGCCGGATGCAACACCCCGGTGGGATTGGTCGGATTGCCGATGACGACGAGGTCGGCGTCCTCAGGCACCGCGCTCGGGTGCAGTGCGAAACCGTCGTCGGCCCGGCACAGCACCGTACCGACGGTGTGTCCGGCGGCGGTCAGCGCGGCATGCGGGCCGGTGTACTGCGGGTGCACCACCACCGGGGCGCGCCACGGTCGCATTCGAGCGACCAGGTCGAACGCCTCCGACGCGCCCGCGGTGGGCAGCACCTCCGCGGCGGTGCGACCGTGCCGGGCAGCCAACGCGGCACGGGCCGCTGACGTCTCGGGGTAGGCCACGGCCTCGTCCAGGGAGGCATGCAAGGCGCGCTCGAGCCAGTCCGGTCGTGGCCCGGCATAGACGTTGACCGCGAAATCGAGCAGCCCGGGCCCGGCCTCGACATCGCCGTGATGGTGCAGATCCGGGCCGGTGAAACCGTGCACCGCGTCGGCGAAACGCTGAGCCAGCCCGGGATACCCGGCCCAATGGGTGTGCAGGTAGGACGCATGCAGGCTGGCAGAGGCAAAGCCGTCCGGTCCGTCGGGAAGCCGCCAGGCCGCGCTGACAGCGTGATCGAAAACGACCTGGGTGCGGTGGAATTCGTGCCCGGTGACCTGCTCTCCGGCGCACGCCAGCAGGTTGTCGGACGCCGCGGTGGCCTCTCGATAACCCAGCTCCAGGCGTGGGGTCATCGCGGCGTGGCCCGGCAGCGCCCCGACCCCGGCGTCCTCGCCCACCCGGCGGCATAGGTACGCCAGCCCGCCACACTCGGCGACGGTCGGCACTCCCGCCGCGATCGACGCCCCCAACGCACTCAACAGTGCGGTGTTGGCGCCCAACGGTTCTGCGTAGACCTGCGGGAATCCGCCGCCCAGATAGATACCGGCGGTGCCGGCCGGCAGGCACGTGTCGGTGAGCGGGTCGAAGGTCACCACCTCGCAACCGGCGGCACGCAGCAGCTCGAACGTCTCGGTATAGCCGAACGTAAACGCCCGCCCTGCGGCGACGGCAACCACCGGCCGGCGTCCGGAGGCCGCGGTGATCTCGGCAGCGGGATCCCAGGGGCTGCCCATCAATTCCGGAGCCTGGTGCGCGACCGCCAACACCGCGTCCACATCCACGTACCGCTCCATCAGCCCGGCAAGTCGAGCCGCCATGGCCGCCGATTCGTCACGCTCGGCCGCCGGCACCAGCCCGAGATGCCGCGACGGAGTCTCCACGCCCGCGTCGCGGGGCAACACTCCGAGCACCGGAATACCGCTGGGGCGCAACGCGGCAACGACCTCATCGGCGTGACGTGCGCTGCCGGCCTTGTTCAGCACCACCCCCGCGACGCGCACCGCCGGATCGAAACCGGCCAGGCCCGCCACCACCGCCGCATGCGTGCGGGAGGCATGCGAGACATCGGCGACCAGCACCACCGGGGTCGCCGTCAACGCCGCGACATGAGCGGTGGAGGCCTCGCCGCCGGTGCCCAGGCGCCCGTCGAAAAGCCCCATCACGCCTTCGATCACGGCGACATCCGCGCCCGTTGCGCCGTGCAGCAGCAGCGGCACGATCCGGTCGGCACCGACCAGATACGGATCCAGGTTGCGGGCCGACCGTCCGGTGGCCAGTGCGTGGTAACCGGGGTCGATGTAGTCCGGGCCGACCTTGTGGCCGCTGACCTGCAGGCCACGGGCGGACAGCGCCGCCATCACGCCGACCGCCACCGTGGTCTTGCCGTGCCCGGACGCGGGCGCGGCGATGGCCAGGCGGGGAAGGGAAACGCCCACCACGCTCACCATTCGATGCCGCGCTGACCTTTCTGGCCGGCGTCCATCGGGTGCTTGATGTTGCCCATCTCGGTGACCAGGTCGGCGATCTCGATCAGTCGCGGATCGGCGCGCCGGCCGGTGATCACGACGTGCTGGTGGCCCGGCCGGTTGGCCAAGGTCTCCACCACGTCGTCGACGTCCACCCAGCCCCAGCCCATCGGGTAGGTGAACTCGTCGAGGATGTACAGGTCGTGGGTCTGCGCCGCCAGGCGCTCCTTGATCTGGGCCCAGCCCTCGGCGGCGTCGCCGGCGTGGTCCTCCACGCCACCGGCCTTGCGGCTCCACGACCAGCCCGAACCCATCTTGTGCCACTGCACCGGGCCGCCCTCACCGGTCTCGGTGTGCAGGGCGCCCAGGCGTTCGAGCACGGTCTGTTCGCCGACCCGCCACTTCGCGGATTTCACGAACTGGAAGACCCCGATGTCAAAGCCCTGGTTCCAGCCGCGCAGTGCCAATCCGAACGCGGCGGTGGACTTCCCCTTGCCGTCGCCGGTGTGCACCATCAGCAGCGGCCGGTTGCGACGCTGGCGGGTGGTCAGGTTGTCATCGGGCACCGTCAACGGTTGTCCCTGCGGCATCAGGCTGCTCCTCTTCCGGTGGCATCGCGGACGACGTCGGTCAGCGCCTCGGCGCTCACCTGCGGCAGCGGAACGTATTCGGCGCGCAAGTGCTCGGCCAGCGTCCGGGCCAGCCCGAGTCGCATCCGGCCGTTCTCGCAATCGACCACGACCGCCGAAAATCCCTGGGAAGCAAGCTGGTCGGCGGCAAGAAGGGACCTTGGCACCGGGTCGGCGCCGGCGGTTGCCCGGCCGTCTGTCAACACCACCAACAGAGGGCGGCAGGCCGGCTCGCGCAGCCGCTCCCGGCGAATCACCTCGGCGGCCTCCAGCAGGCCTTCGGCCAGTGGGGTGCGGCCGCCGGCAGGCAATTCGTCGAGCCGCACGGCGGCGATCTCCACCGAGCCGGTCGCGGGCAACACCAACTCCGCCTTGGTATCCCGGAATGTCACCACCGCCACCCGATCCCGGCGCCGGTAGGCGTCCAGCAAAAGAGACAGGATCGCGGTCTTGACATGGCGCATCCGCTCGGCGGCGGCCATCGACCCGGAGGTGTCGACCACGAACAGCACCAGGTTGGCCTCCCGGCCCTCCCGAACCGCGCGGCGCAGATCGCCGGCCGCCAGGATCATCCGGCCCTGAGCCCGGCCCCGCACGCCCTGATGCGGGGCGGCCGCACGCAGCGTCTCGAACAGGTGCAGGCCGCCTGAATTGCCGGAAGCGGTGGCGCCCACCCGTCGTCCAGAACTGGTGCGGGCCCTGCTGCGCCGGCCCGCACGTCCTTCACCCACGCCGTCGACAGAGAAAAGTCTTGCCCGGTAAGGGGAGTCGGCGGCAGCTGTCGACGTAGAACCCGGCTGAGAGTTCCCAGACGGCGCCGGACCGCTCTGCTCGGGCGATGGTGCGCCATCCCCGCCGTCCGGTGGACCCTCGGGTTCGGGACCGTCGGGTCCCGGACCGTCCGGGTCGGGCTCGGGACCGGAATCCTCCGGGGGCAACAGCTCGTCGAGTTCGGTCTCATCGAGACCCGGGGCGTCGAACGGCTTGCGCCGCCGTCGATGCGGCAGGGCCAGCCGGGCGGCCACCCGTAGGTCCTCGATGTTGACCGCGTCGCGCCCCTGCCACGCCGCATGCGCCACCGCGGTGCGGGCACAGACGATGTCGCCACGCAGACCGTCTACGTCGAACGCCGCGCAGATCTCACCGATCTTCACCAGCGCAGCGTCGGTGAGCGCCACCTTGGGCAGCAGTTCCTGGGCCTGGCGGATCCGGGCCCGCAGCCGGTCTTCGGCCTCGGCGTAGTTCCCGGCAAAACCCTCCGGGTCGGCGTCGAACGCCAGCCGCCGCCGCACCGCCTCGGCCCGCAAAACCGGATCACGCGGCGCGGACACCTCGACGGTCAACCCGAACCGGTCGAGCAGTTGGGGGCGCAGCTCGCCCTCCTCGGGATTCATCGTCCCGACGATCACGAACCGCGCGGCATGGGTGACCGAGACCGAGTCGCGTTCCACGGTCAGCCGCCCCATCGCCGCGGCGTCCAGCAGCAGATCCACCAGGTGGTCGGCGAGCAGGTTGACCTCGTCGACGTAGAGGATGCCGCGGTTGGCGCGGGCCAACAGCCCGGGTTCGAAGTCGAGGGTGCCGGAGCTGAGCGCCCGCTCCAGATGGATCGAACCCACCACTCGGTCCTCGGTGGCGCCGACCGGCAGTTCCACCAGGCGCACGGGGCGGGTCTCGACGGGGGCGTCGCTGGGGAACGGGCCGTCGGGGGAGAGCGGGTTCGCCTCAGCAGGATCGGAAGAGAACCGGTCGCCGGCCAGCACGTCGATGGGCGGCAGCACCTGGGCCAGCGCCCGGACCAGTGTCGACTTGGCGGTGCCCTTCTCGCCGCGGATGAGCACCCCGCCGATGCCGGGGGAGATCGCGCTCAGGACAAGCGCCAGCGCCATGTCGTCGAGGCCGCCCGGGGCATCCGGGTCGCCGCCGAGGACAGCGGGGAAGGGGTACAGCTGTTGCATTGAGGCTCCGCTCGTGTGGCCGACACCTCTGTGTCGGCGACGCGAAGCCGGTATTCGGACTGACCGTGGCGCACCGAAATGCGCCGCGGAACACCGTAGCGGGCCTGCGTCGGAGTCACACCGACTTCCCTGGCGCTTCGCGCCGATACCCTAACACTCGGGGCGCGAGACGCCGACCTGGGCGAAAGGACACCGAAGACAGTGAGTGCACCTGAAGCAGATCTGACCGGATGGGTCGCCGAGCCGTTCACCGGCGGCGAATTCACCCACGACGTTTACCGCAGGGGCAAAGGTCCCGGTGTGGTGCTGATCCCGGAGATTCCGGGGATTCACCCCGGGGTGCTGGCGCTGGGAAATCACCTGGTGGACAACGGGTTCACCGTGGCGATTCCTTCGCTGTTCGGCGAGCCGGGTAAGGCGATCACACCCGGCTACGCGCTGACCACGATCAGTCGCGCCTGCGTGACCCGCGAGTTCGCCGCGTTCGCCACCGACAAGCAGCGCCCGGTCACCCAGTTCCTGCGGGCGCTGGCCCGCGACCTCAACGAGAAGACCCCCGGCAAGGGCGTCGGGGTGATCGGCCAGTGCTTCACCGGCGGGTTCGCGCTGGCCGCGGCCGTCGACGACGCTGTGCTGGCCCCGGTGCTGAGCCAGCCGTCGGTGCCCATTCCGCTGACGCTCAAACAACGCCGCGACCCCGGGCTCTCCGAGGTCGAGCTGGGCGTTGTCGCCGACCGGGCCGCCAAGGACGGCCTGTGCGCGCTCGGCCTGCGGTTCAGCGAGGACAAGATGGCCCCCGGTGACCGCTTCGCGACGCTGAAAGCGCGGCTCGGGGACGCTTTCGAGGTCATCGAGATCGATTCCTCGTCGGGCAACCCGCACGGTCTGTCCCGGATGGCGCACTCGGTGCTCACCGACCAGGTCCGCGAGGTCGACGGCCATCCTGCCTACGAGGCGCGCAAGCGGGTGGTGGAATTCCTCACCGAGCGATTGACCTAGCTACGATCGCCGCTGTGCCAGCCCAGCCCAGCCCCGCCGAACGCATCGCCGTAGTGGGCATCGGCGCCGACGGCTGGGCCGGTCTGGGCGGGCCGGTGCGGGAGACCGTGCTGGCGGCCGACGTCGTACTCGGCGCGCCCCGCCAACTGGACCTGCTGCCCGAAGCCGATGGCCAGCGGCGGCTCAAGTGGCCGGCCCCGCTGCACGCCGGGCTGCCGGCGCTGTTCGAGGAACTGGCAGGACAGCGGATCGTGGCGCTGGCATCCGGGGACCCGCTGCTCAGCGGCATCGGCAGCACCCTGATCGCGCTGCTGGGCAACGAGCGAGTGACGGTAGTGCCGGCGATCTCCTCGGTGACCCTGGCTCGCGCCCGGTTGGGCTGGCCGGTGGAGTCCGCCGCGGTCGTCAGCGTGGTCGGCCGCGACGTGCACGCGGTGCTGCGCGAGCTGGCACCGAACCGGCGGGTGCTGGTGCTGTCGTCGGACGAGCGCACCCCGGGACAGCTGGCCGCACTGCTGTCCGACCGCGGCTACGGAGCGAGTCGGATGGTGGTGCTGGGCGATCTCGGCGGAGCGGCCGAAAGCATGCTGGACACCACCGCCGCAGCCTTTCAAGGCCCGGCCCCACGGCTCAATATCGTCGCGCTGGAACTGGCCGGCCCGCCGGCGTACGGCTGGGTGAGCGGCCTACCTGATCAGGCCTACGAGCACGACGGGCAGCTCACCAAACGTGACCTGCGGGCCGCCGCGCTGGCGCGACTGGCCCCGGCCCCCGGGCAGCTGCTGTGGGACGTCGGCGCGGGCGCCGGCTCGGTGGGCATCGAATGGATGCGCGCGCATCCCGCCTGCCGCGCCATCGCCGTTGAGGCGAACGACACTAGGGCGCAACGCATCTCGTACAACGCCCGCAACCTCGGCGTGCCCGCGTTGCAGGTTGTGCGCGGCGCGGCCCCGCAGGTGTTGGCGGACCTGCCCACCCCGGATGCGGTGTTTATCGGCGGCGGTCTGAGCCGGCCAGGGGTGCTGACGGCCTGCCTGGCGGCGCTGGCGCCGGGCGGGCGGATGGTGGCCCACGGTGTCACGCTGGAGACCGAGACTCTGCTGCTGGAGGCCTACCGCGAACACGGCGGCGAGCTGACCCGCATCCATGTCGAGCACGCCGCACCGCTGGGGTCCTTGACCGGATGGACACCCGGCCGGGCGGTCACCCAGTGGGCGTTAGCCCGGCCCTGAGCGGTCCCGCGCGGGGTCATAGAGATGGCTCTGGCCGCCGCACGGATCGGGCAGGTCGGCCACCGCCCGGCCGACCAGGATGACTGCGGCAGACCGCAGGCCCGCCTCCTCGACCGCGTCGGCGATGTCGGTGATCGTTCCGCGCAGCACCAGCTCCTCGGGCTGTGACGCGCGATAGACCACCGCGACCGGGCAGTCTGGGCCGTACTCGGGGGCCAGCTCGGCCATCAGCGCCCGGACGCGGGTGATCGCCAGGTGCAACACCAGCGTGGCTCCGGTCGCGGCGAATGCGGAGAGCGCTTCGCGTTGCGGCATCGCGGTGGACGCGACTTGAGTCCGGGTCAACACCACCGACTGCGTCACCAGGGGCACCGTGAGCTCACGGCCCAGCGCCGCCGCGGCCGCCGCATATGCCGGCACACCGGGCGTCACCTCCCAGGGCACCCCGGCGGCATCGAGGCGGCGGGTCTGCTCGAAAACCGCGCTGTACAGCGACGGGTCTCCGGAGACCAGCCGCACCACCGCACGGCCCGCCCAATGCGCGGTGACCAGGCGGTCGGTTATCGCATCCAGATCCAAATCGGCGGTGTCGACGAGTTCTGCTGTGCTGGAGCACTGTTCGAGCACTCGCGGGTCCAGGTAGCTGCCCGGGTAGAGCACCACGTCGGCGGTGGCCAGCAGGCCCACAGCCCGCACGGTCAGCAGGTCCGCCGCGCCGGGACCGGCACCGACGAACTGGACCGCTAACGCACCCATCGCGGCGTCCATACCCGTCCAGCCGTCACCTGTGTCGATGACGCCCCCACCAGGACAAGGCATTTCATGTCGATGGAGTCGGTGTCCAGCTCGCCCAGGGTGGTCACGGTGAGTGCTTCGGACTCCCGGCCGATGTCGCGGCCGACGACCACCACGGTCGTCGCGTCCCGGTGTTCCAGCAGCGCCTTGCGCGCGATCGCGATCTGGTCGGGCCGCGCGCGAGAGGCTGGGTTGTAGATCGCCAGCACCAGATCGGCCTCGGCGATCGCCCGCAGCCGCGACTCGATCACCGACCACGGTTTGAGTCGATCCGACAGGCTCAGCACCGCGAAGTCGGCCCCGATCGGGGCGCCGGCCGCCGCGGCCACCGCCTGTACCGCCGACACCCCGGGCAGCACCCGCACCGAAACATGTTGATACTGAACATCGGAGGCGGCCTCGAACACCGCAGATGCCATCCCGAACACCCCGGCGTCCCCTCCGGAGACCACCGCCACCTTCTCACCGCGGGAAGCCAGGTCCAGGGCGAAACGGGCCCGGTCCAGCTCGACGGTGTTGCCCGAGGTGTGTCGCTGCAGCCCCTCGCGCTGCGGAACCCGCGCGACGTACGGGCCGTAGCCCACCACGTGGTCGACGGTGGCCAGCGCCGCGGCCGCCTCGCCGGTCAGCCAGCCCTCGGGTCCCGGGCCGAGGCCGATCACCAGCAGCTCGGCGGCCGCGCGCACCGGCTCAACGACCACAGCGACCTGATCGCCCGGCGTCCGGGAACGCTGCCCGTTGCGGGAATCCCCGTCCACCACGATCAGCGATAGGTAGGGGACGCTGGCCTCCTCCACCTCGGCGACCGGCAGCCAGCGCTGTTGCGGATGGCTGGCCCGCTCGACGTAGTAGGCGTGCTCGAGGCGGCCCGCGGCGACCAGGGCCCGGCGCACGGCCGGGAAGGTGCGGCCCAGCTTCATGATGATGGCGCCGTCGGTGTCGGCCAGTCGCATCGCGAGCTCGTGTTCGGGCAGGGTGCCCGGGAGCACGGTCAGCACGTCGGTCTGGCGTACCAGCGGCATCCCGAGCGCGGCGGTGGCGGCGCTGAACGCCGGAATACCGGGGATGATCTCGGTGTCGAAGCGCGCCGACAGCCGGTCGTGCATGTACATGAACGAGCCGTAGAACAGCGGATCGCCCTCGGTCAGCAGCGCCACCGTGCGACCCGCGTCCAGGTGAGCGGCCAGCCGTGACGCCGACGCCTCGTAGAAGTCGGCGAGTGCTCCGGCATAGCCGCCGGGGTGATCGGTGACCCCGGTGGTGACCGGGTAGCGCAGCTCCTCCTCGATCACCCCGTCTCGGATCAGGTCGGCGGCGATGGTGCGGGCATAGGACGCCTTGTTGACCCCGGCGTGGTAGGCCACCACGTCGGCGTCGGCGATGATCCGGGCTGCCTTGCGGGTGATCAGCTCGGGGTCACCGGGCCCCAGGCCCACCCCGTAGAACGTGCCGGTCATTCGGCATCCGAGGCGAGTGCGTTCAACGCCGACGAGGTGATCGCCGAGCCGCCACGCCGGCCGCGCACCGTCACGAACGGGATGTCGATGCCGTGATCGGCATGCAGTGCGGCCAACGCGGCTTTGGACTCGGCCGCGCCGATGAAGCCCACCGGGCAGCCGACGATCACCGCGGGGCGCGGCCCCCCGTCGATGATCAGCTCCAGCAGGTGGAACAGCGCGGTGGGGGCGTTGCCGATCGCGACGACGGCACCGGCCAGTTCGGGTTCCCACAGTGAGACGGCCGCCGCCGAACGGGTGGTTCCCCATTCCTTCGCCAGGTCCGGAACCCGTTCATCGCGCAGGTAGCAGTGCACCTCGTTGCCGGCCGGCAGCCGCCCGGCGGTCACCCCGACCGCCACCATCCGGGCATCGCAGAGGATCGGCGCTCCGCCGTCGAGTGCGGCCCGGCCGGCGGGCACTGCGTCGGGGTGGATCAGCAGGTCTTTGGCGACGTCGGTCTGTCCGGCGCCGTGGATCATCCGCACCGCGAGCCGTTCCGCGCTTGCCGGGATGTGGGACAGGTCGGACTCGCGGCGGATGGTCGCAAACGATTCGACGTAGATGGCCGGTCCGTCGGCGATGTAGTCGTAGCGCCGAGACGGGCGCGTGGGCCTGCTCACCGATTCGCCTCCTGGGCTTGGGGGATGAAGACACCCTGCCACGGCGTCACCACGAGCTCGGTGTGCTCCACCAGCGACCGTCCGTGGTCCGGCGTGAGGACGCCGTCTGGCACGTGCACGTGGGTTCCGCCGGGCACGCTGCCAAACGGTAACGGACCCGACGGGGCCGGGACACGCGGGTCGGCCGCACCGAGCGGCGCCAGCGGCCGGGACAACTCGCGAACGTGCCACGGTGCGTCCGGCTGCCCGCCGCGGGCGGCCTGGAACGCTCTGGCCAGTTCGGCGAGCCGGCCGGCGGCGTCCTCGACGTCGATCACAGCACCCCAGTGTTCGCCGATCCGCAGCTGCGCCGTCGTGGCGTTCAGCGCGACAAGGCCGGCATCGGCGGAGCGATCCAGCAGGTCGCCGCGGCCGTCGTCGAGGACGAACAGGAACCGGCCGGGCAGCCCGGCAAGCCGTGGATCGGCGCACAGCAGCGCGTCCAGTCGCGTCGCCACCGGTCGCAGGTCCGCCCGCCCGCCGGCATGGCCGGTCTGCGGCGAGACCAGGATGTTGCGGACCAGCTCGTGGCTGCGCGACGGCAACAGCCCGGTCGCCTCCAGGGCGGCCACCGCGTCGGGAGCGAGTTCACCCCCGTGATCGGCCAACCCGCGCAGCTGCAGGTTGGCCCGCTTGGTCAGGTAGACCGAACCGTCGGCGAACTCGGCGCTGACCTGCAGCAAGCGGGCCAGCGACGCGGCCGGCAGTCGGCCACCGACCAGTCGCAGCCGCACCAGCAACCCGTCGTCGGCCACCCAGGGCCGCAGCACGCCGGGGCACCGGTCGGCACGGGTGCGCTGATTAGTGGTGGGATTCTTTGACACTGGGGACCGAATGACCTCTCGCGTTCGCCGAAACCCTACCGTCCGGGGGAAGCTCGCTGATTCCGCGATGTCCGCGGACCGCTTTCGCTACCGTCAAAAGTGCGCTGTCGCCCGGGCAGAAGAGGTGGATCGACATGAACCAGGACCATGTCGTCGAACCGGCCATCATCGCTCTCGAAGATGGTGGCAGGGAACAGATCTGGCCGCTGCCCGTCGGCAAGGCGAACCTCCTGAAGCTGCTGCACCTGTGCTTCGACGAGTACTGGAACGAGATCTGGTTCGGCACCATCATCCAGGGCGCCGCATGGGAGGTGGCTGCTCCGAACCCGCCCAAGAAAATCTCGATGGCGGATGGGTACGCCACCATCGACTTCGGCCGCTGGCATTTCCACTTGTGCATCGGCAACCACGTGGCGGCGCCACGGGAATTGCGGAAGATCCGCCAATGTGCGCGCGCGGAGCTATATCGCTACTTCGGTCACGACGACGCTCCCTCGTCGTGGGGCGTAAGGCTCTTCAACGGGCGTGACGAACAGATGATGACGGTGCTGCTACCGAACCCCTTTCTCACCAACGACCAGCAGATCCGTTCCGAACCGGCATGGAAGCAACTGGAACTGTGGGACCGGTTGCGGTCGGAATTCCTCGGCCTGGGACCCGATCCACGAGACCGGACCGGCACACGCATCACCTGCGGTGGAGAGGGTCGATCAGCGGAATACTAATCGGGTCATTTGCGGGCACCCGGGGTTACTATCGAAACTTAGCGCGTGACAAGTGAGGCCGTGGGCCGTTAGTCAGTGCGGTCGGCGACCGTTATCAAGGATCGCCCATGACAACTGCTGCCGAACGTGAAGAACGCCTCTCGCTTATTTCGAGGCTGCACACCACCTTTCCGGAAGATCCGGAATGGCCCATGCCGGATCAGGTCGGTCAAGACCATTACTGGGCCTATCTGAAGACCTGCCACGACGTCGGCGGTGAGTTGGACACGCCGAAGACCTATGAGAACAAGGAAGAAGAGCACTGGGAGCTGATGACCTATGTGCTCTGCGAAACGCTTGGCTGGCGCGGAATCTGGGTCTCCGAGGAACGTCGGCGCATTGGCAACGTCGACGTGGGCCGCCCGATCTATCTCGGGCTGCCCTACTACGCCCGCTGGTTGTGGTCGGTGGGCCGGGTGCTGATCGAGAAGAAGCACATCAGCTGGGGCGAGCTGACCGATCGCTTGGCGCAGGTGCAGGAACGCTATGCCGGCCGACCGGCGGGAACCCACTTGAATGCCGAGCCGAAATTCCAGGGCGACGGGTCAGACGTCGTCCGCAACAAGCACCACCTCGATGCGGTGGGTATCGGCGATCCGCAGAAATTCGCCGGACTCGCCGACCCGGCACGGTTCGCGGTCGGTGATCGAGTACGCGTCCGCAACCTGCCCGCGATGTTCTACACCCGCACCCCGGAGTACGTGCGGGGCGCGCGCGGCACGATCGCCGAACTGGCCTACGAGAGCCCGGCCCCCGAGGACGAGACCTGGGACCGCGAGGACGCCAAGCCCGAATGGTTCTACATCGTCCGGTTCAACCAGACCGAGTTGTGGGATTCCTACACCGGTCCGGCCAACGACACCTTGCAGACCGAAATCCCCGAACGCTGGCTGGCGCCGGCCTAACCACCACATCCGACGGAAAGAACAGACCATGGCCGATCACGATCACGACCACGATCACGCCCGCACGGTCAAACCGATGGTCGACGAGATCACCGACTTCGAAATTCTGGAAATCGCGTTGCGCGAGCTGTGTATTGAAAAGGGTTTGTTCACCGCCGAACAGCACCGTCACCTCACCGAGTTCGCCGAGCAGATCGGCCCGACGGCTGCCGCTCGCCTGGTCGCTAAGGCGTGGCTCGACCCGGATTTCAAGGCGCTGGCCCTGAGCGACCCGATCGCCGCCTGCAAACACGTCGGTGTCGACTGGCTCGAACCCACCGGATTCGGCACTCCCAGTGACTTCGTCGCCTTCAAGATCCTCGAGGACACCCCGACCGTGCACCATGTCATCTGTTGCGCACTGTGCTCCTGCTACCCGCGGCCGATCCTCGGCAACTCACCGGAGTGGTATCGGACCCCGAACTACCGGCGTCGCATTGTGCGCTGGCCCCGTCAGGTGCTTTCCGAGTTCGGCCTCGAACTGGCCGAGGGCGTGCAGGTGCGCGTCGAGGACTCCAACCAGAAGCACCGGTTCATGGTGATGCCGATGCGGCCGGAGGGCACCGAAGGCTGGTCGGAGGACCAGCTGGTCGAGATCCTCACCCGCGACTCACTGATCGGAGTCGCGCTGCCCAAGCCGGGGGTCACCACCAACGTCATCACCAAAACCCGGCCGGCGAACAACCCGATCTCCGCCAGCAGCGCGACACCGTGAACGCGTCATCGCCCGACGGCTTTGCGGGCCGGTCCATTGAAATCCTGGACCGCCTTGCCGACCCCAACCAGACCTGGCCCGTGATGGCGGCCAAGTACGGCGTGGACAACCCGCTTCCGCCGTGGAAGACAAGCCTCGACGGATTGTGCGATGCGCTTGACACCGCGTCGTGCCAGATCGAGGACTTCGGCTTCACCTTCAAGGACCGCCGTGACGAGGAAGACGAGTTGTCGACGACCCGTTATCAGAGCGTGCCGTACCCGGAAAGCCAGCTCCTCTCGCTGGCGCATTCGCTGATCGCCCGGGGCGTGATCGACGAGGCCGAACTTCGGCAGCGCCTGGCGGTGATTCGCGCCCGGCTGGAAGCGGGGTAGCGCGGGTTCTACCCGCCCAGCGCCGCCACCGCCGGGCCGAACATGCCCGCCTTGATCGCGCCCAGCGTGCCCGAGTCCTTGCCGGCCAGCGGCCGCAGCACCTCGGTCGCGGCCGGGGTCACCGCGCCCTCGGGGGCGGTGGTGTCCACAATGCCGAAGGTCGCGGCATCTACCCCGCCGAATCGGCGGCCGGTCGTCATCGACGCCACCTGAGCCTGCGGGGTGAGCTTGGCCTGGATCAACGCGGTCATCCCCGCGGTGAACGGAATCCGGATGTCGACCTCGGGGAAGCAGAAGAAGCCGCGGTCGGCGCGCATTACCCGGAAGTCGTGGGCGACCGCCAGCATGGCGCCGGCCCCGAACGCGTGGCCGACGACGGCTGCCGCGGTCGGGATCGGCAGTGTCAGCACCCGCGCGAGCAGGGCGTGCACCCGGCCGACGTACCAGTCGGTGCGGTCGCCGTTGGCCATCAGCCAGTCCAGGTCCAGGCCGTTGGTGTAGAACTTGCCGCCCGCGGTGGTCACCAGGCCGTGCGCATCCGCAGCCAGCACGTCGTCGAGTACCCGGTTGATCTCGTCGAGAAAGTCAGGGGAGAAGCGGTTTTCGTCGTCGCCGAGGTCCAGCACGGCAATCTTGTCGTCATAGGTCAGGTTCACTTCGAGGGATCCTTTCTAGAGGGTGGCCCGACCGACAGCACGGCGCGGACCGCCGCGTGCAGGTGGGACCGGGCGATGGTGCTGCCCAACCGATTCCGGCTGAGCACGAGAGCGGTGGGCAGATCGACGACGCAGGTGGTAATGGTGTCGACGGCGGCGGCGTCGCGACGTTCCCACAGGCCGTCCGCAAGCCGGATGAGCAAGCCGACCAGTTCGGCGTCGGCGCCGCGCAGCTGCTTGGCCAGCTCCGGAGACAGGTCGTCGTCGGGCAGTTCGTCGCGCCGGATCGCGAACAGCAACTTGCAGGCGTCGGGATGACGCTGCGCGAACACTACCGGGGCGTCGGCGGCGGCAACCACGGCCTCGAGCGGGTCCGAGACGGCGTTCACCAGTTCACCCTGGACCGCCAGGAAGCGCCGGGTGGCCCGCAGCCAGGCGGCGGCGACGAGCCCAGCTCGGGAGCCGAAGCCGTGGTAGACCGCGCCGTTGGAGGCGCCGGTGGCCTCGCCGATCGCGCGAATCGTCACCGCGGTGGGCCCGGACCGCGCGGCCAGCGACTCGACGGCGTCCAGCACCTGCTCGGGGTCGTACACGCGCGGGCGGGGCATGGCCGTCACCGTAACAGAGCGGACGCTCTGTTACCAGGTGCGGTCATCCGGTCCCCGGCGTGACAGGATCGAGCAATCATGAGCACTCCCGGAACCCGTCCCGTCGTATTCTCCGGCGCCCAGCCGACCTCCGACTCGCTGCACCTCGGAAACGCCCTCGGCGCGGTCGCTCAGTGGACCAGCCTGCAGGACGATCACGAGGCGTTCTTCTGCGTCGTGGACCTGCACGCGATCACCGTGCCGCAGGACCCGGAGACCCTGCGCCGCCGCACGCTGGTGACGGCCGCCCAGTACCTCGCGCTGGGCATCGACCCGGCGCGCAGCACCGTCTTCGTGCAGAGTCATGTGCCCGCCCACGCCGAACTCGCCTGGGTGCTGGGCTGTTTCACCGGATTCGGGCAGGCGTCGCGGATGACGCAGTTCAAGGACAAGTCGCAGAAGCAGGGCGCCGACTCCACCACCGTGGGGCTGTTCACCTATCCGGTGTTGATGGCCGCCGACGTGCTGCTCTACGACACCGAGGTGGTCCCGGTCGGGGAAGACCAGCGCCAGCACCTGGAGCTGGCGCGCGATGTCGCGCAGCGCGTCAACGCGCGCTTCCCGGACACCTTCGTCGTCCCCGAGCCGATGATCCCGAAGGCCACCGCCAAGATCTATGACCTGCAGGACCCGACCGCCAAGATGAGTAAATCGGCGGCCACCGACGCCGGTTTGATCAGCCTGCTCGACGACCCGGCGAAAAGCGCCAAGAAGATCCGCTCGGCGGTCACCGACTCCGAGCGCGAGATCCGCTACGACCCGGAGGCCAAGCCCGGGATTTCCAACCTGCTGACCATTCAGGCCGCCGTCACCGGCTCGGACGTCGACACCCTGGTGGACGGCTATGCGGGGCGCGGCTACGGCGACCTGAAAAAGGAGACCGCCGAGGCGGTGGCTGAATTCGTCACCCCGATCAAGGCCCGGGTGGATGAGCTGCTCGCCGACCCGGCTGAGCTGCAGGCCGTGCTGGCCGCCGGGGCGAGCCGGGCGCGCGCGGCGGCCGCCGCAACCCTGACGCGGGTGTACGACCGGGTGGGACTCCTTCCGCCGCCGGCATGAGCAAGGCCGTGACCGAGCAGGATCAGTCCAAGCCGGGAGTCATCGACCGGCTGCGGGCCAGGTACGGCTGGTTCGACCACGTGGTGCGGGCCCAAGAGCGCTACGACGACTGTCAGGGAAACTTTTTCGCCGCCGGGATGAGCTACTACACCATCTTCGCGCTGTTCCCGCTGGCGATGGTCGGGTTCTCCATCGGCGGTTTCCTGTTGTCGCGACGGCCCGAGGTGCTCGACGAGATCGAGCGCCGGATTAAGCATTCGATCCCCGGCGAGTTCGGCAACGAGCTCGTCACGCTGATGGACAGCGCGATCTCCTCACGCGCCTCGGTCGGGGTGATCGGCCTGGCCACCGCCGCCTGGGTGGGGCTGACCTGGATGGCCAACCTGCGCGAAGCGCTCTCGGAGATGTGGGAAACCCGTTCGGACAAAAAAGGTTTCGTCTCATCGAAGCTGTCGGACCTGCTCGCGATGGTATGGGCGCTCGGCGCCATGCTGGTCACCCTGGCGCTGACCGCGCTGGCTGATCCGAAGCTGATGCGAAACGTCCTGCGCTGGCTGGGGGTCCCCGACTTCACCTTGTTGGGTGGGCTACTGCGGGTTGCGTCGCTGCTGATGGCGGCTGCGGTGTCGTGGCTGCTGTTCACCTGGATGATCGCCCGGTTGCCGAGGGAGTCGGTGAGTTTCAGCAGCGCCATGGAGGCCGGTGCTATCGCCGCAGTCGGCTACGAACTGTTCAAGCAGGCCGGCTCGGTGTATCTGCAGTCGGTGATCAACGGCCCGGCCGGGGCGGTGTTCGGACCGGTCCTGGGTCTGCTGGTGTTCGCCTACGTCACCGCCCGGCTCATTCTGTTCGCCACCGCGTGGGCGGCGACGTCGGCGGATAACCTGCGCACCGCCTGACGGTGTGATTGGCTCCCGAAAGGGGTAGTAGGCACTACGGAGCGGACCGCCTGGTTCCTGCTCCGGTCTGCCCGACTGCTCGTGGAGGGAGGACGATCGTGGCTGGCGAATCCGCAAGTACCTGGCCAAGTCTTCGTGTCGAGGACTGGGGTCCGACCCGGGACACCCTGCACATGTGGACCCAGATCGTCGGCAAGGTCCGGCTGGCGCACGCGCCCTTGGTGAACCACTGGTGGCAGGTGACGCTGTACGTCACCCCACGAGGGCTCACCACGTCGGCGATCCCTTACGGCTGCGATGTTTTCGACATCGCATTCGACTTCATCGACCACCAGTTGGTGATCCGAACCAGCTCCGGTGCGACCCGGGCCATGCCGCTGCGGGAACAGTCGGTGGCGGAGTTCTACGCCACGGTCATGTCGATGCTGGCCGAGTTGGGCCTGCAGACACATATCCAGTCTCACCCCAACGAGGTCGAGCCCGCCGTGCCGTTCGCCGACGATGTCGAGCACGCTTCCTATGACCCGCAGGCTGCCCACCTGTTCTGGCGGCAATTGGTACAGGCGAACCGCGTGCTGGGCCAGTTCAGGTCGCGTTTCATCGGCAAGGTAAGCCCCGTCCATTTCTTTTGGGGAGCAATGGATCTTGCCTGCACCCGATTCTCCGGCCGACGCGCTCCGACACACCCCGGCGGGGCACCCAACTGCGGCGACTGGGTGATGGTCGAAGGCTACTCACACGAACTCAGCAGCTGCGGGTTCTGGCCGGGCGGCGGCGCCGAAGGCGGCTTCTATGCCTACGCCTACCCGGAACCCGATGGCTTCGCCGATCATCCGGTCCGCCCGGCAGCGGCGTTCTACAGCACGCAGATGGGGGAGTACGTGCTGCCCTACGAGGCGGTGCGGCAAGCACCCGAGCCGGACCGGGTGCTGCTGGACTTTCTGCAAGACACCTATGAAGCGGCGGCGGTGCGCAGCAACTGGGATCGCGCTGCCCTCGACGCGGATCCGAATCGGTGGCAGCGGCAATCACGCGCCTGAACGGCGCCGGCCGTCACTCCGGGCGGTGGGCGGTCAGCAGGAAGCCGGGCATCTGACCGATCGTGGCGAACAGTGGCGCCGGCCGAACCTCGTCGACAACCCAGCACGTCGAAACCTCGTCGCGCAACTGCTCTTCGGTGAACTGGGTGGGTGCCGGTCCCTCGTGGTCGGTGAAGGCGCCGGCACCGAAGGCCAGAATGTAGAACGTCGCGCCCGGAGCCGCAGCGCGGTACATGGCCCGCAGGTAGTTCTCCCGCAGTTCGTCGGGCAGAGCGTGCAGCAGCCCGCTGTCGAAGATGGTGGAGAACCGGCCGTCATAGCCCGTGAAGGTGGTGATGTCGGCCGCCGCGAAGGTTGCGGTGGTCAGGCCACGCTCGGCGGCAGCAGCGGTGGCCGCCGCGACCGCGGTGGGGGACAGGTCGATGCCGACTACGGTATGACCGCGCGCGGCCAAGGCCAGGGATAGTTCGGCGTGACCGCACCCGGCGTCGAGCACGTCATCGCGCACCGTGCCCGGCCGCGCGATCAGCGCCGCGTATTCCGGTTGCGGCGCACCGATGTTCCAGGCGGGCACCTGCGGCTGCTGGTAGGCCTCATCCCAATCGATCTTGTGTGTCATGGTGTGTTCCTTTCGTTGTCGGTGATGTTGCGGGCACTGGTGCCAGCTGAGTCGAGCCCCCAGGCGACGATCCGCCGCGGGGTGATCCGGATGATGTCGCCGGAGAGTCCGCCTTCGGTGCTTCCCGCCCCGGGCAGTGCGGTGCCGATGCCGCGGATCTCGATGCCACGGGCCTGCGGCGGCTTCACCGAGATCACGGTGTCGACGATGAAGGCCACCTGGGGATCCCGGAGCACGTTGCGCCATTTCTGGGTTGTCGAGAGTGCGTGGCCGACGATGTCGATCGTGGCCTGGTCCGGACCGAGGTGGACACTGACCGGTCTGATCTGGGGATCGCCGGCCGGCCCGATCGTGGCCAGCCGACCGATCGATTCATCGCGCAGGTAGGCCAGTTCGGCGGGAGTGAATGTCATGTTCGGACCTTTCGTTCGTCGCCGAGTCGGTTACGTAGCCGACTGAAGATGCGTTCGACGCAAGCCAATTCGTCGGAGTCCAGGCCGTCGAGGAACAGCTCGCGAACCGAACAGGCATGTGCCGGCATCGCCTCCTGGAGTGCCTTCAGGCCGGTGGCGGTGAGCACGGCGCGGTAGCCCCGCCGGTCATCGGGTGCCGACTCGCGTACGGTCAGTCCGCGTTTGGTCATCGAATCGATCTGGTAGGTGATCCGGCTGCGGGAGAAGACCATCCGATCGGCCAACTCGCTCATCCGCATGCGCTGTTCCGGGGCCCCGGCGAGCAGCATCAGCAGGTGATAGTCGATCAGCGTGAGGCCGGTCCGCTCGCGCAGCAGCTCGTCGAGCCGGGTCTCGAGCTGGATGCTGCTCTCGATATAGGCACCCCAGGCCTGCGCCTGCCGGTCGGACAACTTCTGGTCGGACACCGGTCACCTCGTTTCGAGAGGAAAGTCATACGCATTTGGATCAACGATGGCCGAGCAAGTCGCTCTCCCTGCTGATCAGCTTTGTTGACACCACCATAGCCATGTTCGCTAGGTAATTCAAATTTTAACTATATGGGGCGAGGCTGGTCGGGTGATACCCCCGAGGGTGACGCGGTTTCTTACTGTTCGGCCCGCACCGGGTAGCGGCTCATGATCGAAACCCGGTTGAACGCGTTGATCGTGATCGCCGACCAGATCAGCAGCGAGACCTGGTCGTCGGTGAGGTGCTCGCGCAGCAGTGCGTACTCGTCGTCGTCCAGGTGGGTGTCGGAGATCCAGGTGACCGCTTCGGCGAGTTCCAGGGCGGCCCGTTCGGTGTCGGAGAACAGTTGGGTGTCCCGCCAGGCCGGCAGCACCGCAATCCGCTGCAGGGTGTCACCGGTCTCCAGCAGCGCCTTGCTGTGCATGTTCAGGCAGAACGCGCACCCATTGATCTGGGATACCCGCAGATTCACCAGCTCCAGGACGGTCCGCGACAACCCGGCCTCTTCGGCACGCGCCCGCACCTCGGCCGCGGCGTCCAGGTAGGCCCGGTAGACCGAGGCGGACTGCTTGTTGAGGGGGATCCGCGTCACTGTTCGCCGGCCGGGTCGACGAGGTCGGCGAACTCCGGGTGCTTGGTGATGTAGGCCTCCACGAACGAGCAGGTCGGTACGACGCGTTTGCCGGCCGCGCGGGTGTCGGCCAGGGCCTTACCGACCAGAATGCCGGCCAGGCCGCGGCCGCCGAAGGCCTTGTCGATCACGGTGTGGTGGAAAATCCGCTGATCGCCGCGTTCGATGTAGTCGGCGAACCCGGCCTGTTCGCCGTCGACGGTGATCTTGTACTGCCCGTTGTCGTGGGTGACGGTCGGTTCGCTCATCTTCGCAGCCTATCGGAGCCAGGCGCCGCGCCGCATTACTCGCGAGACCCGCCAATCCCGATCCAGCACAACCAGGTCGGCGTCACGTCCGGCGGCCAGAACACCGGCTCGGTGCAGCCCGAGGGTGCGCGCCGGGGTGGACGAGGTCATGCGCGCGGTGTCGGCCAGAGCCGCATCGTCGCCGCCGAGCAGTCGCACCACGGAACCGAACAGTCCGCCCATGGTGGCGGTGCTGCCGGCGATCGTCGTCGTGCCGTGCAGCCGGGCCACCCCGTCGGTGACATCGACGTCGAGCCCGCCCAGGGTGAACGCGCCGTCACCGGCGCCGGCGGCGGCCATCGCATCGGTGACCAGGGCGACCCGGTCCGGGCCGGCGGTGGCCACGACGTGCCGGATCACACCCGCGTGCAGGTGCACGCCGTCGGCGATCAGCTCGACGGTCACCCGCGGATCGGACAACAGCGCGGGAACCGGTCCCGGCTCGCGATGGTGCAGGGCTCGCATCGCGTTGAACAGGTGCGTGCCGACCGTCGCGCCGGCTTCGACCGCCTCCTGCGTCAGTTCGTAGCCCGCGTCGGTGTGGCCCACGGCCACCACGATTCCCGCATCCACCAAGCGCCGGATAACCGTGATGGCGCCGGGCAGCTCGGGTGCCAGCGTGACCATCCGGATCGTGCCCTCACCGGCGGCCAGCAGCGCGTCGACCTCAGCGTCGTCGGGGGCGCGCAGCGCTTCGCTGTCGTGTGCGCCGCAGTGCAACCGGCTCAACCACGGCCCTTCCAGGTGGATGCCGTCCACCACGCCGCGCCGGACCGCGGCAGCCAGCGTGCGCACCTGCGCCAGCAGGGCTTCCGGGGAGGTGGTCACCAAGCTGGCCAGGCCCGCGGTGGTGCCGTGCGACGCGTGCAAGGCGGCCGCCCGGTCCGGATCGTCGGCGTAGGAGACACCGGCGCCACCGTGGCAGTGCATGTCGACGAAGCCGGGCACCACCACACAGTCGCCGAAATCGGTGTCCGCGCGAACCGGCCCAGACCCGCAATCGGCGATTCGCCCACCGGACACCGACACCCACCCCGGCCGGTGCACCCGGCCGTCGAGCACGACGGTGTCGGCGGCGATGACGCTCATGCCGACGCCTCACTGCCCGGCACCAGGGCCCCGGCGTCCCGGCCGTCCTCGGCTTGCCAGCGTCCACCGTTCTCCCAGAAGTGCCGGATATCTTCCAACTGCCGGCCCTTGGTCTCCGGGGCGTAGCGATAGACGAACGCCAGGCCGAGGATCGCCAGCACGCCGAACACCGCGAACGTCCCGGCGCCGCCCAGCGAGGTGAGCATGGTCAGGAACACCGCGGCGACGATCGCGTTGGCCACCAGGTCCGAGGTCAACATCGCCGACGCCCCCATAGACCGCATTCGGGCCGGCAGGCTCTCCCCGGCATACACCCAGACCAGTGAACCGAATCCGAACGTGTAGCCGACGGTGAACAGCAGCACCCCGCCGAACTTGACCGCCGTCAGGGCGTTGCCGAACGCGTCACCGGCGGCGAACACCGCGATCAGCAGTAGGTTGGCCGCGACCATGGTGGCAATACCGGACAGCAGGATCGGTCGCCGGCCGACCCGGTCGATGATCACCAGCGAGACGACCATTGCCGCCAGGGCGGCGACCTGCACCAGCGCCGGCAGGACCAGCAATGCGAAATCGCCCTCGAAGCCCATCTTCTCGAACAGCCGCGGGCTGTAGTAGACGATCGCGTTGATCCCGGTGATCTGGATGAAGAAGCCCAGCGTCACCACGAACAGCGTCGCCCGCAGATACGGCGGCCGCAGCATCTCGCGCAGCACGCCGACCCCGCCGGCCTGTTCCTCGGCCAAGGTGCGGTTGATCTCGGCCAGCTCGCGCTGCGCGTCGGCGCCAGGTTCGATGCGCCGCAGGGTGCGTTCCGCGTCGTCGACGCGGCCCTTGAGCAGATACCAGCGGGCCGTGTCGGGGATACGTGCCAGCAGTAGGGCGACGAGCACCGCCGGTACCGCGGCCAGGCCCAGCATCGCCCGCCAGTTGCCGGTGCCGGCCAGTAGGTAGGCGCACAGATAGCCGGCGATGATCCCGATCACCGTGGCCACCCCGTAGGTCACCAGCAGTGCGCCGCGGGCGTGGGCCGGCGCCGACTCGGCCACGAACACCGGCACCACCACTACCGATATGCCGATGGTGATGCCGAGCAGCAGTCGTGCCACGGTCAGTGTCGACACCGACGCCGATGCCGCCCCCAGCAACGCGAAACCCGCGTAGCCCAGCGTCACCACGACCATGGAGCGCTTCCGGCCGATCGCGTTGGCCAGCCACCCGCCGGCCATGGCGCCGGCGATCTCGCCGATCACCGTCGCGGTCGCGATCATCTCCTGCTGGGCTTCGGTCAGCCCGAAATCACGCTCGATGAACAACAGGGCGCCGGCGATATTGGACAGGTCGTAGCCGTAGATGACGCCGACGCTGGCGGCGGCCACTCCCACCAGCAGCGCCAGCGGCGAGGAGCGGCGCAGTTCCTCGAATCGGCCCATCTGGCCCACGGTAGGGGATGCGGTCAGTTACCGAATGCCCGAGTCGGGCCGTTCGGCCAGGGTGGCATACCAATAGGTCAGCCCGGCCGCGACGAACTCGACGGCGCACGCGGCGGTGAAGGCCGGATGCGGCATGCCGACATCGACCATGGACATCAGCCGGGACACCCCGAGCAGGGCCATGGTGGCGGCCAGCAGGCGCACGGCTCCGGCCGGGATCACGGAGCGCCGAAAGGCCTCGAGGTAGCCGACTCCGAAGCCGATCAGCAGGGCGCCGGCCGCGCGGCTCTCGCTGTCCACGGTCGCGTTGACGGTCTGGCCGTCGGGAATGGAGTCCAGTGAGAACGCCATCCGGCTGATCCCCAGCGCTATCAGCAGCAGCCCGGTGAGCCAGCCGAATGCGCGCAGAGACTTGATCACCATGCCGAGCCCCTGCCGGGGCGGCGGTTCACCGCCCGGGCGCCCATGATGAGCGCGAACACAACGATCGTTCCGAAAATGCCCACCCCGACGCGCACCGGCACCGTGTCGTCGGACGGGGCCAGCAACATCGCCTGGGGGTTCGCGGCGTCGGCCGGGCTGCGGGGCGCCACCAGCGACGGGTCCGGTTCGATGAGCGTGCCGACGCGGGTGCCTGGCGGGACGGAGAAGCCGTAGTCGAGCAGCTGCGCGGCCTGCTGCCAGGGCGGGATCGGCTGCCGGGTGCCGCGCAGCAGCACGGCCACCAGCCGGCGCCCGTCCCGGGTCGCGGCGCCGACGAACGTCTGTCCGGCGTCGTCGGTGTAGCCGGTCTTGCCGCCCAGGGCGCCCGGGTAGTTGTAGAGCAGCTGGTTGTCGTTCTCCAGCTGGTAGCCGGGCGTATCGCCGTAGCCCGGGAAGTCGAAGCTGCGGGTCGCGACGATGTTGGTGAACGCCGGGTTGTTCCAGGCGTAGCGGTAGAACAGCCCGATGTCGTAGGCCGAGGTGCTCATGCCCGGCCCGTCCAGCCCGGAGGGGGTGGCGGCGCGGGTGTCGCGGCCGCCGAGCCGCGCGGCCAGGGTGTTGATCTTGTGCAGCGCCACATCCCAGCCGCCGAGCTGCATGGCCAGGGCGTGCGCGGCGTCGTTGCCCGATCCCATCAGCAGTCCGTGCAGCAACTGGTCGACGGTGAAGCGGCCGCCGGGGCCGACACCGACCCGGGTGCCTTCGGCGTTGGCGTCTTCTTGGGTGCCGGGAACCACCATGTTGGGGTCCAGCTCGTTCAGCGACGCCATCGCGGTCAGCACCTTGATCACGCTGGCGGGCCGGTGCCGGCCGTGCGGGTCGCGGGCGGCGATCACCGCGCCGCTGTCCAGGTCTGCCACCAGCCACGATTCGGCGGAGACCTCGCTGGGCACCGGTGGGGTGTCGGGTGCGGCCACGATCCCGCAGCCGGCCAGCGCCTCGCCGCCGACCGGGGTGGCCGGCACCGGCAGCGGCAACGGGGGAGGGCCGGCTTGCGGCACTTCGGAGGCGTCCACCGCGGGAGGAGTGCTGACCTGATACGGGCAGCCGACCGTTCCCGCGCCCCGGCCCGGGGTGGGATCTGCCGTCGCCAGTGGAGCGGAGGCGGCGAGGAAACCCGCGGCCACCAGGGCTGACACCGAGCGCAGAGAAGTCATCGTGTGTGCAGGGTAGGCCACGGGCCCCGCGAAACCGCGGAGCCACGCTGTGGCTGGTGGGGCGGAAGTTACAGCGGGAGGTTACAGCTGGAAATAGGCCAGGCCTGGCCCGGCGATCCGTCCCATCCACAGTCGATCGTCGGCCTCCACCACGCCGGTGGCCAGCCCGAAGCCGGGGTGCTCCGTGCGGTATTGGGTCAGTACCCGCCCGTCGTCGGCGTCGAAAGCGACCACCCACACCACCGGCGTCGGGTCGGGCAGCCAGCGATACGGCAACAGTCGCCACAACAGCCGGCGAAGCACCGGCGCACGCGGGCTCAGCCAGTCGGACAACGCGTTGCGATCGGAGACCATCGCGACCCAGATGCGTCCGTCGCGCCCGGTGGAGATGTTGTCGGGATGGCCGGGCAGTTCCTGCACCAGCGCAGTGATCGAACCGCGGTGGGAGCCGGTCAGCCAGTACTTGGACAGTCGCCGCCCGGTGCTCTCGGCGAACACCACCGCCGACTCGTCAGCGGTCAGCGTCACGCCGTTGGCGAAATGCAAGCCCGTCGCCAGCACGCTCACCGTGCCGTCGGGACTGCGTTGCATCAGTGACCCGCTGCCGCGGGCCTCGATCACCGAACCCTTGTAGTGCTCGTAGCGGAACCTGCTGGTGGGTTCTGTGAAATAAATTGTGCCATCAGCGGATTCGACAGCGTTGGAGCAGAACATCAGCGGCCGTCCGGCCACTTCGCCCACCAGGGTCTCCAGCTGATCGGTCTGCGGGTCATAGCGCAGCAGGCCGCGGTGGCTGTCACAGATCAGCAGCCGGTGATCGCCGGTGAAGGCCAAACCCAAGGGGCGCCCGCCGGTGTCGGTCACCACCCGCGCCGCACCGCCTGCCGGGTCAACCGCGATTATGCGGCCGTCCTCGACCCCGGTCCAGATGGTGCCGTCGGCCGCGGCGACGACGTCCTCGGGAGCGGTACCGGGAATCTCCACGAGTCTCAGGGCCGGGGTGGGATCGGGCGGGGGCAGCGGCCGCGATCCCGGGGGCTGCCAGCGGACGGGGTCGATGCGCGGCTTGGCCATTCCTGCATTGTGTCTGACCGGTCACGCGCGCCGCAGGCCTAGGCTGGTGGCGATGACGGCGTCGGTGGAGGACTTCGAGGCGTTGCGGCCTCACCTGCTGGCGGTGGCCTACCGGCTCACCGGCATGTTCGCCGACGCCGAGGACATCGTGCAGGACGCCTGGCTGCGCTTCGACGCCGCCGAGCGTGACCGCATCGTCGACCCGCGGGCCTGGTTGACCACGGTGGTGAGTCGGCTCGGCCTGGACCGGCTGCGTTCGGCGCCGCGGCGCCGCGAGACCTATGTCGGCGAGTGGCTGCCCGAGCCGGTGGTGACCGGCGACGACGCGGATCCGTTGTCGGCGGTGGTGGCCGGCGAAGATGCCCGGTTCGCCGCCATGGTGGTGCTGGAGCGGCTGACTCCCGATCAGCGGGTGGCCTTCGTGCTGCACGACGGGTTTGCGGTGCCGTTCGGCGAGGTGGCCGGGGTGCTGAACACCACCGAGGCGGCGGCCCGCCAGCTGGCCTCGCGTGCCCGCAAAGCCGTCACCGCTGATCCGCCGCCGCAGCCCGATCCGCGCCACGACGAGGCGGTCGGGTCGCTGATGGCCGCGATGGCATCCGGCGACCTGGCCGCCGTGGTGGCGCTGCTGCACCCCGACGTGACCTTCACCGGCGACGCCAACCGCCGGGCGCCGACCGCCCCGCGGGTCATTCGCGGTCCCGAGAAGGTGGCCCGGTTCCTGCTCGGCCTGGCGCGCCGCTACGGCCCGACCCTGGTCACCGCGAACCAACTGGCGCTGGTCAACGGCGAACTGGGCGCCTACACCCCGGGCGCGCCCGGCGCCGACGGGTTCCCCGAGCTGATGCCGCGCGTCACCGCGATGACGGTGCGCGACGGGCGGGTGGTGGCGATCTGGGATATCGCCAACCCGGATAAATTCACCGGATCCCCGCTGCGACCCGCCAGCCGATCGGAGGAAGAACGTGGCCACTAGCGTCTCAAAGAAAATGGGCGCGTTGATGTTTCGCGCAATGGACAAGATGCGCCACCGCGACGCCTTTGACATCGGTAATCCAACCGGCACGGACTTCACCGGCTTCGACAAGTCTCGGCAGATCCTGCTGGTCACGTTCAAACGGTCGGGGGAGGCGATGCCGAGCCCGATCAACCACGGCGTCGACGCCGGAAAGCTCTACGTCCGCACCGACGCATCCACCGGCAAGGTCAAACGAATCCGCAACAACCCGAACGTCGTCGTGGTCCCCAGCAGCCTGCGCGGGAAACCCGAGGGGCAACCGGTGGCCGCCATCGCCCGGATTCTGCCCGAGTCCGACCATGCGCAGGCCGAACGCGCGATCGCCGCCAACTGGAGCCCGGCGATGCGGATCTTCGAGCGCGGTCTGGACAAGGGGAGTGCGGCGGCCGGACTCCCGATCGCCTATATCGAGATCACTCCGGCGACTCAGTCTCGCTGATCTTCGGTGGCCCAGGGCACCCGGCAGGCATCCCCGGAGTTGAAGCCCTGCTCGGTGATGCCCAGCGCCGCGTACATCCGGGATCGCATGTTCTCCACCCCGATCTGGTAGGTCAGCTCGATCACCCCGGCGTCACCGAACCGGTGCTGCAGATCGGCGACCTGTTCGTCGGTGACCGAATGGGGGTCGGTGGTCATCGCGTCGGCGTAGGCGATCGCGGCCCGCTCGTCCTCGCTGTACAGCGGCGAGGTCGCGTAGTCCTCGATCTGCTTGAGCCGGTCGGTGTCGATCCCCTCCAGGCGTTGCAGCATGGATCCGAAGTCCACGCACCACGAGCAACCGACGGTGCGGGCGGTCCAGAACACCGCCAGATCCCGCGGGCCGGCAGGCAGCTTGCGCGACGCGGACTGCAACAGGCCCTCGTGCACCGCATTGGCCACCAGCAGTCGCGGATGATGCGCGGCGACGGCGAAGGGCTCCGGCACTTCACCGAAGCGACGCTTGGCGTAGCGGTACATGGCGCGCACCAGCATGTTGGTGCGTTTCGGCGGCAGCGGGTCGATGCGAGGTTTGGTAGTCATACCCCTAAGACGAGCCGGGCCGGAAAAATGTGACAGCGCCGTCGTCGCCAACGTGCACTCAGACCGAAAAAGTGGGGGAATCCCCGACCTGAGTGCACGTTCGGCGGCGGACCTCAGATCAGGAAGGGGACCAGCGCCTTGCGGTCGGTCGGGTAGTCGACGAACTTCTCCTGATACCACTTGTGGGTGCCCAGGGCGCGGGGGATCAGATTGCCCGCGGTGATCAGCAGGATGGCGACGCCGGGCAGCGCCCAGGTCAGGATCGCGAAGCCGGCCCACGCCGTCATCTCGCCCAGGTAGGCCGGGCTGGTGACGAAGCGGAAGCCGCCGCCGAACGGAATCCGGTACTCCGCGCCGCCGGGATTGTTCTTGTCGCGCAGGTTGCGCACGATCGACTCGGAGTTGACCAGCAGGGCGAATCCACACAGGTAGACCACCAGCCCGATCAGGAACCGCGGGTCGGTCAGCCAGCCGGTGCCGTACTGGCCGAAATAGTCGTGGCTGAACAGCGCACCGTTGAGGTAGCCGTGCATGGACGTGACGAGCATGCCCATCACCACCACCGAGATGTTGAAGGTGCTGCGCTTGCCGGGCACCTGGCGGATGGCCAGCGGGAAGAACCAGCCGCGGTTGGCGTAGTGCAGCGCCCAGATGCCGGCCAGCACCAGCGACGTCGGCTCGAAGCGGTGCGGCCCGCTCAGGTAGGCGACCAGAAACACCACGGTCGCCGGGATCTCCATCAACCACCAGCCGAACTTGGGGTTCAGGTTCAAGCCGAGCTTGGTCGTCGAGAACCGCCCGTAGGAACTCTGGCCGAAGAAGCCGCCGATGATCACGAACGCCGCGAAGGCGAACGCTGCGGTCAGGACGGTGTCGTAGACGGTGTTGCCGGTGTACCAGTGCATGCTCAGTGTCCTATCACGGTGGTGGTGATCGAACGCGAAAGCCCCCATTTCGTGGCGAAATTGGGGGCTTGCACGTCGAGTCGCGGACGAAGGTCAGCGGGCGAACATCAGCGCCCGCTTGACCTCCTGGATCGCCTTGGTGATCTCGATGCCACGGGGGCAGGCATCCGTGCAGTTGAACGTGGTACGGCAGCGCCACACCCCGTCGACCTCGTTGAGGATGTCCAGGCGCTCGGCGGCGGCCTCGTCGCGGCTGTCGAAGATGAACCGGTGGGCGTTGACGATCGCGGCCGGCCCGAAGTAGGCGCCCTCGCTCCAGTACACCGGGCAACTCGTGGTGCAGATGGCGCACAGGATGCACTTGGTGGTGTCGTCGTAGCGCGCACGGTCGGTCTGGCTCTGGATGTGCTCGCGGGTGGGGTGGTTGCCGGAGGTGATCAGGTACGGCTTGACCGCCTTGTAGGCATCCATGAACGGTTCCATGTTGACCACGAGGTCTTTTTCCACCGGAAGCCCGCGCAGCGGCTCGATGGTCAGCGTCAGCTCCTTGCCCGGCTTTTTGGGCAGGATGTCGCGCATCAGCAGCTTGCAGGCCAACTTGTTATTGCCGTTGACCCGCACGCCGTCGGAGCCGCACACCCCGTGGGCGCAGGACCGGCGGAAGGTCAGCGTGCCGTCCAGGTAGCTCTTCACGTAGATCAGCAGGTTGAGCAGCCGGTCGGTGGGCAGTGCCGGAACCCGGAAGCTCTGCCAGCCACCGGTGGCGGCGTAGGCGTCGGGGTTCTCCGGGTTGAACCGGGCGATCTTGAGCGTGACCATCTGCGCGCCCTCGGGGATCGCGGGCAGCGGCGGGTCACCGGCCGGGACAGTGTCGACCAGCGCCGCCGGTGCCGCGCTCGACGGTCCCGGCGAGCAGCATCCGCCCTCGGACGAGCAGCAACCGGAGTCAGCTGAGGAGGACATCAGTACTTCCGTTCCTTCGGTTCGTAGCGGGTCTGCACCACCGGCTTGTAGTCCAGTCGGATGTCGGCGATCAGGTCGGAGCCCTGCTTGTAGGCCATGGTGTGGCGCATGTAGTTGACGTCGTCCCGGTTGGGGTAGTCCTCGCGAGCGTGTCCGCCGCGCGATTCCTGGCGGTTCAACGCACCCAACACGGTGACCTCGGCCAGCTCCAGCAGGAAGCCCAGCTCGATGGCCTCGAGCAGGTCGGAGTTGAAGCGCTTGCCCTTGTCGTGCACGGTGATCCGGGCGTACCGCTCCTTGAGCGCGTGGATGTCGCTCAGCGCCTGCTTGAGGGTCTTTTCGGTGCGGAACACCGCGGCGTTGTTGTCCATCGACTGCTGCAGTGCGCCACGGATGTCGGCGACCCGCTCGTTGCCGTGCTCGGAGAGGATGTCGGACACCCAGCCGGTCACCATGTCGGCGGGGTTCTCCGGCAGGTCGACGAAGTCGTGCGCGTTGGCGTATTCGGCGGCGGCGATACCCGCGCGGCGGCCGAAGACGTTGATGTCCAGCAGCGAGTTGGTGCCGAGCCGGTTGGCGCCGTGCACCGAAACGCAGGCGCATTCGCCGGCGGCGTAGAGGCCCGGCACGGTGTTGGTGTTGTCCCGCAGCACCTGGCCGGTGTTCGTGGTCGGGATGCCGCCCATCACGTAGTGGCAGGTCGGGTAGACCGGCACCAGTTCCTTGACCGGGTCCACGCCCAGGTAGGTGCGGGCGAACTCGGTGATGTCGGGCAGCTTCTCCTCGAGCACCTCTTCGCCGAGGTGACGCACGTCGATGTAGACGTAGTCCTTGTTCGGTCCGGCGCCGCGGCCCTCGAGCACCTCGAGCACCATCGAGCGGGCCACGATGTCGCGCGGGGCCAGGTCGACGATCGTCGGTGCGTAGCGCTCCATGAACCGCTCACCGTCGGCGTTGAGCAACCGGCCGCCTTCGCCGCGGACGGCCTCGGAGATCAGGATGCCCAGGCCGGCCAGGCCGGTCGGGTGGAACTGGTGGAACTCCATGTCTTCGAGCGGGAGTCCCTTGCGGAACACGATGCCCAGGCCGTCGCCGGTCAGGGTGTGCGCGTTCGAGGTGGTCTTGTACATCCGGCCCGAGCCGCCGGTGGCGAACACAATGGCCTTGGCGTGGAAGACGTGGATGTCACCGGTCGCCAGCTCGTAGGCAACGATGCCGGTGGCCACCGGGCCCGACGGCGTCTCGGTGAGCACCAGGTCCAGGGCGTAGAACTCGTTGAAGAACTCGACGCCGTGCTTGACGCAGTTTTGGTACAGCGTCTGCAGGATCATGTGGCCGGTCCGGTCGGCGGCGTAACACGCGCGGCGCACCGGGGCCTTGCCGTGATCGCGGGTGTGCCCGCCGAACCGGCGCTGGTCGATACGGCCCTCCGGCGTCCGGGAGAACGGCATGCCCATGTTCTCCAGGTCCAGCACCGCGTCGATGGCCTCCTTGGCCATGATCTCCACGGCGTCCTGGTCGGCCAGGTAGTCGCCGCCCTTGACGGTGTCGAAGGCGTGCCACTCCCAGTTGTCGTCCTCGACGTTGGCCAGCGCCGCGCACATGCCGCCCTGGGCCGCGCCGGTGTGGCTGCGCGTGGGGTAGAGCTTGGTCAGGACCGCGGTGCGGGCCCGCGGGGCCGCCTCGACGGCCGCGCGCATCCCGGCGCCGCCGGCACCGACGATCACCACGTCGTATCGATGTTCTTGAATCACCGCGATATCACCCGTTCGCTACCGAATCTGCCGTCAAGAAATGTTCGCGTCGAAGCTCAGCAGCACGTAGCTGCCCAGTGCCAGCGTGAAGATGATCGACACCGCCAGCAGCGTCATCAGCCAGAACCGGCTGCGGGAGCTGCGGGTGTAGTCGCCGATGATCGTGCGCATGCCGTTGCCGCCGTGCAGTTGGGCCAGCCACAACAGGAGCAGGTCCCAGATCTGCCAGAACGGCGAGTGCCAGCGCTCCGCCACGTAGTTGAAGTCGATGCGGTACACGCCGTCCTGCCACATCAGCATCACGAACAGGTGCCCGAGCACCAGGAAGATCAAGACGGCGCCGGAGAACCGCATGAACAGCCAGGTGTACTTCTCGAAGTTGGGCATCCCGCTGTGCCGCTGCGGCGCACGCGGGTCGCCGAGGCTGGCCGGGCGGTCGCGGTCCAGCCCGCGGACCGGGGCTATCGGGCCCCTGCTGCCTTGTACGTCAATTGTGCTCATAGGAACCGCTCCACCATGTGCATGCCGATGCGAACCACCACCGGAACCATCACCACCAGCCAGATGACGCCGACCGCCACCAGCATCTGGCGGTGCCAGCGGGTGCCCTGCCACCAGAAGTCGATCAGGATCAGCCGGACCCCGTTGAGACCGTGGAACAG
This sequence comes from Mycobacterium sp. SMC-19, assembly GCF_045310815.1. Lineage (NCBI taxonomy): Bacteria > Bacillati > Actinomycetota > Actinomycetes > Mycobacteriales > Mycobacteriaceae > Mycobacterium > Mycobacterium sp. SMC-19. The sequence continues at coordinate 199,520 of NZ_JBJIAM010000007.1, read as the reverse complement.
CACCGCGGCCACCAGCCCCAGCTCCATCAGGCCGACGAGCGGGGTCTTGTAGGTCGCGATCACCTCGGTGTAGGCCTCCGGGCTCACCCGCACCAGGGCCGTGTCGAGCACGTGTACGAACAGGAAGAAGAAAATGGTCGCACCGGTGATCCGGTGCAGCGCGAACGCCCACATCCCCGGGTCACCCTTGTACAGACTCTGCCGCCGGAACCGCGTCCCATCCGTCCGGGTCCTCGGCGTCGCCGCATCCGCGGATGTCGCCGTCATCAGCGCCTCCAAATTTTCTGCAGCGGCCCGCTGCGCCCGGCCTATACCGTGCGTACGGTCGCTCCGCAACGCAATCGCTGTCAACAAACCTCGGCAAGGACTCTAAACCCATCAACAGGTCCGAAACGACCACGCAAAAGTTACTGACGAGTAGCCAGAGCCTGCGGCTACGCTGATTTTTGATCGTTGCCGACGGACGGACGAGGTGATGTGGTGCGCTCAGATCGACAGGAGACCTGTTGAATGTCCCACCAAATCGACTGGGATATGTTGCGGCGCAACGCAATCAAGGTTTCAGCTAACGCCTACGCGCCGTACTCGGGCCTGCGGGTCGGTGCGGCCGGACTGACCGATGACGGCCGGGTGGTCACCGGCTGCAATGTGGAGAATGTCTCATATGGGCTGGGCCTGTGTGCCGAGTGCGCGGTGGTCTGCGGGCTCTACGCGGCCGGTGGCGGGCGGCTGGTGGCGCTCTCCTGCAGCAATTCCGACGGGACCCTGCTGATGCCGTGCGGTCGCTGCCGCCAGGTGCTGCTGGAACACGGTGGTTCCGCACTGCTCATCGACCACCCGGCGGGGGCACGGTCGTTGGCCGAACTGCTGCCGGAGGCCTTCGGACCCGACGCGCTGCCATGAGCGTGCCGGCCTACTTTGACGCCCCGACGCTGATCGCCACCAAGCGTGACGGCCATCGGCTGCCCGATGCCGGGATCGACTGGCTGATCGACGCCTACACCGCGGGCGTGGTCGCCGAAGAGCAGATGTCGGCGCTGCTGATGGCGATCTACCTGCGCGGGATGGATGCGGCCGAAACCGTCCGGTGGACCACGGCGATGATCGCCTCGGGGGAACGGATGGACTTCACCGACCTGAGCCGCGGCGGCAAGCCCCTCAAGACGGTGGACAAGCACTCCACCGGCGGGGTGGGCGACAAGATCACCCTGCCGCTGGTTGCCGTCGTTGCCGCCTGCGGAGCTGCGGTACCGAGCGCGTCGGGTCGTGGCTTGGGGCACACCGGTGGCACCTTGGACAAGCTGGAGGCGATACCGGGCTTCGATGTGGCGCTGTCCACCGCGCGGCTGCGTGAGCAACTGGCCGCCGTCGGCGCGGCGATCTTCGCTGCCGGCGCTCTGGCACCCGCCGACGCCAAGATCTACGCGTTGCGTGACGTCACCGCCACCGTGGAATCGCTGCCGCTGATCGCCAGCTCGGTGATGAGCAAAAAGCTCGCCGAGGGCACCGGAGCCCTGATCTTGGACGTCAAGGTCGGGTCGGGCGCGTTCATGCGGTCCGCTGAGCAGGCCCGGGAACTAGCCCAGATGATGGTCGGGCTGGGTGCGGTGCACGGTGTGCCGACCCGTGCCCTGCTCACCGACATGAGCGTGCCGCTGGGGTGCACGGTCGGCAACGCGATCGAGGTGGCCGAAGCCCTCGAAGTGCTGGCCGGCGGCGGCCCGGCCGATGTGGTGGCGCTGACGGTGCGGCTGGCCGAAGAGATGCTGGAGCTGGCCGGAATCGACGGTGTCGACCCGGCGCAGGCCCTGCGGGACGGCAGCGCGATGGACCGATTCGCCGCGATGGTCGCCGCCCAGGGCGGGGATCTGGACGCGCCACTGCCGGTGGGGGCGTGCAGCGAGACCGTGACTGCTGATCGGGGCGGCGTCATGGGGGCCATCGACGCGATGGCGGTGGCCCTGGCGGCGTGGCGGCTCGGCGCGGGCCGGTCCAGGCCGGGGGAGCGGGTGCAGCACGGGGCGGGGGTGCGGATTCACCGCCGGCCGGGCGACCCGGTGGCGGCCGGCGAAACCTTGTTCACGCTGTACACCGATACCTCCGAGCGGCTCGCCGCCGCGTTGGCCGAGCTCGACGGCGGCTACCGCGTCGGCGACACACCGCCGCAGCCGCGTCCCCTGATCATCGAGGCGACGCCATGATGAAGTCATGAGCACACCGGTGAGCCTGGAGACCATCGGGCAGGTCCCCAAGGCGCTGCTACACGATCACCTGGATGGCGGCCTGCGCCCGGCCACCGTCGTCGACATCGCCGGGCAGGTCGGCTACGACGGGCTTCCGGAGACCGACCCCGACGAGCTGGCGACCTGGTTCCGAACTCGCTCGCACAGCGGCTCGCTGGAGCGCTATCTCGAACCTTTCAGCCACACCGTGGCCGTGATGCAGACCCCCGAGGCGCTGCACCGCGTGGCCCGAGAATGCGTCGAGGATCTGGCCGCCGACGCCGTCGTCTATGCCGAGGTGCGGTTCGCCCCCGAACTGCACATCGAGGGCGGGCTGTCGTTCGACGAGGTGACCGATGCGGTGCTGGCCGGTTTCGCCGACGGCGAGCGCGACGCCGCGGCCGCCGGCCGGGAGATCACGGTGCGCTGCCTGGTGACCGCGATGCGCCACGCCGCGCTGTCCCGGGAGATCGCCGAGCTGGCCATCCGGTTCCGGGACCAGGGCGTGGTCGGGTTCGATATCGCCGGCGCCGAGGCCGGCTATCCGCCGAGCCGGCACCTGGATGCGTTCGAGTACATGCGTGACCACAACGCCCGGTTCACCATCCACGCCGGCGAGGCATTCGGGTTGCCCTCCATCCACGAGGCGATCGCATTCTGCGGTGCCGACCGGCTGGGGCACGGGGTGCGGATCACCGACGACATCACCGTCGACGACGACGGCAGCGTGCGGTTGGGGCGGCTGGCGGCGATCCTGCGCGACAAGCGGGTCCCCTTGGAGCTGTGCCCGAGCTCCAATGTGCAGACCGGCGCGGTCGACAGCATCGCCGAGCACCCGTTCGATCTGCTGGCCCGCGCCCGGCTGCGGGTGACGATCAACACCGACAACCGGCTGATGAGCGACACCACCATGAGCAGGGAGATGTGGGTGCTGGCCGAGACCTTCGGGTATGGCTGGGCCGATCTGCAGCGATTCACGGTGAACGCGATGAAGTCGGCGTTCATCCCGTTCGACCAGCGGGTGCAGATCATCGAAGAAGTGATCAAGCCGCAGTATGCGGTACTGATCGACTGATTCACACCGCGAGCAAAACTGACGAAGGCCGGACAATCGCGGTGGCGATTGCCCGGCCTTCGACCCTCCGAATCAGTGCTCGGTGACCGTGGCCTCGGCGTCGCCCTGCTTCCAGGTGATGATGCCGTGCTCGAAGGTGGTCTGCTTGGACCCGTCAGCGTTGGTGGTCTCGTCGCTGGTCGGGTAGCCGAGCTTGCCCTGCGAACCGCCCAGCTCGTTCCACTTGTCGCGGATCTTGCCCCACACCACGTAGGACCGGGTGGTGTGAACGATCACGCCACCGTCGAACTGCTGGTAGGTGCCGCCGTCAGGGTTCTTCTGCTCGGCGCCGGTGGGCTCGCCCAGATCCTGCTTGGCGGTCGCGTCCAGCGAGTCGAGCTTGGCCAGGATCGGTCCGGCGACGGTGTACTCCTTGCCGTCGGCCCCGGTGATCACGGTGGAGCTGGCGGCGCTCTCGTCCTCGGAGGGGGTGTTGACCGCGGACGAGATCACCGAGCTGGCCGAGGACGCAACCGAGCTGGCCGAGCTGAGGGCTTCGCTGGTCTTCTCCTTGGCGGTGCCATTGCAACCCGTGCCGATCAGCGCGACTCCCAAAACTGCTGCGGATACTGCTGCGGCCCGCTGTGTTGCCTTGCGCATGTGTAGTCCTTTCGAATTGGAAGGCCCCCGCAAACCGCACGGCTCGGCCCGAGTGTTATCGGGCCAGATGTTAGTCGTGAATATGACCACTCGGCAGTGAAATGAGGCAAATGATTGCCGCATTTCCAGTGAATTTCCGCAGTACCGCGCACGTCGCGGCGGGCGCAACCGGGCGGAAAATCGTTATTCGCGCCGCAGTCGCGACTGCACGAACTGTTCGAGCTGTTCCCATTCCTTGACGGCGGGCGCGTACGGGCGTTGCGGTTCGTTCACCGATTCCCGGTCGAGCACGTAGCTGACCATGCGGCCCAGCGGACGGTCCGGCTTGAGGGTGTCGGCGACCACGCCGTCCTCGGCGTAGGTGCCCACATCCTGCAGGAATTCGACCGCCAGATCGAGCTGCTCGCGGTCCACCGCGTCCGGCCCGTCGGTGATGTCGTCGGACATCCCGGAGAGCACGTAGACATTGTCATCGGTGATGTCGATCGTCAGAGAACCGTCGGTGGCGGCGGTCCGGATGTCGTCGTAGGTGCTCAGATCCGACAGGTCGTGGTCGTGCTCGTCGGCCAGGTACCGGGCCAGAGCGCGCTCGGACCCGAACACGCTGATCCGGCCGTTGCGGCCCAGGAACACCGGCTGGTCCCCGAGATAGCAGCGCAGCGTGAAGAACGTCCCGTTGTCGGTGATGACCCGAATCGGGTCGATGCCCACCTTGGTCCAGAAGTTCGCGTCGCCGCCAAGCACCACCCGGTCGCCCGAGGCCCGCTCGGTCGCCGCGGCGGCCGATTCGTCGTCGCCGTCCTGCTCGTCGGTGTCTTCGATGTCCTCGGCCGGCTCCGGTTCGGCCGGGGCGTCTGCGGCCAGCTCATCGGCCGCCCGCGAGGCCGCGGCGGCGTCGACGTCGGGCGTGCTGATGATCTCTTCAACGGCGGCCAACACCCCGCCCCAGTTGCGGCCGATGATCTCGGCGATCGTCTCCCAGCGCTTGCGGCCGGCCCGACCGGCGAAGTTGTCGACGCCGCCGGCCAGCCACCCCAGGTTGGGGTTGCCGTTGAAGAACTTGGTCACCGCCGGAAGGTCGCACACCGATCCGATCGCCGAGACGATCTCCATCGCCTGGGCCAGCGACTGGACGGACTGCTTGGTCGGCTTCTCGGTCAGCAGTTCTTCGACCGCGATCAGGTCATACTGCCTGCCCCGGCCCGGGTCCAGCTTGTGGGCGTTGGCCTGGACAAGCTGCGGCCAGCTCGGGTGATCGGCCAGGTCGTTGTTGGCGTTGACCCGTACGAATGCCACCAGGTCGGCCACGGTGGCGAACCCGTAGAGGTCTTCGTCCCTGCCCAGGAACGCCTGCCACTCGTCACCGGAGTCGCGCCAGCTCGGCGCCCACAGGGTGTAACGGTCACCATCGGTCACCGCGAGGCGGATCGGTACGAGGTCAGCTGCCATGGCGCACAGAATAACGATGCAGCCCGCGAGGCCTGAAGGCGGGATTGCGCCGGGATTGGCGGCGCGTCGGCTCGCATCGCGGATGAGAGAACCCTGAATTTTGCGGTGATCGGGTTGGCGGCTTCCGCCGGATGGCTAGCGTCGCTGCTGTTCGAAAACCGGGGCCGGGGGAGGTCGCCATGACGACTGGTCGGTTGCGCCCAGCGGGCGCCATGCTGCTGGCGGTGCTGTGCGCCGCGGTACTGGGCCTGACATCGGCGTTGTCCTCGGCGGTGGCTTACAGCGTGGACCAGCTGGCGATCCGGTTGCGGCTGCTGGCCGACCACGGCTGGATCATGAGCGGCACCGGTGTGCCCGATCCCAGTGTCGGCCCCTACCTGGGGCAGATCCTCGCCGGTTACCTGCAGCCGTCGTCGCCGCTTTTCCCCGGCCAGCCGACGTTTCCCGGCTACACCTTCGGCGGCCTGACCACCCCGGAGCAGTTCTGCCCATTCGTGTGCATCCCCGGACAGCCGGCGCTCAACTTCGGACAGTCCCTGAACGCCGGTGTGGGCTTGCTGAATCAGGGGATCCTGCCGCAGCTGCTGGCCGGCGACAACGTGGCGGTGTTCGGTTACTCGCAGAGCGCCGCCATCGCGACCATCGAGATGAACAATCTGATCGCCAACGCCGGGACCGCCGGTTACCCGACCCTGGATCAGCTGGGCAACATGCACGTCGTGCTGATCGGTGACCCGAACAATCCGATCGGTGGGATCCTCGACCGCTTCCAATTCCCCGATGACCAACACCTGCCGTTCGTCAACATTCCGCTCAGCCTGGACGCCACCCCGACCGACCACATCGCCTCGGACATCTACACCGGTGAGTACGACGGCTGGGCCAACTTCCCGCAGGACCCGACCAACATCCTGGCCGTCATCAACGCGCTCATCGGCATCCTCACCGTGCACCCGTACTACCCGGACTACACCGCAGGGCAGTTGGCCAGCGCCATCAACGTCGGCACGATCGGCGACGCGAACTTCTACATGATTCCGCAGAACCTGCCGATCCTGCAGTTCATGTTCAACGGGGGGACTGCTGGGCAGTTCTTCGGCGACTTCTTCTCACCGTGGGCCAGGCTGGTCATCGACTGGGGCTACGGCAATGCCGGCGACCCGGCCGTCAACGGGCTTTACCAGATCCCGGCCGGTGACTTCATCAGCGGCAGCGCCTACCAGCAGGCGTTCGGGGTGGCCGGCGGGCCGTGGGCGATGACACCGACCGGTGAGCTGTACGACGGCTCCAGCGTGATGGGCCTGTTCGAGCGGATGGACCCGCTGCAGATGCTGGCCGGTGTCCAGAATGCACTGATCCAGAGCCTCGTCGGCCCGTGGGCCGACGTCGCGGCTGCCGCCAACGGCGGTGCCCTCAGCGCCACGGACATCAGCACCATCACCGGGATCACCGACTTCCTGCAGACCATCACCGGCTACGACCTGATCAACTCCATCGACCAGTTCCTGATCAACGGGTGGAGCGACCTGGCCGCTGCGTTGGACCTGAGCGACGTGCTGGGCCCCGACGCCCTGCTGAGCGGGCCCGGGCTGCCCGGCGACGGGCTGCTGGATCTGATCGGTCTTGGTTTCAGCCTCTTTAACTTCTTCGGCGCGTAGACCGACCCGCCTGGAGCAAAAGCCAGGTCGATTGTCATCGATTTGACAACACGCGTTTTCTCAATGAAGGTCAACGCTGAAATCCACCTAATAGATTAATGTGATCTTGTCAGGTGGGGGAAATTGATCGCCGAGGACATATTCGATCCGGCCCGGGAGGTCTGCGATGACGATTAAGCGAGTGCATCCTTTTGGGGCGGCGTTGTTGGCCGCACTGTGCGCCGTTCTCCTGGGCGTGTCATCACTGCTGAGTCCGGCGCTGGCGTCCCGCATCGAGAAGATGCTCGCCGACGTCACGCTGCTCGCCGGTCAGGCCTGGATCATGAGCGGCACCGGCCAGGCCGACCCGGCGGTCGGCATCTACGTGGACCTGGTGCGCGACTTCTACCTGCAGCCCGTCACACCGTGGTTCACCGGGCAGACGACCTACTCGGGCTACGCGCTGAACGGCCTGGTCACCCCCGAGCAGTTCTGCCCGATCGTCTGCCAGCCGCTGCCGGTCCCGCAGCTGAACTTCGGGGACTCGCTGGCGGAGGGCGTCGCCAATCTCGAAGGTGCGATCCGCCCGCAGCTGGAGGCCGGTGAGGAAGTCACGGTGTTCGGCTACTCGCAGAGCTCCGTCATCGCCACCCTGGCGATGCACAGCCTGCTCGCCAACGCGCCGGGCGGCGACTACGACCCGGACAACCTGCACTTCGTGCTGATCGGTGCCCCCAACAGCCCGATCGGCGGCATGCTGTCCCGGTTGCACTTCGCCGATGGCTTCGACGGCAACATGCAGCACATCCCGTTCCTGAACATCCCGGTGGGCATCGACTCGACCCCGACCGTCCCGTTCGCGACCGACGTCTACAGCACCGAATACGACGGCTGGGCGGTGTTCCCGCAGGACCCCACCAACCTGCTGGCGGTGATCAACGCGATCATGGGGATCGGGGCGGTGCACAACGCCTACTTCACCGACAACCTCGCCAACGCCATCGACCTGGGCTCGATCGGCAACACCAACTACTTCATGCTGCCCGAGCAGCTGCCGATCCTCGGCCCGCTCTACGGGCTCGGCGACATCGGCAAATTCGCCGCCGACGCGCTGGCGCCCCTCCTGAAGACCTTCATCGACTGGTCCTACGGCAACCCCGGAGCCCCGGATGCCGGAATCACGGTGAACGGTGTCGACCCGATCGGCGCGGCCGGCGCTTGGGCGGTCACCGCGACCGGACAGCTGTCGGAGGACACCGGCGCCGCCGGGTTCCTGCTGCGGATGGACCCGCTGCAGATGCTGGCCGGCCTGCAATACGCCGGCGTGCAGAGCCTGACCAACACCATCAACAACCTGCTGGACTTCGCCGGGCAGGGCCCGCTGTCGGACTCGTTCGTCGACACGCTGCTGTCGGGCTACAACCTGACGCTCGGCCTGGACCAGGCCCTGCTCACCGGATGGCAGGACCTGGCCACCCAGTGGGACCTGCTCGACGTGCTGGGCCCGGACGCCATCTTCAACGGTGCCCCGCTGATCTCCGCTCAGCCGCTGCTGGACCTGGTCGGGGTGGGCTTCAGCTTGATCAACCTGCTCGACGCGTAGATCGATGCAGCACCGGCGCTCGCTGGGGGCAGCACTGCTCGTGGCGGCGTCGGTGCTCTCGGTGACCTGCGGGCCAGGGGCTCCGGGACCCCGGGCGGCAGATCGGCGCGACGTGGCCCTGCTGGGCAACGAAGGCTGGATCATGGGGCCGACCAGCATTCCCGACCCCACGGTCGGCGGCTACATGGACGCAGTGTTGGACCTGTTCCTTCAGCCGGCCACGCCGTGGTTTCCGGGGCAGCCGACGTTTCCCGGCTACGATTTCGCCGGTCTGGTCACCCCTAACCAGTTCTGCCCGCTGGTGTGCTTGCCCCCACCGAACCCCTATCTGACCTTCGCCCAATCGATAGCCCGCGGCACCGAGATCCTGCAGGCCGCGGTGGTACCGCAACTGGAGAATGGCGACAACGTCACGGTGTTCGGCTACTCGCAGAGCGCCACTGTCTCCACCCAGTTGATGATCGACCTGCTCGCCAACGCACCGGGCGGCGACTACGACCCGGACAACCTGAACTTCGTGCTGATCGGCAATCCCAGCAACCCGCTCGGCGGCGTGTTGACCCGCTTCCCCGCCTATCCGGTGTTGAGCGATCAGCCGATCACCCTGCCGTTCTTGGGCATCCCGTTGAGCATCGGGCCGACGCCGACCAGCGGCTTCGACACCGACATCTACACCGGCGAGTACGACGGCTTGGCCAACTTCCCGCAGGATCCCGCCAACCTGCTGGCCATGATCAATGCGCTGATCGGTACGGCGACCGTGCATTTCTCCTACGTCGACTTCGACAACCTGGCCGAGACCATCGATCTCGGCAGGATCGGGGACACCGACTTTTATCTGATTCCCCAGCAGTTGCCGATCCTGTGGCCGATCTACCAGCTCGGTGACGTCGGCAAGCTCATCGGGGATGCGCTGGCGCCGATGCTGAAACTGGTCATCGACTGGGGCTACGGCAACCCGGGTGACCCCTTCGTCGGGATCAACGGCACCGATGCCGTCGGGCCCTGGGCCGTTACCGCCGGCGGTCAGCTGGCCGACGGCTCCGATGTGGCCGGTTTCGTATTGCGAATGGACCCGCTGCAGATGCTGGCCGGCCTGCAGTACGCCGCGGTGCACAGCTTCGTGGATCCGGTCAATGACCTGTTGGGTTTCGCCGGGCTGTCCCCGCTGTCGGATTCGTTCGTCGACGTGCTGCTGACCGGCTACCACCTCACCAACGCCGTGGACGCCCATCTCCTGGACGCCTGGAACGAGCTGGCGGTGACGCTGAACGTCGCCGACTGGCTGGGCCCCGACGCGGTGTTCAACGGCGAGCCGTTGATCTCGCTGGCGCCGATGCTGGAGATGGGCGCGGTGGTCTTCGAGATCCTCAACTTCCTCGGCGCATGACCCGTAGGGTCCCAGGCGTGGATGTGTGCGTCGTCGACCACCCGTTGGCCGCGGCGCGGTTGACCGCGCTGCGCGACGTGCGCAGCGACAACGCAGCGTTCCGGTCGGCGCTGCGCGAGCTGACCTGGATGCTGGTCTACGAAGCCACCCGTGACGCGCCCCGCGAGCACATCTCCGTGCGCACCCCGCTGACCGACACCGGCGGGGCGCGGCTGGCGCGGCCGCCGCTGCTGGTGCCGGTGCTGCGCGCCGGGCTGGGCATGGTGGACGCGGCGCACGCCCTGATCCCCGAGGCCGACGTCGGGTTCGTCGGCGTGGCGCGCGACGAGGCGACCCACCAACCGGTGCCCTATCTGGCATCGCTGCCGACGGACCTGAGCACCACACCGGTCATGGTCCTCGACCCGATGTTGGCCACCGGCGGCTCGCTGGTGCACACCCTGGGACTGCTGATCGACCGCGGCGCAACCGACATCACCGTGCTGTGCGTGGTGGCGGCACCGGAAGGCGTTGCGGCGCTGGCCCAAGCGGCTCCGGGGGTGCGGCTGTTCACCGCCACCGTTGACGACGGACTGAACGAGGACGCCTTTATCGTTCCGGGCCTCGGCGATGCCGGCGACCGGCAGTTCGGGCCGCGCTGAGATCCCCACCGTCACACCCGTAACCGGCGGGCAATCATCACGCCCTGTCGAGCTGGTGGCAGCCGAGTCGGGTGCGGCGGCTGGTAACGAATGGGGCGAATGGGTGCTACCAGGAACGGACCGCGTCGGCGAGGGCCCCACACACCCGCTGCGCCTCGGCGCGGTCCCCGGCAAGGTCATCCGACGGCGGCCGAGCTACCTCGAGATAGCACTTGAGCTTCGGCTCGGTCCCTGACGGTCGCACCACCACCCGCACCGAGCTACCGTCGCGCTCGCCGGTGAACTCCAGCGCGTCGGTCACCGGTCCGCTGCGGTGCAGCAGATCGTTTGCGGTGACGGAGAATCCGGCCAGCGCACCCGGTGGATCTGTACGTAGCCGGGCCATCACCGCGGCCGCCTCGGCGGGGCTGGCGACCCGGCGCGACACCGCGTCGGTGACGTGCATTCCGTGCCGACGGGCCAGCACGTCGAGGGCTTCGGGAATCGAGCTGCCCCGATCCCGCAACGCCGCGACCAGATCGCAGACCAGCACCGCGGCGCTGATGCCGTCTTTGTCGCGCACCGCTTCCGGGTCGACGCAGTAGCCGATCGCCTCCTCGTAGGCGTAAGCCAAAGTGGCGCCCGGCAGACCGTTATCGGCGCGTGCCAGCCACTTGAACCCGGTCAACGTCTCCACATGGCGGGCGCCGTAGCGCTGCGCGATCCGCACCAGCATCCGCGACGACACCACGCTGCTGGCCACCACACTGCCGGCCGCCCGGCCCGCCGGCAGCCGTGACAACAGGTAATCGCCCAACAGCCAACCGGTTTCGTTGCCGGTCAGCATCCGCCAGCCGTGCGGGCCGCAGATGCCGACCGCGCACCGGTCGGCGTCGGGGTCCAACGCGATCGCGACGTCGGCGTCGACCTCGGCGGCCAGCTTCAGCAGCGCGTCGGTGGCCCCCGGCTCTTCCGGGTTGGGGAACGCCACCGTGGGAAAATCCGGATCCGGATCGAACTGGGCTGCCACCGTATGGATATCGGCAATCCCCGCGGCGCGTAGGACCTCGACCGCCACCTTGCCGCCCACGCCGTGCAGCGGCGTCAGCGCCACCCGAACCCGACCGCCGTGCCGTCGTACCATGGCGGCCCGCCCGATGTAGCGCGTGAGCAGCTCGTCTCCGGCCGGCGTAACGGGGCGGCGGGCAATTGCGTCGGCCGGAGGGGCGTCGGCCATAGCCGCCTCGATCTCGGTGTCGGTCGGCGAAACGATCTGCACGCCGCCGTCGAAGTACACCTTGTAGCCGTTGTCTGCGGCCGGGTTGTGTGAGGCGGTGATCTGGACGCCGGCCGCGGCGCCGGTGTGGCGCACCGCGAACGCCACCACCGGCGTCGGACACGGCTGGGGGAGAACCAATACCGAGAATCCGGCCGCAGCAAGCACTTCGGCTGTCGCGGCCGCGAACTCCGCCGAGCCGTGACGTGCGTCGCCGCCGACTACCACCGTCGAGCCGCTGCGCCGATGCGCGGACAACACCCGGGCCACCGCCCAGCTGGCCCGCAGCACTACAGCCAGATTCATCGCGTCCGGTCCGCCTCGTACCGGCCCGCGCAGCCCGGCGGTGCCGAACCGCAACGGTGCGGCGAACCGGGCGGCCAGCTCGCCCGGGCTGCAGGCGCGGAGCTCCGCGGCGGTCACCGGGTCGGGGTCGTGGGCGATCCACTCCTGGGGGGTCACCCGTTGATTGTGGCAAGCGGTAACTCGACATGTGTCAACTACTTGCTACGATGCCCGGGGTTTGTGCCCAACATGACAATGGAGTGCCGGTGGCTGGTTCGACATCCTCGCTGGTGAGTCGTTCAACTGCCCCGTCGGTGAGTCGGCGAACGCTCGCGCCGGTAGCCATCGTGGTTGCCGTGGCGGCGGCCGTCCACGGCGCCTTCGCCCTGAACTACGGCTGGCATCCCGACGAGTTCTACTACGTGATCTGCGGCCAACACCCCGCCTGGGGATACTTCGACCATCCTCCGCTGGTGCCGCTGCTGGCCCGGGTTGCCGCCCTGGGTGGCTTGTTGGGGCTCCGCTTGTTGGCCATCGCGGTTCACCTGGGCTGCATCGTGTTGGCGGCCCTGCTGGCCGCCGAATTCGGCGGGCGGCGCATTGCCCAGGTCATCACGGCGGCCGCCGTCGCGGCCAGCCCGCTGTTCATGGGTGCGGCGATGTTTTTCGGCACCACCGTCGTCGACCAGCTGATCTGGATCGCGGTGTTGCTGCTGGTGACTCGGGCGTTGCGGATCGGAACGGTGCCGGCCTGGCTGCCGGCCGGCGTGGTGGCCGGTATCGGGCTGGAAACCAAGCAGACCGTCGCGTTGTTGCTCATCGGTATCGGCGTCGGCCTGGCGATGTTCCGCCGCGACGCGCTGCGCACGGCCGGACCCTGGCTGGCCGGCGCCGTGGCGGTGGCCTTGGCGGTCCCCAACCTGATCTGGCAGGCCGGGAATGGTTGGCCGAGTCTGACGTTCGCCCACGCGATGTCGGTGCGGATGGGCGGCCCGGCGGGGTCGCTGACCCAGCTGCCACTGCTGCTGCTGTTGTACGCGGGCCCGCTGCTGGTGCTGCTGTGGGCGATCGGGGCCCACTGGCTGGCTTCCGACGAGGCCCGGAAGTACCGCTGGGTCCTGGTGGTGCCGGTGGTGGCATTGGTGCTGTGCATCGTCACCGGCGGTCGCTGCTACTACGCCGGGCCGGCGCTCGCGGCGCTGTTCGCCGCCGGGGCAGTGCGTATTGAGTCCCAGGATCGTGACCGGCCGCCGCGAGGCTGGGCGATTGCGCTGGTCGCGCTGTTCGCCGGCGCGGTGGTGTTCTGCCTGCCGGTGCTGCCGCCGGCGAACGCCACCACATTGCGCAAGGTCAATCCGATCCCGATGGAGACCTACGGATGGCCGCGATTCGTCGAGGATGTGGCGGCTGCCGCGGCTCCCCTGCCCGACGACGTGCCGATCTTCACCAGCAACTACGGCGAAGCCTCGGCGCTGCGCATCCTCGGGCCGGCCGCCGGCATCAACCGTCCGGTGGTCAGCGGCGACAGCAGTTACGCCCAGTGGGGACCGCCGGCCGGCAGCGCCGACACCGTGCTGTGCGTCGGGCGATTCCCGGTGGTGAAGTTGACCCAGTACTGGCGGCACGTCACCTACCTGACGTCGATCCGGTTCCCCGCCGGGGTGCGCAACGGGGAGAGCGCCGCGAAGATCTACCTGTGCGAGCAGCCGGTGGGCAGCTGGGCAACCATGTGGCCGCGGATGCGGCACAGTTCGGGTGTGAGCTACTGACCTGAAGGCGCCGGCAGCAGGGCGATGACGTCGGCCAGCAGCGCGCCCATGCGGGCCGCCGACTCCCGACCCGCGGCCAGCACCTCGGCGTGGCTGAGCGGCTCACCGGTGATGCCGGCCGCCAGGTTCGTCACCAGCGACAGGCCCAGGACCTGGGCCCCGGCCGCCCGGGCGGCGATCGCCTCGTGCACCGTCGACATGCCCACCAGGTCAGCGCCCAGGGTGCGCAGCATCCGGATTTCGGCGGGGGTCTCGTACTGGGGGCCGGCCATCCCGGCATAGACGCCCTCGGCGAGGGTGGGATCGACTTGGTGGGCCAGCGCGCGCAGCGACGGGGTGTAGGCATCGACCATGTCGACGAAGTGCGCGCCCTCCAGGGGGGAGCGCCCGGTCATGTTCAGGTGGTCGCTGATCAGCACCGGTTGGCCGACGTGGTAACTGGCCCGCAGGCCGCCGGCCGCGTTGGTCAGCACCACGGTGTTGGCCCCGGCCGCGACGGCCGTGCGTACCGGGCGGACGACGTCGACGAGTTGATGGCCCTCATAAGCGTGGATCCGGCCGACCAGCACCAGTACCCGGTGGGTGCCGATCTGCATGGACACCAGCTCGCCGGTGTGGCCCGCCGCGGTCGGCGTGCTGAACCCGGGCAGGTCGGCCATCGGCAGGGTCGCAGTCGCGGTGCCGAGGGCTGCCACCGCGGGCGCCCAACCGGAACCGAGCACGACCGCCACGTCATGCGTCTGCACGCCGGTGCGCCGGGCTACGACCGCGGCCGCCTGAGTTGCCAGCGGTACCGTCACGGCCACTGAGTTTAATAGCGCGCCGCGATGGGATACTGCCTGAATGTCTCCAACTCCCGTGTCGCACGCCGTCGAAGCCTGGCTGGCGGCCCATGCCGAGGAATTGGTGGCGTGGCGACGGCATCTACACCGGCACCCGGAGCTGAGTCGCCAAGAGTTCGCCACCACTCAGTTCATCGCCGAACGCCTCGCCAGCGCCGGACTCAACCCCAAGGTGCTGCCCAGCGGAACCGGTCTGACCTGCGACTTCGGTCCGGAGGATGGGCCGCGCGTCGCATTGCGGGCCGATATCGACGCGTTGCCGATGACCGAACAGACCGGGGCGCCGTACGCCTCGCTGGTGCCGGGGGTGACGCACGCCTGCGGCCACGACGCGCATACCGCGATCCTGTTGGGTGCGGCGCTGGCGCTGGCTTCGGCGCCAGAATTGCCGGTCGGTGTGCGGCTGGTGTTCCAGGCCGCGGAAGAACTGATGCCCGGTGGCGCGATTGACGCGATCGCCGCGGGCGTGTTGAGCGGGGTCAGCCGGATTTTCGCGCTGCACTGCGATCCACGGCTGGAGGTCGGCCGGGTGGCCACCATTCCTGGGCCGATCACCTCGGCGGCCGACACCATCGAGATCACCGTCAGCGGTCCCGGCGGACACACCTCGCGACCGCACCTGACCGCCGACCTGGTCTACGGGCTGGGCACGCTGATCACCGGGCTGCCGGGAGTGTTGTCCCGGCGCATCGACCCGCGTAACAGCACGGTGATGGTCTGGGGTGCAGTGAATTCCGGCGCCGCAGCCAATGCCATACCGCAGTCGGGGCGCCTGGCCGGAACGGTGCGCACGGCCAGCCGGGACACTTGGGTGGCGATGGAGGGCATCGTCGAGGAGGCGGTGGCCTCCCTGCTGGAGCCGCTGAATATCGAGCACACGCTGAACTATCACCGCGGAGTACCGCCGGTGGTCAACGAAGCGGTGTCGACGCGGATGCTGACCCACGCGATCGAGGCCATCGGGCCCGAGGTGCTGGCCGAGACCCAGCAGTCCGGTGGCGGGGAGGACTTCTCCTGGTATCTGGAGCAGGTGCCCGGTGCCATGGGCCGGCTCGGCGTGTGGCCGGGCAGCGGGCCGCAACTGGATCTGCACCAGCCCACGTTCGATCTCGACGAGCGGGCGCTGGCCGTCGGCGTGCGGGTGATGGCCGGCGTCGTCGACCAGACCGATCTGCTCTAGCCCCCTTCGGGCGCGCCCCTTCAGGCGCGAGGGTGCGTGTTTGCACGCCGACACGCCGCAGGTTGCGTACAACGATGCACCCTCGTGGGTCCCGAAAATTGCACAGTCCGGCCGTTGTCCACAGTTGGGGCCGGCCGGGCCGAATGAGGGAACCGGCTTTCGCTCCCGGCGTCGACGATCGGCCGCATGGATCAACGATTGCACCAACTACTCGATCGCCAGGGCGGCGTGGTTACGTCCGCCCAGGCGCTGACCTTCCTGACCCGCCGCGGATTTGACGCGGAGCTGAAACACGGCTCTCTGCAAAAGATTTGGTACGGAATCTACGGCTACGGACAAATCACGACCGAGCTCCGGTTACGTGGGCTGGACCTGGCGACAGGCACCCCTGTTGCGGTCTGTCTGGGGACCGCGGCCGCCGCATACGGCTTTGACACCGAGGAGCCCGTCGACCTGCATGTGCTCAACCCACCGGACCAGCAACTGCGGTCGGCCGACGGCCTGGTGGTGCACCGGCGTGCGGGTGCCCCGTTGAGCGAAGTCGCGGGCCGACCGGCGACCACTCCGGAGTGGACGGCGATCGAGGTGGCTCGCGCGCTTCGTCGCCCAAGGGCGTTGGCAACATTAGATGCCGCGCTGCGCAGCGGAACCTGTACCCGCCGCATGCTGCAACGTGCCGCGATCCGCCAGGCGGGCCGGCGCGGCATCGTGGCCGTGCGCGAGCTGCTTCCGCTCGCCGATCCGCTGGCCGAGTCTGCCATGGAGAGCGAATCGCGGCTGATGATCGTCGACGGCGGCCTGCCGACCCCGGTCCTGCAGCATCAGATCGTGGATCGCGATCACCGGGTCTGGCGAGTCGACTTTGCCTGGCCGGGGCAGCGGGTGGCGGTCGAATACGACGGCGTCTTCTGGCATGAGGGGCCGGACGCGTTCGTCTACGAACGTCAGCGGCGCGCCGCGTTGCAGGAGATGGGCTGGGTGGTGGTCTCGATCATC
Organism: Mycobacterium sp. SMC-19; assembly: GCF_045310815.1. Lineage (NCBI taxonomy): Bacteria > Bacillati > Actinomycetota > Actinomycetes > Mycobacteriales > Mycobacteriaceae > Mycobacterium > Mycobacterium sp. SMC-19. Next base: position 182,537 of record NZ_JBJIAM010000007.1, on the reverse strand, counting down.
GCCGATGATGTTCGACGCCGGCCGTGGGAGACCGTCCGCCGTATCGAAACTCAGCTATGGCGCGCTGCCGCCTGACCGGGCCGCCCTTCCGCGAGGGGGCGTAGTTGTACAACCGCCGGCGGCGTGTCGCCGTGCAAACACGCACACTCGCGCCAAATAGCGGGGGCGCCAAATGGCGGGGGCGCCAGATGGAGAGGGGGGGCTAGGAGCCGGGGCCGATGTTGCGGGCCGGGCGGGTCCGCAGGTTTCGCACGTATTCGTCTGGGGCACCTGCGATCTGGGCGGCCTCGGCCACCACGCCCAAGTATCTCGCCGACGGTAGTCCGCGCTCCCAGGCGTCAACGACATACAGCCACGCCAACACCGGCGCGGGCTCGCTGTCGACCGGGTCCGAGGTGATCCCGTCCACTCGGTCCACTCGGAGGCGGATCTTCTTGTGGATCCCGAACTCCGAGCCTTCCCAGCTGTCCATGTTCTTCTCGTCCTCGGGAGTCACGTCGTAGAGGACGACGAAAACACTCGAGTCCGGGTCCTCGACCACGGTCGCCAGGGCGCCCTCCCAGCCGATGTCCTCACCGGCGAACGTCAGGCGCCAGCCGTGCAACCAGCCGGTGCCGGTCATCGGGGAGTGCGGAGCCCGCTGCAGCATCTGTTCGGGATGCATGTTCGACCCGTAGGCGGCGTAGAGCGGCACGGCAGAAATCTTAAACGCAGCGCTGCGGATAGGTTAGTCGCTGTGACTTCTCCCTCGACGCGCATCGTGATCGTCGGCGGTGGCCCGGCCGGCTACGAGGCGGCGCTGGTGGCGGCGGCCAAGGGCCCCGAAGCGGTAACGGTGACGGTGGTCGACGCCGACGGCCTCGGCGGCGCCTGCGTGTTGTGGGACTGCGTGCCGTCCAAGACGTTCATCGCCTCGTCCGGGGTCCGCACCGAGCTGCGACGCGCCCCGCACCTGGGTTTCGACATCCACTTCACCGATGCCGAGATCGAGCTGGACAAGATCCACGAGCGAGTGAAATCCCTGGCTGCGGCGCAGTCCGCCGATATCCGCACCCAGCTGCTCAACTCCGGCGTCGAGGTCATCGCCGGCCACGGGGAGCTGATCGACCCCGAACCCGGCCTGGCGCATCACCGAGTGCGGGTCACCGAGCACGACGGTGCGCAACGGGTGCTCGACGCCGACGTGGTGTTGATCGCCACCGGCGCCAGCCCGCGCACCGTGTCCGGTGCGGAGCCGGACGGCGAACGGATTCTGACCTGGCGCCAGCTCTATGACCTGCACACGCTGCCCGAACACTTGGTGGTGGTGGGTTCCGGGGTCACCGGCGCGGAGTTCGCCAACGCCTATACCGAACTCGGGGTCAAGGTGACCGTGGTGGCCAGCCGTGACCGGGTGCTGCCGCACGAGGATCCCGACGCGGCGCGGGTGCTGGAGAGTGTGTTCGCCGAACGCGGCGTCACGCTGGTCAAGAACGCCCGGGCCGCCTCGGTGACCCGCTCCGGCGACGGCGTGCTGGTCACCATGACCGACGGCCGCACCGTGGCGGCAAGCCATGCGCTGATGACGGTCGGGTCGGTGCCCAACACCTCCGGACTGGGCCTGGAGCGGGTCGGGATCGAGCTCGGACCGGGTAACTACCTACAGGTGGACCGGGTGTCGCGCACGTCGGTGCCCGGCATCTACGCCGCCGGTGACTGCACCGGACTGCTGCCGCTGGCTTCCGTCGCGGCCATGCAGGGCCGGATCGCGATGTATCACGCGCTGGGCGATGCGGTGGCCCCGATCCGGCTGCGCACGGTGGCCGCCGCGGTGTTCACCCGCCCCGAGATCGCCGCGGTGGGGGTGCCGCAGTCCCAGATCGACGACGGCACGGTGCCCGCCCGCACCGTCATGCTGCCGTTGCAGACCAACGCGCGGGCCAAGATGAGCCGGATGCGCTACGGGTTCCTCAAGCTGTTCTGCCGGCCGGCCACCGGCACGGTGATCGGCGGGGTGGTGGTGGCCCCGATCGCCTCGGAGCTGATCCTGCCGATCGCGCTGGCGGTGCAGAACCGGATCACCGTCGCCGACTTGGCGCAGACGCTGGCGGTGTACCCGTCGCTGTCGGGCTCGCTCACCGAAGCGGCCCGCCGGCTGATGACGCACGACGACCTCGACTGAGCCGTGGTGCTGAAGCGAGCGTCACAGCGTGTTTGGGCGGGCGGCCACGTAGCCTGGCACACGTGAGCACGCTGGGACCGGACCAACGAGCACGTGCCTGGGAACGACTGGGCAGTGAGCAGTTCGACGTAGTGGTGATCGGCGCCGGGGTGGTGGGCGCCGGCTGTGCGCTCGACGCCGCCACTCGCGGGCTCAAGGTGGCACTGGTGGAGGCGCGTGACTTCGCCGCCGGGACGTCGAGCCGAAGCTCCAAGATGTTCCACGGTGGCCTGCGCTACCTCGAGCAGCTGGAGTTCGGGCTGGTGCGCGAGGCGCTGCACGAACGCGAGCTGTCGCTGACCACCCTGGCGCCACACCTGGTCAAGCCACTGCCGTTTCTGTATCCCCTGACCCGGCGTTGGTGGGAGCGGCCGTACGTGGCCAGCGGGATCTTCCTATACGACCAATTGGGCGGCGCGAAATCGGTTCCCGCGCAAAGGCATCTGACTCGCGCCGGAGCCCTGCGGCTGTGCCCGGGACTCAAGCGCAGCGCCTTGATCGGCGGCATCCGCTACTACGACACCGTCGTCGACGACGCCCGCCACACCCTGACCGTCGCGCGCACCGCGGCGCACTACGGGGCGGTCATCCGCACCTCCAGCCAAGTCGTCGCGCTGCTGCGCGAAGGCGACCGGGTGACCGGGGTGCGGGTCCGCGACTCCGAGGACGGCGCAGTCACCGAGGTCCGTGGACACGTCGTGGTCAACGCCACCGGGGTGTGGACCGATGAGATCCAGGCGCTCTCGCGCCAGCGTGGCCGGTTCCACGTCCGGGCCTCCAAGGGCGTGCACATCGTGGTGCCGCGGGACCGGATCGTGTCGGAAGCGGCGATCATTCTGCGGACCGAGAAGTCGGTGCTGTTCGTCATTCCGTGGGGCACCCACTGGATCATCGGCACCACCGACACCGACTGGAATCTGGACCTGGCCCATCCCGCGGCCACCAAGGCCGACATCGACTACATCCTGACCAACGTCAACACCGCGCTGGCCACGCCACTGACCCATGCCGACATCGAGGGTGTGTACGCCGGACTGCGGCCGCTGCTGGCGGGGGAGAACGACGACACCTCGAAGCTGTCGCGCGAGCATGCGGTGGCCGTTCCCTCGCCGGGGCTGGTGGCCATCGCCGGCGGCAAGTACACCACCTACCGGGTGATGGCCGCCGACGCGATCGACGCCGCTGCCGAGTACATCCCGACGCGGGTGGCGCCCTCGATCACCGAGAAGGTTCCGCTGTTGGGCGCCGATGGCTACTTCGCGCTGATCAACCAGGCCGAGCATGTGGGCGCCCACCAGGGCCTGCACCCGTATCGAGTGCGGCATCTGCTGGACCGTTACGGCTCGCTGATCCACGACGTGCTGGCGGTGGCCGACGGTCAGCCGGATCTGCTGGACCCGATCGCCGAGGCGCCCACTTACCTGAAAGTGGAAGTGGCCTATGCGGCCGTCGCGGAGGGCGCTCTGCATCTGGAGGACGTGCTGGCCCGGCGGACCCGGATCTCCATCGAGTACGCCCACCGCGGGGTGAACTGTGCGCGCGAGGTCGCCGAGGTGATGGCGGCGGTGCTCGGCTGGGACGACGCTTGCGTCGACCGCGAGGTGGCCAACTACACCGCACGGGTGGAAGCCGAGATCCTCTCGCAGGAGCAGCCCGACGACGCATCGGCGGATGCGCTGCGAGTCAGCGCCCCCGAGGCACGGGCCGAAATACTGGAGCCGATTCCGCTTACCTGAACAGGACTTCATTACTGCGGGTATGATTCAGGGAATCTTTCCGATCATTTAGGCTGATATCAGCATTCACATGTGTTTGACACACATTTCTGGCGGGGTTAGTTTCTGCCCATGGGCTGGATCACATGGGGATCCGGGCGTGGGGAAGGGGCGGCTCATGTCGGGTGGGATCGGGGGGTGGCGCTCGCGTGAGCTGTCCGTAAGGGGCGGTGCGCTAGTCGCTTCTGTCGTCGTCGCCGGGGCGGGCCTGCTCGGTGCCGGTGCACTCGGGCCGCGGCTCTCGAGCCCGCAGACCGCGTCGGCGCAGCACGATGTGGTGTTGACGGCCTATCCGACGTTCACGCAGAGCCTGCAGTCCCTGCTGGACACGATGTCGCTGGGGGACCTCAACCAGGTGCTGGCTGCGCTGGGCGATGTGCCCGGGACCACCACGCCGCTGAGTGTCAGTTCGGACGTCTCGGCGCTGCTGGCCGCCTTCAACCCCGATGCCACCACCCTGGCGGGCATCGCCGACATCTTCGGGATCTCGCTCACCGAGCCGCTCTACAGCTCGAACGCCGCCGTGCAGTCGTTGCTGGGCACCGGCAGCCTGTTCCTGGTGGACGGCGTGCCGATCGGCAACGTGGACCTCGGTGAGCTGGTGGATGTCGTTCTGGGCGACGGCGCCGGTACGCATTCGCTGACCGATCTGGCCACCGCGGTGGGCCTGGGAACGCTGCTCGGTCAGTTCGCGAGCATGATCAACGCGCTGGGCCTGGAAAACCTGAACGTGGAGAACTGCACTTTGGCCTGCGGCGCACTTCTCAACATCACCAGCCATCCCGATCTGACGGTCAACAGCTCGCTGGTCGACTGGTTGAGCGCGATACTGACTGTTCCCACCGCCGACGTCACCCAACACGCGTACTCGGGTCTCGGCTCGACCACGGTGGTGGCCGGTAGCGCCTACACGCTGGGCGAATATCTGCACATCCTGCCCGTCAGCTCCACCAACAGCACCACCATGGACAACGCCACCCTGGCGCTGCTGTTCACCCTGAACCCCGCCCAGACCTGGGACAAGTACCTCGACGGCCTGCCGTTCGGCGGGACGCTGCTCGACCCCTCCGGCGAAACATGGGGTGAGCAGAGCCTGGGCACCTTCCTGGCCAGCTTCCTGCCCGACGGCAGCACCCTGGCGATCACCGGCGACACGCTGGTCACCGACTTCTTGGAAGCCTTCGGTCTGCTGGCCCCGTAGCGGCCCCGCCCTTCTCGCCACGCTCGGTCTGTCCCCGCGGACCGGGCGTGGCTTTTTGCCTGGAATCGATGCGCGATAAACGCACCTGTTAATTTGCTGGGGCGAAATATAGCGCCCCGTGCGCATTTCGCTCCATGTCGCAAAATAGCTCAAGTATTTTTACCCCGTAAATTTCATACTGATTGACTGTTACGGCAGGATGTTAATGCCGGTTAGGCATTGGCTGGTTGTGTGGCGCGATCGGCCCGGATGAAAATGCCGAGAAAAGCCTGAGCTTCTTGCTGCTGTTGGGAAGGTCTCCGGTCTCCGCGGCATCACCCGTGGTCGTTGCCCATGGCGGGCCGCTAAGCGGATGAACTGGAAATTTACTGTGAGCATGCGTTGCTGGTTCTAGAGAAACGGCCAGTGAAACCGTTGACACAAGCCTGAGCCCATAATAAGTTAATGGCGATGTGGGAATCGCATCGTCTTAATGTTCGATCCCAGAAGGGGGACCTATTCATGTCTACTTGTTCCACTGTTGCCGCACCGATAGGGGCGCGCGGCTTTGTGGTCAAAGCCGGCGCCCTAGTGGCCGGAACTGTTTTTGCCGGTACGGCTCTGCTGGGCGGTACGGCTGTCGCTCCGACGATTGCCGCCGGCCTTACCGCGTCGGTGCAACACGAGGTCATGCTGACCGCCGCCTTCCCGACGTTCAGTGAGAGCCTGCAGAGCCTGCTGAACGCCCTCGACTTCGGCAACATGGGTCAGGTCTTGGGGATATTCGGTGACAACATCTCCACCACGTCGAGCCTGGCGGCCCTGCTGGCCGCGCTGAACCCGGACGGCATGACCCTGGACGCCGCTACCTTGGGCATGCTTTCCACCGACATCACGGCCCTGCTCAACGATGTCGATTTCGGCGGGGCTCCACTGGGCTCGATCCCGATCGACACGTTGATCGGCGGCTTCATCGGTGGCGACGGCGCCGCCACGGAACTCGGTACGCTGCTGGGCTACTTCGGTCTCGGCGAGTTCGCCGGCCTGCTGAACATCCCGTTCACCGACTTCTCGCCGGAGATGACCGTGGCGCAGCTGCTCGACGTCCTGATGGGGATCGACGGCACCACCACGCTGAACGGCCTGCTGGACCAGAACGGGATGCAAGACGCCACTATTGGCGGCCTGCTGGGAATCACCCCCGAGCAGCTCGACGCGGGCTGGGACAAGTTCGTCGACGGCATGGTTGTCGGCGGCACGCTCGCCGACCCGGACGGCAGCGGCGTCCTGGGCGACGAGACGCTGGGAGCCCTGTTGACCGCCCTGCTGGGCACGGGCGCCGACCCGGTGACCGATGCCACCACGCTGACCGCCTTCCTGGATGATCTGGGCGTCTTTGCGATGCTCGGCGTCAGCTGAGCGGGTAGCAATACCGCCTCACCAAGCCACATCGGCCACAGCCCCCCGACGGTTGTGGCCGATGTGTCGTTGTGCGCCCAGCGCGGGCGGGCCGCGCTGACCTGGCGGAATGTCGGTAGGCCCCGGTACGGTGGGCACCATGTCCGCGCAGCCCGGCCGCACCGGAACGGGTGCCATTGCGCGGCCGGCCGACAGCGGCGTACGGCCTCGGAACACCAACGGCAACGTGACGTTCCGGAGCAACCATGCGCACGGCATACGTGCCGGCTGCCCTCCGGCGCCGCACTGAACCGCAACGACTGTCGTCTGCCAGGCCCGTGACCTCTGGCGCTCCATCACTCGAATCAAAGGCTCTCCCTTGACCTCTGGTCGCCCCCCGCTCTTCGGCCGCGGATCGTCGGCCGAAGCCAGTCGACTCGCCGACGTGCTCCGCAAGGAGACCGTGGGCGGGGCGCTGCTGCTTGTCGCGGCTACCCTCGCGATCGCGTGGGCCAATTCGCCGTGGTCGGCCGCCTATTACCGGCTCGGTGACATCACGTTCGGTCCCCGCGCCTGGGATCTGCATCTCTCGGTGTCGGCGTGGGCCGCCGACGGCCTGCTGGCGATCTTCTTCTTCGTGGTCGGGCTGGAGCTCAAGTACGAAGTGCTTGCCGGCGACCTGCGTGACCCGCGTCGCGCAGCGCTTCCGGTGGTCGCCGCGATCGGCGGAATGGTCATGCCCGCAGCGATATTCGTCGCCGTCAACGCTCACACCGGGGGTGGAGCGCTACGCGGGTGGGCCATTCCCACCGCCACCGACATCGCTTTCGCGCTGGCCGTACTGGCCGTGATCTCCTCACACCTGCCCTCGGCGTTGCGCACTTTCCTGCTCACCTTGGCCGTGGTCGACGACCTGTTGGCGGTCACCGTGATCGCGGTGTTCTACACCGATGACCTCAACCTCGCCGCTCTTGCGCTCGCGCTCGTCCCGTTGGCGTTGTTCGCGGTGGCGGCCAGGCGTCTCGACAACGCTGCGGTGCTGCTCGTGTTGGCCGCAGCCACCTGGTATCTAGTCCACGAATCCGGTGTGCACGCCACCATTGCCGGCGTCCTGCTCGGCCTGACCGTTCCGGTCCGGGAGGCGGGCAGGCGCGGCACGTCAGCGCGCCGCCGGCTGAACGCCAAGGACCTCGAACACCGCATTCGCCCGCTGTCCGCCGGCCTCGCGGTGCCGGTGTTCGCGTTCTTCGCGGCCGGTGTGACCTTTGGTGGGCTCCACGGATTGGCTGCCTCACTGCACGATCCCGTCGCCATCGGGATTGCCGCCGGCCTGGTCATCGGAAAAGCTGTGGGCATCGCCGGCGCCGCGGTGCTGACCGCAGTGTTGACCCGAGCCGAACTCGATGCCTCGCTGAAGTGGATCGACGTGGTCGCTCTGGCCTTACTCGGTGGCATCGGGTTCACCGTCGCACTGTTCATCGGCGACCTCGCCTTCGGTGATCCTGTCCGCCAACAACACGTCAAGTTGGGCGTGCTGATCGGCACCCTGACCGCAGCCGCGCTGGCGACAGTACTGCTGACCATCCGCGACCGCGCCTATGCCCGCGACGCCGACAGCGTGCGGCCGTTCGACCTCAAAATGCGATGACCCGCCGACGTCCCGCCCCGCTGCCGGTCCGCGACGGCCTGGGGCCGGCCCGGCTGCGCCTGCACGGCGGTCTGGTCGCCGCCGAGCTGCGTGCCCGGTTCGGTGCGGCTGTTGCGGCGAAAGTGGCTGCCGGCGAAGTGGTTACCGCGGGCGGGGAGGTGGTCGACGACACCACGGCGTTGCCGGCCGGGGCGCACGTGTTCTTGTATCGGGACCTGCCCGACGAGGTCCCGGTACCCTTCGACATCCCGGTGCTGCACCGCGACCAGGACCTGGTGGTGGTCGACAAGCCGCACTTCCTGGCGACCATGCCGCGCGGCAGCCATGTGGCTCAGACCGCGTTGGTACGGCTGCGGCGCGAGTTGGATCTGCCGGAGCTGAGTCCGGCGCACCGGTTGGACCGGCTCACCGCCGGAGTGTTGTTGTTCACCACCCGTCGAGAGCTGCGCGGGGCCTATCAGACCCTGTTCGCCCGTGGCGCGGTGCGCAAGCACTACCTGGCGCGGTCCTCCGCCGAGCCGACCGTCGCGTTCCCGCAGCTAGTACGCAGCCGGATCGTCAAAGAGCGCGGCTGCCTGCAGGCTCGCGAAGAGTTCGGTGAACCGAACGCCGAGACCCTGGTCGAATCATTGGGCGCTGGCCGCTACCGGCTCACCCCCCGCACTGGCCGTACCCACCAGTTGCGGGTGCACCTGGCCTCACTCGGTCTGCCGATCGACGGAGACCCGCTGTATCCGCAGGTCATCGATGTTGCCCCCGATGACTTCTCGCAGCCGTTGCAACTGCTGGCCCACCGGCTGGAGTTCGACGACCCGTTCACCGGACGGCCCCGCGGTTTCGTAAGCGAACGCGTCCTCGACGCGAACTGACTTCGGCTGCCGGGGTTTCGGCTGTGACAGTCCTGGGTACAGGTAGGCACGACCAGAGCAGAGGGGAGTCTGATTCTGATGAAGGCACACAGCAAGATGACGATCGCAGTGCTCGGCAGTGCAGTCGCGCTGGTAGCAGCCGGCTGCAACGGCACCAAAGAAGAGGGGCCGAGCACCACCACGACCACGACCACGACGACGACCACCACCACGAGCGAGACCACCCTCGAACCGGTCCCAGGTGGGCCGGGACCAGAAAACCCGGGCGAACCGGGCGAGCCTGGTGGCCCGACCGGCGGTGGCGGGCCCGGCGGAGGCGGTGGTCAGATTCCCGGTGGCCCGACCGGTGGCGGTGGGCCCGGCGGTGGCGGCGGCCAGATTCCCGGCGGCCCGACCGGTGGTGGTGGTCCTGGCGGGGGTAGCGGCACGATCCCCGGCGGCCCCACCGGCTGGGGCGGACCCGGCGGCGGAGGGGGTTGCGTGCCCGGTGTGGGTTGCGGCGGGTGGCCGTGATCGACCAACCCTTCGAGTAGACACAGCCGAAAGTCGGCCAGCCTGATGGCTGGCCGGCTTTGGTTGTGGTCAATAGCCGGAAGGTTGCGGCGTTACCGCTGACATGACGGGCACCAGAAGCGAATCCGCTCACCGTTGCGGTCGGACTCCACACCGGTACCGCATCGCCGACACGGCAGTTCGGCTCGGCCATATACCCACAGCTGTCGGCCCGGCCGGGTATCGCCGGTGGTGCAGCGCGACCACCGCAACCGATTCGCCCACAACATTTCGCGGGCCCGTGACATCAGCCGACCCGGATCATTCAGATCCACGACGGGTGTAGTCGGCAGCCGGCCGACTACGAAGCACAACTCGTTGCAGTAGACATTGCCGATCCCGGCCAGCACCGTCTGGTCCAACAATGCCGATGCCAGCGGGCGCTGCGGATCGGCCACCAGCCGGGCGGCGGCCACAGCCGGGTCCCAATCGGGGCCCAGCAGATCCGGTCCGAGGTGCGCGACGGCATCGCCGTCATGATGGCGTTCCAGCACCTCGAGCACACCCAGATCGATACCGGTGGCGCGAACGGAGCCGGCCTCTAAGATGATTCGTACCCGATGATCGACTGGGCTGTGTCTGGCAAGACGTCGACCGACCCGCCAACTGCCCTCCATCTTCAGATGCGAATGGATGCTGGCTGGCCCGACCCGGATGAACAGATGCTTGCCGCGGCTGATCACCTCGTCAACGCGTTGTCCGCTCAGATCCACACCGGCATATCGGGGAACCCGGATATCGCAGCGAGTCAAGGTCTTTCCCGCCAGCGCGGTGGCCAGCACCGTCGCGGTGTGAAAAACCGTGTCCCCCTCGGGCATCAGCGCATTCGCAATCCGCGCGGCGTGCGGGAGAACCCGGCCTCGGTCAACGCGTCCAGCGTCGGCGAATCGTGAAGCTCCAGCACCGGAACGCCGTCCACCCGCTCGACGAGAATCCCGTCAACCCGCCGGTCGGCGATCAGCCGAGCCAGTGCCCCGGCGGCGGCACGCTGCCCCTCGGCGGCATCGGCGAAGTTCAGCAGCGTCCGGCCGCCCCGCTCGACAAACCAGGCCAGTTCACCGTCGACCAGGACCACCAGCGCTCCTGCCTTGCGGCCCGGACGGGCCGTCCCGGAGTGTGCCGGCCAGCTCAGCGCCGCGCCGTACGGATTAGCCGGGTCGGCGGCGGCCAGTGCCACCGCGTGGTACTCGGGCCTGGTCGGGTCCACACCATCGAGGTAGCCGCGCAGCCGGTCCACGGTGGAGGCCAGCGCGAACTGCGCGGCCCCCAACGACTCGATGAAATAGCCACGCTGGCATCGCCCGGCCTCCTCGAACGCGGTCAGCACCTTGTAGACGGTGGCGAAACCGCCGGGCACGGCCTCGGCGGCAACCGCGCCCCGAGTCAGCACGCCATAGCGGTGCAGCAGCAACTCGGCGGTGTGGTGCGCCCGAAGGGTGGAATCGGATTGCGGGGCAGGCAAAGCCGACCAGCGACCGGACACCGCCGGGTCGGCAGCGCGGGCACTGGCGTGCGCGACACTGTAACGACTGAGCCGGGGCGGGCGTCTGCTGCGGTGCGCAGGGGTGGCGCGCCGGGTGCCGGCCAGCACCGCGCGCACTGGAGCGAACGTATCGCCGGTGACCCATCCCGCCCAGATCAGCTCCCACAGTGCGGCTTTGCGTTCCGCCTCGCTCGCGTCGCCGCACAGGTGGCGGAAGAAAAACGCACCGCCACCGCCGAGGGCATCCAGAATCGCCCGGTGCGCGTCGCCGAATTCGATCGGCGTCCCGGGCGCCAATGTCAGCGGCGCCGAATCCGCGGTGTGAAAGCTGATCCAGCCGTCGGTCGCCGGGGCGCTGCCGGCTGGGGCGCCCGCGCCCGACCACAGCACCTCTCCGGAGGCCAGCAGTTCGTCGAGCATGGCCGGTGCGTAGTCGCGCACCCGCGGGCCGAAGATCAACGGTTCGACCGCCGACGCGGGCAGCGCCACTCCGGCCAGTTGCTCGATCACCCCGGCCAACCCGTCGGCGCCGGTCGCGGCAACCTCGGAAGAGCCGATCTGCTGCCAGGCCGGCAGGAAACGCCCGTAGGCAGCCGGCGACACCGGCTCGATCGCCGAGCGCAGCGCGGCCAGGGACCGGCGCCGCAGGATCCGCAGCACCTCGGTGTCGCACCACTGTTCACCGGGGGAGTCCGAGAAGTCGGTGAACTCGCCGCGCACCACCCGTCCGTCGGCGGCCAGTCGGCCCAGCGCATCGGCCGCCACCCGCACTCCCAGCCCGAACCGGTTCGCGGCGTGCCGGGTGGTGAACGGCCCCCGGGTGCGGGCGAATCGGCCCAGCAGCTCGCCCAACGGGTCGGCGACCGGTTCGGTGAAGCCCGTCGGCACCCCGGGCGGCACCGCAACCCCGAGGCCGTCGCGCAGCCGACCGATGTCCTCGATCGCCACCCACCAGCGGTGCCCGCCGAACGCCACCGTCAGCACCCGCCGGGCGGCCAGCAGATGTTCCAGCCACCCGCCCACGTCAGCCCCCGCGGCCCGGGCGCTGATCTCTTCGGTGGTGAGCGGACCGAGCAGCCGTAGCAGGTCGGCCACCCCCTCCGCGTCACGGGCGGCCTTCTCCGGCGTCAGGTGCTGCAGCTGCGCGGTGAGACCGGTGATCACCTCGGTGTCGAGCAGTTCGCGCAGCTCGACCCGGCCCAGCAGCTGCGCCAGCAGTGTGGGGTCCAGTGCCAAGGCCGCCGCGCGGCGCTCCGCCAGCGGGCTGTCGCCTTCGTACATGAACGCCCCGACGTAGCCGAACAGCAGCGACGCCGCGAACGGTGACGGGGTGGCCGTCTCGACCTGGGACAACCGCACCCGGCGTTGGGCGATCTGCGCCATCAGTGTTGTCAACGCCGGGACGTCGTAGACGTCCTGCAGGCACTCGCGCACCGTCTCCAGCACGATCGGGAACGTCGGGTATTTGCGGGCCACGTCGAGCAATTGGGCCGCCCGCTGGCGTTGCTGCCATAACGGCGTGCGGCGGCCGGGGTGCCGGCGCGGCAACAGCAATGCCCGCGCTGCGCATTCCCGGAACCGAGAGGCGAACAACGCCGAGCCGCCCACCTCGGCGGTGACGACCGGCTCGACCTCGTCCGGGTCGAACACGAACAGTTCGGCGCCGGGCGCTTCCGCCCCGGAGTCGGTGTCGGGCAGCCTGACCACGATGCCGTCGTCGGAGGCCGTCGGCTTCTCGTCGATGCCGTAGCGGTCGCGCAGTCGCTTGCCCACCGCCAGTGCCAAAGGCCCGTGCACGCGCAGCCCGTACGGTGAGTGCAGCACCACCCGCCAGTCCCCGAGCTCGTCGCGGAACCGCTCCACCACCAGCGTGGTGTCGGTGGGCACTATTGCCGTGGCGGTGCGCTGATCGTCGAGTAGTCGCCTCAGGTTGTCGATCGCATAGTCGTCGAAACCCAGCCCCGTGCAGCGCTTGTCGAACGCATTTGGGTCAAGGGCGGCCAATTCGCCGGTGAATGCGCCGAGCGCGGCACCCAGCTCGGCTGGCCGCCCGACACCGTCGCCGTGCCAGAACGGCAGTCGGCCCGGCTGGCCGGGTGCCGGCGTGACCAGTACTCGGTCGTGGGTGATCTCGGTGATCCGCCACGTGGTGGCGCCCAGCGAGATCACGTCGCCGGGACGCGACTCGTACACCATCTCCTCGTCGAGTTCGCCGACGCGGGAAGGCTTCCGCGTTTCGTCAGTGCCGGCCAGATACACCGCGAACAGTCCGCGGTCCGGGATGGCGCCGCCGGAGGTGACGGCCAGCCGCTGCGCGCCGGGCCGGCCGGTCAGGGTCCCGTTGTCACGGTCGTAGACCAAACGCGGCCGCAGCTCGGCGAATTCGGTCGACGGATACTTGCCGGAGAGCAGGTCCAGCGTTGCCTCGAAAACACCGCGCGACAACGTCGCGAACGGAGCGCTGCGGCGCACGCTGTCGAACCAGGCTTCGGCATCGATTGGCTCCAGCGCGGCCGCCGCTACCGTGTGTTGGGCCAGGATGTCCAGCGGATTGGCCGGTACCGTCAGGGTTTCGATCTGGCCGGCGAGCATCCGTTCCACTGCGACGGCGCACCCGATCAGATCGGTGCGATGCTTGGGAATCAGTACGCCGGAGGAGATCTCGCCGACCTGATGACCGGCCCGACCGACGCGCTGCAGGCCGCTGGCCACCGACGGCGGCGCCTCGATCTGGATGACCAGATCTACCGCACCCATATCGATGCCCAGTTCGAGGCTGGAGGTCGCCACCACCGCGCGCAGCCGCCCGCTCTTGAGGTCCTCCTCGACGTCGGCTCGGGTCTGCAGGGAGACCGAACCGTGGTGGGCTCGTGCCAGCGGCGCCGGCGCCTGATCGCCGTCAACGTGGCGTTCCGCGTGAATCTCGTTGAGCCGCCCCGTCAGGCGCTCGGCGAGTCGCCGTGAGTTGGCGAACACGATCGAGGACCGGTGGGCTTCGATCAGGTCGACGATGCGTTCTTCGACCTCGGGCCAGACGGTGCCCTCGGCCGGATTGGCCATGTCGGGCACCGGGACCTGAACCGTCAGCTCGAATGTCTTGGCGGCCGGGGGAGCCACGATTGCGGTGGGGGACTGCCCGGACAGAAACCGGGCTACCTCTTCGGCGGGGCGCACGGTGGCGCTCAACCCGATCCGCTGGGCGGGCCGGGTGAGCATCGCGTCCAGGCGCTCCAAAGACAGTGCCAGGTGGGCACCCCGTTTGGTTCCCGCCACCGCGTGCACCTCGTCGACGATCACCGTGCGCACCGCGGTCAACGTCTCGCGCGCTGCCGAGGTCAGCATCAGAAACAACGATTCCGGTGTGGTGATCAAGATGTCGGGCGGCTTGGCGACCAGTTCGCGGCGCCGCGCCGGGGAGGTGTCGCCGGAGCGCACGCCCACGGTGATGCCGGGAGCGGGCAGCTCGCGCTGTGCGGCCATCCGGGCGATGCCGGCCAACGGGGTACGCAGGTTGCGCTCGACGTCGACGGCCAGTGCCTTGAGCGGCGAGATGTACAGCACTCGGGTGCCGCTACCGGGCTGTGCTGCGGCCAGTTGGTCCAGTGCCCACAGGAATGCCGCCAGCGTCTTGCCGGAGCCGGTCGGAGCGACCACGAGTGTGTTGTGGCCGTCGGCGATCGCCGCCCAGGCCTGCTCCTGCGCCGGGGTCGGTGCGATGAAGGTGCCGGCGAACCAGTCCCGGGTCAGCGCCGAGAACCGCGCCAGCGCGGCTGGGGTTGCTCGGTCGGGTGGGCTCACCCAGCCATGGTGCCAAGTTCGGAGCCGGAATGCTCCCGCGCTGCGGTTTTGTGCCCGCCGTCGCCGGGTATCCGCCAACGGTGATTTCGGTGAGCGGAGGCGGGGGATGACCATTCTGGATGACGGGGCGACGGCGGTCCGGCCGATATTCGCCGACGCCCGCCCCCGTGCGGCGGGGACGTCGGCGCCGGAAGCGCTGCCCCGCGATTGGACGTGGGCCAACTGGGCGCTGTCGCTGCTGACTGCGCCGGCTGCGGCGCTGCTGATGGCATTCGCGCTGACCAGGGTGTCCGGCTCCGCGTTGTGCAACAGGGTGGCTTGCCCGGAGCTCAAGGTGCACGGGTCCCTGTTCGGTGTGCTCTACCACGGAGCGGCCGGCGTAGCGGCCCTGACGCTGTTTCTGGCCTTTTTCCTGGCGACGCACCGCGGCGGGATCGCGGTCTGGGCGTGCGGGTGGGCCCTGCTGTTCGCTGATCTGGCGGTCTTGGTCCTGATGTTTTGACCTACCTGCGGCGGCTCTACAGAGGGGAACGCGAGATGTTTGGCCTGATCAGATTGTCCGCCGCGGTTGGGTTTGCCGCCGTGGCGCTGACCGCTGGGCAGGTGGTGGCTTCGGCCGACCCGGACACCGATCCGGTGGTCAATACGACCTGCACTTACGCGCAGGTGGTGTCGGCGATGAACGATCAGTCACCGGGGGACGCCGAGCAGTTCAACGCGACACCGGCGGCACGATCCTGGTTGCAGAACTTTCTGGCTGCCCCGCCGCCACAGCGCCAGCAGATAGTCGACCAGGCGCAGGACACCCCCGATGCCGCGCACTACGTGGCGCTCTTCAGCCCGTTGGCAAACGCCTGCGACAACTACTACTGAGCTCACTCTTCGACGGCGAAGAATGAGCCGCCGTCTTCGGGACTTCCGGACACCTGCGCGCGGTGGCGCTCGCCCCCGACGGCTTCGTCGGGATCATGCTGAGGGCCTGCGACGTCGGGTTGCTCGGCGGCCAGCTTGTCATCCAACGACTCATGGGCCGTCTCGTTGTCGGCGGCCTGCCAGTGGTCCGGTGCGGTGACTGCCGCGTCGCCGTCGTCGTTGCGCAGCTCGTCGGAGTCGGTGGCCTCACTCGGCGGTAGCGTGTCGTCGCCGGTGGTGTCGGTGGCCGCTGAATCGAAATCGGGTTGTCCAGTCATGGCCTGTGGCCCTCTCAGTTGGCGATGGCCCATTGCGGCTGCGGCGATTCCGGCGTCATGTACCCGACGCCGCGGACCGTGTCGACGATCGAGTCGTGGTCGGCCCCGAGCTTCGCGCGCAACCGCTGCACGTGAACGTCGACCTTGCGACGGCCGCCCTCGCCGCCCCAGATCTCACGCAGCAGCCGGGCCCGGGTGAACGCTTGGCCGGCGTGCTGCACCAGATAGCTGAGCAGTTTGAATTCGGTGAGCGTGAGGTCGAGATCGCGATCCGACAATGACGCCGTGAAGCTGTCCGGGTGGATGACCAAGGCGCCGAATTGCAACCTGTGGGGGGCGGATTCGTCCCGACGTGCCAGGGCCAGTAGCAGCCGCGCGTTCGCCTCGGCGGGGCCTGCGGTGGCGATCAGGACATCGTCGACGTGCCAGTCCAGGCCGACTGCGGCGAGGTCTTCGGCAGCAACCACGGCCAGCACGGCAGCCGACGGCTCCCAGGCTCCGAGTTTGCGGCAGGTCTCCCGCGCTACCGGCACGTCAGAACAGCCATCGACCAGAACGGCGTTCGCCCCGTGGCAGTCGGCTCGCGTGGTGAGGGTCAGTGAACTACGGACGATCGAATGCCCGAAGACACCAATCCCCGACAATGACCGTGCGAATTCGTCGCGGTCGGTCAGTAACAGGATCTTCATCGCGTGGCTCCAACCCATGGATGCTATGTCGCCTCAAGGCTTTTACTACCCGTTGCTCGCAGGAAGTAACCCGATCACGTAGCGACAGGCCCGGCCCGCCAAGCGGACCGGGCCTGCCCTCCCCTCGGGCTACTGGTGAGACTGCTCGCGCGCCTCGGCCGCCTTCGCGCCCGCTCGGGCCGATTCGGCCTCGGCTTGGTGCTTGGCGGCGTCGCGCTGCGCTTCGCCCTTGTCCTGCTGCGCCCGGCCCTCCCGGGCCAGCTCGTCGTTGCCGGTCACGGCCCCTAACGCTTCCTTGGCCTTGCCCTTGACGCCTTCCACGGTGCCGCGGATGCCGTCTTCGGTAGCGCTGCTCTTGTCGTCCGACATGAGCCCTCCCTTCGTGTTCTTGTGGCAGCCCCACACGGTGTAGAGGCCCGCCACAACGGCAAGGCTTCCCGGGCTGCCGCGCGCCCAAACGTTGACGCAGATGAATGAATCGCCTTGACGCAGAGCTCATCAGCGCGGACGGTGGGAGATGTGGAATCGCGCACACCGTCGCGCTCTACTTCCGGTGGCGACCGGCTGGGCCAAGAGGACCGGGAGGTCCGCGCGGCCGCTCGATTTGCCGGGTTGATCGTCGCCACCGCGCTGGCGTTTGTCGTCATAGCCGTGTTGTGGGTGGGTTCGTGCGACCCCCAGTCGGCCACGGCGGGGTGCGGACGGCCCTACCGGACCGTACTTGCCGTTGGTGCCCCGCTGATTCTGGCTGCCGGTGGGCTGCGGGCGTTTGTGCGCACGTACCGGGTGTGGCGCGCCCGGGGCACCTGGTGGGGTTGGCAGGGCGCCGGGTGGTTCCTGCTGACGCTGATGCTGGTCGTCTTGCTCATGAGCGCTGTACCGATCATGGGCAGCGGCTGATCGCCCGCCGTGGCATGGGCATCGCTGTTGCATGACTGTGAACATCCTGTTAAGGAGGCGGCGTCTTCAACGTATCGGCATACGATAGTTTTGGGTCGCGGACGGGTCCACCTCATACCGGTCGACCGCTTGGGGCGGCTTCTGAAATCGCTGTTCAGGAGGAGGAATCGCAATGGGTGACACTTTTCATGACCCGGTCGACCATGTCCGGACGACCCGGCCCCACGCGGGTCGCGCCATGATCGACGTCATGGGCTGGCCGGGCTATTCCTTGCTGGTGGTGGGCATGGTGGCCGGAATCGGCTGCCTCGCCGCATTCGGGACCGGCCACGACCGTCAGGGCGTGGAAGTCGCGGTCGTCGCAGTGCTCGCCGCCGCCCTGGGCACCGTCTGGCTGCTGCTCGAGCATCGCCGGATCGGCAAGGTGAACCATCAGTGGCACTTGGCGCACGCCGAGATGCGTCAGCAGGCCTCCACGAGTTAACCCGAGGGGTCAAGTCGGCCCGGCCGGTATTCCGGCCGGGCCGCGCTACGACTACGTGCCGAAATCGATGATTGAGTTCCCCGGCGATCGGGTACAGACTTCCCATGACTGATCTCCGGGCAGCCGGCGTGCGATGGTGACGGTGCCGGCTGAGGGCGAAATGCACGAGGGTGCCTGCAGGCGAGGGTGGTGAGCAGTCGATTGACACGCAGCAGTAGTCTCGGTCCGATTTCGCCGGGAGGCCTTATGACCGACATTCACAGTGACCGGGCTCAGCGATCGTGCAGCGAACGGGCCGTCGAACTGCGGGTTACGCCCAGGCTGGAAAGCCTGGCGGTGGTACGCATGTTGGTCGGTGCGATCGCTACCTACGAGGATCTTGACGTCGACACCGTCGCTGATCTGCGGCTGGCGATCGACGAGCTGTGCACCCAGCTGATCCGTAGTGCCGCGCCCGGCGCGATGCTGACTGTCGTCATCGACCCGCACGACGATTATGTGACGATTCAGGCGTCGGCAGCCGGTGACGGGGCCGGCGTGCTGACCCCGGGAAGCTTCAGCTGGCACGTGCTCACGTCGCTGGTCGATGACGTCCAGGCATTCCGCGACGGGCATGAATCCAACGGTGCGGGTGAGGTATTCGGGGTCACGTTGACAACCCGCCGGGCGGACTCCGGGAGGTGAGTCCGCGTGCCGCCGGCAGCGGCTCACAGTCCGGATCGGAGTACGCCGACGTTGGCGACATGTTTCGTGAGCTCGCCCAATACGACGCCGACTCGCCCGACTTCCGCAACCGCAAAGACAAGATCGTGGAGCGGTGTCTGCCGCTGGCCGACCATATCGCTCGCCGGTTCGAGGGCCGCGGAGAGTTGCGGGACGACCTGGTCCAAGTCGCCCGGGTCGGTCTGGTCAACGCCGTAACACGCTTCGACGTCGAAACCGGCTCGGACTTCGTCTCGTTCGCGGTTCCGACGATCATGGGCGAGGTCCGCCGCCACTTCCGCGACAACAGCTGGTCGGTCAAGGTGCCCCGCCGGCTCAAAGAGCTGCACCTTCGGCTGGGGGTGGCCACAGCCGAACTGTCGCAACGACTGGGGCGAGCGCCGACCGCCTCCGAGCTCGCGGCCGAGCTCGAGTTGAGCCGCGACGAGGTGGTCGAAGGGTTGGTCGCGGGCAGCTCGTACAACACGCTCTCGATTGACGGCGGCGGCAGTTCGGATGAAGACGACGTCCGTTCGATCGCTGACACCCTCGGCGAGGTCGATGCCCGGATGGACCGGATCGAGGACCGAGAGGCGTTGCGGCCCTTGTTGGATGCACTCCCGGAGCGGGAACGCACCGTGCTGGTGCTGCGGTTCTTCGAATCGATGACCCAGACCCAGATCGCCGAGCGGGTCGGTATTTCGCAGATGCACGTGTCCCGCCTGCTGGCCAAGTCGCTGGCGAAACTACGTGATCAGCTGCAGTAGCCCTGCTCAGTGCAGCCCGTAGATGTCCGACCACAACCGGCTGAGTTCTGCTTCGTGGGCGTCGCCGAACATGTAATCCGGTGAGGCGATCGGCAGCACACGTTCGACCCGTACCAGTACGGCTTCACGGCACGGAAACTGTGGTCCGTGGGTGTCGATGACCCATTGCCGCAGCCACTCGTAAACCTCGTCGCCGGGGGGGTCGCAGCTGCGCGGTGCCTTTGAAGCGGTAGCCGCGCCGTTTCAGGAAGTCCACCACGTTGACCTCGATACGCGGGTCACGGCGCAGATCGGCCACCGTCGTCGGCGACGCCATGTGCATGAACACCAGGTGTTCGTCACCGTAGACCAGCAGTGACTCCTTCGGTGACAGGTTCGGCGAGCCGTCCTCGCAGACGGTGGCCACGAACGCCAGCTTTGCGCTCTCGACGATCTGGCGCATGTCATGGTCGATGATGCACACCGCTCACCCCGTCGCTTCGCAGCCGTCTTTCACCGCCCAGCGGTCGATTACCCGCCCCGGCGTGCGGTAAACGACGGCCGCCGGCTCGTCAGTCGCCGGCGGTCAGGCCGCGGGTGGCCGGGCCTTCCAGAAGGGTGCCGTCAGGGGCGAAGCGCGACCCGTGCAGCGGGCACTCCCAAGCCCGGTCGGCATCGTTCCAGGTGACAATGCCGCCCAGGTGAGGGCAGACCGGGGAGAGGCGATGTTCGACGCCGTCCACCCGGCACTGGGCCTGCAGGCGCCAGGGTGGCCCGCTGACCACACCGGAGTCCGTGCCCAGGCATTGCCGCCCGATGTGGGCCGTCGGAGTGATCCAGCCTTTCGCCAGATTGACGCCGACCGCAAGATTGGCCGTCAGAGCCGCCGGCAGGCCGCGCAGCTCGCGGGGACTCCAACTGGCGAATGCCCGCTCCCACCCCGGTCGCTCGCCGAGCAGCCGGCCCGACAACACCAATGCGGCGGCCGCCCCGTTGGTCATGCCCCACTTGTTGAAACCCGTTGCCACGTAGATGGCGTCGTTCTCCGGCAAGATGGGCCCGACATAGGGCAGCGCGTCAACGGGCGCGTAGTCCTGCGCTGACCAGAGATGGGTGCGGGTTGCGCCCGGATAGTTCCTGACCGTCCACGACTCGAGTTCGGCCAACGCATCGATGGGGTGCTTTTCCCGGCCGACGGTGTGCCCGGCCCCGCCGACCAGCAGCAGCTGCGAGCCGTTGACCGGGGCATAGCGCAGCGATCGCGTCGGTGAATCGGTGGAGATCATCATGGAGCGGGTTATCTCGCCGGGCACGTCGAAAGCCATGCAGTATGAGCGGCTGGGTTTGACTCGGGCGAAATATCCGCCGCGGTCCAAGATCGGGATCCCGGTGGCCAGCACCAGCTGGGTGGCCCGCAGTTCCGCCTGCCTGCGCGGACCGCCTACTTCCAGTCGAAGACCGTGACGACTGCTGGAAACACGCTGTACCCGTGTGTGTTCCAGCAGTTGTCCGCCGGTCGCGAGCAACTCGGCGCGCAGCGCGTCGAGAAACTGCATCGGGTCGAACTGCGCTTGATCGCCCAGCCGTGCGCCGCCGTGGTAGGAGAACGGCACGTCGGCGTCCGCCTCCCACGTTGCCGGCAGACCCAGGGCGCGGCAGGCCTCGTACTCGGCGCGCGCCGCCGCCACGCCACGCTCGGACTGGGCGAAGCTGTAGGCGTCCTCGCGCTGGACCGGCACCCCGGTAGCCGCGCAGAACGACAGCAACCAGTCCTGTCCGGCGCGGTTGCCGTCCACGTATGCAGCCGCCAGACTCTTGCCCTGCTTCGCCGATATCGTCGACAGCTGAGTTCCCTGCAGCAGGCTGATCTTGGCGGTGGTGTTTCCCGTCGCGCAGGCGCCGACCGTCCTGGCCTCCAGCACCAGCACTTGGCGGCCGGCGCGCGCCAGCAGCACCGCGGTCATCAAGCCGGTGATGCCGGCACCCGCCACCACCACGTCGGCGATATCGGGCAGATCGTCGGCGGTGCCCGAGGCCGGTGATGTTGTGATCCGGTCGGCGAGCCACAGCGAGGTCATGGTCGATCAGGTACCCCGCGGTACGGCCGTGAAACGTACGAGATTCGCCAGCATGCCCAAGGCGTTTGCACCGGGCTGCGGGCGGGTAGCCGGGCGGTGTTCGCGAGACACGACGGAGGCGACCCGATGCGGGCAGTCACATGGCAGGGCAAGCGCAAAGTTCAGGTCGACACGGTGCCTGATCCGGTGATCCAGAATCCGACCGACGCCGTCATCGAAGTGACAACCACCAACATCTGTGGATCCGATCTGCATCTCTACGAGGTGCTCGGTCCGTTCATGGACCCCGGCGACATCCTGGGGCACGAGCCGATCGGCGTTGTGGCCGAAGTCGGTCGTTCGGTCAGCAATCTCAAACCGGGCGACCGGGTGGTCATCCCGTTCCAGATCGCCTGCGGTCATTGCTGTATGTGCCGACACGGTCTGCCGACCCAGTGCGACACGACTCGGGTGCGCGAGCAGGACACCGGAGCCGCACTGTTTGGTTACTCCAAGCTCTACGGTCAGGTTCCGGGCGCGCAAGCGCAGTACCTGCGGGTGCCGCAGGCGCAATACACTCACATCAAAGTACCTGAGGGCCCTCCGGATTCGCGCTTCGTGTATCTGTCCGATGTGCTGCCGACCGCGATGCAGGCAGTTGACTATGCCGCGATACCCGATGGCGGGTCGGTGACCGTGCTGGGCCTCGGACCGATCGGAGACATGGCGGCCCGGATCGCCACGCATCAGGGGGCCCGGGTTATCGGCGTGGATCTGGTGCCCGAGCGGTTGGGCCGGTTGGCGCGGCGAGGGATCGAAATCGTCGACCTGAGTGAGGTATCCGATCTGGGCGAGGTGATTCGTGACCGCACCGACGGCCGCGGAACCGATGCGGTGATCGATGCCGTCGGCATGGAGGCTCACGGCTCCGGCGGCGCCAAGGCCGTCCAGCAGCTCAGTTCCCTGCTGCCGGACGCCGTGGCGGGACCGTTGATCAGTAAGGCGGGCATCGACCGGCTCGCCGCGCTGTACTCCGCGATCGACATCGTGCGCCGCGGCGGCACCCTGTCGATCGTCGGAGTCTACGGCGGCAAACTCGACCCGTTGCCGATGTTTACCTTGTTCGACAAGCAGATCACCCTGCGGATGGGGCAGGCCAACGTCAAACCGCGCGTCGAGCGGCTGATACCGCTGCTGACCGACGACGACCCGCTGGGGGTCGATGCCTTCGCCACTCACGAGCTGTCGTTGGAACAGGCACCAGAGGCCTACGCGATGTTCCAGGAGAAGCGCGACGGCGCGGTGAAGATCACGCTCAAGCCGTAACTCAATCCGTGTCAGGGCGGGCCAACACGTGTGCGGCTTCGAACAGCAGCGCGTGCGCGAAGGCCTGCGGCAGATTGCCGCGCAACTGACGTTGGCCCACGTCGTATTCCTCGGACAGTAGGCCCGGCGGCCCGCACGCGGTGCGGCCTCGCTCGAACCATTGAAGCGCGGCAAGGTCATTGCCCTGCTGGTGATCGGAGAGCGCCATGACGAAGTTGCACAACAGGAACGCCCCCTCGGCCTCGCCGAGACCGCGCTGATCGGGCCGGTAGCGGTAGACGAACCCGTCTTGGGCGAGGTCCCGGCGCACGGCGGCCAAGGTGGCCAACGTACGGGCGTCGTCGGTCGCGACGGCTCCGCGCAGACCGGGCAGCAACAGGGCCGCGTCGATACCCGGGTCATCGGGTGCGCGCTGCCATCTGCCGTCTCGGTGCAGACAGTCGGCGCTGGTATCGCTGACGAGCCTGTCGGCCAGCTGTTGCCAGCGTGCCCCTTCAGCCAGCGACGCCACGCCGGCGATGCGGCGCAGCCCGGCTGCGCACATCAAACGGGAATGAGCCCAGCGTTGGTCGTCGAGTTCCCAGATGCCCGCGTCCGGTTCGGTGCAACGTTTTTCGATCGCCTCCACCAGGGTGTGCACCGCACCCCAGTGGGCGCCGTCCAATCGGTCAAGCCGGCCGGCTGCGGCCAGCAGCAGCAGCGCCTCGCCGAAGGTGTCGAGTTGGAACTGCTGGCCCACCCAGTTTCCGGTTTTGGCCGAGGCGCCCGGGTACCCGGGCAGCGACAGGTCGTGTTCGGGCGGTGGCGTCGTGGCGTCGACGCAGTAGGCCGGTCGCAGATCAGGCCCGTCCGCCAGCACCCGCTCGGTGACGAAGCGGACGGCGTCATCGAGCAGCGGATGCGGGCCGGCTGCCGCGATCGCCTGTCCGGTGTAGCACTGGTCGCGAATCCAGCAGTAGCGGTAGTCGTAGTTGCGCCCTTCTTTGGCCCGCTCCGGCAGCGACATCGTCGCCGCCGCGACCATGCCACCGCCGGTGCTGGTCAGGCCGCGCAATACGGCGTAGGACAGTTGCGCATCGACGTCGGCCAGGGTGCCGTTGACTTCGGGAACTGCTTGTCTCCAAGCGCTTTCGGTGGCTGACCAGGCCTGTGCCGCACCGGCGGGCTGCGCGGGCAGCTCGCGATCGGACAACTCCAAAACCAGATCGTGGTCGCTTCCCGGTGCGACGTCGAGCACCAGACGCAGCGAACCGTCGGCGGCGGGGCGGGCCTTCGCCGCGCCCGCCCAGCGGAATCGGTGCGGCCCCGACCGGCCGGTCCAGACCCCACCTTCGCAAGTGAGTCCCGACATGGCGGTGGCGCCGAAGTCGGCGCGAACGTCGAGTGCGATCTGCATGCGCATCGGCCGATCGAGCGCGCGGATGCGACGTAACACCACGGCGGTGTGCATGTCGCCGGGGAAGGCCAGCGCCTCGCGGCACTCCACGATGCCATCGGTGGTGACCCAGCGGGAACGCCAGATCAGCGAGCGCTCCTCGTATCGCCCGCCCCACACGTAGCGCAGCACCGGGGTGACCGCATAGACCCCGGAGCCACCGAGCAGCGAACTGAAGACCGCCGGACTGTCCCAGCGGGGCAGGCACATCCAGCAGAAATCGCCACGCGGTCCGACCACGATCCCGCGCTCACCATCGGCGATCAACGCATACTGCCGCAACACCTGAGGCGGGAAGCGTTCGAGCAGCGGAAGTCCCTCGTCCATGGCGGATGCATACCCGCCGCCGCGCGCGGGTAGTCACCGATTCATGAGCCTGCCCTGCGGCATGCCGGTTCCGGTCGACTCGGTGGAGGCCGCCGCCTACTCGATTCCCACGGACGCGCCGGAATCCGACGGCACCGCCAGGTGGGATTCCACCACGATGGTGCTGGTGAGGGTGCACGCCGCCGGACACATCGGAACCGGCTACACCTACGCCGGTACGGCGGCGGCCACGGCGGTGCGTGACGAGCTGACCGAGGTTGTTACCGGTGGCGACGCCACCGTCCCGCCGGCTCGCTGGGCGGACATGGTGCACGCGGTGCGCAACCTGGGCCGGCCCGGCGTGGTGGCCGAGGCGATCGCCGCCGTCGACATCGCGCTGTGGGACCTGCGGGCCCGCCTGCTCGACGAACCGCTGACCGTCGCGCTGGGGGCGGTACACGAGGCCACCCCGATCTACGGCAGCGGGGGCTTCACCTCCTATGACGACGACGCGTTGTGCCGCCAGCTCGCCGGATGGGTGGAAGAGGGCATCGCCCGGGTCAAGATGAAAGTCGGCCGCGACCCCGCCGTCGACGCCGCACGCGTCGCCGCGGCCCGCCGGGCGATCGGCACCAGCACCGAGTTGTTCGTCGACGCCAACGGTGCCTATCAGCGCAAGCAGGCACTGGGCTGGGCGCAGCGCTTCGCCGAACATCAGGTGAGCTGGTTCGAGGAACCGGTCAGCTCGGACGACCTGGAAGGCCTGCATCTACTGCGCGACCGCAGTCCGGCGGGCATGGATATCGCCGCCGGCGAATACGGCTACGACGTTCCGTATTTCCAGCGCATGCTCGACGCTGGTGCCGTCGACTGTCTGCAGGCCGACGTCACCCGTTGCTTGGGCATTACCGGAGTGCTCAAGGTGGGTGCGCTGTGCGATGCCCGCGGTTTGGATCTGTCGTTGCATTGCGCACCCCAGATCAGCGCGCACGTCGGCACCGCACTGTGGCATCTGCGTCATTTGGAGTATTTCCACGACCATGTGCGGATCGAGCAGATGGCCTTCGACGGTGTTCTGCTTCCGCAAGCGGGCGGCGTGCTGCGTCCCGACCGCAGCTCTGCCGGGCACGGTCTTGCGGTCAAAGCGACTGACCTGGAACGCTTTCGGGTGGTTTGAGACGTTCGACGGCGAAGTCCGCCGCTTGCGCGGTCATGCCGTTGGCCGCGTACGCCGCGTGCGCGGCACCGTCCCCGCCCACCGAGCAGACCGGATCGCCGGGCGCGCACAGGTCGATCGTCTTGGCTGCATAGCCCGGCCCTACCGTCACCGGCGGCGCGCCGATGGAATTCAGGAACGCCGCGGACGGCTTTCCCAGCAGCGCCACGGCGGCGACGTGCCCGGCCGCCTCGGGCGGCAGGGCGGCCCCGAGCCCGCCGGCCGTCGGTTCGGTGACATACCCCATCAGCGCAGCGCCACGCGAGTATCCGCCAAGGACCAGTTGGGTGTTCGGACAACCGGTTGCCATATCGCGGACGTGGCCGGCTGCGTCGGTGACCCCGGTGGCGGACGGGCCGAATTCGGGTACTGCCGGAAAGTCGACCGGGTAGACATCCACGTTGCGACCCCAGGTGCGCCACCGTAGTGCATCGATGAACTGCTGACCGATCCATCCGACCCCGGGCGGTTCGCCGGTGCCACGCGCGAACACCACCTGAACGTCGGGGCAGCCGGCGGCTACTGCGTCGCCGGCGGCCGGCGAACACAACAGCGTGCAGCCAGACAGGGTCACCGCGGTGAGGATCCGAGTAATCACAGCACTTCGTCCGATACCCAGTACAACCAATGGGCAAACCGTGGTTTAGCTCGGGCAAAAACGGCAAGCCTAATTCGGTGCCGTCGTCGACGGAGCATGTGTCAAACATGAATTCTAGGATTGAAGGGGAGAAACCCATGATGACAACGTCTTTGACCAGGCTGGCCGCGGCCGGCGGCATGGCGCTGGCGTTGGCGAGCGGCACCGGACTGGCAAACGCCGCACCGGCGCAACCGACTCAGCCAGCGCAACCGGGGCAGCCGGCCCAGCCCAGCCAGCCAGCCCAGCCCGGCCAACCCGGCCAGCCGGGCCAATGGTCACAGAATCCCGCGGTGAACACGACCTGCAGCTATTCCCAGGTCGTTGCGGCAATGAACGCGCAATCACCTGACACCGCGGCACAATTCAACGCCACACCCATGGCGCAGTCGTTCCTGCAGAACTTCCTGGCCTCTCCGGCGCCGCAGCGTGAGCAGATGCTCGAGCAGGCCCAGGGGGTGCCGGAGGCGGCGCCGTTCGTCAACATGGTCGGTCCCATCGCCAAGACCTGTGACAAGTACTGAGTGATGGCTCAATCGCCCGGGGCCGGCGGCACCATCTCGGACGCGGCCAAGCGGGAAGCCGACGCGTACCGCGGCGACAACCCGCGTCCGCTGGGGGGATACGTGCTGGTGTTGCTGGTCTACGGCGGGTTGGTCGCGGCGGTAACCGTGGCCGCCGCGGCCACCGGCCGTCGTCTGCCGCAGGGCTGGGCGACCGCAGACTTGCTGACGGTGACTCTCGGGACCCACAAGCTGTCCAGAACGTTGGCCAAGGACGCGGTGACCAGCCCGTTGCGCGCACCTTTCGCCCACTACACGGGCACCGGTGGCCCCGCCGAAGTGATGGAGGAGACCAGGCACTCCAGCGCGGTGCGTCACAGCCTGGGGGAGCTGTTGACATGCCCGTTCTGTCTGGATATGTGGGTGGCCACCGCGTTCACCGCCGGGCTGGTACTGGCCCCGAGGCTGACCCGGCTGGTCGCGGGTACGTTCAGCGCGCTCGCAGGTGCTGATTTTCTGCAGCTGGCTTACGCGAAAGCCCAGCAGATGGCCCAGCAGTGAGATCGGAGATTCCTTGATGCCGAAGCAATCGACGACCACAGCACTGGCCGGCCACCTGACTGAGTCTTTGGAGCGCTCGGGCGTCTTGGATCGCCGCGATGCCGCGAGGTCGCCGGTCGTATCGAAGTGCGCAGGCTAGACCCGCAATGCGCAGCATCGCCTTCAACCTGCCGCGGACGGTGACGCTGGCCGCCGACGCCGCCCTGCTGGGTTTGGCGGGCATGCATGCCTACATGTTGGCCACCGCCGTGCACCGTCCCGGGTACTTCGCGGGGTATTGCGCCACGGTGGTCGTCGGCTGTGTGGTCGCCGCCGCGACTACCTGGATTGACGTCGACGACGTTGTGCCGGCCGCGGGCTGGGTGGCGGGCGGCATCTTGTGCACGGCGTTCCTGATCGGCTATCCGATCAGCCGGGTGGTCAGCCTGCCGGGCCTGTCGGCGCTGACCGGGCGATGGGATCTGGCTCCGGGCAACCTCGCGCTGGCCTGCGCGGCGGCCTTCTTGGTGCTGTATCTGACGGTGCTGACCGGGGTCAATGTGGCGTTCGGGCAGCGCAGGGGCTGGTATGACTGATGTTGCTCGACTATCCGGGTTGGCTGCGGATTGACCACTGGCTCAACGTCTTATTCCTGACCCTGTTGCTGCGCAGCGGCGTCGAGATCCTCTCCACCCATCCCAAGCTGTACTGGCACGCGGACAGCGCTCCCGGGACTGAGTGGGCTCGCTTCACCCGCAAGGTGATGCCCACCGACAAGCTTTACGACACCCTGGATGAGGAAGAGGACTACTCTCCGCTGATCGCGCTGCCTGGCCACAAAGCACTGGGCATGGGCCGGCATTGGCACTTCGCCGCGGTCATCGGCTGGGTTCTCGTCGGATTGTCTTACTACGTATCGCTTTTCGCGACCGGACAATGGCACCGGTACTGGCCGTACTCCTGGTCGATCTTCGCCGAGGCCTGGAACGACGTCGTCACCTACGCCAGCTTCAACCTGCCGCCGCTGCTGCCGGGCGAACCGCTGGACGCCATTCAGAAGCTGACCTATGCCGGGGTGATCTTCGTGCTGGCACCATTTCAGATCCTCACCGGGGCCGCGCAGTCACCGGCGATCGAGGCACGGTTGCCGCGGTATGTGCGGCTGTTCGGCGGCCGGCAAGCTGCTCGCAGCCTGCACTTCCTCGGCCTGGTCGCGTTCGCGGTTTTCATCGCGATCCACCTGACGATGGTCTTCTTCTGGGGCTGGGGCCGGCTCACGGCATTGATGATCTTCGGGTCGGTTCGCAACGCTTACTGGGCGACTGGTCTCTCAGTGCTCATCATCGCGACGATCGTCGCGGTCCACATTGCGGCCACCGTGTGGAGTCAGCGCAGCCCCGCGTCGGTGCGTCGGGTGCTCGGCGCGCTGATCAGCGTTCCGCGCAAGGGTCTGCTGCGCCGCTTGGACTCTCGGCAGAACTACCCGGTGCGCATGCTCTCGAGGGAGCACCGTGTCAATGGCAAGCCGCCGACCGCCGAGTACTACAAGGTGATGGCGGTGCACAACTTCGTCGACTGGCGGCTGCGGGTCGGCGGGCTGGTGGAGCAACCGGTGACGTTGGACTTGGCCGGGGTGCGTGCGCTGGCCGAGCCGCAGACCCAGCGGGTACTGCACAACTGCGTGCAGGGCTGGACGTCGGTCGGCGAGTGGACCGGACTTGCGCTGGGAACCCTGGTGGACCTGGTGCGGCCGCTGCCGCAGGCTCGCTACATCTGCTTTATGAGCATGCAGGACAACAGCACAGACGAGCCGAGTGCGGAGGGCGGAGGCCAGTTCTACGAGGTACTCGACCTCAAGCTGGCCCATAAACCGCAGATGTTGTTGGCCTATGCGATGAACGGCCGGCCGCTGCCGATCAAGCACGGGGCACCGCTGCGGCTTCGGGCCGAGACGCAGGTGGGCTTCAAAATGGCCAAGTGGATCAACCAGATCGAGTTTGTCGACGACTATGTCCATATCGGGAAGGGGCGTGGTGGCTGGCGTGAGGACAACGTCTACTACGGCATGGACGGAGAGATCTGACGTGACCGCAATGGTCGATGCCCGCCCGGAACTGATCGATCTGAGCCAAGTCGCCAGCGATCGGGTGTCGGAACTGGTCACGGTGCGCGGCGGACACTGCGCGGCCTGCGGTGGAACCGATTTCGCGGTCGGTCAAGCGCTGTACCTGGGTTTCTTGTTCCTCGATGAAGACCACGACGCCTACCTCGTCGCACTGACCTGCCGTGATCCCGCTTGCCCGCAGCCGCGAACCGCGATCCGGCTGCGATACAAGGAATTCCTCGGCTAGCCCCCCGGCGTTGACTCTGCGTCCACGGCGGAGTGCACTCGCACTTTTGCGCCGTGGACGCAGAGTCAGTCAGCGGGGCAGGTCGGGGCGGGCCAGATCGAATCGCTCCACCAGATCCGCCACGTCGCGCAACTCGCCACAGATCGCGACAAAGCGGCGCTTGGCGTCGTCGTCGAGCAGGCCACGGCTGTGGTAGTACACCAGTCGGCGCAGCCGCCCGGCCAACGCAGTGCCCCACCGGATGCTCAGGTCATAGACCTGTTCCTCGCCGATCTCGCTGCGCCGCCCCAGATCCCGCAGCGCGCGCAGCTGCTCGGTCAGCACCGCGACGTCGTCGTCGATGCTGATTGTCATAGCGGCGGCTTGGCGACGCTGACGACAACCGGCTGGCCCCGAAAGGTCAGGTATATCCGGTCGGGGCCGATCGCCATGCCGGACAGGGGAGCGGACCGGGCCGGCCCGGACGGTAGACCGGCCCGGTAGTCAAGGACGCGTAGCACCGGAATGCTGGCGTGGGGGTAGCCGGTGAAAGTCGCCGACTCGAAAACGGTTACGCCGGTGTCGGTGGCGGCGTACACCCGGGTATCGTCGGAGCCTAGGTAGCGGATCGGTGAGGCGACCGGCGAGCGGCCGATGACCTGTAGACCGTGCCCGCCGCGCGCGGGCTCGACGGCGTACAGCGTGTCGCCGCGAGCGTCGGCCAGATAGACCCGGGCTGTCGCGGTGCCGTCACCCGCCGCCACGAAAACTCTTGCGTCGTAATGACCGTGTTGCTCCGGCGGCGACGATGGGCCCTTGTAATACGAGAGCCCGCCCGGCCCATAGACGTGGTATTCGATGGTGCGCCCGCGGTTGGCGCCGTCGATGGCACCGGTGGGGCCCGCGGATACCCGAGCGCCGGGCAGCTTCCGCAGGCCGACCTCCTCGACCGGGGTCACCGTCGCCCCGTCGCTGGATAACGCGAGCAGCACCCGCATACCTGAATCCTCGGACAGATAGTTCGGCGCCGGCCCCGCGTCGATGTCGCCGATTTGCCGGAGGCCGGTCAACTCGACCGCTGCTACGCGATCGCGCGCCGGCTGCGGCACGAACACGGTCCGATCATCTGCGCGGCTGATCTGTACGTTGCGCCCGGCGCCCAGCGGTTGCGACAGCCGAATGGCCGCCGTGTCCGGCTGCTCAGGGTGATCGACCGCCGCCAATCGCCCGTCGTCGGTGAGTGCGAGCAGCGCGCCGGTGGCATAGGACAAGACGGGGGAGTGCAGTGGCATCCGCACCGGCACCGAGACGGCTTCCGCCGTGGTCTGCGAGACCGGGGCCGAGCAGCCCGCACAAGCCAGCAGGCCGGCCACTGTCGCCCCGAACCCGGCCCCCCAATTCATGACGGCGGGGTACCCCCGTAAGCGCAGTACTACACCGCTTCGTTTGTGCGACCGGGCACCCGGGTATGCGGGTCGCTACCGGGAGCTGACGGCAGCACAGGAAGGAGAGGTCATGTCCGGATCGCTGGAAGGGCGACGGGTCGCATTTCTGGTGGCGCCGGAAGGTGTCGAACAGGTCGAGCTGACCGAACCGTGGCGCGCGGTCACTGAGGCCGGTGGGCGCCCGGCGCTGGTGTCCACAGCCGACGGCCCCGTTCAGGCCTTCAACCATCTGGACCGCGCCGACAAGTTCGACGTCGACCGGCAGGTCAAGGATGTGTCGGCGGATGACTTCGATGCGCTGGTCCTGCCGGGCGGGGTGGCCAACCCCGACCAGTTGCGCACCGATGAACGCGCGGTGTCGTTCGTGCGGGAGTTCTTCGACGTGGGTAAACCGGTCGCCGTTATCTGCCATGGCCCATGGACACTGGTGGAAGCCGGAGTTGTTGCCGGCAGGCGGATTACGTCGTGGCCGAGCGTGCGTACCGACATCGTCAATGCGGGCGGTGATTGGGTGGACGAGGAGTTGGTGCGCTGCGACTGCGGGCCATCGATCCTCTTGTCGAGCCGTAAACCCGACGACCTGCCGGCCTTCTGCGATGCGCTGGTGGAAGAGTTCGCGGCGCGCGGGGCGACGTTGTGATGACAGAGCCGATGCCGGTACCGGTCGAGACCGACAACCGCCGCGCCCGGCTCTGGGTGAACTGGGCCGCTGCTCTGCTGACCGCCGCCGGGGCCGCCTTGGTGATGGTGGTAGCGACCGGCGCGGTGATGAGCACCGCCGCCTGTAGCACCGCCGAGTGTCCCGATCTCGGGCCCAGCGGAGCCGTGTTCGGACTGCTCTATTACGGCGCGCCGGCCATTGCCGCACTGACCATTCTGGCCTCCTTCTTCACGGCGGGACGCCGCCGCGGTTTCCTGGTGCCGGTGGCCGGTTGGGTGCTGCTGGGGGTCGATCTGCTGGCGCTGGTGATCGCCTTCCGACGCTGAACGACGGGCGGATGGCCGATATGGATCAGCGCCGAGCACCTGTTCTGGAAGCCCTGGCCGATTACCAACGCAGGGACCGTTATGGGTTCAGCCCGCCCGGACACCGCCGGGGACGTGGCGCAGACATGTCAGTGCTCGAGGTGTTGGGGGCCGACCTGTTCCGCGCCGATGTGCTCGCCCGCGGCGGCTTGGATGACTGGGAAGCACGCGCAGAGTTCTTGACCGATGCCGAGCAACTGATGGCCGACGCCGTGGGTGCCTCGACGGCATTCTTCTCCACCTGTGGCAGTTCGCTTTCCGTTCGTGCCGCGATGATGGCGGTGGCCGGCGGCGATAGCGGCGGGCTGCTGCTGCCGCGCGACAGTCACAAATCTGTGGTGGGCGGGTTGATCTTCTCCGGCATCCAGCCACGCTGGATCGCCCCACGCTGGGACGCCGAACGGCATCTGTGCCACCCGCCCTCACCGGAACGGGTGGCCGGTGCGTGGGAGGAGAATCCCGACGCCGCGGGTGCGCTGGTGGTCAGCCCGTCGCCGTACGGTACCTGCGCGGACCTGGCTGCCATCGCCGACATTTGTCATGAGCGGGGCAAGCCACTGATCGTCGATGAGGCCTGGGGCGCCCACCTGCCCTTCCATGAAGACCTGCCGACCTGGGCGATGGACGCCGGCGCCGACGTCTGCGTGGTCAGCGTGCACAAGATGGGAGCGGGTTTCGAGCAGGGCTCGGTCTACCACATCCAGGGCGATCTCATCGACCGGGAGCGACTGACGGCGTGCGCCGATCTGTTGATGACCACCAGCCCCAGCGTGCCGATCTACGCGGCACTGGACGGCTGGCGCCGCCAGATGGTGCACCACGGGCATGAACTACTGGACGCCGCAATCAAATTGGCGCGCGACGTGCGCGGGCGCATCGATGAGATACCCGACGTCGAGGTGCTTGAGCATGCGTTGTTGGGCAAGGAGGCCTCCCACGACCTGGACCGGCTGCAGGTGCTGGTCGACGTGTCGGCAACCGGGACGTCGGGCTATCAGGCCAGAGACTGGCTACGCGAACAGCGCTGCCTCGACGTGGGATTGGCCGATCACCGGCGCATCCTGATCACCATGTCCTTCGCCGATGACCACCGAACGGCTGACCGGCTGCTGGAGGCGCTGTGCGGCTGGCGCGACGCCGCGACGTCCTTCCAGCGACCGCCTGCGATCCGATTGCCTTCCCCGCAGGAACTGCAGCTGGAAACCGTGCAGTTGCCCCGGGATGCCTTCTTCGGCCCCACCGAGATGATCGCCGCAGCGCGGGCTGCCGGACGTATCGCTGCAGAGCAGATCACGCCGTATCCGCCGGGCGTGCCGGCCGTGGTGCCCGGCGAGCGGCTCAACACCGCCGTTATCGATTACCTGCGCTCGGGGCTGGCCGGCGGGATGGCGCTGCCCGACGCCGCGGATTCGTCACTCGAGCACATCCGAGTGGTGGCTTAGGCGCGGGTTTTGCCCCAACTGCGTCGGGGTAGCCCATAGCCATGGCACAGACGACATTGCACAGCCGGACAGACGTGGTCGATTTCCTCACCGAACAGCACCAGCGCATCAAAACGCTGTTCGACGAGACGCTGCTGGCCGCCGGCGGCGAGCGCGACGAGTCGTTCGTGCGGTTGCGCCGGCTGCTGGCCGTTCACGAGACGGCAGAAGAAGAGATCGTGCATCCGCGGGCAGCCCATGAGCTCGACAACGGGCGCGCGATGATCGACGCACGGCTGGCCGAGGAGAAGAAGGCCAAAGAGGCCCTGGGCGAGCTGGAGAACGTCAACGTCGATTCGGAGTTCTTCACCGAAAAGCTCCGGGAACTTCGCGACGACGTCCTCGAACATGCCGGCCACGAAGAACACGACGAATTTGCCCAGCTGCGTGACGAACTCAGCGAATCAGAACTGAAGCTGTTGGAGCGGGCGGTCAGGCTCGCCGAGGCGATCGCACCGACCAGGCCGCACGCTGGGGTCGAGGGCGCGCTTGCCAACGCCTTCGTCGGCCCGTTTGCCTCGATGGTGGACCGGGCACGCGACGCGATCCTGGGGTATGACTCATGATCGGCCTCGGGGTGTTGCTGCTGATCCTGGGTCTGGTTTTCAACATCTACGTGCTGTGGGCGGTCGGGATCGTCCTGTTGGTCGTGGGTGCGGTGTTCTGGATACTAGGGTCGGTGGGCCGACCGGTGGCCGGCAGGCGCTACTGGTACTGATCGCCGTTGCTGGTCTTCCCCGCCGGGCACCCACGTCAGACTCGCCCGCCGGCGCCCAGCGTGCCTTGCATGTCGGGTTTCATGGCCACCAGTTGGGCGTTCCAATAGCCCCAACTGTGCACCCCGGCAGCGTCGATGTTGAACGTGGCGTTGTGACCGCCCGCACCGGTGTAGGCGTCGCGGAATGCGACGTTGCTCTGCATCACAACCTGCTCGATCACCTGGCCGGGCAGGCTGCCCTCGCCGATCTCCGACGGGGTGCCGTTGCCGCTGTAGATCCACAGCCGGGTTCCGTTGCCCGCCAGGCGCCCGGCCTGGACCGTCGGGTCGTTGCGTTGCCATCCTGCGCTGCCCGAGGGGCCCCACATGTCCTGGGGGTTGAAGCCGCCCTCGTCGTTCATCGCCATCCCGATCAACGTCGGCCCGTTGCCGCTGGACGGCGTCAGCAGCGCCGAAAGTGACGCGGCATAAGCGAATTGCTGCGGATGGTAGGCCGCTAAAATCAGTGCCGACGACCCGGACATGGAGATGCCCACCACCGCGTTGCGGGTGGAGCGCACACCTTTCCCCGAGAGGAAGTTCGGCAGTTCACTGGTCAGAAACGTCTCCCATTTATAGGTCTGCCCGTTGGCCGATCCGTACCAGTCGGTGTAGAAGCTGGAGCGCCCACCGACCGGTGCCACCACCGATATCCCGGAACCGGCGTACTCGCTGAACGCCGGCGTCTCGATGTCCCAGCCGCTGCGATCGTCGCGAGCGCGCAAACCGTCCAACAGGTAGACGGCCGGTGCGCCGCCGCCCTGGAATTCCACGGTGATGTTGTGCCCCATGCTCGGCGACGGCACAGAGAGGAATTCCGGCCCGGCAGCCGCGGCGGGCGGGGCCGATGCGCCCAAGCCGATCAATGCCGGCAGCAACGCCGTCGCCGCTGCGACCGCGCTGACCCGGCGCGGCCGGTGCGTTGCGTTGTTCCACATCGTTCTCCCCTTTCGCGCAGACCCGAGCACCAAGGCCCGTCGGCCGGGTGTGCGAGAGGGGAGAGATCGACACAGGGTCGGGAGGCTTTGGGTCCAGCCGTCGGCATTGCGAGATACCGCGGATGGCTGCCCTGCAGTCTGAAGACAGATATCTAACCTTCTTGTCTTAACAAAGTGGGGGACCGTTGTCCAGAGTGTTCGCCAAAGCGCTGCCGGGATATAAATTTTTTGGACATACGGTTTGAGGCGGTGGCGCGGTGGGCACCTACACCGACATGTCCGCGCGTACCAGCCTCGATTCCATTGGCCCGCTGGCAATCGCGGTATCGGTAGCCGGTACCGCGATGCTTCTGGCTTCCGGCGCTCCCACCGCTCGGGCTGCGCCGTGTCCCGACACCGAGGTGGTCTTCGCGCGGGGAACCGGTGAGCCGCCGGGCGTGGGCCCGACCGGTCAGGCGTTTCTCAATGCGCTGAACGCACGGCTGGGAACAAGCCCAGCCGTTTACGCGGTCAATTACCCGGCCAATGACCACTGGGACACCGGCGTCGACGGCATTCGGGACGCCGGTGCCCACGTCGTCTCCCGGGCGACCAGCTGTCCCAGAACCAAGATGGTGCTGGGCGGCTACTCACAGGGCGCGGCGGTCATGGGTTTCGTTACGTCGGCTCAGGTGCCCGACGGCGTCGATCCGGCGACAGTGCCCAAGCCGCTGGACCCCGACGTCGCCGACCATGTCGCTGCGGTCGTGTTGTTCGCCATGCCCAACGAACGGGCGATGAACTTCCTCAAAGAACCCACGATCGCGATCGGACCCCTGTATCAGGCCAAGACCCTGCAGGTGTGCGCCGTCGAGGACGCGGTGTGCTCTGACGGCATGAACTTCGCGGCACATGACAGCTACGCCGGCGACGACGCAACGATGGTCCAACAAGGGGCCGACTTCGCCGCCCGCCAGCTCCAAGGCCGGGTGGGATAGCCCGCTGGCCGGTCGCAGACATCGCCGCCGACGTTGGCGGCGCGAGCAGATCCGGGTCACCGATCCTGAGCAGGTCCGCCGCTCCATCCGCGGTACCGCCATCGGTAACTTCATGGAGTGGTACGACTTTGGGGTCTACGGCTATCTGGCCACCACCATCGCGCGGGTGTTCTACCCAGGCACCGGCACCGGCAGCCTGATCGGCGCCTTCGGCACCCTGGCAGCGGCGTTCGCGGTGCGCCCGATCGGCGGATTGGTCTTCGGCCCACTCGGTGATCGGATCGGGCGTAAGCGGGTGCTGGTCACCACCCTGCTGCTGATGACACTCGGCACCACCGCTACCGGGCTGCTTCCGAGCTACAGCGCTATCGGTGTCGCAGCACCCATCCTGCTCGTCGCGACGCGAATGGTGCAGGGCTTCTCCGCCGGCGGCGAATACGTCGGCGCGATGGTCTACGTCGGCGAACAGGCCCCGGACAACAAGCGCGGCATGATGGCCGGATTTCTACCGTTGAGTTCGCAGGCCGGCTACGTCGCAGCCGGCGCGCTGGTCACCGTACTGCAGAGTCGGTTGAGCGACGAGGAAATGCTTGGCTGGGGGTGGCGAATCCCGTTGTTGCTCAGCGCGCCACTGGGGCTCGCCGCCCTCTACCTGCGACTGCGTTTGGAGGAATCACCGGTCTATGAACAGGCGGGCGGCCGGCAGGAAGACTCCGACGACACCGCCGCGCGGCAACTGCGGCGCACCGCCAGGCAGTGGAGGCCCCTACTGCTGTGCATCGCACTGGTGCTGACCTACAACGTCACCGACTACCTGCTCACCGGGTATCTGCCCACGTACCTTCAGAGGACTGCGCAGATCCCACACACCGCCGGGCTGCTGGTGATCGTGCTGACGCTGTTGGTTCTGATGGCGACCGTGGTCCTGGTGGCCCGGCTGTCGGATCACATCGGAGTCAAACCGGTGCTGTGGACGGGATGCGCCATGCTGCTGGCTCTTTCGATTCCGGCGTTCAGCCTGATCCACTCCGCCCACGACTATCCGACGGCGTTCGCCGGAGTTCTGTTGGTCGGGCTGATGCTGCTGTGCTTCGATGCGACATTGCCGGCCACCCTGCCGGCCCTGTTTCCCACCCCGGTGCGTTACGGGGCGCTGGCGATAGGGTTCAACCTGTCGGTCTCGGCATTCGGCGGCACCACACCCCTGATAGCCGAGACACTGGTCTCAAGCACCGGCAACCCGATGGCCCCGGCCTACCTTTTGGTCGCAGCCGGGGCTATCGGTGCGCTCGCGCTGGTATTCACCCCCGAAGTCGCCGGACGGCGACTACCCGGCTCGGGGCCGGCAGTGGAGAGCGAGGCACGGGCGCGCGAACTCGCCCGAGGACGCAAAAGCTAACGGACCTGCCGGAACCCCTGCACGCCGGCCAGCGCGTCAGCCACCGACGTGGTGGTGGGGAGTGCGTTTCCGGGATCGCAGATCCGCAGCAGGCGCGACACCGTGACACCGGGCACCGTCGTGCAATAGACCATCGTTTCGGCGCATCGGTCGGTTATCGTCTTGAGTGCCGAAAAGCCTGCGGTACCAATGAATTCCAGGTCATTAAGGTCAAGTACCAGCCACTCGCAGTAGCTCGCGCAACGTTGCACGTAGTCGGCCAGCTGGCCGGCGTTGGAGGCGTCGAGTTCACCGCCGACGCTGATCACTGCTCCTGAGCGTCCCCAGCGGGTGACGGAACGGGCGGTGCGGCTCGCCCAGGTATCTGACGGGGGAAGGGAATCTATTCGGGTCGCCGGGAACACCGATCCGGCGGTTCTTAAAGCGGGCATTGAATTACTCCATCAGTCGAAACTCGTACTGTGGATCGCGTCGATGCGAGTTACACCTTCACGGATGAGATGCAGGGAGGAAGCCTCCCTGGCTAGCGTGGTTGACGCGTCTTTCCGGGTGGCTGTTAACTCAACCTGCTAACGAACCTACGCCTATGTTCGGCGCACTGCAACGATTCGGTAACGGTGCTTTCTTCGACCGCCTCCGAATCCCCTTGTAGCAAACCGTTTCGGGGACCTTTTCCACGTTTAAGCGCCGGTGTCGCGGGTAACAACCGCTTATGGCATTTCCGCAGACCACCCAGCGTTCGCTGCTCGTCTGGCATGTGCACGGCTCGTGGATGGAATCCTTCGTCGCCGGCGAACACCGCTACCTCATTCCGGTCAACGCCCCACGTGATCTCGACGGCCGGGGTTTGTGCGGTCGCGACTGGCCGAGGGCGCAGGAAGTGCCCCTGCCTGAACTGCGCGAACAAGAAATCGATCTGGTGGTGCTGCAGCGGCCACATGAGATCGAGCTGACCGCGCGGGTGCTGGGCCGGCGGCCCGGAATCGATGTTCCCGCGGTGTACGTCGAGCACAACACCCCGCGGCCGTTCGTGGTGGAGAGTCTGCACCCGATCGCGGACCGCGCAGACATCCCGCTGATCCACGTCACCGCGTTCAACCAGCTGATGTGGGACAACGGCCGTGCACCCACCAGGGTGATCGATCATGGCATCGCCGATCCGGGCCATCTGTACACCGGGGACATCGCGGCCGCCGGTGCCCTGATCAACGAACCGCTGCGGCGGTGGCGCACCGTCGGCGCGGACTTGCTGGGCCCGTTGGGGCAATCCGCGGCCGTCGATGTCTGGGGAATCGGCACCGAAGACCTCAACGATCCGGCGCATCGGTGCGCTGGCGTCGTCGGCCACGGTGACCTGCGCACCGACCAACTGATGAAGGAACTGGCGCACCGGCGGGTCTATCTGCACACCGCGCGCTGGACGTCGCTGGGTCTGTCGCTGCTGGAAGCCATGTTCCTGGGAATGCCGGTGGTGGCGGTGGCTGCCACGATGGCACCGATGGTGGTGCCCCCCGAGGCAGGCGTCGTCAGCGCGGACCTCGACACCTTGCGGACCGCGCTGAGCGGGTTGATCGCCGACCGCTACCTGGCCGAGGTGGTCGGTAAGGCGGCACGCAACTACGCCATGGAGCACTTCGGCCTCGACCGATTCCTTCATCAATGGGACCAGGTCATCGAGGCGCAGTGCAGCGCCGGGAGTAGCGGGGGGGTACTGCCGTGAAGATCGCGATGATTTCCGAACATGCCAGCCCGCTGGCCGCGCTGGGTGGGGCCGATGCCGGCGGCCAGAACGTCCACGTCGCTGAGCTGTCGGCGGCGTTGGCCCGCCGTGGCCACGATGTCGACGTCTACACCCGCCGCGATGACCCGGAGCTGCCCGAGCGGGTGCGCACCGACCAGGGTTACACGGTGGTTCACGTGCCGGTGGGGCCGCCGCGCCAGGTGCCCAAAGATGAACTCTTGCGGTACATGGTCGCCTTCGGTCGGTACCTGGACGCGCAGTGGGACCGCGAGCGTCCCGACATCGCGCACGCACATTTCTGGATGTCCGGGATCGCCGCGCAGCTGGCCGCCAAACACCGGCGGGTGCCCACGGTTCAGACCTTTCATGCGTTGGGCGTGGTCAAGCAGCGACACCAGGGCCGGCGTGACACCAGCCCCGCCGAACGGCTGCGGTTGGAGACCCGCGTCGCGGAAGAGGCGACATGGGTGACAGCTGGCTGCAGTGATGAGGCTTTCGAGTTGATGCGGCTGGGCCGAGACCGGTTGCGAATCTCGGTGGTGCCCGGTGGTGTCGACGTGGAGCGGTTCTCCCCGCGCGGTCCGGTCGCAGAACATTCCGGGCGGCGGCGCATCGTGGCGGTAGGGCGGTTTGTCCCCCGCAAGGGATTCGACACGGTGATAGAGGCATTGACGACGGTGCCCAGCGCTGAGCTGGTGATCGCCGGCGGACCGCAGCGGGCAGAACTCGAGACGGTTCCGGAAGCCTGTCGGCTGCTCAAACTGGCCGCCGACCTCGGTGTGGCAGAACGGGTGTCGCTGTGCGGCTCCGTCGCCCGGGCGGACATGCCGGCCTTGCTGCGCTCGGCGGATGTCGTTGCGTGTACGCCTTGGTACGAGCCGTTCGGCATCGTGCCGCTGGAGGCGATGGCCTGCGGCGTGCCGGTGGTGGCCTCGGCGGTGGGCGGCATGCTCGACACCGTCGTCCACGACGTGACGGGACTGCTGGTACCGCCAAAGGATCCGCGTGCCTGCGCGAATGCCATCAACGCCATCCTGCGGGATCGCCGAGCCGCGTCCGGCTTCGGCAAGGCCGGGCGAGAGCGGGCCCGCTCGAGGTACTCCTGGGACCGGGTCGCCACTGACACCCTGCGGGTGTACGACCGGCTCCTGCCCGTAGCGGCACCGGCGGCAACCCGGGTGTTGGGGACGGGCTGAGAACCGGGTGCACAAAGCTCTTGGTTCGGGGCAGGGTTTGTCTGTCACCGACGACGCTGGGGCGATTGCCGCTGCAGGCTGATCGGAGGAACATGGACACATCGAACGGGCGAGCTGAGCGGAACGAAGACATGGCGTTGACGAGCCGCAACGACATGATGCGCGATGTGGCGGATCTGGTTCACACGTTGAATCAGCGATCGCACATCGAATCCGACGGCGCGCTGGATGAGCTGGTGACAAATCTGCTTACGTACATGTCCTGTGCTCAACACGCCGGTGTCACGCTCACGACGTCGAGCGGCGATGTCCAAACCCTTTCTGCGACAGACCGGTACCCGGCCGTGCTGGATGACATCCAGCGCCGGCAGCGCGAGGGGCCGTGCCTGGCGGCAGCCTGGAAGCATCATGTCGTTCGTCTGGATGACGTCAAGAGCGACGAGCGCTGGCCGTCGTATTGCCGGGAGGTCGCGGCC
The DNA here is from genome assembly GCF_045310815.1 of Mycobacterium sp. SMC-19. Taxonomy (NCBI): domain Bacteria; kingdom Bacillati; phylum Actinomycetota; class Actinomycetes; order Mycobacteriales; family Mycobacteriaceae; genus Mycobacterium; species Mycobacterium sp. SMC-19. Next base: position 141,137 of record NZ_JBJIAM010000007.1, on the reverse strand, counting down.
ACGACGCCGATCCGGTCGATCCTGGCGTTCGAACTGTTCACCGGCGAGGACACCACGGGTGCCCTGAACTTCTACTCCCACGCCGCCAACGCCTTCGACGACGACTCGGTGGAGTTGGGTTTGGCCCTGGCGACCCATGCCGCGCTGGCCTGGCACATGGTTCGCCGCGACGAACAGTTCCGCAGTGCGCTGGCCTCCCGCGACATCATCGGTCAGGCCAAAGGCATCCTCATGGAGCGGTTTGCCATCGACGCATTGCAAGCCTTCGAGCTGCTCAAACGACTGTCGCAGACCTCCAACACGCCGCTGGCTGAGGTGGCACAGCAATTGGTGAGACGCGACGGCCGGGCGCCGTGAGCTGGTGGGCTAAAGCCGGCTGTCCGGCCTGATCACCGCCCAGACGGTCTTGCCGGGACGAGTGGGTGTACTGCCCCACGCGCGACAGACCGCACCGACTACGGCCAAGCCTGACGCTCGGGCAGGCAAGCCGTCTGGGCCCTCGTGGAGCACAGCCGGGGCGGCATCGGCATCTTGGACCGCGATGGTGACCGTCGAGCCCGCCCTTTCCAGCAGGACAGTCGGTGAGCTGTCGGTATGGCGTAAGACGTTTTCCACGAGCACGTCCACGATCACCTTGGCCGTTGGTATCAGCTGATCCTGCGACCAGCTGGACAGCCACTCCGCGACGAAGTCACGGGAACGGCGCAAGCTGCTCAAGCGGCGTGGAAGTTCTGCGCTGACCCTGCAGCGGGTGCGTTTGGGGCGTGGCAGCGAGACCAACGCAGTCTCAAGGTTGGGGTGTGCCGGGACGTAGCGCGTCACACCGGTTTCGGAGAGCCGCGCCATGGTGTCGGGTCGCTCGCAGACCAACCGGATCGGGATATCGGGCCAAACGCTGACATGCCAACGAGCGCTGGTGAACACAGACCATGCCGAGCGCGCCGGGACTTCCAGGCCGCCGACGTCGACCAGCACCGCCGGCGGTTCGTCGAGCGCCGCCTTGATCACGCGGTCGCGCAGTTCGAGGTAGTTGCTGCTGTCCAGCGTTCCGACGGCGGTCAGCAGGCAAACCCCGCCAACGTCACTTGCCGACACAGTGACTGGACCTGGCGCCCTAGTCATGGCCGCACCCGGTCTTCAGTCCGTCGTCGCACTCGTTCACCACTAAGGGACCAATTACCCGCCAGTGCCGACAAGTTCACCTGTCGTGCTGCCGCAATTTCAGGTCACGGTCAACAGAGTGTGGTCCAGATCGGAGAGCACCTCTGACGGCAGTCTGCCAGTGAAAGCAGCCAGGAAGCGGGCTGCCAGGTCACGCACTTTGACATTGGTCTCCTGCGAGCGCCACACCAGGATGTCGAATGCGCGCTCGGCGGAGATGCCGTAGGCGACCATCAGAACGCCCTTGGCCTGCTCGATCACCGCACGGGACTCGGCGACCTCGGAGACCGCGGCGCTGACATCGGCCTGCAGCACATCGGTGACGTCGACGTAGAAGCCGGCCGTTCCGGTCACTGTGCCGTCATCGTCGAGCATGCGATCGCCGACCACGATCACCCAGTGCTCCTGGCCGCCGGTGTCGATGATCCGGTGCCGGCTGCTGAACGGCTCGCCCTCCACGACGCGCTCCAGCACCTCAGCCACCTGGGCCCGGTCCTCGGGATGCTTGTGCTGTAGGAGTAGCTCGGTCGTGGGCGTCACCGTGCCCGGCTCGTAGCCGTGCATCCGGGCGACCGTATCCGACCACTCCCAGCGCTGCTCGCCGAGCCAGTAATGGAACCGTCCGACCCGTTGCGGCTCGCCGTGACTGACCACCAGGTCGAGATCACTCTGGACCACAGACTCGCCGCCCATTGGCGTCACGAACGAAGCGTTGACATCCCCGACCACCGCATACCCGCCTTCTCGTACACAACAGTATGAGCTGATTCCAACGGCCGGCGGGGGCAAACCGCGGCCTGGAATCGCAGGATGAATGCACGGACGATCCAGACCGGCGCTACCTGCTGAACGCCCGAGCGACGTAACTATCCACAATTTCGCCGCGCCGCGCAACTACCACCGTGTTTTCCCGTCGGCCGTTCCGGGTAGGCGCTGTGACAGGCGTGTTCCAGCAAAGCGGACCGCCGCGAAGTATCGACTCGATGGAAGGAGTCAACAAGTGAAGCTCTCCAAGACTGCGGCCAAGACGGCCGCCGGCGCGGCCGGAATCGCCGCGCTGAGCGCTTTCTCCGCGACCACCGCCATGGCCGAGCCGGCGATCCAACCGTTCGGCACGCCCGAACAGCTCAACGACGGGGCGATGGCTACGTCCTACACGGTCAGCAACCTGGGCCCGGCCCACGTCACCATTCCGGGCTACCAGCCCCACGGCAAGTTGTATCAGGCTGACGTGACCGCTCGTGCGGACCGCGGCACGGTGACCCCGGTAGTCACCGACTTCAACGCCAGGGCGGCCAACAGCGACACCTACCGCGTGATCAACACGGTGCCCACGCCGGGCGGTATCAATCCCGGGCCCATCGCCCAGGGTGCTGCCGCCGACGGGAAGATCTACTTCGACGTGACCGGCCCGCCGCCGGACGGAGTGGTCTATAACGACGGCGTCCAGGACGTGCTGATCTGGACCAGCAAGGCCTGATGCCGAGCCGAGATGGGCCCGATCGGGGGGTCGGGCCCATTCGGATGACCGATCACGATGTTTATCCCAAGGCAACCGGGGTAAACGTCGTGATCGCGCGCCACTGACGGCGCGATATCGATGGAGCCGACTGGAGGACATCATGGGCGTGCTGGGAATAACGGGCAAGGCGCTAGGGTCGATGGCAGCGTTCGCAGGTGTCACGGCGGCGGCCGTAGTGGTGATGGCGGCGCCGGGTTCGGTTGGTCCGGCGAATGCGGACCCGGACTCTGAAGCCAACACAACATCTTCCACCACGAGTTCAGCGGTCACCACGGTCTCGGGGACCACTTCTGCCAGCGCCCCGGCCACCGGGAACTGAGGAGCGTCGTCTGCCCGGTCAGGCCTGCAATCGTTGCCACGATTAGCCCCCTGCGTTACGGGTATGTCTGACTCATGACGACCCTGGGTTATGCGTTGTCCTGCGAGGAGTTCCATCCCAACGAGCTGGCGGCGTCGGCGTAATGGCAGCGACCAAAGAGCCTGGGGCGCAGCGGTACCTGCCAGAGCGGCGGACGCTGAGCGCCCTGCGTGAGGCGGCCGCGCAGTGCCGTGGTTGCACGCTGTACCGCGACGCGACGCAGACGGTGTTCGGCGAGGGGCGCCGGGGGGCGCCGCTGATGCTGGTTGGCGAGCAGCCCGGCGATCACGAGGATCTTGAGGGCCACCCGTTCGTCGGCCCGGCCGGGCGGTTGTTGGACCGTGCGATGCGCGACGCACACGTTGATCCGTCGTCGGCGTATGTGACCAACGCGGTCAAGCACTTCAAGTTCACCCGCCGCGAGGGCAAGCGCCGGATCCACCAGAAGCCGGGCCGCACCGAGGTGGTGGCGTGTCGGCCGTGGCTGATCGCCGAGATCGACTCGGTGCGGCCAGAAGTGGTGATCTGTCTGGGCGCCACGGCCGCGCAGTCACTGTTGGGTGCGTCGTTTCGCGTCTCCAGCGGGCGCGGTGAGTTGCTGTGTCTGCCTGGCCTGGCGGGCTCCAACGGCCGGCCGCGGGTCCTGGCCACCGTTCATCCCTCGGCGGTGCTGCGGGACCGCAGTGACCAGCATGCGCAGGCCTACGAGGCATTCGTCGACGACCTGCGGATAGCCCGCAGCGCCGTGACCGAAGGTAGCGCACCGCTGGTGCACCCCGCCGTTTGACAAAGCCGGTGGCGGGTAACCGTGTGCGTGTTGAAGGGAGCAACCAATGCCGAAGACCGCGGACTTCATCCTCGATAGGCTCCGTCAGTGGGGGGTGCACCGGATCTTCGGATACCCCGGCGACGGCATTCTGTCGATGGTCGGCGCCTTGGACCGGGCCGGGGGAGACCCGGAACTCATCCAGCCGCGCCATGAAGAGATGGCGGCGTTCATGGCCACCGGCCACGCCAAATTCACCGGGGAGATCGGATGTTGCCTGGCCACCTCCGGCGGCGGGGCGATCCATCTGCTCAACGGGCTCTACGACGCCAAGCTTGACCACCAGCCGGTGGTTGCGATCATCGGTCAGCAGAAGCGGATGTCGCTGGGCGCGGCCTTCCAGCAGGAGATCGACCCCAACTCGTTGTACAAGGACGTCTCTTCGGACTTCGTCCAGACTTGCATGGCGCCGGTCCAGGCACGCCACCTGGTGGACCGGGCCTGCAAGGTGGCCCTGACCAATCGAACCGTGGCAACCATCATCCTTCCCGAGGACGTTGCCGAGGAGGAGGCGGTCCCTTCGCCACCGCGCCAGCATGGGGCCGTCTTCAGCAGTGTCGGGTGGACCAAACCGCGAATGATCCCGCCGCAGCACGAGCTGCGCAAAGCCGCCGAGATCCTCAACGAGGGTGAGAAGGTGGCGATCCTGGTGGGTGCGGGAGCCGCCGATGCCGCCGACGAAGTGGTGGAGGCCGCCGACCTGCTCGGCGCCGGCGTCGCCAAGACGTCATTGGGACGCGCCGCACTACCCGATGAACTGCCGTATGTGACCGGGCCGATTGGCCTGCTGGGCTCCACGGCCAGCGAGGCAATGATGTCGGGTGCCGACACCTTGCTCATGATCGGGACCAGTTTTCCCTACGCTGAGTGGCTGCCCAAGGAAGGGCAGGCCCGCGGGGTGGAGATCAACCACGACGGCCGGATGATCGGGGTGCGCTACCCGGTACAGGCCAACCTGATCGGCGACTCCAAAGACACCCTGGCCGAACTGATTCCGTTGCTGAACCGCAAGAAGGATCGGTCCTGGCGGCGCAAGATCGAAAGCGAAGTGGAGACCTGGTGGCGGGTTCTCGACGACCGGGCGCACGACAAGGCCAATCCGCTCAATCCCGAACTGGTGGTCCACGAGCTCTCCAAGCGCTTGCCCGACAACGCCGTCGTCACCACCGACGCGGGCTCGGTCGCCAACTGGTGGGCGCGGCATCTGCGGCTGCGGCGCGGCATGGCGGCCTCACTTGCTGGAAACCTTGCGACCATGGGCCCCGGCACGCCGTATGCGATCAGCGCCAAGCTCGCTCATCCGGACCGGCCGGTGATCGCCGTCGTCGGCGATGGTGTCTTCCAGATGAACGGCATGGCCGAGATGATCACCGTGAAGCGCTACCTGGACCGGCTGTCTGACGGGCCGCTGATCTTCTGCGTATTCAACAACCAGGACCTCAACCAGGTGACCTGGGAGCAGCGGGCCATGGGAGGGGAGCCCAAGTTCGAAGACTCGCAAATGATCCCGGACGTGCCCTACGCCGAATTCGCCAAACTTCTCGGGCTGACCGGAATTCGGTGTGACAGCCCGGACACCATCGGACAGGCCTGGGACCAAGCGCTGTCTGCGCCCGGGCCGGTGGTGCTGGAAGTCGTGGTGGACCCCGACATCCCGCCGGTGCCGCCACATATCGAAAAGATGATCGCCAAGAACACCGCTAAAGCGATCATCAAGGACCCGGACCGAGTAAGCGTGGTCACCAAGGGCGCAAAGCAGAAGATGCACGAGTTCACCGAATCGGCTAAGCAGTCGGTGCGCGACATCCGCAGCAAGAACGGCGGGTAATCGCCGATGACCACCTTGGGGGTGCCCGGCGCCCTGCGTCGTCGGCCGCCGAACTTAGACGGTGTCTATGTGCCGCAAGAGGACTCGCACCTTCTCATCGAGACCATGGAACGCACCGGGTTGGCCCGCCGGGCCAGGGTGCTGGACCTGTGCACCGGCAGTGGGATAGCGGCCATCGCGGCGGCCGAGCTGGGCGCGGACAGTGTCACCGCGTTCGATATCTGCCCGCGCGCGGTGCGCTGCGCCCGGGACAACGCGCGTGCCGCCGGCATGGACGTAGCGGTCCGGCGGGGGCCGTGGAGTGACGCGTTGTGCTGCGCCCCTTTCGATCTCGTGGTGACCAACCCGCCCTATGTGCCTTCGCCGCGGGATGGCGGGCCCATTCCTTCGGCGGGCGGTCCGGAACGGTCGTGGAACGGTGGTGTTGACGGGCGGGTCGTGTTGGATCCGCTCTGCCGGTCGGCGGCGACGCTGTTGCGTCGCGGCGGTTCCCTGCTGCTGGTGCAGTCCGCCCTCGCCGACGTCGCGCACTCACTGGGGAGGTTGCGGGAGTCGGGACTGTCAGCCGAGATTGCCGCGGTCAAGAATATTCCGTTCGGGCCGGTGCTTTCGGCGCGTGCGGGCTGGCTGGAATCCACCGGCCGGGTGTCGCACGGCTGCCGCGTGGAACAACTCGTGGTGATCCGGGCGGACAAGCCATGACGACGCCGGAGAAAAGAGTGGTACAACCGGTCCGCAACGGCCCGGTCCTGATCGCCGGCCCGGTCCGGATCGAGACGCCCGAGGGCGTCCTCGAATCCGATCGCTTCATGGTGGCTATCTGCACCTGTGGGCGCAGCCGCAACTATCCACTGTGCGACACCAGCCATCGGCGCCGGAAAACGTCAGACCGTCGTACCGACGCGGATGGTGTCAAAAGCGAGTAAATGCCGGCGGTTGGCTCATCGGTCGGCGTCGTAGCCGTCGTCGGGCAGTGGAACGCTGATGGCCTGATCGATCAGGTCGGCCGGGTTGGCATCGGTGTCCTCGGCATTCTCCAGAAGGGCGGGATCCAGTCCGTCGTCGTCGCTCGCGTCGGCGGGGATCCGCTGTTCGGCGAGATCTGCCTCTGGAACATCAGGGTTGGTCATCATGACCCCTTTCGTTTCCGCGTTCGGGGCGGGTCGGCACGTTTGGCGGCGAGCAGCGCATAGTCCGTTTTCAGTTGGGAGTTGTCCGACCTCAGCTGGGTGTTGTCGGACTCCAATCGGGCGTTACGTGCTTCCAGGCCGAGGATCTGCCCGATACCTGCCACATTGATGCCGATCTCTACCAGCTCCGTGATCCGTCGAAGCCGCGCAAGATCGTCATCGCTGTAGCGGCGCGTACCGCCCGCGGTGCGCGCCGGGGTGAGCAGGCCGCGGCTCTCGTAGAGCCGCAAGGTCTGCGGACCGATCCCGGATAACTCGGCTGCCACCGAGATGCCGTATACCCCAAGCCCGGAGCGGGCATTCATCTCGTCGGCCACCGCGCTTCTCTTCCACTCGCCGAAAATTTCTGGTGCTCCTCTTGCGTGAACCTACCACCGGTGCTATATAAAAATCTATGTCGGCAGACATAGATGATCTGCCGCAGACCGAGGAGGTGGAGATGATGTTGATGCGTACCGACCCGTTCCGTGATCTCGACCGCTGGACCCAGCAGGTGCTGGGCACCGCGGCGCGACCGGCGGTCATGCCGATGGACGCCTGGCGTGACGGCGACCAGTTCATCGTCGAGTTCGACCTGCCTGGCGTGGCAGAGGATTCCCTGGATCTCGATGTCGAACGCAATGTGCTGACGGTGCATGCCGAACGTCCGGGCCTGGATCAAAGCCGCGAGATGGTGTCCGCGGAACGGCCACGCGGTGTGTTCAGCCGCCAGCTGTTCCTCGGTGACAATCTGGACGCCGGGCAGATCCAGGCCAGCTATCAAGACGGCGTGCTGCGGTTGACCATTCCGGTCGCCGAGAAGGCAAAGCCACGGCGGATCAAGATCGCCAGCAGCCACGGCGAGCGAGCCATCAACGCTTGATTGCGAGGGGCCGGGCGGCGGCCTGCTACCCGGTGTAGGAGGTGAGCGCAATGACCACCGACACTCTGGCCGCGGAGGTACTCGACGAGGCGGAGTACATCGTGCGCGCCGAATGGCTGCGCGTGTTGACCGCCGCAGTACCCGGGCACTGGACCGCGGTTCCCACCGAAATGCCCGTCGCCCGGCCTCGCTCCCTGAAGCTCGCCCTGTTGAGCGTCATTTCCGAACAGCGCGATGCATCGCTACCGGCCAGCCGCCAACACCGGCCGGCCACGCGGCGGCGAAACACGAGAGTGTGGCCCACGCAGCGGTCCCCTCCGTGACACCCCGGCGGTGACTCGTGCGTTGCTCACCGATGTCCGACCATTCGAGCGCCTTCGACGCAGACCGAGGCTGCGCGCGCATCGCCACCGATGTGGCAGCGAAACAGGCTGGGCTGCGCACGATGTCACCGCAGGGCCCGACGGGGTCACGCTGCCGCCACTGCTCTCCCCGGCAGCAGCGTGCCTCGTCGTCCTCACAGAAGTCGATCAGCAGGGCGTCACACCGTCGCCTCAATGCTGACGTTGGCGAAGTCCAGTAAGTTGACCAGCCGGTGCACGACTGCTTGATCGCTGCGCAGTAAGGCCGTTCGGCCGTGGGCGGCGCAGAGGCGGTCGAGCAGGCAGAGCTGCCGGTGCCCGACGAAGTCCAAGTCCCGCGCGTCGATCTCGAGGGTGTCGTGCGACAGCAGCGGCAGGACCCGCTGCAGAGTGGTGAGGAACAGCGGCTCGCTGGCGGCGTCGAGAGTGCCGGCCAGCGCGATGGCATTGCGCCCGGCGGGCTGGGCATACAGCTGGAACGGCACCGAACTCGGTCCGGCCGCCGGGTGCAGGCACAACAAACCGGCCGCGGCCTCACCGAGTTCGGCGACGTTGTAGCCGCACATCGCCGCGACCGGCAGGGTGGAGATTCGCCGGTCTCCGAGGAATTCCAGAGCCGCCTGGGCGTCGCGCTGCGCGGGTGTGCGCACTACCGGTGTGACATCGATGACGATCCGAAGGCCGCTGTAGCCGTCGGCGACCGCAGCGACCGCGGCCGCCGCATAGCGCTCGGTCATACGCTCGGCGTCGACGACGTCACCCCGGAACACGAAGTGCTCCGGCACGGTCTTGACATGTACCTCGCGGGCATCTGTTCCGAGGCCGGCCGCCGCCAAGGCCGCCCGCATCGTGGCGGGATCGTCCGCGCCGACGTAGGCGACTCGCTGGTCGAGGTCCAGACCGTCCGCGACATACTCCGCCGCGTGGTGCAGGAACTCCGCGGGATCCCGGTATTCCCAACCGACGTGGCCGAATTCGCCCGACCGATCTGCCCGATATGCACCCATCACGCCGACTTTCTCATCCGCAGATGCGCCTGCACCGTGGTTCCACTCGCCGCGGTGTGAATGCGTACCAGGTCGGCTGTCGCGTTGACCACGAAAAGCCCGCACCCGTGGTCGTAGTCGCTGATGATCGGCCGCCGGCCAGCCAACCGGTCAGTCAATCGACCGGAATCGCTGACCTGACATATCAATTGGTCGTCCGCCGCCCACAACAGCAGGGTGCACAGGCCCCTGCCATGCTGCAGGCTGTTGGAAGCCAGCTCGTTGACGATCAACTGCAGGTCTGCGATATCGGCGCCCGCGAAGCCGAACCAGCGGGCGTACTTGGCGGAGAACTGCCGGGCGCCGGCCAGATCGGTAAGTCGATGCAGGGTGTAGCTTGCCGCCGTGGGGCTGCTGGGCAGTGGCTCGTTGTAGCGCGCCCACGCGGCGTCGGGAGCAAAGCCGGAGCTGGCGCGTACCGGGTGCCCGGAAAGGCCCAGGCTCGGGTGGGTGATCTCGGCGTCGACGAGAATGTCGGAGTCCAGAGTTGTTGCGTCGTAAGGGCAAAGCATCGTGAGATCCCGTCCGATGAACGCCTCGTTGACCAGAGCCTCATGCTGCACGCAGGCCGGATACTCCAGCGTTGACCGGCCGCTCCAGACCGGCTCGCCTACCATCCGTACCGGACCCGACGGGTGTCGGGCAGCGAAAGCTCCCTGCACTCCGCCCAGAATGTGGGTGGGATTGCGCCCGACCTGGCTCATATCGGACAGGCTTGTCGACTCGAGTGCGCCTGCAGGCAGGGCATTGCGGAGCAGTGAGAGATTTGGCTCAGGTACCGCCACCAAGATCGGGAGATGGGCGGCCACCGCGTCGGCGATATACGGCACCAGGCAATCAAGGTATTCCTGCGGGGAACGGTAGAACAGCGCGATATGCCTGAAGGAGCCGCGATCAGCGTCGGCAGCGACGGTCATCGAGTGTGCCCCTGTCATCCAACGTGAACGGGCCGCAGAGCTAGCTCAACCTCGGCTCTGCGAGGCACGGCCCGTCGGTTTGCGCTGAGTCGCGGCCGGCATCAATACCAGTAGCGCCGACCGGCGACCGGACGACCGATCGCGCCCAGAATCCACAGTGCAGCGCCGACGACCAGCAGGATGACGCCGATCGTCCAGAGGACATTGATCTTGAAGATGAGCGCCAGAATAAGCAGGACCACTCCGAGGGCAATCATTACCGATCCCTTCTCTCACACAATCAAACCGACCGCACCCAGCGAAGAGGGCTGCGGTAAACGGCAATCGGATACAACCGGGTTGAACCCGAGGTAGTTCAACGGACCCGCCAACGTGGTGACAGCGATGGTTCCGGCATTTGCACAGCTCGTTTGGCTACCGTGGAAGTAGTCGCGCTGCCATGCAGCGAAGACGCCGACCAGCAGCCAGATCAGCACAATGGTCCCGGCCAATCCACCGATTCGCATCCGTCCTCCGTTCATCTGTACCCCGATCAGTTCCCCGTTCGACCCTTGTCGAAACCTGAGAGCCATTTCGGGAGCCGAGCGATGTTTGGCCGCGGTCGTGGGCGGGGTACTGCCGGGATTCGGGGGACATTGCCGAATGGAATGGGGGTGCGCGGATGATGTTGCTGGAAACAGGCGAATCCGGCGCGCGGGCAGGCAGTCACGCGGAGTGGATCGGCGAAGCCGGCGATATCGTCGATCGGATGCTGCGCAATGTCGCGCATGGCCGCTTCGAAAGATCCTTATCGGCGATGACGGCGTTCGCCGCGATGGTCACGACCGCCGAAATCTACCTCGAGCATTACAAGGCCGGCTTCGGCAACAAGTGGATGTGGAGCCCGGTTCTGGTTACGCCGCCGGTGGTGGTCGCCGGGATCGGTGGGGTGTTCTCCCGCCGCTGGGCCAAGCGCTGGCTGCCGTTGACCGCAGGGGTGTACGCCGCCAACGGCCTACTGGGGGAGTACCTGCACGCTCGCGGGGTGGCCCGAAAGCCCGGATGCTGGAAGATGGCGTCCTACAACGTTCCGATGGGGCCGCCGATCGCAGCGCCCGGCCTGATGGCGATGGTCGGCGGGATGGGCTTGCTGGCGGCGGTGCTACGCCGCGAACGCTGAGGTGCCGGCAGCCATGGCCGACACCTCCCGTCCCGACCACCTGCCGAATCTGCGGGCGGATCGTCAACCGCCGCACCCGTCCTGGCTGCCCCGGCAACGCCGCGGCGTCACGCCGCAGATGATCGGGCGCTATCCGGATTTCGACGTGCTGGCGTCGAAGGACAGCTGGGACGAGGCCACCAGACAGGTGGTGCTGGCCCGGCTGGAACCGCCGCGGCCGCTGCGGTTCTTCACCGCGGCGGAGGAGCCTACGCTGCGGGCATTCTGTGACATCGTGCTGGCGCAAGACGGCGAGCCTCGGGTGCCGGTCGCCGAATTCGTCGATGCCAAGCTGGCCGACGGTCAGCTCGACGGTTACCAGTACGCCGACATGCCCGACGATCGGGACACCTGGCGTCTGGTGTTGCGCGGCTTGGACGAGGCCGCCGGCCAGCGGTACGGCAAGGCGTCATTCGCGCAGGCCGAGGTGCCCACCCAGCTGGCTCTGGTCGATCAGTTCTCCCGAGGCCGGTTGCAGGGTGGCTCCTGGTCGCAGCTGAACCAGACCCGAGCCTGGTCGGTGTGTATGCGAATGACCCTGTCGGCGTTCTACTCCCACCCCTGGGCGTGGAACGAGATCGGCTTCGGCGGCCCGGCCTACCCGCGCGGATTCATGCGGCTCGGCGGACCGAGCGGTCCGGCGGCGGCGCGTGAACCGTTCGAAACTCGCGGTGCCATCGACAAGGACCCGGTGGAGCTGGTGCAAGAAGAGGATTCGTAGTGGGCGATTTCTGGCGCGGTCTGCTCAAGGGATCGTTGGGCCCACCAGCCAATGACTCGCGGTTCCTGCTGGATGTGCAGTCGCGAGAGCTGCCCGGCGAGAAGACGATGCGCCGGTATGGCGCCGATGACGAGGTCGACTTGGTGGTCGTCGGCGCTGGTGCCGGGGGATCGGTGCTGGCGCAACGACTGGCGCGGGCCGGCTGGCGCGCGGTGATCATTGAGGCGGGACCGTTCTGGCATCCCGACAGCGACTGGGTCTCCGACGAAGCCGGATCACATCCGTTGTACTGGACGCAGAAGCGCATCATCGGCGGGGACGATCCGATCGAACTGGGTAAGAATAATTCCGGCCGCGGCGTCGGCGGCTCGATGGTGCACTACGCCGGCTACTGTCCACGTTTTCATCCCAGCGACTTGCGCACATTCAGCCTCGACGGGGTGGGGGCGGATTGGCCGATCGACTATGAGGATATCCGTCGTCACTACGAAGTTCTCGAGGCTGAACTGCCAGTCGCCGGGCAGAACTGGCCATGGGGATATCCGCACCGCTACCCGTCGTCGCCACACCCGATCTCCGCTGCCGCATCCAGGCTGTGGGAAGGAGCCCGCAATCTGGGGATTGAGATGCGGGTAGGCCCGGTCGGAATCGTCAACGGCACCTTTGGAAATCGACCGCATTGTATCTACCGCGGCTACTGCCTGCAGGGCTGCAAGGTCAACGCCAAGGCAAGCCCGTACGTCACGCATCTGCCCGACGCGCTGGCACACGGTGTGGAGATCCGTGCGGACTGCATGGCTTCCCGCATCGAACTCGATGACTCCGGGGCGGCTAGTGGTGTCGTCTACTACGACAACACCGGTGGCGAGCACCTGCAGCGTGCCAAGGTTGTGGCGGTCGCCGGGTACTCGATCGAAACCCCAAGGCTGCTACTCAATTCGACCAGCGCCCGGTTCCCGCACGGGCTCGGAAACAACTCCGATCAGGTCGGCCGCTACGTCATGGTTCAAGGTGCGGCTCAGACCGCGGGCCGTTGGTCCGAGGAACTGCGGATGTACAAGGCGCCGCCGCCGCAGGTGACCAGCGAACAGTTCTACGAGACCGACTCCGCTCGGGGATTCGCCCGCGGATTCTCCATCCAGACCGTGTCGCCGCTGCCGATCGGCTGGTCGGAGCACGTGCTCGCCGACGGGCACTGGGGAAGGGCGATGCGCGAGTACATGCGCGACTACAACCACTGGAGCACGATCGGCGTACTCAATGAACTGCTGCCCCTGCCCGACAACAGGATCACCCTCGCCGACGAAGTCGATGGCTATGGGATCCCGGTGGCCCGAATGGACTACACGCGCTGCGAGAACGACAAGGCGAACATGGCCTACTCGACCCGGGTGATCACCGAGATCCTGCACGCGGCGGGCGCCCAGGACGTATTGACCATCCAGCGCTACGCCCATCTGATCGGTGGCGCTCGGATGGGTACCGCGCCGGAGAACTCCGTCGTCGACGCAGACCACCGGGTGTGGGGTGTGCCGAACCTGTTCATCTCCGACGGCTCGGTCTGCCCAACTCAGGGGTCGGCCAATCCGGCGCTGACCATCATGGCGCTGGCTTCGCGGCTCGCCGAACGCCTTGCCGGTAAGCGCATCTCGCAGAAGGGAGTCCAGCCATGACACAGACCGTCGTCGTCACCGGAGCCAGCGCCGGGATCGGCCGAGCCGTTGCACAGCTGTACGGCAAGCGGGGCGCCAATGTCGCCCTGCTCGCGCGCGGTGAGGCAGGCCTGCGCGGCGCGGCGCGTGATGTCGAAGAGGCCGGGGGCACCGCGCTGCCCATTCCCACCGACGTCGCCGACCCCGACGCGGTGGCGGCCGCCGCCGATCGTGTCGAGGCCGAGTTCGGGCCGATCGACACCTGGATCAACGTCGCCTTCGCATCGGTTTTCGCGCCGTTCACCGAGATCGGGCCCGCGGAGTTCAAACGTGTGACCGAGGTCTGCTATCTCGGCTTCGTCTACGGCACCATGGCGGCGTTGGCCCGGATGAAGCCGCGTGACCACGGCACTGTTGTACAGGTGGGCTCGGCCCTGGGGGAGCGCTCGATCCCGTTGCAGTCGGCCTACTGCGGCGCCAAGCACGCCGTCAACGGCTTCACCGAATCGGTGCGTTGCGAGCTGCTGCATGACGGTTCGAAGGTGAACATCACCCTCGTTCAGATGCCGGCGGTCAATACCCCACAGTTCTCCTGGGTGCTGTCCCGGCTTCCCCGCCACCCGCAGCCGGTGCCGCCGATCTACCAGCCGCAGCTGGTGGCCAAAGCGGTGCTGCGGGCCGCCGACCATCCCCGGCGCAAGCAGTACTGGGTGGGCGAAAGCACCGTAGCCACCTTGCTGGCTCAGCGATTCGCCGCGCCATTGCTCGATCGCTATTTGGCCCGCACCGGATACGACTCGCAGCAGACCGGCGAGCGCGTCGACGGCGACAAGCCATACAACCTCTGGGAACCGCTCGACGAACGGCCGGGCACCGACCACGGTGCACGCGGGGCGTTCGACGACTCCTCGCACGCGCACAGCCCGCAGATCTGGGCGGCCCGTCACGCCGCCGGCATGGTGGCCGGGGCCGCCACCGCGCTGGGGGTGGCCGGGGCTGGGGTACTGGCCGCACGTCGGCCGCGTTGAGCCCGACGAAGAGACGAAGACGAGGAAAGGAAGCCGGCAATGGCTGGAAAGAAAGGCCAGAAGGCCGAGGCAGACGTCGAACCCGACGCCCACCAGGCGTGGTCGCGTGCCGGCAAGGGTGAAGACGGCAGCTATGTGGGGCGGACAAGTCCCGATGATGCCTTCGATGCCGGCGAAACCGGCGCCGAAGCCAGAAGCGACGACACGTAGAGGTTTGACCCGAAGGTGCAATGGCTAACCTGCGCCCATTATGGCTTCGAATACCGCAGGAATCGTAGTCGGCGTCGACGGGTCGCCGGCGTCGCAGGACGCTGTGCGCTGGGGCGCCCAGGAAGCTGAACGCCGCGCACTACCACTGACTCTGGTCCATGCGGCGTCAACCCGGCTGTCACCTCTGATGGCCCGCTGGATGGTGTTCGGTCAACATGAACTGCCGCACCGTCGTGTGCAACGGATCGTCGATGACGCCGTCGGAGTCGCGACCGACAGCGCCTCAGACGGCGCGCCCGCGCAGCTGAACACCAAGGTGGAGTTCGCGGACCCGGTTGACGCGCTCGAAGAATTGTCGCGACAAGCCGATCTGGTCGTCGTCGGATCGAGCAGCCGGCGACGGTTGCGGCATCTGTTCTTCGGCTCGGTCGGCTCGGCGCTGTCGCCGCGCTGTCACTGCCCACTGGCCGTTTTGCACGATGACGACCTAGCGGCGCCCTCGGACGCTGCGGTACAGGCCGACCCGACGGGTTGGTGACCGGCACCGCTCAGGCCGGGGCTGCCGGCAGCGGGTGGCACACCGAGATGAATTGGGCATGGCCGGTGAGCAATTGACGGAATCATTCGGCGCACACACTTGTCGGGTTTGCCCGATCGGCGTGCCGACGAATCGTGGCCTCTTTCGAAATGGTTGCTGAGCCGTTTCAGGGGGTAACCAACCCCGATCACAGTCGCTGATTGGAGGTCTCATGCCCAAGACGACGAAGAGCGGCACCGCCAAACGCGGCGAGTTGCCCAGCACGCTGCAGCGCTCCGGCGCCAAGGCGCAACGCACCTTCGCCAAAGCGCACGATGCTGCCGCCAAGGAATACGGCAGCGAGCAGCGGGCGCACCGGGTCGCTTATGCGGCGCTCAAGCACAGTTTCGAGAAGGTCGGGGACCATTGGGAGCCCAAAAAGAAGCGCGGCCCGTCGGATAAGCGCGCGGCTGGCGGAGGTCCGAACAACTCCGGACCCTCCGCGGAGGGCGTCGATGCCAACGCCAGCAAGCAGCATCTGCTGGATGTCGCCCGCCGACTGGACATTCACGGACGATCGACGATGCGGAAATCCGAACTGGTCACGGCGATCAAGAAGCACAATCGCCGTGTCCGCGGTAAATAGCCGGCTCACGGGAGCTCTCGCCGAAACACTGTTGTGGTGGCTGGCCACCGGCGCGGTGTGGGTGGTGACGCTGACTGGGCGGTCCACCCCCGAGATGCTTGCCGGGGCACTGTGCACGCTGCCGTGTGCCGCGGTTGCCCGTGCGGCGCGGCGGGCCAACGGCGGTGAGTGGCGCTTTCGGCTGGTATGGCTGCGCTGGGCGGCGGTGGTCGCCGGTGAGTTGCTGACGCAACCCGCCAAGGTGTGGGCTTACCTCCTGATTCCGTCACGGCGTGCCCAATCGGCGGTCGACTCGGTGACGTTGCCCCGGGAGCCGGCAGCGGTGGCTGCCGCCCGCAGTACCGCCGCAACCATGGCGTTGGCCACCACCCCCGGCACCGTGGTGCTCGACGCGGCCGGGCACGCGGTGCGGGTACACCGGGTCGGGCAACGTCCCGGCAGGTTGGAGAAGGCGGTGCGGCGGTGAGCCCGGGAGAGGCGGCTGCGCTGGCGCTGCAGGCCGGGGTGTTCGCGCCGGGAATGTGGATGGCGTCACGCGGTTCGCCCCGGCGGCGCTTGGTCGGCCTGGAATTCGCCGGTGTCGGCGCCGTATCCACCTTGATGGTGCTGGCCGTCTCGTGGCACCAGGACTGGACCCTGATCGTTCCACTGGTGTTGGTGCTGATCACGCTTCCCGGAACCCTGGTTTACACCCGGCTGCTGACGAGCAAGCCATGATCGCCTGGCTGTTGATCTTCGGTGGCGTATCAGTCATGGCGTGCAGCGCGGTTGGGGCCGCGGCGGTCGGAGGTGTGTTGGACCGGCTGCACCTGCTGAGCGTGACCACGTCCGTCGGCTTCCCGCTGATGGCGCTGGGCCTGATAGTGCAACGCGGCATCTCCGAAGCGTCGGCGATGGTTGTGCTCATCGCCGCGCTGGTGTTGTTGTCCGCGCCGGTGATGTCGGCGGCCACCGCTCGGCTGACCGCCCACGAAGCCGGTGTGGTGGAAGCCGATTCGCCGCCATGACCGCACTGATCCTGGTCTCGCTCACAACGGTCGGTATCACCGGAGCCATCGTCGCGCTGACCGGCGACCCACAGCGCCAGGCGATCATGCTGTCGGTTTTCGGCCTGGCGCTGACGGTGTTGTTCGTGCTCCTGCAGGCGCCCGACGTGGCGTTGTCCCAGTTGCTGATCGGCGGGGTGGTCGTGCCCTTGATGGTGATGCTGACCGTCCGGACGGTGCAGCGTCAACACCGGGAGATCGGCCGGTGAGCCGCGGCGTGCGCGCGGCGCTGTTCCTCGCCGGCGCGGCCGGACTTGGCGTGCTGCTGTGGCTGGGATTCGCCGGGCTTCCCGCGTTCGGTCAGGCGCATCACCCGTATCGGGATCTGGCGGTGCGGGCCGCGTTCTCGCACGCCACCGCCAACGTGGTGGCGTCGGTGAATTTCGACCAGCGCGCCCTGGACACGCTTGTCGAGGAGACCATCCTGGTCGCCTCGGTGACCGGGGTGATGGCCCTGCTGCGGCCTGCTGTCGAGGAGCGTGAATATCACAACCGCGGTCGCCGAACGGCCCTGGACGCCACCCAGTTCGTCGGATATCTACTGTTTCCGGTGACCCTGGCGGTGGGAGTCGATGTGGTGGTGCACGGACATCTGACCCCCGGTGGGGGTTTCCAGGGTGGGGTACTGCTGGCCGCCGGTCTGCACCTGCTCTACGTCACCGGAAGCTTCCGGGCGCTGGATCGATTGCGTCCGGTCAACGTCTTCGACGTGGGCGAGGCGCTGGGCGCAGCGGCATTCGTCGCCATCGGCCTCGTCGCCTTGATCACCGGCGGAGCGTTCCTACTCAACACGTTGCCGACCGGCACTCGGGGCCAGTTGCTGTCGGCAGGGACGGTACCGCTGCTCAATGCGGCGGTCGGTATCGCGGTGGCATGCGGCATAACCGTGTTGCTCGCACAGTTCCTGGCTCAGGAGATCACTGTCGCGCCGCGACGGGAGAAATCGTGAGCGGCTACCTCTATGGCGTGGCGGGTTGGCTGGTATTGGTCGGATCGTTCGGAATCGTACGTAGCCGCAACCTGATTCACGCAGTGGTGTGCCTGTCGGTGGCGCAGGCGGGCACCTACCTGTTGCTGTTGACCGTCGGCTACCAGCGTGGCGCGGCGCCACCGATCTTTGTCGATTCTCCCGGCCCGACTGCTGTGGTCGACCCCGTGGTGCAGGCGATGACTCTTACCGACATCGTCATTCAGGCCACCGTCACCGCATTGCTTCTGGCGTTGGCCATCCAAGTCCACAAGCGCCACCACACCCTGGACCCGGATCAGCTCTCGGCACTGCGAGGCTGAATCGCCGTGCCGGCCAGCACCTCCGCTCTGTTGCCGACGCTGGTCGCGGTGCCGATCCTCATGGCATGCCTGCTGTTGGCGCTGAGCGGGCGGGTCTCTCGGCCGGTGGCCAATGCGGTGGTGCTGGCCGTATCGGCGGCCTGCACCGCGGGCAGCGGCTGTGTGCTGGCTGCGGCGTCGAGCCACACGGTGGTGGCCTGGATCGGTGACTGGCGCCCGCAGTCCGGCTTGGCGGTCGGTATTGCCCTGGCCGCGGATCCACTCTCGGCGGGATTGGCGGTGCTGGTCGGCTCCCTGACCGTGTGCGCGGCGTTGTACAGCCGCCGCGGCCTCGATGAGGCCGGCACGCGCTTCGACGTGCTGCTGTTGATCTTCCTGGCGGCGATGAACGGCTTCGTGTTGGCCGCCGACCTGTTCAACCTGTTCGTGTTCTTCGAGCTGATGGGTGCGGTCGGTTACGCGTTGACCGGCATCAAGATCGAGGATCGCTCGGCGATCCAGGGGGCGCTCAACTTCGGGATCATTCAGTCGCTCAGTGCGTGCGTGACCCTGATCGGCATCACCATGCTCTATGGGCGCGTCGGCCAGTTGGGCATGGCCCAGCTCGGGGCGGCCCTACGGGGCGGCCCGCCTGACGCCCTGGTGGTGGCCGCCTTTGTATTGGTGTCGGCGGCACTTCTGGTCAAGGCCGCCATTGTCCCGCTGCACTTCTGGCTGGCCGACGCGCATGCGGTCGCGCCGGCCGGTGTGTGCGTCTTGTTCTCCGGAGTCATGGTGGAGCTGGGTCTCTATGGGCTGTGGCGGGTGTATTGGGAGGTGTTCGCGGGTGTGCTGCCCCCGCAGGTAGTCAGCCGAGTCTTCGTGCTGGCAGGAGTGCTGACCGCGGCGGTCGGCGCGGTGATGTGCCTGTTGCAGCGCCACCTCAAGCGGCTGCTGGCCTACTCCACCGTCGGTCACATGGGGTTGGCGCTGGTGGCCACCGCGACACTGACCGCTCACGGGGTAGCCGGCGCAGCGGTCTACCTGATCGGCCACGCCGGGGCGAAGTCGGCACTGTTCCTGATCGTGGGGATTCTGCTGGACCGCCACCACAGCGTCGACGAATGGGAGTTGGCGGGACGCGGCCGGGGCCAGCGGATGCTGGCCGCCTGCTTTGGCATCGCGGCCGTCGCCCTGGCCGGCCTTCCGCCGTTCGGGACCGCGCTCGGCAAGTCCCTGTGCGAGGAGGCGATCGGCAGCGGGTGGGGAGCGGCGCTGTTCTTAGCTGTTTCAGCACTCACCGGTGGTGCCGTGCTGCGGGCCGGCATCCGTTGTTTCACCGGTGTCGGCGGACGAACCGAGCCGTCCGACGACGTGGCCTCCGGGCGCCGGACCCGAGGCGACGAGGAACCCGACACCTGGCTGCGGCGAACACCGGCCAGCATGTACCTGGCGATCGGGATGCTGCTGGCCGGTTGCCTGGCCGCCGGCCTACTGCCCGGGGTCGCGCGCGGGGCGCAGAGCGCCGCAGCACGTTTCGTCGAAGTCGGCGCAGCGTCCGCCGCAACTGTGCCGGGCTGGACGGTGGCCGGGGCCGCCATGAGTGCCGGCGGCGCCCTGACGGCGGCATTGGTGGCGGCCGCCGGACTGGTCCGCTGGAATCCGGTGGCACATCGGATGGCCACCGCTGCCGCCGCGCCACTGCTCAGCACACTGCGTGCCGTGCATTCGGGGCACATCGGGGACTACGTCGCGTGGATGTTCGCGGCGCTGGCCGTACTGGCTGCCGCTATCGGATTACCGCTGACTTGATACACGGCGTAGGGCGCGCGGATCAGCGGCCGAGCCACATTGCGTACCGCGACGCCACCGGCGGTGCGGCCCTGTTCGGTTCCGGCGTGGGCGTGGCCGTGCACAGCCAGGTCGGCTCCGGCGTCGTCGATAGCCTCGGCCAGCAGGCACGAGCCCAGAAACGGATAGATCTCCGGCGGTTCGCCGTACAGCGTGTCGGCGACGGGGGAGTAGTGCAGCAGCGCGATCCGATAGTCCGTGCGCAGCGCGCGCAGGCCATCACGCAGCTGGTCGGATGCCGTTTGAGTGGCGCCGACGAAAGCCTTCATCTCCGGTTCGCCGAAGGCCGTCGCGCATCTGCCGGCGAAGCCGCCGCCGAATCCCTTCACGCCGGCGACGCCGACCCGCTGCTGTCGCACGTCGACGGTGTGGGTCTCGCCTTCCAGCACGGCGATCCCGGCATTGCGCAGTGCCGCGGTGATCTCGTGCTGCTGATTCTGGTGGTAGTCGTGGTTGCCGAGCACGCACACCACCGGTACCGGGCAGTCGCTGAGCTCATCGGCGACCACCTGGCCCTCGGCGGCGGTCCCGTGCCGGGTCAGGTCGCCGGCGACCACCAGCATGTCGGCGCGGGCATCGATATCGTGCCAGCGCATCGTGCCGCGCGAATCCTCGCCCAGATGAATGTCACCGACGGCCGCAACCCGAATCACCCGGTCACCTGCTCTGCGGGTTCGAACAGTTGCACCACTTCGATCTCGTTGATCACGGTGCGCGGAGCGACGATGCGCCGCACAGCCGATTCGATCCTCGCTCGGCGTTGCGGGCCGTTGACCGACCCGGTGAGACACACCGACTCGTCGTCGATCTCGATCCCGATCCCCAGCTCTGAAATCTCGGGGTCTTCGGCGAGCCTGCGGCGTATGACGGCGACCAGATGGGCGGGCGGCTGCGGCTGCTCGGTGTGGTCGTGGTCGACGATGGACAGCCCACACAGCAAGTGCCAGAAGGCCTCGGCGAACGGGGAATTTCGCAGCCGGCGGCGCACCTGTGGCCACTCCACCTGCTCGCGCAGAATCCGCGCGACGATGAGCAGCTCGGCGAAATCACAACGGTGACAATCCAGCACCGCAAGCTTCTGCACCATCAGATCGGTAGCGGTGATGACCCGCGTGATCACCGAACCGACTTGGATCGGCGGAGCGCTGGAGATGGTGTCGGCGCTGATCGGGATCTCGCCGAGGTGATGGATCAGGTCCACTAGCACGTCACCGTCGAAGACCTTGAGCAGCCAGTCTTCCGGCGGCTGGACACGTGACATGCCGGCCTCGGCGAGCACTATCGCCGCCCGCTCGGCTTCGGACGGCTCGACCAGCAGGTCGATGTCGTGGTGGGAGTGCGGACCGCCGCGGGCATATACCGCCGCGCCGCCGGCCAGGGCGAAGGGCACGTCGGCGCGATGCAGTGCGCCGACTGTCCGGGTCAGGGTGGCCAGGAAAGCGGATTCATCCATGGGCGCCCCGCCCCTTGGCCAGGCCGGCGATCGGCGTTTGATCCAGGTGCCCCAGCAGATCCTCGGCGTTGTCGAAAACTACCGTCGCACCGGCCGTTTCCAATTCGGCGCGCGAGACGCCGCCGCTGAGCAGTCCGATACAGGGCAGCCCGGCCCGCACGCACGCCTGGGCATCCCAGACCGCGTCACCCACGAAGACGGCGCGCTCCGCCGTTGCTCCGACCCGGTCCAGCGCAATGGAGATGATGTCCGGATTCGGCTTCGCGACGTCGACATCGGCCGAAGAGGTGACCGCCGCGACCAGGTCGTCGCAACCGAGCACCTTGCGCAGAACCGCCAACTCGTTCTCGGGTGCCGAGGTGGCCAGCACCACCGGAAGATCAAGAGCGACTACGTGTTCCAACAGCTTGCGGGCGCCCGGTAGCGGCGACAGCAAGTCCGATGACTGCAGATAGTACTGCGAGTGCAGGTCCTCCAGGCGCCGGCGGACATCGTCGGGTGCGTCGTCGGACAGCAGGCGCACCAACTCCGATCCGTCCATTCCGATGGCGCGGTGGATGCGCCACGACTCCACCTCGTGGTCTAGCTCGGCGAACGCACGCCGCCAGGCGTGCACGTGCAGGTAGTTCGAATCGACCAGGGTGCCGTCGACGTCGAACAACACAGCCGATTGGGCGCTCACGCTCTTCCCCTCCCGTTCGCGAATGGTTCTGGCCGTTTGCGGATGACCTGGCTGGGATACCCACCCAGGGACTTCCCAAATACCGACGAGAGGAAAAGCGGTGGCTACCGAGGACCGTGACGGCAAGCAGCGACAACTCGACGATTACCGGGTCGACCGGCAGTCCGGATACCTCACGACGCAGCAGGGCGTGCGCGTCGACCACACCGACGACGCACTGACTGTCGGTGAGCGTGGGCCCACCCTGCTGGAGGACTTCCACGCCCGGGAGAAGATCACCCACTTCGATCACGAGCGGATTCCCGAACGCGTGGTGCATGCCCGCGGGGCGGGCGCCTACGGCTACTTCGAGCCCTATGACGACTCGCTTGCGCAGTACACCGCGGCACGCTTTCTGACCACGCCCGGCACCAGGACGCCGGTGTTCGTGCGGTTCTCCACCGTGGCCGGCTCGCGCGGTTCGGCCGACACCGTGCGTGACGTACGCGGATTCGCCACCAAGTTCTACACCGATCAGGGCAACTACGATCTGGTGGGCAACAACTTTCCGGTGTTCTTCATCCAGGACGGCATCAAGTTCCCGGACTTCGTGCATGCGGTGAAACCCGAGCCGGACAACGAGATTCCGCAGGCACAGTCGGCTCACGACACGCTGTGGGACTTCGTGTCACTGCAGCCGGAGACACTGCACGCCATTATGTGGCTGATGTCGGACCGCGCCCTGCCGCGCAGCTACCGGATGATGCAGGGCTTCGGCGTGCACACATTCCGCTTCGTGAATGCAAGCGGCGAGGGAACGTTCGTGAAGTTCCACTGGAAGCCGAAGCTGGGCGTGCACTCGCTGATCTGGGACGAATGCCAGAAGATCGCCGGCAAGGACCCCGACTTCAACCGGCGCGATCTGTGGGACGCCATCGAGGCCGGCCAATTCCCGGAATGGGAACTCGGTGTCCAGCTGGTGGCAGAAGACGACGAGTTCGCATTCGATTTCGACCTGCTGGACGCCACCAAAATCATTCCCGAAGAACAGGTTCCGGTGCGCCCGGTCGGCAAGATGGTGCTCAATCGCAACCCGGAGAACTTCTTCGCCGAAACCGAGCAGGTGGCGTTCTGCACGGCCAACGTCGTGCCCGGAATCGACTTCACCAACGACCCGTTGCTGCAGTTCCGCAACTTCTCCTACCTGGACACGCAGTTGATCCGGCTCGGCGGCCCGAACTTCGCTCAGCTGCCGATCAATCGGCCGGTGGCTCAGGTGCGCAATAACCAGCACGACGGCTACGGCCAACACGCGATTCCGCAGGGCAAGTCCAGCTACTACAAGAACTCGTTGGGTGGTGGCTGCCCAGCCTTGGCTGACGAGGGCGTGTTCCGGCACTACACCGAGAAGCTGGACGGGGCCAAGATCCGCAAGCGCGCCGCCAGCTTCGAGAACCACTACGGCCAGGCGCGGATGTTCTATCGAAGCATGTCCACCCCCGAGGCGAAGCACATCGTCGCCGCTTACGCCTTTGAACTGGGGAAATGCGAACACGTTGAGATCCGGCAGCGCGCCGTCGAACAGCTCAACCGCATCGACCACGACCTGGCGCGCCACGTGGCCGAGAAACTGGGGCTGGCCACACCCGACGAGCAGCCCGTCGAGGAGGTGGTGCGCTCACCTGCGCTCTCGCAGCTGACCGATGCCGGTACCCCCGCGAGTGAGGAGGCGCCCGGCATCGAAAGCCGCAAGATCGCGGTGCTGGCCGCCGACGGCGTGGACGTGGTGGGCGTCGAACGGTTCGTCGCGGCGATGCGGGAACGCGGGGCGATCGCCGAAGTGCTGGCGCCGGTCGCCGGCGGCGAGCTCGCCGGTGGCTCCGGTGGCCGGCTGAGTGTGGACCGGGCCTTCACGACGATGGCATCGGTGCTCTACGACGCGGTGGTGGTGCCGTGTGGGCCAGACGCCGTGGAGGCGCTGTCCGGCGACGGATATGCGGTGCACTTCGTGACGGAGGCCTACAAACACCTCAAGGTGATCGGGGCATTCGGGGCGGGGGTGGAGCTGCTGCCCAAGGCCGGCATCTCCGAGCAGCCGGCCGAGGACACCACGGTGGTCGCCACGGCCGGGGTAGTGACCACCACGGCCGCGGCGAAGGATCTGAACGACGAGTTCTTCGACGCGTTCGCCGCGGCACTCGCCGAACACCGCGTCTGGAGCCGCTCGGCCGACGCGGTTCCTGCCTAGATCGCTAGATCAAGGAACCAGGCGAAGCGGCCGCCCGGACCGCTGCACTTCGCTCAACGCGTCCGTCAGGGACTCCACCAGCGGAAGTCGCGAGTGTGGGTCGCAGATCCGCAGCAAGGTGCACAGTGCGGGACTCGGGACCACCTTCAAGTTGGTCTGCGTGCTGGAACATTGCGCGCTGATCGACTGAAGGGCTGAAAACCCGTTGGTTCCAATGAATGTCAGTTCAGACAGATCCACTACCAGCCATTCGCAGCATTCGGCGCAGCGCTTGGCGTAGTCGGCGAATGGGCCGGCATTCGCCGCGTCGATCTCGCCGTTCACGGCGACGACGGCTCCGGTGCGACCCCAATGGACCGTGAATTTGGCGGTATGATTCCGCCAAACTTGGGTGGCTTCCGTTGCGGGAGTGGCGAATGCGTTCTGAGTAACCTTGCTGATCGTCATGCTGTGGCTCCATCAGTCGACGAATCGTGCTGTTGGATCACGTCAACGTAATCACTTCCGGGGCTGCGCTTACGCGGTGACGTTTCACTGCGGCTGTGAACTCAACCGGAGGAATCAGACGTTACCCAGAACCGATCCGATTGGCAAAGAGGTGCCCGACAATTTCGGGAAAATCCCAGTGAAACCTTAATTTTCACGTTGTGAGCAGGGACGAACGTCCCGCTGACCAGGCCGACGTCATGAGGTCGGCGAGCCGACTTTCCACAGCGGCGAGAGCTCGGATACCGAATACGACATCCGTCTCCAAATGCGGATTGCCTTCCAACAGGTCGCCGATCACGTCATTGCGGACCACCTGTTCGTGGACCGCATCGGCCTCGACGTGCTCGGCGTAGAACGCCACGCACGGCTGCGGCGCACCCATCCGCCGCAGCGCCGCGACCAGCCGGCTCGAGCCCGGAGGTGAGGTGATCTCGGTCGCCGCGAAGTGCCCGGCGGCCGCACCCCGCCAGCGGCGATGCAACCCGAACAGCGACATCAGGTTCACCACCGCCAGCGACTCGGCGGGAACAACATCGAGGTAGGCGAGGTAACCGGCATCCAGCCCGGCCGCGGTGAGCAGGTCGGCGAAGAGCTGCTGGTGTACTCGCGCACCCCGCCCGGCGCCGAACTCGTCGAACTCGATCGCGACGAACGACGCCTTGGCCTGGCCGGTCAGGCGGGGGATGATCCAAGCGTGCGGATCGCCCTCCTTGAGGTGGTAGAGCGACCGGTGGACGAAGTACTCGCGTGCCTGCTCCCAGGTGCCCTGATCACGCAGATACCACGAGGGCCCGCTGCCCTGCATGGGCTCGGTTGCCGCGGCATCCATTTCGGCATTGGCCGTCGCGTGGGGCGGTATCACCCCGATGTCTCGGCGGACGGCATCGAGAAACGCGTGTTCGAGCTTGGCACGCAGGTCCAACAGGGTGGCGTCCCACTCCCAGCCCGGGTCCACCCCGGCGAACCCGCGGTAATGCAGCTCGTAGCAGACGTAGAGCGCCAGGTGAAGGTCGCGGCCGTAGGGGTCGGTGTCGGTGCTCGGGGAGATGAACTTCTGGACTGCGCCGGCGGGGCGGCGCAAGAGGTCGCACACCGCCGCTGACAACGGCCCGCACATGGCGGGTAGGCGGGGTTCGGTGTGGATCGTTGCGGTGGACACGATTGCGGATACCCGCCACCTGGACTGCGCCAAACGGGCCCCCGTTTCGGTGGTCTGCCGTTGGGTATTCGGGCAGCATGACACGCTTCGGCTACACCCTGATGACCGAACAGAGCGGGCCCGCGGATCTGGTCGGCTGCGCCGTTGCCGCCGAGGAACGCGGTTTCGACTTCGCGGTGTGCAGCGATCATTTCTCTCCGTGGCTGGCGTCGCAGGGCCACGCCCCCAACGCGTGGGCGCTGCTGGGCGCGGTCGCGCAGGCCACACAAGACATAGGCCTGTACAGCTACGTGACCTGTCCGACGATGCGCTATCACCCGGCGATCGTGGCCCAGCAGGCTGCCACCGTGCAGATCTTGGCCGAGGGCCGGTTCACCCTGGGGCTGGGCAGCGGGGAGAACCTCAACGAGCACATCGTGACGGGAGCGGGGTGGCCGAACGTAGCGCGCAGGCAGGCCATGCTCGCCGAAGCCATCAAGATCATCCGCGAGCTGCTGATGGGGGAGACCGTCGACCACCACGGCGACTATTTCCAAGTCGACCAGGCGCGGCTCTGGGACCTGCCGGACATCCCGGTCGCGTTGGCCGTGGCCATGTCGGGGCCCAAAGGTGTCGACCGATTCGCCGCAGCGGCCGATCACCTGATCGCAGTGCAGCCCGACCGTGATCTGGTCCACTCCTGGCACGCCGCACGACAGACGGCCGGATTGGCGGGCGGGCGAATCATCGGGCAGCTACCGGTGTGCTGGGACCTCGACCGGGATCAGGCAATACAGCGCGCCCACCGGCAGTTCCGCTGGTTCGGCGGCGGCTGGTCGGTCAATTCTGAGCTGCCGACACCGGCGGCGTTCGCTGCCGCGACCCGCTACGTGCAGCCGCGCGACGTCGCCGGGGCCATACCCTGCGGGCCGGAACTGGATCCCATTGTCGACGCCGTCGGCGCCTACCGGGACGCCGGTTTCACCGACATCGCGCTGATCCAGATCGGCGGGGAGGCCCAGGAGGCCTTCCTCAAGGAGGCCGCAGAGCCGCTGCTGGCGGCACTGCGCGACGCACCTTAAAGGCCACTGCGAGCGCGGCGGAGCCGGGCGTAGCAGGTGGCCGCCATCAGCGCAGCGGGTTTCGGGTGCAAGCGCCGAGGGTACAAGGGGCCTCATGAGCGACATCAGCGACACCGATGAGGGAATCGATCAGAGGCGTACGACCCAGCCGCGGGCCGGACTGGTGTTCAAGGACCGCCGGGAGTTGCCGGGATTGGCCATGCTGCTGATGGCGGCACTGGCATTGGTGGGCTTCATGAGCGCCGCCGCCCAGCACGACGCCGGGTGGACGCTGGGCTTCGGGATCGCGGTCCTAGCGTTGGCGATCGGCGGTTTGGCCTGGGTCTTCATCGGGCGAAACCGCACCACCCACGCCGGTCATCACCGGCGTCAGACCTAACGCGCCCGCAGCGAACCGGGACACCGCCTGTGCCCCGGTCATCGCGGCCTGCGCATGACTTGGCCGGTGCCGGCTGGCGATCTCGCCCGAGGTGGGATTCAGCGTCACCTCGGCCAACAGTTCCCCCGTCGTCGGCTCGCAGACCGCCCACAGGTAGCGCGAGTCGTCGGCCCAGCCTGATTCCGCCTTCGCGACGTAATCCGGATCCGTCTCACCGAGTTCGGCCAGGGTCACACGGTCGTCTATACGATCGTCGGCCCGTGGTATCCGCAGATACCACGGGCCGGCGTTGATCTCGACGGGCTCGATGTCGGTTACTTGATCTCGCAGAGCACGGTGCCCTGCGTGATGGCCGATCCGGCCTCCGCCGACAGGCCGGTGATGACACCGTCCTTGTGCGCGGTGACCGGGTTCTCCATCTTCATGGCCTCCAGGACGACGACCAGGTCACCGGCGGCGACCTCCTGGCCCTCCTCGACGGCCACCTTCACCACGGTGCCCTGCATCGGTGCGGTCACTGCGTCACCGGACGCCGCCGCGCCGCCGTGCGCGCCACGCTTGCGGGCCTTGGGCTTCTTCCGGATGGCTCCAGCGGCGCCGCCGGCTCCGCCGCCGCCCAGCGCCAGGTCACCCGGCAGCGACACCTCCAGGCGACGGCCGCCGACCTCGACGACCACCTTCTGCCGCGGCTGCACGTCCTCGTCGTCGAGGGGCTCACCGCCGGTGAAGGGCTCGATGTTGTTCTCGAACTCGGTCTCGATCCAGCGGGTGTGAACCGTGAAGCCGTTCTCGTCGCCGACGAACGCCGGGTCGCGAACCACCACACGGTCGAACGGGATGACCGTGGCCAGACCCTCGACGTGGAACTCGTCCAGGGCGCGCCGGGCGCGCTCCAGGGCTTCGGTGCGGGTCGCGCCGGTGACGATCAGCTTGGCCAGCATCGAGTCGAACTGTCCGCCGATCACCGAACCGGTCTCCACGCCGGAGTCCATCCGGATGCCCGGGCCGGTCGGCGGGTCGAAGCGGGTGACCGGGCCGGGGGCGGGCAGGAAGCCACGACCGGCGTCCTCGCCGTTGATGCGGAACTCGATCGAGTGGCCGCGCGGCTCGGGGTCCTCGGTGAGGTCGAGCGTCTCGCCGTTGGCGATCCGGAACTGCTCACGCACCAGGTCGATGCCCGAGGTCTCCTCGGTGACCGGGTGTTCCACCTGCAGTCGGGTGTTGACCTCCAGGAAGCTGATCAGGCCGTCCTGGCCGACCAGGTACTCCACGGTCCCGGCGCCGTAGTAGCCGGCCTCCTTGCAGATCCGCTTGGCGGACTCGTGGATCTCCTTGCGCTGTGCGTCGGTCAGGAACGGCGCGGGGGCCTCCTCGACCAGCTTCTGGAAGCGGCGCTGCAGCGAGCAGTCGCGGGTTCCCGCGACGACGACGTTGCCGTGCTGGTCGGCGATGACCTGGGCCTCGACGTGGCGCGGCTTGTCCAGGTAGCGCTCCACGAAGCACTCGCCGCGACCGAAGGCCGCAATCGCCTCACGGGTGGCCGACTCGAACAGCTCGGGAATCTCCTCGAGGGTGCGCGCCACCTTCATGCCGCGACCGCCGCCACCGAACGCGGCCTTGATCGCCACCGGCACGCCGAACTCCTTGGCGAAGGCCACCACCTCGTCGGCATCCTTGACCGGGTCCGGGGTGCCGGGAACCAGCGGAGCCTTGGCGCGGGCGGCGATGTGGCGTGCGGTGACCTTGTCGCCGAGGTCGCGAATCGACTGCGGGCTCGGCCCGATCCAGATCAGCCCGGCGTCGATGACGGCCTGAGCGAAGTCGGCGTTCTCGGAGAGGAAGCCGTAGCCGGGGTGGATGGCGTTGGCGCCGGACTGGGCCGCGGCGTCGAGGATCTTCTCGAACACCAGGTACGACTCGGCCGAGGTCTGCCCACCCAGGGCGAACGCCTCATCGGCAAGCCGGACGTGGGGTGCGTCGGCATCGGGTTCGGCGTACACGGCCACGCTGGCCAATCCGGCGTCGCGCGCGGCGCGGATCACCCGGACTGCGATCTCCCCGCGGTTGGCGACGAGCACCTTGGAGATCTTCGAGCTGGCATGGTTCGCCACTGGCCCTCCTGATGGCATGTTTAAGAAATGTCTTTAAGAATCTAGCTTCAGGCAGTGTAAAGCGCGACCGCTGAACCTGTTCCAGTGCCCCTTATGCGGCGCGTAAATGCCGCTTGATGCGGGTCAACATGGCCGACATACCCCGCAGGCGCAACGGGCTGATCAGGGCGGCCAGCCCCAGCCGAGACGCGAAATCCTCCGGCACGCCCAGGATGACGTCGGCCGGCTGGCCGTCGAGGCCGGCGGCCCAGATCGATGCGAAGCCGCGCGTCGTCGGCGCCTCTACCGGCGCGCTGAAGTACAGCCGTACCCGCTGCGGGTCGGCGGCATCGACATGCAGGAACAACGGCGACTGGCACTCCGGTACCGGTTCCATGGCGGATTCGGTCAGTTCATCGGGCAGGTCGGGCAGTTCGTCGGCGAACTCGATCAGCAGCTTGAGCTTGTCCTGGCCTTCGACTTCGGCGAAGTCGGACACCACCTGCGCCAATCCCTCCGGCAGGCTCATCAGCTGGCTGAACCCTCCTGGGCTCCTCGCAGCTGTCCGGGTTCGGGGCCGTCGACGATCGGCACGCGCACGGTGTTGCCCCACTCGGTCCAGGAACCGTCGTAGTTGCGGACATCGGCGAGGCCGAGCAGGTGGGTCAGAACGAACCAGGTGTGGCTGGAGCGTTCCCCGATGCGGCAGTAGGCGATCGGCTTGTCGTCGGGCTTGAGGAAGGCGTAGAGCGCCTCGAGCTCCTCGCGCTTGCGGAACCGGCCGGCGTCGTCGGCCGCCTTGCTCCATGGGATCGACACCGCGGTGGGGATGTGGCCACCGCGCAGCACGCCCTCCTCCGGGTATTCCGGCATGTGGGTGCGTTCGCCGGTGTACTCCTGCGGCGAGCGGACGTCGATCAGCGGCACCTGGCCGATGTTGGCCAGCACGTCGTCCTTGTAGGCCCGAATGGGGGCGTCGTTGCGTTTGACGACGGGGTAACCGGCGGTGGTCCTCGACGGCACGTCCAGAGTGGTCTCGCGGCCCGAGGAAACCCACAGGTCGCGTCCGCCGTCGAGCAGCCGCACGTCCTCGTGGCCGAACAGGGTGAACACCCACAGCGCGTAGGCGGCCCACCAGTTGGACTTGTCGCCGTAGATCACCACGGTGTCGTCGCGGGAGATGCCCTTGCGGTTCATCAGGTCGGCGAACTGCTCACCGGTGATGTAGTCGCGGACCGGGGAATCGTTGAGATCGGTGACCCAGTCGATCTTGACCGCGGTGGGGATGTGGCCGATGTCGTAGAGCAAGACGTCCTCGTCGGACTCCACCACGACGAGGCCGGGCGTGCCCAGATTGCCCGCGAGCCAGTCGGCTGTCACCAACCGTTCCGGGTGAGCGTAGGACTGCAGGGCGGGGCTGGGGTCGGCAGGAACTGGCACGATCCCGAGCCTACCGGTCGGTAACCGCTGTGCCACTTTCTTGCCCGGAAATCTCTGCGACGTCAGGTGGGCGTGACCTGGTCAGGCGACGGGGTTGGCCGCCCACAGGGCAGCGACCGAGAGCCCGGCCGGGCGCAGCAGCCGGCGAAGCATCGGCAGGCTGATGCCGATGACGCTGGAGGGATCACCGTCGACGCCGTCGACGAACCAGCCGCCCAGGCCATCCAGAGTGAATCCGCCGGCGACCCGCAGTGGCTCGCCGCTGGCCAGGTAGGCCTCCAGGTCGTCGTCATCAGGGCGGCCGAAACGCACTGTGGTGACAGCGGTTTCGGTGAACTGATGAGTGATCTCGTTGTTGCGCAACCGGATCAGGCTGTGGCCGGTGTGGAGCTGGCCGGAATTGCCGGCCATGCCACGCCAGCGGTCGCGGGCCTCATCGACCGTCGGCGGCTTGCCGCACAGCTTGCCGTCGATGTAGAGCATCGAATCACAGCCGAACACAACGCAATCGGTACTCACCGGAGGTCGCAGAGTGGACGCGACCTGCTCAGCCTTTGCGGCAGCCAGGGCGCCGGTCACGTCATCCGGGGAAGCAGTGGCGGGCAGGCCGGCCATCACGGCGTCCTCGTCGACACCGGATACCACCACCAGCGGGTCGATCCCTGCGCCGCGCAGGACGGCCAGCCGGCCTGCGGATGCCGAGCCGAGGACCAGCCTCGTCAAAAGTTCGTCACCGTCGGGTCATCGGCGCATGTGGGTGCGTTCCCGCAGCGTGATCAGCTGCCAGCTGAACACCGGAATCCGCAGCTTGTCGACGGGGTGGCCCCACAGATTGCGGTCCCGCGCACCGGCTTCGGCACCCGCGCCGCCTGCCGTGCCGAGCACCGCGACCAACGCCGCGATCTCCGCGTCGGTGGGGTTGCCCCGCAGCACCTTGATGTGCGGTTCGGCCGTCGCAGCAGTCTCTTCGACGGCCGTGGTCGCTTCGTTCTCTTCGCTCACAAGCTCACTCCGCTCTCGTGGCTCACCGGAGCTGTACTGCTCGCGTCGATCACAGGGGAATATTTCCGTGCTTCTTGGGCAGCGGCTGGACGATCTTGCGTTCCAGCAGCCGCAGCGACGCCGCGATGTAACCGCGGGTGTGCGACGGCGGGATCACCGCGTCGACGTAGCCCCGCTCGGCGGCGACGTAGGGATTTACCAGCGTGTCCTCGTACTCCTGCTGCAGTTGGAGACGCAGCGCGTCGACGTCGTCGCCGTTCTTCGAGGCCTCGGTGAGCTGCTGGCGGTAGACGAACCCGACCGCGCCCGAGGCGCCCATCACCGCGATCTGGGCCGTCGGCCAGGCCACGTTGACGTCGGCGCCCATCTCCTTGGACCCCATCACGCAGTACGCGCCGCCGTAGGCCTTGCGGGTGATGACGGTGATCTTGGCGACGGTGGCCTCACCGTAGGCGTAGAGCAGCTTGGCGCCGCGCCGGATGATGCCGTTGTACTCCTGCTCGGTACCGGGCAGGAAGCCGGGCACGTCGACCAGCAGCACGATCGGGATGTTGAAGCAGTCGCAGGTCCGGATGAACCGGGCGGCCTTCTCCGAGGCGTTGATGTCCAGGCAGCCGGCGAACTGGGTGGGCTGGTTGGCCACAATGCCGACCGTGCGCCCCTCGATACGGCCGAAGCCGACGATGATGTTCTGCGCGTAACCGGACTGGACCTCCAGGAACTCGTCGTCGTCGAGGATCCGGGTGATGACCTCGTGCATGTCATACGGCTGGTTCGGCGAGTCCGGGATCAGCGTGTCGAGCTCGATGTCCTCGGCGGTGAGGTTGTCCTCGATGGCACCTTCGGGCGCCGGCACCGGGAAGTGCGGCGGGTCGGCGTAGTTGTTCGGGGGCAGGTAGCTCAGCAGGTCCCGGACATACTCGAACGCGTCCTGCTCGCCGGAGGCGACGTAGTGCGCGGTACCCGACTTGCCCATATGGGTGTGGGCGCCGCCCAGCTCTTCCTGCGTGACGTCCTCACCGGTGACGGTCTTGATCACGTCCGGGCCGGTGATGAACATCTGGCTGGTCTGGTCGACCATCACGATGAAATCGGTCAGGGCGGGGGAGTACACGTGACCACCGGCGGCCGCGCCCATGATCAGCGAGATCTGCGGGATCACGCCCGAGGCCCGGATGTTGTTGTGGAAGATCTTGCTGTAGAGGCCCAGCGAGACCACACCCTCCTGGATGCGGGCGCCGGCGCCGTCGTTGATCCCGATCAGTGGCCGGCCGGTCTTCATGGCCAGCTCCTGGACCTTGACGATCTTCTCGCCGTAGACCTCGCCGAGGCTGCCGCCGAACACCGTGGCGTCCTGGCTGAAGATGCAGACCTCGCGGCCGTCGATGGTGCCGTAGCCGGTCACCACACCGTCGCCGAGCGGACGCTTGTCGGCCAGGCCGAAGTTGGTGCTGCGGTGCTTGGCCAGCGCGTCGAGCTCCACGAACGAACCCTCGTCGAGCAGTGCGTAGACCCGCTCACGAGCGGTCAGCTTGCCCTTGGCATGCACCTTCTCGACCGCGGCCTCACCGACCGGGTGCAGGGTCTCCTCGGTCCGACGCTTGAGGTCGGCGAGCTTGCCCGCGGTGGTGTGGATGTCGACGACGTGCTCGGCTTGCGCCTCTACGTGGGCCTCGCCGGAGTGCTCAGTAACACTGGTCATAAGAAACGATCTTAAAGTGTGGGCGATCGGACCGCCCGACCGGACCGGTTAGGGAATGTCGTCGTCGTCTTCGTTTTCCCGCAGTAGCCGCTCGGGGTGGTGGTAGTGGTTGGTTCGGGGTTGGCCGTGGTCTCAGTGTGGCGGCGCCAGGGTTTGGGTGGTGCCGTCGTGGCGCTTGCGAGTTTTCCAGCCGCCGGTGGTGATGAGTTGGTGGTGGGGGCCGCAGCGCAGGGTCAGGTCGGTGATGTCCGTACGACCTGTTTCGGCGTAGTCGTGGTCGTGATGGACTTCGCAGTGGTAGCCGGACACCGGGCAGTTGGGGTGGGAGCAGCCGCGTTCTTTGGCGTAGAGCACGATGCGTTGGGCCGGTGAGGCCAGGCGTTTGGTGTGGAACAGGGCGAGTTCTTGGGCGCCGTGGTAGATCCGCAGGTAGTGGTGCGCATGCGACGCCATGGCGATCACATCCGACATGGGGAGCCAGGTGCCGCCGCCGGTGTGGGCTTTGCCGGTGCCGGTTTCCAGGTCGGCCAGGGTGGCCGAGACGATGATGGTGGCCGGTAAGCCGTTGTGCTGACCGAGGTTTCCCGAGGCGAGTAGGGCGCGGCCCATGGCGGTCAGGGCGTCGTGGTTGCGTTGGGCAGCGCTGCGGGTGTCGGTGTCGATCGCGGCTTGGGAAGGGGTGCCGGCGGTGCAGGGGATCTCGTCGTTGGGGTTGCACATGCCTGGGGCGGCCCATCGCGCGAGTACAGCGTCGAGGGTGGCGCGGGCTTGGGGATCGAGATGGCCCTTGATGGATGTCATCCCGTCGCGGTCTTGCGGGCCGAGCACCACACCTCGGCGTTTGGCGCGCTGGTCCTCGGTGTAGTTGCCGTCGGGATGCAGGTAGTCGGCGAGGCGTTGGGCCAGTTTGGCCAGCTCGTCGGGGCGACACCCGGTGGCCAGGCCGGACAGCTGCGCTTCGGCCTGGGATCAAGTGCCCGCGTCGACATCGGCGGGCAGATAGGTGAAAAAGGAACGGATCACCGCGATATGAGCGGCCCCGATCTTCCCCGAACGTTGGGCGGCGGCCACGCTCGGCAAAACGGGTTCCAACGGTTCGCCGGTCAGACTGCGGCGGGCACCAAGTTCGGCAGCCTCAGCGATACGCCGTCCCGCCTCACCCCGGGTCAGGTGCAACTCGTCGGCCAGCACCCAGCGAGGCTTGCCGCCCAGTTCGGTGGGGTCGGTGGCGGCCAGTGCGTTGACCATCGGATGTTCCACCGCCGGAAGCCGCCGCCGCAGCACCTCGCAGCGCCGCAACAGTGCCAGGCATTCCCGCGGAGTCAGGGCGTCGAAGTCCAGATCCAGCGCCCGATCCAGGTCAGTCGACAGGGCGTCGAAGACTGCGACGACCTCCTCGCGACTATCCGAACGCATGTGCTAACAGTAGCTGCGGGGTCCGACAAGGCGCGGAAACTCGTCCATCACCAAAATGATTGTGACACAAGTGAATGCAGTGACAAACCGGGCGAAGTCAGGCGGCTGCGGTACCGGGCTTAGTGGGCGCGGTGACTTCCTTGACGAACTCGCCGATGTAGCGGATCGCCCGCCGCGCCTCGGGCAGCACGTCGGCCGCCAAGGGGAAGTCGTGCACCTGGCCCTCCCACAGATGCAGATCGCAGCGGACCCCGGCGGCATCCAGGCGTTGCGCCATGGTCTCGGCGTCGGGCAGCAGCAGCTCGTCAGTACTTGCGTGGATGGCGATAGGGGGCAGCAACGACAGGTCGGCGTCGATCGGCGACGCCGCCCGGGCGCGGAGTAGGTATCGGGTGAACGCCAGCAGTGCCTCGCAGGGGAACATCGCACATCGGCGGGCGTTGGGGTGCTGGAGCTTGGCGGTGGGGTTTGCGTCCGTGAACGGTGAAACTGTCACTATCCCAGCAGGTTTCACCAGATTCAACTGCGCCGATGTCAGGGCGGTCATGAAAGCCAGGTATCCGCCGGCGGAATCGCCCGCGATCACGATCTGCTCCGGGTCGTAGCCATGGCGAAGCAGCCAGCGCAATCCGCTCAGGCCGTCCTCGATCGCGTCGGCGATCCGGTGCGCAGGCAACATCCGATAGTCGATGTTGAGAACGCTGGCGTCGGCAGCTCGGGACAATCGAGTCACCAGTGAGCGGTGGGTGTTGAGCCCGCAGGTCAGGAACGCGCCGCCGTGCAGATAGAGAATGGCCCGTTGCGTCGAGACGTCTGCGGCCTGAACCCGTTCGGCGACACAGCAACCCAAGCGGAAGCGCTCGGCGTGTGCGGTGTGCCGGTGCGGCACCAAGCCGGCCATGCGGTCGACCGATGCGAGCGGCCAGGCCAGATCCGGTCGGACTGCCCACGCGCGCACCAGGTTCTTCACCACGAACCGGCTGGCCAGCCCCACCGCAACTGATTGTGCGCTGTGCCGGCGGTGAATTCGCCTCGTCAATCCCCTGGTGACCACGTCGATCACCTCCTCCACCTGTCCGATTACCCGCGCGTCGGGCGTCTCAACCGGCGTGGCTGCAGCGCCGGTTGAGTAAGCTGGCGCAATGAGTCTTGTGCCACGGCCGCCGCTGGATGTGACCGCTCTGCGAGATGGGCTGGCCGGTTCGAGCGGGCCATGGCGCACCGTGGATGTCGTCGACGACACCGGTTCCACCAATGCCGATCTGTTGGCCCGCGCCGCAGCGGGGGAGGACATCGACGGCGCCGTACTGCTGGCTGAAAATCAGACGGCCGGCCGTGGGCGTCACGGTCGACACTGGAGTGCCCCGGCGCGCAGCCAGCTCGCGCTGTCGGTGGGAGTCGCCGCCGCGACGGTGCCGACATCGGGTTGGGGCTGGCTGACGCTGGCGACCGGGGTCGCAGTCGCCGATGCGATCGCCGAAGCCTCGGGCCTGCAGGTGGGCCTGAAGTGGCCCAACGACGTTATCGCCGGCGACGGCAAGCTGGCCGGCATCCTCGCCGAGGTAGCCGCCCCGAAGCAGCTGATCGTGGTGGGGCTCGGGCTCAACGTGACGATGACCGCCGAGGAGGCTCCGGATCCCGTAGCGGTCTCGTTGGCCATGCTCGGGTCCTCGGTGCTTGATCGAAATGCCCTTGCCGACAAGGTTCTTCGCCACCTCGCGGCTCGGGTCGCGGCCTGGCGCGCGGCCGGTGGGGCGGACGACGCCCTGGTGTCGGACTATCGGCGGCACAGCTGCACGCTGGGAGCCCAGGTGCGCGCCGACATCCCCGGCGACCAACGAGTGGAGGGGCTCGCCGAGGCCATCGATGACGCCGGCCGCCTGGTGATCAACACCGGGAATGGCACCGTCACGGTGTCGGCAGGCGACGTCACCCGGCTGCGCCCGAATACGGGCAGCGGTTAGGGCCGGCCGTGGGTTACCCGGAGAACGTGCTGGCCGAGGACGAACAGGTGGTGTTGCATCGCCACCCCCACGTCAAACGTCTGATCCTGCCGGTACTGGCGCTGTTTCTGGCCACCGCCCTCGCCGCGTTCGCCGCCGGGTTCGTCAACCCGCGGACTTGGGATCCGGTCGCCAAGAACGTCGTCTTCGGGGTGATCTGGGCGATCTGGCTGGTAGTGGTCGGCTGGCTCACGCTCTGGCCGTTCCTGAGTTGGCTGACGACGCATTTCGTCGTCACCGACCGGCGCGTGATGTTCCGGCACGGATTGCTGACCCGCAGGGGCATCGATATCGCTCTGGCGCGGATCAACAGTGTGGAGTTCGTCCATGGGTTCATTGACCGGATCTTGCGAACCGGGACGCTGATCATCGAGTCGGCTTCACAGGAACCGTTGGAGTTCTACGACATCCCGCGGGTGGAGCAGGTTCATACGCTTCTCTACCGGGAAGTCTTCGACGGCTCCGACCGGAAGGACTTCGGCGGCCCCGGTCAGGACGTCTTCGACAGGCCGTCCGCCGGCGGTTGATGACGGGCCGGACGCCGGAAAAGCGTCACGACGCCGGTATCGGGGCCGCCCTCCAGTGAATCCTCGATCGCCTCGGCGAGCGCGCCGGTCTCGATCGTCGCGTCCAGCACGGCGTCGGTGCTGCGAGCGAACTCATCCGGAAAGACCCAGCGGCGGAACGCCCAGAACCGGAACGCCATCTGCAGCAGGTTGCCGATGATGTAAGCCGAGACGAAGTCCGACAGGTTCTCGACGGTCAACGACACCATGGGCGCCCGCAGCCCAAGTACGTAGCTGGAGAACCACAACGGCGCCATGGACAACACCACGCCGACGCCACTGACCCCGAAGAACAGCAGCGCCTCGTGGTGACGCTCCCGGCCGCCCCGATCCTTGAAGCTCCACTCCCGGTTGAGGATGTAGGAGGCGATCACCGCGACGATCCCCGAGATGACCTTGGCCGTGACGGGCTTGGGCGACAGGATGGTCAGCTTGAGGGTGTAGAACAGCGCCGAGTCGATGAGGAATGTGGTCGCGCCGACGATGGCGAACTTGATCAGCTCATGATGGCGTTCGGCCAGCGGACGGATCACCCGCGGCAGGCGGGCGATCGTGGCGTCGGTAAAAGACACAAGTTGCCAGTGTACGGACTCGGCCCCCTCCGCGCCTAACGACTGCGTAACGACCTCGCTGCGCAGCACTTGCGATCGCCGCGCACCGGCGTGACACGATATTGGCCGTGCCGAACCCCCCCACCCCGACGCCCCCTGCGGGCGGACGCAGCCCCCTCGTCGCCATGGTGGGCGGCGGCCAGCTGGCGCGGATGACCCATCAGGCCGCGATCGCGCTCGGACAGCGGCTGCGGGTGCTGGCCGCCGCGGCCGACGAGCCGGCCGCCCAGGTCACCCCGGACTTGGTGATCGGATCCCACACCAACCTCGATGACCTGCGCCGGGCCGCCTCCGGAGCCACCGTGCTCACCTTCGACCACGAGCATGTCCCGAGCGAGCTGCTGGACCAACTGATCGCCGAGGGTGTCAACGTCGCGCCGCCGCCCGCGGCGCTGCTGCACGCCCAGGACAAGCTGGTGATGCGCCGCAAGCTGGCAGAGCTGGGCGCGCCGGTGCCGCGGTTCGCCGCGATCGAGACGTCCGAGGATCTCGACGACTTCGCGGCCCTGACCGGCGGCCCGATGGTGGTGAAGGCGGCCCGAGGCGGCTACGACGGGCGCGGGGTGTTCATCGTCGACGACGTGGACCAGGCCCGGGCGGTCGTTGCCGACTATCTGGCCGCCGGAGTACCGGTACTGGCCGAAGAGCGGGTCGCTATGCGCCGGGAACTCTCGGCGCTGGTAGCGCGGTCCCCTTTCGGTCAGGGCGCGGCGTGGCCGGTGGTCGAGACCGTTCAAGAGAGCGGAATCTGCGTGACGGTGATCGCTCCCGCTCCCGATCTTCCAGACGAATCCGCTGCTGCTGCACAACAATTGGCGCTGCGGTTGGCCGATGAGCTGGGCGTGGTCGGGGTACTGGCCGTCGAACTGTTCGAAACCGTAGATGGCCAGGTGTTGGTCAACGAGCTGGCGATGCGGCCGCACAACTCGGGACACTGGACCATGGACGGTGCCGCCACCAGCCAGTTCGAACAGCATCTGCGCGCGGTGCTGGACTATCCGCTCGGCGCAACCACACCGGTGGCGGCCGTGACCGTGATGGCCAATGTCCTCGGCGCCCCGCAAACGCCAGCGATGACGATGGACGAGCGGTTGCACCACCTGTTCGCCCGCTATCCCGACGCCCGAGTCCACCTCTACGGCAAGGACGAACGGCCGGGCCGCAAAATCGGCCACATCAACCTCTTGGGTGCGGACACAAAGGACTCGGCGAACCTGCGCGAGCGGGCCGAAAGCGCGGCACACTGGTTGTCGCACGGGGAATGGAGCGATGGATGGGATCCGCATGACTGAGCACAAGCCCGGACCCCGGGTCGGCGTCATCATGGGCAGCGACAGCGACTGGTCGGTGATGGAAGAGGCCGCGCTCGCGTTGGCCGAGTTCGAGATCCCGTTCGAGGTCGGGGTGGTCTCGGCGCACCGCACCCCGCAACGGATGTTCGACTACGCCCGCGACGCCGCCGGCCGCGGCATCGAGGTGATCATCGCCGGGGCGGGCGGAGCCGCGCACCTGCCCGGGATGGTGGCTTCGGCCACACCGCTGCCGGTGATCGGGGTGCCGGTCCCGCTGGCCCGCCTGGACGGCATGGACTCTTTGCTGTCGATCGTGCAGATGCCGGCCGGAGTGCCTGTGGCCACCGTTTCTATCGGCGGCGCACGCAACGCGGGTTTGCTTGCAGTGCGTATTCTGGGCTCAGCCGACGCCGCGCTGCGGGCCCGCATGGCGGCATTTCAAGACCAGCTGGCCGCGAGCGTGCTTGCGAAGGACGCGATGCTTCAAGGTAAAGTTACCGGCGAGTAGCTTAGGAGGCTGTGATGGCTGGGTGGGCCGGGAATCCCTCGTTTGATCTGTTCAAGTTGCCCGAGGAGCATGATGAGTTGCGGGCGGCGATTCGGGCGTTGGCGGAGAAGGAGATCGCTCCGTACGCCAAGGATGTTGATGAGAAGGCCCGGTTCCCCGAAGAGGCCCTGGCCGCGTTGAATGCGTCGGGCTTCAATGCCGTGCACGTCCCGGAGGAGTACGGCGGTCAGGGTGCGGACTCGGTCGCCGCCTGCATCGTGATCGAAGAGGTCGCCCGGGTGTGTGCGTCGTCGTCGTTGATTCCGGCGGTGAACAAGTTGGGCACGATGGGTTTGATCTTGTCGGGTTCTGATGAGCTCAAGGCGCAGGTGTTGCCGGGTTTGGCCTCTGGTGAGGTGATGGCCTCCTATGCACTGTCCGAGCGTGAGGCGGGCAGTGATGCCGCGGCGATGCGGACGCGGGCCAAGGCTGATGGGGATGACTGGATTCTCAATGGTTCCAAGTGCTGGATCACCAATGGCGGAAAATCCAGTTGGTACACGGTGATGGCGGTGACCGACCCGGATTTGGATGCCAATGGGATCTCGG
The DNA here is from genome assembly GCF_045310815.1 of Mycobacterium sp. SMC-19. Taxonomy (NCBI): domain Bacteria; kingdom Bacillati; phylum Actinomycetota; class Actinomycetes; order Mycobacteriales; family Mycobacteriaceae; genus Mycobacterium; species Mycobacterium sp. SMC-19. The sequence goes on along the minus strand of NZ_JBJIAM010000007.1, from coordinate 100,259 downwards.
CGTTCATGGTCCACATCGACGACGAGGGCTTCACCATCGGGCCCAAGGAGCACAAGCTCGGCATCAAGGGTTCGCCCACGACCGAGCTGTATTTCGAGAACTGCCGGATCCCCGGCGACCGGATCATCGGTGAGCCCGGTACTGGCTTCAAGACCGCGCTGCGGACGTTGGACCACACCCGTCCGACCATCGGCGCTCAGGCGGTTGGCATTGCGCAGGGTGCGTTGGACGCGGCGATTGAGTACACCAAGGACCGTAAGCAGTTCGGGAAGAACATCAGCACCTTCCAGGGTGTGCAGTTCATGTTGGCCGATATGGCGATGAAGCTCGAGGCTGCTCGGTTGATGGTGTACTCGGCGGCGGCACGTGCCGAGCGCGGTGAGACCGGGTTGGGTTTCATCTCGGCGGCATCGAAATGTTTCGCCTCGGACGTGGCGATGGAGGTCACCACCGACGCCGTGCAGTTGTTCGGTGGGGCGGGTTACACCACTGATTTCCCGGTGGAGCGGATGATGCGCGACGCCAAGATCACCCAGATCTATGAGGGCACCAACCAGATCCAGCGCGTCGTCATGAGCCGACACCTACTGCGCTGACACCGCGGCGATGACAAACCGGATCGACATCGTCCGCGCGGCGCGGCATGCCTTCGTCGACACAGTCGACGGGCTCGGCGACGACGAATTCGACCACGGCACCACCCTGTGCACCCAATGGTCGCCGCGTGACGTACTGGCCCATCTGATCGGTACTTCCGAGATCGGCAGATACCTGCGTGCTCCGTGGCGGTTGCACAAGATCAACGCCGAGGTCGTCGCGGAGGGACGTGGTCGCGACCGAGCCGAGTTGATCGCCGACGCCCGGCGCTGGGCGCAGGTGCCCGATCGCGTGGTGGCCGGGCTCCTGTTGGGCGACTTGGCGATGCATCACCAGGATGTGCTGCGCGGGCTGGGCCGTAGCCGGGAGATCCCGCCGGTTGAAGAGGCCGCGATCCTGGCCGAGGGAGTGAGCCTGACCGTGCAGAAGCTGCAGCCGACGCTGCTGCGGTATCGGGTCGAGCCCACCAACGGGATCGGCCGGCCCCGTGGCCGTGGCACCGTTGTGCACGGCACCGCAGAAGCGCTGGGCCTATGGCTCGGCGGCCGCAACATATCCGATGTCGAGATCGGCTGAGGCGTTCGCGCGCATCGGTGAACGAAGGAATCCGACCGCCCTAAGATTGGCAGTCGGCGCTGTCCGTCCCACCTAGGAGAGGCTTCATGCCAGGACTTCTTCCCGAGGTCGACCCCGACGGTTTGCTGGAGTACTCCGTCGTCTACACCGACCGGGCACTCAACCACATGTCCGCACGCTTCCAGGACGTCATGAACGACGTCTCGGCCATGCTGCGCGAGGTCTACCACGCCGACGCGGCAGTCATTGTGCCCGGCAACGGGACGTGCGGCATGGAGGCGGTAGCGCGGCAGTTCGCCAACGACGCTGACGTGCTCGTCGTCCGGAACGGGTTCTTCAGCTACCGCTGGAGCCAGATCCTTGCGGCCGGCCGCATCACCGACCGTGTCACGGTGCTCAAGGCCCGTCCGACCGGCGACGGCGACCAGGCGCCCTTCGCTCCCGCGCCCATCGACGAAGTCGAGGAGGCGATCGCGCGAATCCGGCCGGCGGTGGTCTGCGTTCCGCACGTCGAAACCGCCAGTGGAATCTTGCTGCCCGACGACTACCTGGCGCGCATCGGCGCGGCGACGGCCGCGGTGGGCGGCCTGTTCGTCCTGGACTGCATCGCCGCCGGCGTGGTCTGGGCGGACATGGCGGCCCTCGGGGTGGACGTCTTGGTGACCGCGCCACAGAAGGACTGGAGTGCCGAGCCGGGCTGTGCCATGGTCGGCCTGTCGGGCAGGGCGCTGGAGGTCATGGAGCGCACCCAGAGCACCAGCTTCGCGCTGGACCTGAAGAAGTGGCGCGAGATCATGCTGGCCTACGAGAACGGTGGCCACGCCTACCACGCGACCATGCCGACCGGCGTGATCAGCGGCCTTCGCGACGCCATGGCCGAGACCCGCGAACGCGGGTTTGATGCCGTGCGCGAGCAGCAGTTCACCCTGGGGCGCAAGGTGCGTGCGCTGCTGGCCGAGCGGGGCTTCCCCAGCGTGGCCGCACCGGGATTCGAAGCGCCCGGCGTGGTGGTCAGCTACACCACCGACCCCGACATCCGCACCGGCAGAAAGTTTCTGGCCCAGGGCCTGCAGACCGCGGCGGGAGTGCCGCTGCAGTGCGATGAGCCGGCGACGTTCAGCACCTTCCGGCTGGGGCTGTTCGGTCTGGACAAGTTGGCCGATATCGAGGGCACGGTGGCGCGACTGGGCTCCGCGATCGACCGGATCGCCTCGGCCTGATCCGATGCCAGAAGGTAACGCCGGCACGTCGAGCATCTACCTCGCTGCCGCCGAGGGCGGCACCGGCAAGTCCGTGCTCGCGCTGGGCCTGCTGCACCTTCTGGCCGCCTCGTCGGCGCGGGTCGGCGTGTTCCGCCCGGTCGTGCGGTCGCTGGACGAGCCGGACGGGCAACTCGAACTGCTGCTCGCCCATGCCACCGCCACCATTGACGACCACAGTGCCTGCCGCGGCGTGACTTACCAGGACGTCTTCGCCGACCGGGAGGCGGCGCTGGGGGAGATCGTCGCGCGATTCCACGAAGTCGCCCGGCATTGCGACACCGTGCTGGTAGTCGGCAGCGACTACACCGACGTCGTCAACCCCAGTGAGTTGAGCTTCAACGCCCGGGTCGCGGTGAACCTCGGCGCGCCACTGGTGCTGGCGGTCAACGGCCACAACCGCGACGCGGAGGCCGTCGCGGAGATCACCGAGCGTTGCCTGGCCGAAGTGGCCGCGGTATACGCCCATCCGGCAGCGGTGATCGCCAACCGTTGCGACCCGGACCGGCTGGCCGATGTCACCCAGGCGATCTCGGTGCGCCTGGCCGGCGCGGACGTTCCGGCGTTCGCGGTTCCCGAGGTGGCGTTGCTGTCGGCCCCGACGATGGCCGAACTCTGCACTGCGCTGGAGGGCACCGTCTACAGCGGCGACCCGGAGTTGCTGCGCCGCGAAGCGCTCAGCGTCATGGTCGGCGGCATGACCGCTGAGAACATTCTCGATCGGCTGTCCGAGGGCCAGGTGGTGATCGTGCCGGCCGACCGCTCCGACGTGCTGCTGGCGCTGGTGAACGCCCATGAAGCACAGGGCTTCCCATCGCTGGCGGGCATCATTCTCAACGGTGGTCTGCTGCCACACCCGGCGATCGACAAATTGGTGAAAGGACTGCGGCCCACGCTGCCGCTGATCGCCACCAGCCACCGCACCTACGACACCGCTGAAAGGGTGTCGCACACCGGCTCGCGGATCACCGTCGGTGCATTGCGCAAGATCGACACCGCGCTTGCCCTGGTCGCCGAGCACATCGACGGCGCCGAGCTGGCCGAGCGGATCCGGGTGCCGGCGTCCACCGTGATCACCCCGCAGATGTTCGAGTACCGGCTGCTGGAACGGGCCCGGGCCGACCGTCGCCACATCGTGCTGCCGGAAGCAACAGATGACCGGATCTTGTTGGCGGCCGGACGGTTACTGTCCCGCGGAATCGTGGATCTGACCCTGCTCGGTGTGGAAGGCGCGGTGCGCCAGCGCGGTGCCGAGCTGGGCGTGGACCTGGACGCGGCACGGGTGATCGACCCCGAGACCAGTGACCTGCGCGATACCTTCGGCGCCGAATACGCCCGGTTGCGTGCGCACAAGGGCGTGACCGAAGACCGTGCCCGCGAGATCATGCGCGACATCTCCTATTTCGGCACCATGATGGTGCACTCCGGGATCGCCGACGGGATGGTGTCGGGCGCCGTGCACACCACGGCCCACACGATCCGGCCGGCGTTCGAGATCATCCGGACCGCACCGGGGGTGTCCACGGTGTCCAGCGTGTTCCTGATGTGCCTGTCCGACCGGGTGCTGGCCTACGGGGACTGCGCGGTGGTGCCCGATCCGACCGTCGACCAACTCGCCGACATCGCGATCTCCTCGGCGGCCACCGCGGCGGCGTTCGGCATCGAACCCCGAGTCGCACTGCTGTCCTACTCGACCGGCGAATCCGGTTCCGGCGCGGGCGTGGACAAAGTCCGTGCCGCAACGCAATTGGTACACGAGCGCCGCCCCGATCTGCTCGCCGACGGCCCCATCCAATATGACGCCGCCGTCGACGAAGGGGTGGCCGCGGCCAAGATGCCGGACTCGCCGGTCGCGGGACGAGCCACCGTGCTGGTTTTCCCGGACCTCAACACCGGCAACAACACCTACAAGGCGGTGCAGCGCAGCGCCGGTGCGATCGCGATCGGCCCGGTGCTGCAGGGACTGGCCAAGCCCGTCAACGACTTGTCCCGTGGTGCGCTGGTCGACGACATCGTCTACACCGTCGCCATCACCGCGATCCAGGCGCAGGGGGTGGCTCCGTGACCGACACCGCGTCCGGTCTGGTGCTGGTACTCAACTCCGGCTCGTCGTCGATCAAATTCCAATTGGTCGACCCGGTAGCCGGTACCGCGCTGCTGTCCGGGCTGGTGGAGCAGATCGGCGAGGCGGACAGTCCGGTGGCCGACCACGCCGCCGGGCTGCGGCTGATCCATCGGCAGCTGGTCGACTCCGGTATAGACCTGGCCGCCGTCCGTGCTGTGGGGCACCGGGTGGTGCACGGGGGCAACCTGTTCCACGCGCCCACACTGATCACCGATGAGGTGGTGGCGGAGGTGGCGCGGCTGGCCGAGCTCGCCCCGCTGCACAATCCGGCCAACGTGATCGGGATCGACGTGGCTCGCCACGACTTTCCCGACGTACCGCATGTGGCGGTGTTCGACACCGGCTTCTTCCACTCTCTACCGGCGGCCGCCGCCAGCTATGCCATCGACCACGACGTCGCAACCCGATACGACATCCGCCGCTACGGATTCCACGGCACCTCACACGAATACGTCGCCGGTGAAGTTGCCGCCGTGCTGGGCCGTGACCCCGGCGAGCTGAACATCATCGTGCTGCACCTGGGCAACGGGGCCTCGGCTTCGGCCGTGCGCGGCGGGGTGGCCGTCGAGACCTCGATGGGACTGACCCCGCTGGAGGGCCTGGTGATGGGGACCCGCAGCGGTGACGTCGACCCGGGCGTGCTTTTTCACCTCAACCGCACCGCTCACATGGGCGTCGATGAACTCGACGAGCTGCTGAACCGCCGCTCCGGTCTCAAAGGCCTGTGCGGGGTCAACGACTTTCGGGAGCTGCTGGAGCAGCGGGAGGCCGGCGGCGCGCTCGGCGAGGCAGCCGGGCTGGCCTACGACGTCTACATTCACCGACTGCGCAAATACGTCGGGGCCTACCTGGCGGTGCTGGGCCGGGTCGACGCCATCGCCTTCACGGCCGGGGTGGGGGAGAACGCGCCCAGCGTGCGCGAGGACGCGCTGGCCGGCCTGGACGGACTGGGCATCGTGGTGGACCCCGAACGCAACCGCACAGGCAAGGGCGCCCGGATCATCTCAACCGACCGATCGCCCACCACCGTCTTGGTGGTTCCCACCAACGAAGAGCTGGCGATAGCCAGGGCTGCCTGGCAGTTCGTGTGAGCCTCGCCCGAGATCTGGACCCGGTGGCCCCGCTGTGGCGGGCCGCGCAGGTGTTCCGACTGCTGAGTTGCCTGTACGCGCTGGGATTTCAGCTCGCGATCAACGACGATCTGCGCCGGCCCGGGCTGGCCTGGGCACTGTTCGCGGTCCTGATCGGTTTCAGTGGCCTCTGCGCGGTCGGCTATCTGCGCGGCTTCGCCCGTCGCCCGGCGTGGGTGATCGCCGAGATCGTCGTTGTCGTAGCCCTCATGCTCTCCACCGAGGTGGTCGCCTCCCGACAGTGGGAACTCGACAATCAGACCTGGCCGACGACACTGTGGGCCAGCAACGCCACCATTTCGGCTGCCCTGCAGTTCGGTTCGACCGGCGGCATGGCGACTGCGGCCGTGGTCACCGCGGCCAGCGCCTTCGTCAAGGGCTACGTGAGCCTCAACTTCGGCCGCAACGCCACCATGATCGTCGAGCTGGCCCTCGGCCTGGCGATCGGCATGGCAGCGCAGACGGCGCGGCGAGCCCACGACGACCTGCAGCGGGCAACGCGGCTGGCCGCCGCCACCGAGGAACGCGAGCGGCTGTCGCGACACGTCCACGACGGCGTCATCCAGGTGTTGGCCCTGGTCACCCGCCGAGGACGCGAAATCGGTGGCGCCACAGCAGAGTTGGCTGAGCTGGCCGGCGAGCAGGAACGCGCGCTGCGCCGGCTGGTGAGTTCGGCGGACTTCACCACGGACGTCGGCGCCACCGATCTTCGGGCACTGCTGAGCCGCCGCGCGGACGATCGGGTGTCGCTGAGCCTGCCCGGCACACCGGTGCTGCTGGAACAACACGCGGCCGCCGAACTCGATGCCGCCGTCGGCAATGCCCTGGACAACGTGCGGGCCCACGCCGGTGCGCACGCCCGCGCCTTCGTGCTCTGCGAAGACCTGGGCGAGACGGTGACCGTCAGCGTGCGCGACGACGGCGTGGGCATCGCCGCCGGGGTGTTGGAAGAGGCCGCGCGCCAAGGTCATGTCGGAGTATCGAAGTCGATCATCGGCCGGATCGCCGCACTGGGTGGCAGCGCGGTCTTGCACACCGAGGTCGGGGAGGGAACCGAATGGGAACTGTCCATCCGACGGTGATGGTGGTCGACGACCATCCGATCTGGCGCGACGCCGTTGCCCGCGATCTGGCCGATTCCGGCTTCACCGTGGTCGCCACCGCCGAGGGGGTGGACGCGGCGCGCCGCCGGGCCGCAGCGGTGCAGCCCGACGTGGTGCTGATGGACATGCGGCTGGCAGACGGCGACGGGGTCGCCGCGACCACCGCGGTGCTCGAGGTCTCCCCGGCATCGCGGGTGCTCGTGTTGTCGGCTTCCGACGAGCGTGAGGACGTGCTGCAGGCGGTCAAAGCCGGCGCGGTCGGCTATCTGGTGAAAAGCGCCTCGCGGGAGGAGCTGACCGACGCGGTGCACGCCACCGCAGCCGGCCGCGCGGTGTTCACTCCGGGACTGGCCGGGCTGGTGCTGGGCGAATACCGGCGCCTGGAACGCAGCCCCGACGCCGGGCCAGCCACTCCCGCGCTGACCGAGCGGGAGACCGAGGTGCTGCGTCACGTGGCCAAGGGCCTGTCCGCCAAGCAGATCGCCGAGCGGCTCTGCCTGAGCCACCGCACCGTGGAAAACCATGTCCAGGCGACATTTCGCAAGCTGCAGGTCGCCAACCGGGTGGAGCTGACCCGCTACGCGATCGAGCACGGCCTGGACAGCTGACCGGCGAAGTCGAGTAGTCCTACTCATCCGATCTCCGCCCCCGATGCGGCATCGTTTCCTGCGTGACCGAACCACATGCCGTGCTGCACCGGCTTACCGCGGAATGCCACGCCTTGTCCTGGCAGCTCTACCGGGTCTCGACTGAACTCGCCGACCTGGATCGGCAACTGCACACCGCGCCCGCCCCGGTGTCGCCTCCCGTACCGATGGAGCCGGCGACTCCGGCGGCCATGCCGGTGAACCCACCGTTTCCGGAGGCGGCGGCAGAACCGAAACCTGCTACCGCAGCGGGTGACACGAGCTGGATCGGCAAAGTACTGGCCGTCGCGGGCGTCGCGGTAACGCTGGTCGGCGTGGTGCTGCTGCTGGTGCTGGCCGCCCAGGCCGGCATCTTGCGCCCGCAGATCCGGGTGGCCGGTGGCTTCGTGCTCTCGGCCGTGCTGGTCGGTGCGGCGTGCCGGCTGCACAGCCGACCGGGCGGACGGACCGGGGCTATTGCATTGGCCGCCACCGGGATTGCCGCAGCCTATCTGGACATCATTGCCGTCACCGCCTACTACCAATGGGTGCCGGCGGCCGTCGGGTTGGTGGTCGCGGCAGCGGTCGGCGGCGTCGGCCTGCTACTGGCGCGGCGCTGGGACTCCGAACACCTCGGGGTGCTGGTGCTGGTCCCGCTGATCGGTCTGGCCCCGATCATCACCGGCGACGTCGACCTGCTGCTGGTCGGTTTCCTGCTGGCATTGTCGGCGGCGGCCCTGCCGGTACAGCTGGGCAAGGACTGGACGGCGATGTTCGCCGCCCGCATCGCGGCCGCGACGTTGCCGCTGCTGGCGCTGGGCGCGGTCAGTGGTGACGACCATCGGTGGCTGGTCGGCGGCGCCAGCGCCGTGGGCGCGGTGCTGGCCGTGGTCAGTGGGCTGTTGGTGCTGCCCACCAGCACCCGGCCAGGTGCACTCGCGCTGCTGACCGCCGCCGGAACCCTCCCGGTGTTGGCGGCCGGCGCCGCGGTCGACACGGTGCCGGCCACCGTGCTGGCGGCGACACTGTCGGTCGTCATGCTCGCGATCGTCCTTGCTCATCGGGCACTGCCGCCGGTTGTCGTGCAGGTTTTCTCGGCGCTGTCCGCCGTCGCCGCGCTGATCGCGGTAACCACGGCTGTGCACGGCTCGGTGCTGGCCCCGGTGCTGCTGGCCATGGCGGTAGTCGTCGCGGTCGCCGGCCCACGCAGCGGTGTGGCCCGGTGGGTCGCAGCGGGATTCGGATTCGCAGGCGCGGTCGTCTACCTGGGCTACGCGGCACCGGACAACCTGATCACCGCGACGGCGATGCCGACCGCAGACACGGTGTCCACGCTGATCGCCAGCCTGCTGTTGATCGCGCTGGTGATCGTCATGGCCCGCGCATACGCCGGCGCCGACGGCGCGAAACCCGCGAATGCGCCGATCCTGGCGGTGGCCGGCGGGGCGTCGATCGGCTACGCCGTCACCGCGTTCACCGTCACCGCCGGTGTCGCGATCGGGGGGACCGAAGGCGGGTTCTTGGCAGGCCACATGGCGGCCACCCTCTGCTGGATCGCGATGGCGGCCGGGCTGCTGCGCCACGCGCTGCGTTTGGCTGACCGCGAGGCCCGCACCTGGGCGATCACCGCCGGCCTGGCGCTCACCGCCGCCGCCACCGCAAAGCTGTTCCTGTTCGATCTGGACACCCTCGACGGCATGTTCCGGGTTGCGGCGTTCATCGTCGCGGGCCTGCTGCTGCTGGGGATGGGCACCGGCTACGCCCGCAGCCTGGCGCAGCAGGACGAGAGGTAACCGGCGATGACAACCCTGCTGGGCTTCCCCGACCCCACCGAGCTGGCCGCGGCCACGCCCGCCGGGCGCGATCGCGCCCTGGACGTCATGCGGATCACCGCGCTGCTCGGCGTCGTCATCGGCCACACCGTGATGGCCACCAGCGTCATCCGCGACGGTGTGCTGATCTGGGACAACCTCCTGACGGCCTCGCCCGCGCTGGCCGGCTTGACCTGGGTCTTCCAGATCATGCCGCTGTTCTTCTTCGCCGGCGCCGCCGCCTGCCTGACCACGTGGCGGCCCGGCGAACAGTGGGGAGGCTGGCTGATGAAACGCTGCACCCGATTGTTCCGGCCGGTCTTCTTCTACCTGGGGTTCTGGGCCGCCACGCTGGCGGTGCTGCGCCCGCTGTTGCCGCAACACGTCTACGAACCGGTGGCCGGCGTCAGCATTCAGCTGCTGTGGTTTCTCGGCGCCTACGTGCTGGTGCTGGCCGCGATGCCGCTGCTGTGCCGGATCGCCACCACCGGAACGCTTTTCGTCGGTGTCGCCGTGGTCTACGGAGCGATAGCGGTCGTCGACGTACTACGACTGCAACACCCGGCGCTGGCGCCGATCGGCTATCTCAACCTCGCCGTCTGGCTCATCCCGGCCATGTTCGGTGTCGGCTACCGGCGCGCATTGCTGCCGCGGCGCGCGGCGCTGGCAATCGCAGTGATCATGGTGGCGATCGACGTCGCACTGGTTCGGTTCGGGCCCTACCAACTGAGCATGGTGGGCACCGGCGACCACCAGTTGTCCAACACCAGCCCGCCGTCGCTGTTGCTGGCCGGGCACGCGATCGCGATGAGCGCGCTGGCGATCTGCGTCGCGCCAGCGATCACCCGATGGGCGCAGCGGCCCCGGGTGTGGTGGCTGACCGCGGTCGGAAACTCCGGGGCCATGACGCTGTACCTGTGGCATATCCCGGTGCTGCTGGGTGTGCACCTGCTCTTCGATCAACTGGGCTGGGCCCGCTACCCGGGGCTGCCGCATTTCGTCGCCATCAGCGTCGCGCAGTTGATCGTCGTGGCCGCCGTGGTGGCGCTGTTGTTCACGGTGTTGCGGCCACTGGAGAACAACCCGCTGCCCGGTTGGGACGGCCGGATCTCGGCGGGGCCGGGCCGTGGCACCGCCGCGGGCCTGCTGCTCATGGCGGCCGGCGCCGCAACGCTGGTCGCGGTCAAGTGGGGCCTCAAAGACGACGGACTGATCTGCGTCGCGGTCATGCTGGCCGCGCTGACCGGTGCGCGGCTGCTGGTCTCTGGGCAAGGCTCGCCGGCGTCGAACACGTCGTCGCCCATCCCGTCGCGGTCCTGATCGGGCGGCAGGGGAGTGCCGGTCCCGATCGCATCCGGCAGTACCAGGCCCGCTCGCGGCGGGTCGCGGTACAGTTTCGTCCTGTGAAATTCGGCCGATCGACCGTGCTGCCGGCCTTGCTGGTTGTTGGCGCACTGACGGTTTCGGCCTGTGGTGACGACTCTGCGCAATTGGGGTCCGCCGAGGACCCGGCGGCGGGCGTGGACTGCGGGGGCAAGCAGGCACTGCGCGCCGGCGGCTCGACCGCCCAGGCAAGGGCGATCGAACAGTTCGCTTACGCCTATTCCCGTGCCTGCCCCGGACAGGGACTGGACTACAACGCCAACGGCTCCACCGCCGGAGTCGATGACTTCATCGCCAACGCGATCGATCTGGCCGGCTCCGAGGTAGCGCTGGACCCCACCAAGACGCAGCCGGAACGGGCCGCGGAGCGGTGCGGTTCGCCGGCCTGGGACCTGCCGGTGGTGTTCGGCCCGATCGCCGTCACCTATCACCTCAACGGGGTGAACAGCCTGAGCCTGGACGGGCCCACCCTGGCGAAGATCTTCAACGGCACCATCGGGAGCTGGGACAATCCCGCGATCAAGGCGCTCAACGCCGGTGTCGCGCTGCCCGCGCTGCCCATCCACGTGGTGTATCGCAGCGACCGGTCGCCGAGCACCGCCACTTTCCAGAAGTACCTCGAGGTCGCCTCTGACGGCGGGTGGTTCGCCGGCGGCGGCGACATGTTCAACGGCGGCATCGGCGAAGCCGCCACCGGCAACAACGGTGTCGCGGCGGCGCTGCAGAGCACCGACGGATCCATCACGTACAACGAATGGTCGTTCGCGGTCGGCAGGCAGCTGCCCATGGCGCAGATCAGCACCGCGGGCGGCTCGGCACCGGTGGCGATCTCCGCCGAATCGGTCGGCAAGACGATCGCTGGGGTGAAATTCGTGTCGGACGCGAATCCGAACAACGACCTGGTGCTGGATACGGCGTCGCTCTACCGGCCCGCCGAACACGGTGCTTATCCGATCGTGTCGGCGACCTACCAGACGGTCTGCTCCAAATACCCCGACACCGCCACCGGCACTGCGGTCAAGGCGTTCCTGCAGGCTGCGATCGGTCCAGGCCAGGACGGGCTGGACCAGTACGGCTTCATTCCACTGCCGGCGTCCTTCAAATCCAGGCTCCTGACTACGGTCAACGCGATCTCGTGACCGTTTGCGGCGTCGGCGCCGGTTAGTCTGATAGCCAATCTTTCGCCGCAGTGCGCGGCACTGTGGTCGAAGGGAGCGTCGTCGGTGAACAATCCCGAGCCGGGTTCGCGGACCGGGTCGCGATTCGGCCCCTATCAATTGGGGCGGTTGCTCGGCCACGGCGTCGTGGGTGATGTCTACCGGGCCGAGGACACCCGCAACGACGAGACAGTGGCGCTGAAGCTCATCTCTGAGTCGCTCTCCGCCGACGAGGCGTTCCGCAGCCGGCTGGAGGACGAGGCCGAAGCCGCCGGTCAGCTGACCGAGCCGCATGTGGTGCCGATCCGCGCCTACGGCGAGATCGATGAGGTGCTCTACCTGGAGACGGGCCTGATCGACGGCACGGATCTGGCCACCGTCTTGGCCGATGGAGGTCCGCTGAGCCCGCCACGCGCGGTGGCCATCGTGCGGCAGGTCGCCGCGGCCCTGGACGCGGCACACAATGCCTATGTCGTGCACCGTGACGTCAAACCCGACAACATCTTGGTCACCCAGGACGATCTGGCGTATCTGATGGACTTCGGGGTGGCCGCGGCGATCGCCGAACCGGGCGCCCGGGCCAAGCCGTCCGTCGGCACCCTCGCCTACATGGCTCCCGAGCGTCTGACCGGCGAGCAGGTCACCCACCTGGCCGACATCTACTCGCTGGCCGCTGTGTTGGCCGAGGCGCTCAGCGGGGTGCGTCCGTTCTTAGCCGACAGCGTCGACGAGGCGATCGAGGAACGTCGCACCGCCGAGCCACCGCAGCCGAGCAAGCTGCGCCCGGGGCGGGTTCCGGCGGCCATCGACACGGTGCTGGCCCGCGGGCTGGCTCGCAAACCCGAGGAGCGCTACAGCAGCGCCGGTGAGCTCGCCGCCGCTGCCTACCAGGCGCTGACCGAGCCCGAACGCCACCAGGTGTCCCGGTTCCTGCGGCGCGGCGAGCCCGCACTGCATCTGCCCGGCGGCCTGGAACCCGAGCCCCGGTCCGAGAGGCGGGGCGGCACTGCTCTGCCGGCCGCCGTGAGCCGAGCAGGATGGGCGCCGTCGGACATCGGATTGGGTACTGCATTGGGTGCCGGTCTGGGCGGCCCGCCCCCGGCTCCGTTCCCGATGTCGCCCCTGCTGCGTAACGATCTGCAGACTCCGATCTCGGCCATGCCCACTCCGTCCCGGCGGTGGCGGCTGCCCCGCAAGCCGGTGCTGGTGGCGGCCGGTGCGATCGCCGCGGTCGCCGTCGTCGCCGGCATCACGCACCTGGTGTCGGAGCCCTCGTCGGCGACGCCGGTCGCGGCACCCCCACAGGACGTCTTGCCGTTCACCGACCTGGACTACCGGCTCTCACCGGGTGGGGTGGCTCTGGACGGTGACGGCAATGTCTACGTCACCAGTGAGGGCATGCACGGGCGGGTGGTGCGCCTGGCCGCCGACTCGACTGCCTCGACGGTGGTGCCCTTCAGCGACCAGTACCAGCCGCGCGGCGTGGTGGTCGACAGCATCGGCAACGTGTACTTCTCCGACGTCAACGACCGGGTGGTCAAGGTCGGGGCGGACGCCGACACTCACACGGTGCTGCCGTTCGTCGGCCTGGACGACCCCGACGGGGTGGCGGTGGATGCCGACGGCGGCAACGTCTATGTCGCCGACCGCGGCAACGACGTGGTGCTGCGGCTGGACACGGCCACCAACACCCAGACCACGGTGCCGTTCGTCGGCCTCAACAAGCCCGATGGGGTGGCGGTGGACTCCGCCGGCAATGTCTACGTCACCGACACCGGCAACAACCGGGTGCTCAAGCTGGTGGCCGCCTCAGGTGAGCAGGTGGTGCTGCCCTTCACCGGGATCGTCGCGCCGTGGGGTATCGCGGTGGACGAGGCCGGCGACGTCTACGTCACCGAGCACAACCGCAACAAGGTGGTGAAATTGGCAGCCGGTGCCGCGATCCCGGTGGTGCTGCCGTTCACCGGTCTCAACGCCCCGTTGGACGTTGCGGTCGACAAGCACGGCAATGTCTATGTCGCCGACCGCGGCAACGACCGCGTCGTCAAGGTGGACGCGGACAGCTGAGGACCGCCTGAGGCGCCGGTGCTGTGACGGCTGCCTCACCGAAACGCCAGGTAACATTTTTTGCGTGGACAGTAGCGTCGTGGGCCCCGCAGCGGCCGTCACCGATCCGGTGACCGACGCCCGGGGCACGACCATCGGACACCACGACCACGATCACGATCACGATCACGATCACGCCGGGCATGCCCATGGCGTTCGAGTCGTGCGCGATGGGGGCTGGCACCGCGCAGCGACGTGGGCGCAACGGCTTGCCTGGGTCAGCCTGGTCCTGGTGGGAATCGAAGGCGTGGTGGGTCTGTGGCAGGGCCTGGCCGCCGGTTCGATCGCCCTGACTGGGTGGGCGCTGGGCGCCATTCCCGAGGCGATGGCCGGGGCCGTGGTGATCTGGCGATTCACCGGTGCCCGCACCCTGTCCGAGACGGCCGAGCGGCGCGCCCAGATCGGCGTGGCGATCTCGTTCTGGATCAACGCGCCCTATATCGCCGCCGAATCGGTACGCCACCTCTTCGGCGACCATCGCAGCGAAGGCAGCACCATCGGCATCGCGGTCACCGCCGCGGCCGTGCTGGTGATGCCGGTGCTGGGCCGGGCTCAGCGACGGCTCGGCACGCGGCTCGGCTCGGCGGCGACCGTCGGTGAGGGAGTGCAGAACTACCTGTGTGCGATCCAGGCCGCCGCGGTGCTGGTCGGCCTGACCCTCACCGCGCAGTGGTCCGGCGGTTGGTGGCTGGACCCGCTGATCGGTCTGGGGGTGGCCGCCGTTTCGGTGTGGCAGGGCTTCCGGTCCTGGCGCGGCGAGGGCTGCGGCTGCTGAACGCCGCTGAGGCGTCGCGTCTACCGACGCAAAGTCCCGACTGCCCTGGAGCTGGTGGTGGTGCTCGACAGGAACAGTCGGGACGGGAGACAGATTACGGCACCGCGGGGTCGGGCGCCAACGCTTCGGAGCCCAGCCGATAACGAATCAACCGCGAGCTGTTGGCAACCACGGCCACCGACGACGCGTTGTGCAAGATCGCCGCGAGCACCGGTGACAGCGCGCCGCCGGCGCCGATCAACAGGCCGACCGCGTTGACCGCGATCGACATGCCGTAGTTCTGCCGGATCACCTCGACAGCACGTCCGCCCAGGTCCCGGACGTCGAGCAGTCGGCGCAGGTCGTCGTTGGCCAGGGCGACATCGGCGGTCTCCACCGCAACGTCGGTACCAGCCAGACCCATCGCGATCCCGATATCCGCGGCGGCCAATGCCGGTGCGTCGTTGACGCCGTCACCGACCATGCCCACCACGTAGCCTTCGTCCTGCAGGCCGCGTACCACCGCCAGCTTGTCCTCCGGCAGCACCTCGGCTCGCCATTCGTCGATGCCGAGTTCGGTCGCCACCGCTGCCGCGGTCTCCGGGTGATCGCCCGTGAGCATGACGATGCGGCGAACACCTTTGGCGCGCAACGCCTCAAGCACCTCGCGCGACTCTGGGCGTACCTCGTCGCGCAGACTGATCAACCCGACCAGGGTGCCGTCGACAGCCAGCAGCAGCGGGGTCTCGGCCTGTGCGCGCAGCTTGGCGACCCAGTCGGCCGCCTTCTTGGAGATACGGACCTTCTCCGAGCGCAGCAGGTTCGGGCTGCCCAGCAGCAGGGTGCGGCCGTCGGCCCAGGTGCGGATGCCCAGCCCCACCAGGACTTCGCATTCCTCATGCGGCGGGATGCTGATGTGGCGTTCTTCGGTGGAGCGGATCACCGCTTCGGCCAGCGGGTGACGCGAGTGCAACTCCGAGCTGGCGGCGTAGGCGAGCACCTGTTCGGGCTGCCAATCCTTGTGGATGGCAACGATATTGGTCACCACCGGGCGGCCCACCGTCAGCGTGCCGGTCTTGTCGAACACGATCGCGTCCACCCGGCCGGCCTGCTCCAGATGCGAGCCGCCCTTGATCAGGATGCCGCGACGCGCACCGTTGCCGATCGCCGCGCTGATCGCGGTCGGCGTGGCCAGCCCCACCGCGCAGGGGCAGGCGATCAGCAGCATCGTCATCGCCCGACGGACATCGCCGGTGAGCACCAAGGTGATCGCCGACAGGATGAAGGAGGCCGGCACGAAGCGCCGCGAGAAGTTCTCGCCGACCGTCTGAATCGGTGCGCGGTCGTGCTGTGCCTCCTCGACGCGGCTGATGATGCGGCCGATCACGGTCTGGTTTCCCACTGCGGTGGCCCGGACCACCACCCGGCCGCGCACCACCACGGAACCGGCGTGCACCCTCGCCCCGGCGATCACGCTGACCGGCAGCGTCTCGCCGGTGATCGCGGACTGGTCGACGATGGCCTCCCCGTCGACGACTTCGCCGTCGACCGGGATCGCCACGTGGTCGTGGATGATCACCTCGTCGCCGATCTGCACCGTGTCGATCGGCACCTGTACTTCGGTACCGTCGGGCAACCGGACCCACGCGGTGTCCTGGTTGCCGCGCAACAGATCCGAGATGGCGCGGCGGGTGCGGCGCAGCGTCAGATCCTGCAGGTACTCACCGATATTGAGCAGCCAGAGCACGGTCAGTGCGACCACGTTCTCCCGGAGCACCAGGCTGGCCACGGTCGCGGCGGTCACCAGTGCGTCGGTGCCGGCCCTGCCGGACCGGATCGAGCGCAGTGCGCCCCGCAGGAAGGGATAACCCATGAAGACCGTGGCGCCGGTCGCGACGAGTTGGCCGCTGGGCCCCAACAGCGGCGGCCGGGCAAAGACGTAGCGGCGCACCCCCAGCACCGCCAGCGCCGCGCCGCCGATCACCATGCGCAGCACATCGGTGTTGCGGATGTCGGCCGAGCGTGGCGTGCGGGCCGGGATCAGCTCGGCTGCGACGGTGGCCGCAGCCGCGATGGCCGCCAGGATCTCTGCGGTGTCGCTCCGCTTGGGGGAGTACCAGACCACGACCGAGCCGGTACGCGGATAGGCGTGCACGGTACGTACGCCGTTGACGCGGCCGGCGGCCTCTTCGGCGGCCACCGCACGCCGTGAATCGCCGCGGACCCACGAGACCTGCACCCGCATCCGGCCGGCCGCGTCGGAGATGACGGTCAGCTCATCGCCGGCGGGCACGGTTGCTATGGCGCTGCTGTTCATCGCTGCGCTCCCCATCCTCGGCGCCGGTCGGTCAGTGGTCGTGGTCGTGCTCGACGGCCGCGGCCGGCGGGGTGGCCTCCTCGCCGATGCGCTCGCGGGCCTCGGCCACGACGTCGGCCACCTTCAGCCGTGCCGACTCGGCGACCTCTTCGGCCCTCCGGGTTCCGCGCAGACTCCACTCGGTGGCGGTCACCGCTGCCTCGTGCAGCGGAGCTTTCGCCAGTGCCCGGCGGGCCACCTCATAGGCGCTCACGCCAACCAGTCCGGTGAACACCGTCGACGCCGCTTTCACCAGCAATCCCTGCACTGCCATGAGTCATCTCCTCTTCGTACGGCGGGTTCTTGCGGGCAAGCGTATCAGCATATAAGCATTTATGCATGAGTCATGGCTCGCGAAGTGTGCGACCGATGGTCTGTCGACCGTCGGTCAGCTCAGATGTCGGGTGACCTTCTCGCTGGCCCGGCGGCGCTCCTGCAGGTCGGGATCGGGGTTGGCGACCTGGACCAGCGACCCGCCGACGGCGAACACCGTCAACATGTTGTCGATCAGCTCGGTCGGGTTGTCCCAGCTATTGGTCGACCAAACCCGATCCGACGACGTCAAACCCAGTGCCGCCGCGCACTTCTCGCACGAGGCCAGCACATCGTCGGCGGACGATCCGGCCAGGGCGGGGCCGGGGGCGCGCTCGGCGTCGATCTGGTCGCCGTGCACCCGCACGGCGGTCGCATAGTCGGTGACGCCCACCGGCAGGTCGGGGGCGGGCCGGCCGAACGGATCCAGGGACAGCACCACCACCTCGCCGCCGGTGGCGGCCACCGCCGCGTCGGCCTCGGCGAGCCGGTCGGCGGTGCACAATGCGACATCGGCATCGCCGTCCGGATCGCCGAGCACCACCTCGGCCCCGATCCACCAGGCGCCGAAGAGCACCGCCGCCGTCTGCCAGTGCGCGGGGAGCAACACCGCGATGCGACTGCCGGCTGCGGCGCCGAGCTCGTCGCGCAACAGGTTGCCGGTCTTGGCGGCCCAGTTCGCCAGCGTCGCCGCGGACAGCTCGATACGTTCCCCGGTCGCGTCGTCGTAATAGGTGATCCGTGGCCCCACCGGGTCGGCGCGCATGATCGGGTCAAGGATCGCCGAGCTGAGGTTGGTCACCGCAGCGACGTTAGTTCACGCACTGGGGATCGTTGGAACCCGCGGTCAGAATCGGTGACGCAACGGGGATTTGGGGTGCCTCGCCGTCGTCGTAGCTGGAGATGCCGGCCGCCTGCGCGCTGGCGCCCCCGGAGCCCATGCCCGATCCGGGCCCGGTGTAGTCGCCTGCCAGCACGACGCGGACGGCGCCGGCCGGGAGCGACTCATTGGACACCACCGGCAATCCGCCGAGGTCCCTGGCCACCGCCCGTGCGCCGGGGTCGTCGGCCGAGGCGGCCTGCACCTGACTGGTGGGCACATGCCCGGACTCGTTGTTTCCCACGGCTCCGGTGCCGAAGCCCTTGGCGCTGAGCACGCCGGAAACCGCGGCGGCCAGGCCGTTGATGTCGGTGTCGTTGAGCACGCTGGCGGTGGTCTGTTCCGGGTTGTAGGCCAGTTGTTCGGTCTTGCCCTCGTCCTGATCGTGCAGCAGCCCCGCGACCCAGTCCGCCACCTGGTCGGGGTCGACACGCACCACGCTTTGCATACCGTCGTCGCTCCAGCCCGACTCCTCGAGCACCGGGATGGTGGCGAACGCCACCTTGCCCGCGGCCAGGTCTTGGGCTTTCGTGACGAAGTCGATTACGTCCCACCCGGCCGACAGCACCACCGACCGCTGTACCGCCGCCTGCAGCCGCGACAGGGTGCCGGGGCTGGACAGCGTCTTTCCGGAGATCACCTGGTGCGCCAGCGACGCCATCACCGTCTGTTGACGCCGGACCCGGTCCAGGTCGCCGTGCGGGAGTTCGTGGCGCTGTCGCACGAAGCTGAGCGCCTGGGCGCCACCGAGTCGCTGCCAGCCGGCCGGGAAGTCCGCGCCGGAGAGCTCTTCGTAGACCGGCTCCCGGAGGCAGACGTCGACGCCGCCCAGGGCATCGGTGATCAGTGCGAACCCGAGCAGTCCGATCTCGGCGTAGTGGTCGACGGTGACTCCGGTCAGGTCGGCCACCGTCTTGATCAGGGCCTCCCGGCCCGCTTCGGTACCGCGCGCCTGGGCCTGGACCGGGTCCATTCCGGATTCGACGAGCGCGTCGGCGGTCTCCAGTCGGGTGGCCCCGTACACGCCGTTGATCTTGGTCTTGTCCAGGCCGGGTGCCGCGACGTAGGAGTCGCGGGGGATCGAGATCGCGGTGGCCGACTTCCCGTTGTTGGGGATCCGGACCAGGATGATCGTGTCGGTGTTGGTGGCTTCGTCGTCCCCGACGCGCAGTGCGGCCAGCTCTTCGGGGGTCAGCGGATTGCCGTGGGCGTCGGTGCGGCTGTCCATCCCGACCAGCAGGATGTCGACCGCGCCATCGGATCCGCCGTTGCCCAGGGCCAGCGACGAGACGTGGAAGATGCCGTCCTCGAACGACCGGACTTGACTCCACGCCACTCCGGTACCCAAGACGACGGCGACGGCTGCCACCGTGGCAATCACACGAATCACACGTTGCGCAGGCATCACTTCAGATTACTTGCGTAACTGCTGTATCGCCGGTAGCCGGGTGCGGCGTGCCAGACCGGTGGTTTAGCGAGCCTCGACGGAGGAGAGGCGAAGCTGGAACCGCCGCATAAGCTCGACGGTCATGAGTACTCGGCAGCGGATTGTGATCACCGGCGCCGGCGGCCAAGTCGGCACCTTCCTGGCCAAACGCGCCGCGGAGGCCGGTCATGACGTGCTGGCACTGACGTCGGCCCAGTGCGACATCACCAAGGCCGCCGCGGTGGACGCCGTGGACCTGCGGCCCGGTGACGTGCTGATCAACTGTGCGGCCTACACCAACGTGGACGCCGCCGAGCAGGATGCCGAGCGGGCGCATGCCGTCAACGCCACTGGACCGGGTCACCTGGCCGCCGCCAGCGCGCGAGCCGGTGCCCGCCTGATCCACATCTCCACCGACTACGTCTTCGACGGCGACTTCGGCGGCGCCGCGCCCCGCCCGTACGAGCCGGGGGAAGCCACCCGGCCGCTGTCGGTCTACGGCCGCACCAAACTGGCTGGTGAGAACGCGGTGCTGGCAGCTTCGCCGGATGCCCTGGTGGTGCGCACCGCCTGGGTTTACACCGGCGCTGCCGGCGGCTCCGACTTCGTCGCGGTGATGCGCGAGCGGGCCGCGGGCGATGCGGACGTGGAGGTGGTTGACGACCAGATTGGATCCCCGACCTATGTCGGCGATCTCGTCGATGCGCTGCTGGCGCTGGCGGCCGCACCGCCCAGTGCCCGGGTGTTGCATGCCGCCAACGCCGGTGCCGCGAGCCGGTACGAACAGGCCCGTGCGGTGTTCGCCGCCGTCGGCGCCGATCCGGACCGGGTGCGGCCGGTCAGCAGTGCGGCGCATCCGCGCCCGGCCGCCCGGCCCGCCTACTCCGCGTTGTCGGGGGCCGAGTCGGCGCGCGCCGGCCTGACACCGCTGCGCCGGTGGAGCGATGCACTGTCCGCCGCCGTGGCCAGATAACCTCTACGCCGTGAGTGAGGCGCTACCGGTGGTGACGGTGACCTATTCGCCGGGCTGGCACCTGGACCGCTTCCTGGCATCGCTGTCGCTGGCGACCGATCGCCCGGTGCGGGTGGTGATGGCCGACAACGGATCTACCGACGGTTCGCCGGAGGAAGCCGCGCAGCGCTATCCCAACGTGCAATTGCTGCATACCGGGGCCAACCTGGGCTACGGCGGAGCGGTCAATGCCGGGGTGGCGCTGCTCGACGCCGAGGACGGCGAACGCAGCGAATTTCTCATCGTGGCCAACCCCGACGTGCAGTGGGGTCCGGGCAGCATCGAGGCCCTGTTGGATGCGGCCGCGCGCTGGCCCCGGGCGGCGACGCTGGGTCCGCTGATCCGGGAACCGGACGGTTCGGTGTATCCCTCGGCGCGTCACCTGCCCAGCCTGATCCGCGGCGGGATGCACGCTGTGGTCGGCCCGGTGTGGCCCAACAATCCGTGGACCCGCGCTTACCGGCAGGAGCGGCTGGAGCCCAGCGAGCGGGCGGTGGGGTGGCTCTCGGGCGCCTGCCTTCTGGTGCGCCGCGCCGCGTTCGACGCCATCGGCGGCTTCGACGAGCGCTACTTCCTCTATATGGAGGACGTCGACCTGGGGGACCGCCTGGCCAAGGCCGGCTGGCTCAACGTCTACGTGCCCGAGGCCGAGGTGCTGCACCAGAAGGGCCACGCCACCGGCAAGGATCCGGCACGCAACCTGGCCGCCCACCACCGCAGCACCTACACCTACCTGGCCGACCGACACCCCGGCTGGTGGCGGGCCCCGCTGCGCTGGACCATGCGGGGCGCGCTGGCGGTGCGCTCACAATTGGCGGTGCGTAACGCCCGCCGCAAACTGACGAAGGGGCACCCGTGACACTGAGCCAAGTCGACGCGGTCGTCCTGGTGGGCGGCAAGGGGACTCGGCTGCGGCCGCTCACCCTGTCGGCGCCCAAGCCGATGCTGCCGACCGCGGGTCTGCCGTTCCTCACTCATCTGCTGTCGCGGATCGCCGCCGCCGGCATCGAGCACGTGATCCTCAGCACGTCCTATAAGCCGGAGGTCTTCGCCGAGGAATTCGGTGACGGAGCCGCACTGGGTCTGCAGATCGACTACGTGACCGAGGAAGAGCCGCTGGGCACCGGCGGCGGCATCGCCAACGTCGCCGGAAAGCTGCGCCACGACACCGCGATGGTGTTCAACGGTGATGTGCTGTCGGGGGCCGATCTGACCGAGCTGCACGACTACCACCGCGAGCAGGGTGCCGAGGCGACCCTGCACCTGGTACGAGTCGGCGACCCGCGGGCCTTCGGCTGCGTGCCCACCAGCGACGGGCGGGTCACCGCGTTCCTGGAGAAGACCGAGGACCCGCCGACCGACCAGATCAATGCCGGTTGCTACGTGTTGTCCCGGGAGGTCATCGACCGCATCCCGCGGGGACGCCCGGTTTCGGTGGAACGCGAGGTGTTCCCCGCGCTGCTGGCCGACGGTGTGAAGGTCTGCGGCTACGTGGACACCAGTTATTGGCGCGACATGGGCACCCCGGAGGACTTCGTGCGGGGCTCGGCGGATCTGGTGCGTGGCATCGCGCCGTCACCGGCACTGGGCGGGCAGCGCGGTGAGGCCCTGGTGCACGACGGCGCCTCGGTGGCGCCGGGCGCGGTCCTGATCGGCGGCACGGTTGTGGGGCGAGGCGCCGAGATCGGCCCGGGCGCCCGGCTGGACGGTGCGGTGATCTTCGACGGCGTGAAAGTCGAGGCCGGCAGCGTGATCGAACGCTCGATCATCGGGTTCGGCGCCCGAATCGGTCCGCGGGCGCTGATCCGTGACGGGGTGATCGGCGACGGCGCCGACATCGGGGCCCGCTGCGAGTTGCTGCGCGGGGCCCGGGTGTGGCCCGGGGTGTCGATCCCGGACTGCGGGATCCGCTACTCGTCCGACGTGTGAGCCGGCTTTCCGCTGACTCTGCGCTCAGGGCGCACCCTTCTCGAACTTTCCCGCAGTAGACGCAGAGTCAACGCCTGGATCAGGCGGCCGCGACGGCCCGCGCCACCAAATGCGCCAGCGCGTCGTCGGCGTCCGGCGGCAGCGCATCCACCGGCCACCAGCGCAGGGCAAGCGACTCGTCGCTGATTCCGATCTGCGCGCCCGCGGGCGCGTGCGCCACGAACTGAAGGTCCAGGTGCCGGGTCGGCAGACCCAGCGAGCAGGTCACCGGATGCACATGCACGGCGGCCAGTGCCGGATCCAGCCGCAGCTCGGCGATGCCGGATTCCTCGGTGGCTTCGCGCAGGGCGGCGGCGACGATGTCGGGGTCGGTGTCCTCGCAGTGCCCGCCGAGCTGTAGCCAGCGGCCTACCCGCGGGTGCAGCGTCAGCAGCGCGTGCTCACCGGTGTGGTCGAGCACCAGTGTCGACGCGGTGATGTGGCCGGGAACGCATTCACGCCGGCACGCGTCGGGGCGGGCAGCCAGAAACGCCAGCACCGCATGTCGGAGCGAGTCTTGCGCGGAATCCGGTGCGGCCCAAGCGCTCAGTGCCGCGACCGCGGAGTCGTGCAGACTCATCGCCGCACCAGCAGGTCGCCGACGTCGGCCGGTGCGCGGGGTTCGGGCGGGTCGGTCGGGTAGCCGATCGCGATGGCGCCCAAGGGTTCCCAGTCGGGCGGCAGATCGAGCTCGGTGCGGACCAACTCGGGGGTGAAGATCGTCGAACCGATCCAGCAGCTGCCCACACCCCGTACCGCCAGTGCCACCAACAGCCCCTGGACGGCGGCGCCCACGGCAACCGTGAACATGGTGTGCTCGGCGGCGGTGCGGGCGGCGTCGGGGTAGTGGTGGGCGCCATCGGGGACCATCATCGGGATGACGACTTCAGGTGCGTCATAAAGGATCTGGCCACGTGAGACCCGGGCCTCAATGGACTCGGGGGACTTGCCGTCACCGGTCAGGTCGGATCGCCACTGCTGCG
Source organism: Mycobacterium sp. SMC-19 (assembly GCF_045310815.1). Lineage (NCBI taxonomy): Bacteria > Bacillati > Actinomycetota > Actinomycetes > Mycobacteriales > Mycobacteriaceae > Mycobacterium > Mycobacterium sp. SMC-19. The sequence goes on along the minus strand of NZ_JBJIAM010000007.1, from coordinate 76,695 downwards.
CCATGGCATCGAGCAGCCGCGTGCGCACGCTCGGGGTCTGAAGCCAGACGAACCGGACCGGGCGGGTGTGGTGTGGGGCCGGCGCGGTCAGCGCCTCGGCCATGGCGTCGGTGATTAGTTGCGCCGGAACGGGCTCGCCGGCGAAGCTGCGCACGGAGCGGCGCAGCAGTTGCGCCTGGCCGCGTCCGACCTCGATAGCCTCGGCGGTACCGAGCCAGAACAGATCTTCCGGGCCGGAACGCACCAGTGCGGCGGCGGTGGAACCGTTGTCGGGGCTGGTAACGCCGCGCACCACCGCCACTGGAACATCGGTGAGCTTGCCCTTGACCAGGTCGGCGGCCGCGGCGAGTTCGTCGGCGACGGCCACTTCGGTGACCACCAGTTCGTTGCCGTGCCGGTCGACGGATCCCGCATAGCCGTTGAGCACCGACAGGCCCGACGCCCCGATCGCGAGGTCGATCTGGCCGTGGCGCCAGGCGCGGCCCATGGTGTCGGTGATCAGCACCGCCACGCTGACCCCCAGACGCTCGGCCAGCCCGGCGCGCAACGCGGCGGCGCTGCCGTCGGGATCGACCGGCAGCAGCGCGAGTTCGTCGGAGCCGACGTTGGAGCCGTCCACACCGGCGGCGGCCTGCACCAGACCGAGGCGGTTCTCGGTGATCCAGGTGCGGCCTTTGCGGGCCAGCACGCGTACCGCCTCGGCCTCGACCAGTTGGCGGCGCAATGCATCACGTGCCTCGGCGTCGTGCGGCGCCGGAACGATGCGGCCCTCACACTTGGACACCACCTTGCTGGTGACGACCACGATGTCGCCGTCGGCCAGCCATGGGGCGGCCTCGGCCAGTGCGGTGGCCAGATCGTCGCCGGGGCGGAACTCGCCCAAGCCGGTCACCGGCAAGATCTCGACCTTGGCGGCGCTACCGTGCTCGCCCTGCCCCTTTATGGTGACACCCCCGCGAGATCCATTCCGGTGCGGACCATCTCGGCCGTGGCGGCCGGATCGGTCATCAACAGCGGGGCGGCGCTTACGGTCATGCCGGCGATGTCGTCGCCATGGGCGGACTCGCCCTCGTGTACCAGCCAGTAGTCCAGGATCCCGGTTCCGCTGCGGGCGCCATAATGCTCGCCGACGGCTCGAGAGGTGGAGTCCAGGCCGATCACGCTCAGGCAGACATCGGCCATGCCGCGCAACGGCTTACCTGCGATGATCGGGGAGTAACCGACGATCGGTGCCGCGGTGGAGCGCAGCGCCGCGCGGACACCCGGAACGGCCAGGATGGCGCCGATGCTCACCACCGGATTGGAGGGCGCCAGCAGGACGATGCCGGCGCCGGTGATGGCATCGACGACTTCCGTTGTGGCCGTGGCCTTCTCTGCGCCCACGAAGCCGAACCCGTGGGTGGAAACCTGGGCGCGGTAGCGCACCCACCATTCCTGGAAGTGGATTGCGCGCCGGGTGTCGTCGGCCGGGTCGGTGATGACGACGTGCGTTTCACAGCTGTCGTTGGTGACCGGCAACAGCCGCGCGCCCGGCTGCCAACGCTGGCACAACGCCGAAGTCACCTCTGTCAGGGGATAACCGGCGCGTAGCGACTGGGTACGGACCAGATGGGTGGCCAGGTCGCGGTCGCCGAGGCCGAACCAGTCCGGCTGCATCCCGTAACGGGCCAACTCCTCCATGGCGTGCCAGGTTTCGTCGCGGTGACCCCAGCCGCGCTCGGGGTCGACGCCGCCGCCCAGGGTGTACATGCAGGTGTCCAGGTCGGGGCAGATGCGCACCCCGTGCATCCAGGCGTCGTCGCCGACGTTGACGACCGCGGTCAGTTCGTGCGCGTCGGCCCCGGTGTCAGCTGGGGATTCGGCGAATTGGCCCAGACCCAGTAGTTTCTGGACGCCGAGCAGGAACCGGGCGCCGCCGACCCCCCCGACGAGAACGGTGACCTTCACAGCGCACGACAGTACCTTTGGCGCCGAGATGGCTGGCGTGGCGGACCGCCGTCGTCGCTCCATCGGGGACGCGGTAAGACACGCCGAGGGGCGGGTGTGGGGTAGATGACAGGGACTCGCCGGTCTCGGACACGTTGGAAATCGATCACGGGATGGTAAGGAATTTGGCCAATCAGCTTGACCGGGCTGATCAACCCGTGTCTAATCACACTAGTGTCATTTCCCGGTTGGCCAGCCGATTTCGGTGTCGCAGACCGAGATTCGATCACATGTTCGAATTGGGATGGTCAATATCTTCCGATTCGAGCGACATATCAGGATCGCGCTACAGGTGAGGAGGCGGAGCATGTCCTATGAGCACCTTTGGGGCGTGATGGGGGGAGCACCGCACGCCGGTGCCGAAATGGCTACGCCGAGCGGGCTGGAGGCGCCGGAGGCGTTGGAGCCGATGCCCAGCCGGCCGCATCTGAGCCTGGTTCCCGAGCCCGAGGACTACGACGAATTCGAGCCGTTCGACCCTGCGTCGGCCACCAATGAGCAATGGCAGGACCGCGCCCTGTGCTCGCAGACCGACCCCGAGGCGTTCTTCCCGGAGAAGGGCGGCTCGACCCGAGAGGCCAAGAAGATCTGCCAGCGGTGCTCGGTCCGCAGCGAGTGCCTGGAATACGCCTTGGGGCACGACGAGCGTTTCGGTATCTGGGGTGGGCTTTCCGAGCGTGAGCGCCGCCGCCTCAAGCGCGGCATCATCTGAGCCGGCGACTAGTCGTCGATCGTTGGGTCGATGACGTTGGGCTCGACATCCAAGTAGGTGGCGACTTGAGCCACCAGAATCTCGTGCAATAAGTCGCCGAGTTCTGTGCTGTCGTTTGCGCGTTGCTCGATCGGCTTGCGGAACAGCAAGATTCGGGCCCGCGTCGGATTTCCTCGAACGTCCACCCCGGCGGGAATCAACCGGGCCAGCGGAATCGGTCCGTCCGCGACCACTTCTGGCGGCCACTGCACGCTGTCGGGATCCTTGGCGGCGATCCGCGGGATCTCGTCGACGGCGACGTCAAGAGCCGTCAACCGTTGCTTCCAACGTTGTTCGATGGGCTCGTAGGCCTCCAGCACCGCCATGTCGAACCGTTCCGCACGGGTGCGCCAGCCCGGCACGGTCGGCGGCAACAGCGGTCCGCGGGTTTCACGGCCGCGCCTGCGGCGACGCGTGGCGATCACGCAGAAGATGGTAACGGTTGTGCATAGGGTGCCGGCCCATTGCGCGTGTCCGGCGCTGCGGGGGAGCGCGGCCACGATAGCCTCACGGGCGTGAACGTTCCCCGTCGTTGCTGCCGGCCAGGGTGTCCGCACTATGCGGTGGCGACGCTGACGTTCGTCTACTCGGACTCCACCGCCGTGGTCGGCCCGCTGGCGACTGCCGCTGAGCCGCATTCCTGGGACCTGTGCTTCAACCATGCGGGCCGGATCACAGCCCCGCGCGGTTGGGAACTGGTCCGCCACCCCGGCCCCTGGGTGTCTCCCGAAGAAGATGACCTGATCGCCCTTGCCGAGGCGGTTCGCGAGCGTGAATCCGGGCGAGCGGCCCCGGCCAACGGGTGGTACCCCCAGACCAATCCGGTCGACTCCGCGACCCGGGGAGCGCCCACCGCCGGACCCGGTGGCGGCGTGCTGGCACCGCCTGGTCCGCCCGGCAAGACCAATGGTCGGCGCCGTGGCCATTTGCGGGTGTTGCCAGACCCGTCGGACTGATCGCGGGTTCCGGGCTAGGCTTGAGCGTCAAGAGTCCACTGCGTCAGGAGCCCTGTCCATGTCTCGGCCCGCTGCGGCTGTCCACCGTGTGATCAAGGCGTACGACGTACGCGGCCTGGTCGGTTCGGAGATCGATGAATCCCTCGTCACCGAGGTCGGGTCCTCGTTTGCCCGGCTGATGGCCGAGGAAGGCGCCCGGCAGGTGGTGATCGGCCACGACATGCGGGACAGTTCGCCAGTGCTGTCGGCGGCGTTCGCCGAGGGCGTGGTCGCCCGCGGCCTGGATGTGGTCCGGATCGGGTTGGCATCGACCGACCAGCTCTATTTCGCCTCCGGGGCGCTGGACTGCCCGGGTGCGATGTTCACCGCCAGCCACAACCCGGCCGCCTACAACGGCATCAAGCTCTGCCGGGCGGGCGCCAAGCCGGTGGGCGCCGATACCGGCCTGGGCCGAATCCGCGATGAGCTGATCGCCGGCTTGGACTCCGACTGGGCCCCGGGCGGCGACGGCCACGGACCGCGCGGAACCGTCACCGACCGCGACGTGCTGGCCGACTATGCGACATTCCTGCACTCGCTGGTCGACATCTCCGGCCTGCGTCCGCTGCGCGTGGCCGTCGACGCCGGCAACGGAATGGCCGGCCACACCGCCCCTGCGGTGTTCGGATCGGTCGGCGCGATCACATTGCTGCCGCTGTATTTCGAGCTGGACGGCAACTTCCCCAACCACGAGGCCAACCCGCTGGATCCGGCCAACCTGGTCGATCTGCAGGCCTTCGTGCGCGAGCAGGGCGCGGATATCGGGTTGGCCTTCGACGGCGACGCCGACCGATGCTTCGTGGTCGACGAGCGCGGAGAGCCGGTTTCCCCGTCGGCGGTGACCGGCCTGGTGGCCGCCCGCGAATTGGCCCGCGAGCCCGGGGCGACGGTGATTCACAACCTGATCACCTCGCACGCCGTACCGGAACTGGTCACCGAACTCGGCGGCACACCGTTGCGGTCACGGGTCGGGCACTCCTACATCAAGGCGCTGATGGCCGAGACCGGGGCCATCTTCGGCGGGGAGCACTCGGCGCACTATTACTTCCGGGATTTCTGGGGTGCCGACTCGGGCATGCTGGCCGCCCTGCACGTCCTGGCCGCGCTCGGCGAACAACAGCGGCCGCTCTCCGAGCTGACCGCCAACTACCAGCGTTACGCGGCGTCGGGAGAGATCAATTTCACCGTCGCCGATGCACAGGCGTGCGTGGATGCGGTGGTCGGATCGTTCGGCGACCAGGTGTCCGTGGACCACCTGGACGGCGTGACCGTCGACCTGGGTGCGGGCAGCTGGTTCAACCTGCGCAGCTCCAACACCGAGCCGCTGCTGCGGCTCAACGTCGAGGCACCCGACGCCGCCGCGGTGGACGCGGTGGTGGCCCGGGTCGCTGCGCAGATCGAGGCTGTCAGCTCCGCGGAGAAGTCTCGTCCGTGACCGCTTTCTCCGGCTCCTTCTCCACCGTCGACCTCGATGACACCGAGGCCCTATTGGCGGCCGACCGCGACGGCGCGCTGTGGGCCGCGTCGATGGCCGGGGCACAGGTGCGCGCCACCGCCGCGGCGGTCGATGAGGGTGCCCTGGATGCCGTGCGCAGTGAAAGCCGTGACTACCCGCCGCGGGCGGTCATCTGGCTGGCCACCCGCGGTACCGCGGCCACGGCCGGGAGCCTGCTGGCCGCCACGCACGGCGATTCGGTGCGCGCACCGCTGGTGCTGGCCGCTGAGGCCCCGTCGTGGATCGGTTCGCTGGACGTAGTGGTGATCGCCGGTGATGACCCGGGCGATCCGGCGCTGGTCGCCGCGGCCGCGGCCGGGGTACGTCGCGGGGCGCGGGTGGTGGTCGTCGCGCCCTATGAGGGGCCGCTGCGCGACGCGACCGCCGGCCGCGTCGCAGTGCTGGAACCGCGGATCGCCGTCGCGGCGGAGTTCGGCCTGCCGCGCTACCTGGCCGCCGGGTTGGCCATCATGGACGCCCTGGAGCTGGGCGGCGCGGGTGCGCCGAGTGACCTGGGCGCACTGGCCGACGAGCTCGACGCCGAGGCGCTGCGCAACAGCGCCGCGCGTGAGTTGTTCACCAACCCAGCGAAATTGCTGGCCGACCGCATTGTCGGCCGCGCCGTCGCGCTGGCCGGTGACTGCGCGGCGACCCTGGCGCTGGCGCGACACGGCAGCGCGGCGATGCTGCGGATCGGTCAGACCGCGGTGGCGGCGACCGGGCTGGCCGACGCGGTGAGCGCCCTGCGGGCGCGGTCCGCCGGTGGCAACGATGACGCCGACATCTTCCACGACGAGCAGATCGACGGCCCGGCCCTCGACCGGTTGCGGGTGCTGGCGTTGACGCTGGCCGCCGAACGTACCGTGGTGGCGGCCCGAATCAACGGCTTGGGCGATGTGGACCTGGTCGCAGCCGGGGATGTGCCGGTGGCGCCGGGTGCCTCGGCGGAAACCGCGAACCCGACCCAGGCGCCGCCCCCGAGCGGCCCAGGCCCGGCCGAACAACAACTTGCGGTGTTGGCAGTGCGGTTGGAGATGGCCGCCGCCTATGTGCGACTTTTGCGGGGTTGACGGGAACAGTGGAACAACTACGCGGTGCGATACGGACCTACGCCTGGGGCTCGAGGACAGCTATCGCCGAATTCACCGGCCGGCCGGTTCCGGCGGCACATCCAGAGGCCGAGCTGTGGCTGGGTGCACACCCCGGGGATCCGGCCTGCCTGGAGACCGACACCGGCGAGGTGTCGTTGCTCCACGTCCTAGCCCAAGACCCGGAGGGCCAGCTGGGGCCGCTCGCCCAGACCCGCTTCGGTGATCGCCTGCCGTTTCTGGTCAAGGTGCTGGCCGCCGACGAGCCACTGTCGCTGCAGGCCCACCCCAGCGCCATGCAGGCGATCGAAGGCTACGAGCGCGAAGAGCGGCTCGGGGTCCCGGTGTCCTCGCCGATCCGCAACTACCGCGACACCAGTCACAAACCGGAACTGCTGGTGGCGCTGCAGCCGTTCGAGGCGCTGGCCGGCTTCCGCCCGGTGGCGCGCACCATCGAGCTGCTGAGGGGGCTGGCGGTATCGGACCTGGACCCGTTCATCGACCTGCTCGGCGGCCAGTCCGGCAACGGTCAATCCGATGTGCAGTCCGACGCCGACGGCCTGCGGGCGCTGTTCACCACATGGATCACCGCACCCCAGCCCGATTTGGACGTGTTGGTGCCCGCCGTGCTGGAAGGGGCCATCCAGTACCTCAGTTCTGAGGCCGGCGAATTCTCCGCGGAGGCCAAGACGGTCCTCGAACTGGGAGAGCGGTACCCCGGTGACGCGGGCGTCCTGGCCTCGCTGCTGCTCAACCGGGTCAGTCTGGCGCCGGGGGAGGCCATCTTCGTATCGGCCGGCAACCTGCACACCTACCTGCACGGCGTAGGTCTGGAGGTGATGGCCAACTCCGACAACGTGCTGCGTGGCGGACTGACGCCCAAACACGTCGACGTCCCCGAGTTGCTGCGGGTGCTGGATTTCACCCCCACCACCGAGGAGGCGCTGCGGCCGGCCACCTACACCGACGGACTCGAGGTGGTCTACCAGACCCCCGCCGAGGAATTCGCGCTGTCGCGACTGACCCTCGACGGCACCCACCTCGGCCACGAGGTCGACGCGCCGGCGCGCCACGACGGTCCACAGATCCTGCTGTGCACCGAGGGCTCAATCACCGTGCACGCCAAGTCCAAGACGCTGACGCTGCACCGCGGCGAGTCCGCCTGGGTGCCCTGCGACGACGGGCCGATCCGGCTGCTCGCCCAAAAACCAGCCGCTCTGTTCCGGGCGACGATGGGCCTGTGAGTGTCTTCCTCCGGTAGTACCAAGGCCATCATCGCGGCCCTGGCGGCCAACGCCGGCATCGCGGTGGCGAAGTTCACCGGCTACGTGATCACCGGTAGCGCCGCCATGCTCGCCGAGGCGGTGCACTCGGTGGTCGACACCTCCAACCAGACGCTGTTGCTGTTCGGACAGCGCGCCGCCACCAAGGCACCCGACGCGCTGCACCCCTTCGGGCACGGCCGCAGCCGCTACTTCTGGTCGTTCGTCGTGGCGCTGGTGCTGTTCAGCCTGGGCTCGATGTTCGCGCTGTACGAGGGGTACGAGAAGCTTCGCCACCCCGTCGAGTTGAGCTCGCCGCTGGTGGCGATCGCGATCCTGGTGGTGGCGATCGCGTTGGAGTCCTACAGTTTTCGGACCGCTATCGTCGAGTCGCGCCCGCTGAAGGGCCAGAGCAGCTGGTGGCGGTTCCTTCGCAACTCGCGCAATCCCGAGCTGCCGGTGGTGTTGTTGGAGGACACCGCCGCGCTGATCGGATTGGTGCTGGCGCTGGCCGGCGTGGGACTGAGTGTGCTCACAGGAAACCCGGTGTGGGACAGCGTGAGCACCCTCGGGATCGGTGTGCTGCTCGGTGTGGTCGCCGTCTTCCTGATGGTGGAGATGCACAGCCTGCTGATCGGTGAGGGCGCCACTGCCGCCGAGGATCAGGCCATTCGCGCGGCGCTGGAGGGAACCGAGAACGTCACCCGCCTGATCCACATCCGCACCCAGTACCTGGGCCCGGACGAGATGCTGGTGGGGGCCAAGATCGCCGTGGTTCCCCGGCTGGACCTGGCCGGTGTCGCGGCCACCATCGACGCCGCCGAAGCCAATATCCGCGCGGCCGTGCCGGCGGCGCTGGTCATCTATCTCGAGCCGGACCTGGACCGGACGCCTGTGCCACACTCGGTGGACCAGAAAGGTTGATCGCTTTGTCCAAACTTTCCTTTCCACAGCTGATCGCCGCCTGCCAGGCCGGTGGCGCCAGCACCCTGAGCCTGTCCACCGAGCTGGCGCCCGCCGGGGGAGCCCACGCCGCGATCAGCCCGGTCCACCGCGCCGCGCGCTCAGCGTCGGCCGCTGAGACCCGATTGATCGACGGGGAACCGACGGCCACGGTGCTCATCGATGACAACCAGAGCCAGGTCCAGCGTGTCGAAGCCGCGATTCTGCAGGCCATCCGTGACCAGCATCCGCTGTTGAGCCGGGTGCCGCGGATGGAGGTTTCCTACGAGGGTGGCCGGCTGGCCTACACCGATCTTGAAATGCCGCAACGCATTTTCGACGGGCACTTTCTCACCGGCTCCATCGACGGCAAGCCCGCGATCGCACACCCCGCCTACCGAGTGGCCCGCGAGAGCACACCGGACAACGCTCGCGCACTGTTGGAGTTGAGCCCCGGCAGCCTGGTCTTCGGTGCGATCGACGCGGCCCTGGGCACCGGCCAAAGCCGGTTCCGCGGAGTGCTGTCCGGCGAGATCATCGGCGTATTGGTCGATGGCGCATCGACGGATTCCCGTGCGGTGGCCGACACCGGTGTGTGCTGCACCCGGATCATCCGCACCCAGGTGCTCAGCTTCGCCGCACTGCGGCAACTGCGGTTCGACTGCGGTCCGGCCGGCGACGAGGCATGCCGCGTCCTGCTGGCCGCCTATGCGCTGGCGGGGCTGGCGCGTTCCAACGCCGAACTGAGCATCCGGGCCAACTGCGACCTGGTGGAAACCGGCCCCACCACGCTCAAACTCGATGCCCGCGACGGGGAATTCGTCGAACTGACCGCGTTGTCGATCGCCGAGGCCGACAAGCTGCTGGAACGTGCGCTGGTGGAGGCCTACCGGGAGGCCGACATCACCTGGCGCGGTCAGGTGCTGCACGTCACCGGTAATTCCGCGGCCTACACCGCCGCCCAGAACGGCGGAGCGCCACAGGACACACCGGTCATGCATGCGCCTCGGCGGTTCCGGTTGCCGCACTTCATCGAGAGTCGGCTGAGCGCGCCGAACTGAGTCACCCAGTTTCGGCGACCGATGCCCAGAAGGATGTGAGGGCGGCCGCGCCGCGCCCCGGGTCCTGGCTCATCCACCAGTGGCCAAGCCCGTCAAGCACTTCGGTATGGGCGCCCGCTTGCTGCGCCGCGCGTCGCCGGATCTCCTCGGACCCCACGTAGGGGTCGCCGGTGGCCAACAGGGAAAGGCCCGGACGGGCCCGCGCGCGCTCGAGCCCGCCGCCGGTCTGTGCCATGGCCCCGGGGCCTTCCACCGAGCGGTACAGCAGCAGGGTTGCCCGCCCCATCTCCGGGCCCTGCGCCTGCGCCATCGACCTGGCGATGTCGGCCGGCAGGGTGGCCGACCACAGCGCCGTCCGGTCTTCCACTGTGCCGCCGAGCATGTTCTTGACCAACCGCTCGCCCTTGCCTGGGGTCCGCCAGACCTGGGCCGTCTCGGGCCAGACGTAGTCCGGGTCGAACACACCGATGATGTCGGTGGTCCAACTGCGCACGAGGTCGGGGCGATGCATCGCCAGGTTGACCACGTGGACCCCGCCCCAGTCGTGTCCGACGAGGTCGATCGGCTCGCCCGCGTCGCCGAGGGCTTCGAGCTCGCGTTCGAGCCAGTCGCGGTAGGCAACGTAGGTTGCGGAGAAGTGTTGCGGCAGTGGAGCGCCGAATCCCGGTGGCGACAACCGTACGACATCTCGACGGCCCAGGGCGTCGACCAGCGGGTCCCAGATCGCGTCAGATTCCGGGTTTCCGTGCACCAGCACTACCGACATGAGCAGATCTTGGCATGCCGCTACTGACGCGGTCCGCGAGACCGGCACTAGGACGGGTCGACCATAAAGCCGACGACAGCCGGCAACAACGGGAGGAAACGTAAAGCGCTCGACTGGGATACCCCAGCCGAGCGCTTTAGGTGTTCGCTACCGACCGCGTGACGTCCGCAGCGGCGATTTCGCATTAGTGGTCGTGGTCGTGGTCGTGCGGGTGACCGATTCCGCCGTCGCCTCCAGCGCCACCGGTGATGCCGTCGCCGTCGGCGCTAGGCGTTCAGCCAGGTAGCTCGATGGCGGCGAAGTTCACCGTCGCGGTGGCCGCCAGCTGATCGTCGTCGCCTCGGTAGATGTCGACCTGGGCCACCACCGAACGCCGGCCGGTGCGCAGGATGGACGCGACGGCCCGGGCCGGCCCGACCTTGATCGGCCGCAGGTAGCGGATGAACAGATCCGTCGTGGCAATACCGTTGCCGAACTGCGTGCTACGCGCGGCGAGCTGTCCGGCCGCCACGTCGGCCATGGTGGCGATCAATCCGCCCTGCAACTCGCCGGAGGTGTTGACCACCCGCTCGTCGACCGGCATCTGCAGAGTCAGGGTGCCGTCGGCCGACGGCACCTCCTCCAGACCGAGTTGGGCGAACAACTCCCGGATCGATTGCGGCGCGGTCATGACGTCGGCTCGACCGCCTCGTCCCACGCCTGAAGCAAGGTGCACAGAATCTCTTCGGCGCGGCCCAATCCGGCCAGATGGCTCTCTCCGGGAATCGGGTAGAGCCGGGCGTCGGGAAGCAGTGCCACCGCATGTTTGCCGTGTGAGAACGGGACGATGTGGTCGGCATCGCCGTGCCACCAGTGCACCGGCACCGTGATGTCGGCGAGCCGGAAGCCCCAGGGGCGGGCGAACAGGATGGCGTCGGCGATCGGTGCGGCGAGCTGCTTGCGGGAGCCGTTGAGCAGGTCATCGAGGAACATCGCCTTGAACTCCGGGCGCGACAGCATCTCGCGGTCACCCTCGGGGGAGAGCCGCGCGTAGAGCTCCAGTGCCGGGGAGGCCACCGGCCGGATCATTCGGATCAGTCCGGCGGCCAGCACGCTGATCGGTCGCCCGGCGTGGTCGAGTACCGGCTCGGCGAGCCGGGCCAGCCGCATCAGATTGCTGTCGATGGCCTCGGGGCCCACCGCCGGGGCGACACCGCCCAGAACGCCGGCCGCCACCACCCGCTTGGGCATAGCTGCTGCGCATGCCAGCGTGTACGGGCCGCCACCGGACAGCCCGATGACCGCCATCTTGTCGATGCCGAGCGTGTCGGCGACGGTGCGCAGGTCATCGGCGAACTGCGACACCGTCTCGTACTGGAACGGGGTCGAGGACCCGATCCCGGGTCGGTCCACCCCGATCAGACGGATGTTGGCTTCGGTGGCGTACAGCCGTGCCTCGACGGGAATCTGCCGGCGGGCACCAGGCGTGCCATGCAGCCAGAACATCGCCCGGCCCTGCGGCGCACCGAATTCGGCGAAACCCAGCTGACGGTTCTCGCCGACGGCGATGTTCCCCTCCATCTGAGGGCGGGCGATGTCATAAGCCATGCTCGGAGTCTGGCATGAGCCTGGCAGCCAGGTCACCCCCGGTCGCGGGCTCGGTGATCGGCGTCGACATTTGGGTGGGTTGCGCCCGGCCGCGCAATGTCGCCGACCCGTAGTGCACCCAGCGCGCCCGCTCGGCGTCGTCGGCGCGTTCCAGCGCGGTCGCCGAACACAACACCCGGGCCGTGACGGCCTTGGCGCCGTCGGCCAACCGCGCGGCCTCGTTGACGGCGTCGCCGACCACGGTGTACTCGTAGCGGTTCTCGCTGCCGATGTTGCCGGCGAACACCGGCCCCGCCGAGACGCCGATGCCGAAGTCCACCAGCGGCAGCCGGCGAAGCCGGGCGATCAGGGTGCGGGCCGTGGCCAGCGCCGCCGTGGCGGCCCCGTCGGACGGGACGGGGGCGCCGAACAACGCCAGCGCTGCATCGCCCTGAAACTTGTTGATCGATCCGCGCTGTGCGTCGACGGCGTCCACCACGATGCGGAAGAAGTCGTTGAGCACCCCGGCGACCTCGTCCGGCGGGTGGGTGGCCGCCAGTTCGGTTGAGCCCACCAGGTCGATGAACAGGATCGCCGCCTCTTGTACCGAGCCGGACAGCGCGAGATCCTGCTCCACCGCCAGCCGGGCCACATCGGAGCCGACGTGGCGGCCGAACAGGTCCTGGAGTCGGTCGCGTTCGGCCAGACCGGCCACCATGCGATTGAATCCGGTTTGGAGTCGCCCGATCTCGGATTGTTCGTAGACGCCGACGGAGGTGGTCATCTCGCCGCGCTCGACCCGGGCCATCGCGTTGACGACTTCGCCGACCGGATCGGAGATCGATCGGGAAACCAGGATCATGGCGCGAACCCCGAGCAGCACCGCCACCACGCACAGCACCAGCACCGGGATCTCCACCGACGAGTCCGGGTCGATGATCCAGCCCCGCTGACGGCAGACGATCAGCGCGATGATGGCCGCCGAAGGCATGGCGCAGGTGATGAACCACATGGTCACCAGCCGGGCCAACACGCCGGGGGCGGTCGCGCGGACGTCGGTGCCTTGCCAGGCGGCGGCCACGATCGGCCGGAAGGTGCGCTGCGTGAACAACATGCTGGTGCTCAGCGATGCCGTGCCCCCGAACACGATGATCGCGCTGAGCAGCACGATCAGCCCCATGTTGTGTGAGTGGAGCGCGGCCAGGCCGATGGCCCCGCCGATCAGCCAGGTTCCGAGCACGATCACCGATTGCCGGCGCAGGATGTTGATGGCCGAGCGCCGTTGCCCGGGATCGGGCGGTGCTCCGGCGGTGTACCAGCGCACTGACGGCGCGATGCTGGCACTTCCCGCGGCGACGACGGCCAGCGTGCCCAGCGTGACCAGCACCGCGACCAGCACCAGGTTGGGCACCGACAGCAAGGTGGTGTCGGTGAGGGGGGTTTCGCCGTTGAGCGACACCACCACCGCGATCGCCTCGGCGCTGGTCAGCAGGTGGGCGAAGGCCAGTCCGGTCGCGTAGTCACGGACCCGGATGGCGGTACGCGGCCGCGCGCCTGCTTGCGAACCTGCAGTCGTCATTGCGGTCGTGCCCATCCCTGAGTGCGTTGTGCACTCAAGTTATACGGATCTGCCCGACGCGGCGCGGCATCTTTCGTGTACAAATTGCCGTCAAATGTCTAGACGGCGTACGAACAAGGATGTAATGTCCAGACGCGACGGTGGTTGAACTCACAAGGAGGGCGTGGATGAGCACTCAGACCGCGGAGGTATGGCGGGACAAGAAGCGATACCTCTGGCTGATGGGCCTGATCGCCCCGACGGTGATGTTCACCATGCTGCCGTTCGTCTGGGCGATGAACCGGTTCGGTTGGCACCTGGCCGCACAGTTGCCGTTCTGGATCGGTCCGATTCTGGTCTACGTGCTGCTGCCGGCGCTGGATCTGCGGTTCGGCGCCGACGGGCAGAACCCGCCCGACGAGGTGATGGCGCAGCTGGAGAACGACCGGTACTACCGCTACTGCACCTACGCCTACATTCCGTGCCAGTACGCCAGCCTGGTGCTGGGCGCTTATTTGTTCACCGCCACCGATCTGAGCTGGCTGGGAGTCGAGGGGTCTCTCAGCTGGTTCGCCAAGATCGGGCTGACGCTGTCGGTGGGCACTTTGGGCGGGGTCGGCATCAACACCGCGCATGAGTTGGGGCACAAGAAGGATCAGCTCGAACGCTGGCTGTCCAAGATCACCTTGGCGCAGGTCTGCTACGGCCACTTCTACATCGAGCACAACCGGGGCCACCACGTGCGGGTGGCCACCCCAGAAGACCCGGCGTCGGGCCGGTTCGGCGAGACCTTCTGGGAGTTCCTGCCGCGCACCGTCTTCGGTGGGCTGCGCTCGGCCTGGCAGCTGGAAGCCGCGCGGTTGCGCCGGCTCGATAAGGGACCCTGGCGACTGTCCAACGACGTTCTCAATGCCTGGCTGATGTCGGTGGTGCTCTGGGGGGTGTTGATCGCGGTGTTCGGCCCGGCGCTCATCCCGTTCGTGATTGTTCAGGCCGTCTACGGCTTTTCCCTACTGGAGTCGGTGAACTACATCGAGCACTACGGGCTGCTGCGCCAGACCCGTGCGAACGGCCGCTACGAACGCTGCACGGCCGAACACAGTTGGAACTCCGACCATCTGGTGACCAACCTGTTCCTCTACCACCTGCAGCGGCACAGCGACCACCACGCCAACCCCACCCGGCGCTACCAGACGTTGCGCAGCATGGCCGGGGCTCCGAACCTGCCCAGCGGATACGCGTCGCTGATCGGGCTCACCTACATCCCGCCGCTGTGGCGGCGGCTGATGGACCACCGGGTGCTGGCGCACTACGGCGGGGACATCACCCGGGTCAACATCGATCCGCGCCGGCGCGCCAAGATCCTGGCCCGCTATCGCGCGACAGATGCGGCGGCGGCGTGATGGCGGCGCGGCCGGGGCCGAATTCGAGTTGGTAGAGGTTGCTCGGGCATGACACCCGCTAATCTCGCGGTGGTGAAACGCATCCCCTACGCCGAGGCATCCCGGGCGCTGTTGCGCGACTCGGTGCTGGATGCGATGCGGGAACTGCTGACTCGCCGAGACTGGTCCTCGATCACGCTGGCCGCGGTCGCCGAGGCGGCGGGGGTCAGCAGGCAGACCATCTACAACGAGTTCGGCTCGCGTCAGGGCTTGGCGCAGGGCTATGCCGTCAGGCTGGCCGACCGCCTGGTCGATGCCGTCGAAAGCGCCATGTCCGACAACGTCGGCGACATCCACGCCGCGTTCCTCGAGGGGTTCCGGTCCTTCTTCTCCGATTCGGCCGCCGACCCGCTGGTGATCTCGCTGCTGACCGGTGCCGCCAAGCCCGACCTGCTGCAGATCATCACCACCGACAGCGGCCCGATCATCACCCGCAGCTCAGCGCGGCTCACGTCGTCGTTCATGCACAGCTGGGTCAAGGTCAGCGAAGACGACGCCGGAATCCTGGCCCGGGCCGTCGTGCGGCTGGCCATGAGCTATGTCTCCATGCCGCCGGAAGCCGACCACGATGTGGCCGCCGACCTGGCCCGACTGTTCACCCCGGCGGCACAGACCTACGGTGTCGTCGACACCGAATGACCCGACCGAGCAGACTTGGGCTTGCGCCGGTAGCTTGTAGCGGAGCCAATTCACCGAACCTAACGGGGGCGTACTGATGAGTTTGACCGCGGACAGCCGCAACGGAATCGACTACAAGGTCGCTGACCTGTCGCTGGCCGAGTTCGGCCGCAAGGAGATCCGGCTGGCCGAGCACGAGATGCCCGGTCTGATGGCATTGCGTCACGAGTACCACGGGGTCAACCCGCTCAAGGGCGCCCGCATCACCGGTTCGCTGCACATGACCATCCAGACCGCGGTGCTCATCGAGACCCTGGTCGACCTCGGCGCCGAGGTCCGCTGGGCCTCCTGCAACATCTTCTCCACCCAGGACCACGCTGCCGCGGCGGTCGTCGTCGGGCCGCACGGCACCGTCGAGGAGCCCAAGGGCACCCCGGTCTTCGCCTGGAAAGGCGAGTCGCTGGAGGAGTACTGGTGGTGCGCTGAGCAGGCCCTGACCTGGGACGGCGAGCCGACCAACATGATCCTCGACGACGGCGGCGACGCCACCATGATGGTGCTGCGCGGCGCCCAGTACGAGAAGGCCGGCGTGGTTCCGCCCGCCGAGGACGGCGACTCTCACGAGTGGAAGGTCTTCCTGGGCACGCTGCGCGACCGCTTCGAGACCGACAAGACCAAGTGGACTACCATCGCCGAGTCGGTCAAGGGCGTCACCGAGGAGACCACCACCGGCGTGCTGCGCCTGTACCAGCTGGCCGCCGCGGGTGAGCTGGTGTTCCCGGCGATCAACGTCAACGACTCGGTCACCAAGTCCAAGTTCGACAACAAGTACGGCTGCCGGCACTCCCTGATCGACGGCATCAACCGTGGCACCGACGCACTGATCGGCGGCAAGAAGGCGCTGGTGTGCGGCTACGGCGACGTCGGCAAGGGCAGCGCGGAGTCCCTCAAGGGCCAGGGTGCGCGGGTGACCGTCACCGAGATCGACCCGATCAACGCGCTGCAGGCACTGATGGAGGGCTACGACGTGCAGACCGTCGAGCAGGCCATCGGCGATGCCGACATCGTCATCACCACGACCGGCAACAAGGACATCATCACCCTCGAGCACATGAAGGCGATGAAGAACCAGGCCATTCTGGGCAACATCGGCCACTTCGACAACGAGATCGACATGGCCGCGTTGGAGTCCTCCGGCGCGGTGCGCGACAACGTCAAGCCGCAGGTCGACGTGTGGACCTTCCCCGACACGGGCAAGTCCATCATCGTGCTGTCCGAGGGCCGGCTGCTCAACCTGGGCAATGCCACCGGGCACCCGTCGTTCGTGATGAGCAACAGCTTCTCCAACCAGGTGATCGCTCAGATCGAGCTGTGGACCAAGGGCGACGAGTACGACAACGAGGTCTACCGGCTGCCCAAGCACCTGGATGAGAAGGTGGCCCGCATCCACGTCGAGGCTCTGGGCGGCACGCTGACCAAGCTGACCAAGGACCAGGCCGAGTACATCGGCGTCGACGTCGAAGGCCCGTACAAGCCGGACCACTACCGGTACTGATCTCTTTCGCGAACAGTCACAAAAGCCCCCATTCCGGCCTGGAAATGGGGGCTTTTGTGTTCGCTCGGATAGGCTTCCCGCCGTGCTGATCGCGATCGAAGGCGTTGACGGCGCCGGCAAGAACACCCTGGCCCAGGGGTTGCGCACGGCGTTCGAGGGGGCCGGTCGGTCGGTGGCCACACTGGCGTTTCCGCGCTACGGCGTCTCGGTGACCGCCGATGTGGCCGCCGAGGCGCTACGCGGCAGTCACGGCGACCTGGCGGATTCGGTGTACGCGATGGCGATGTTGTTCGCGCTGGATCGTGCCGGTGCCAAGGACCAGATCGACGTGTTGCTCGGCGGCCACGACGTGGTGATCCTCGACCGGTACGTCGCCTCCAGTGCCGCCTACAGCGCCGCCCGGCTGCATCAGGACGCCGCCGGCGAGGTGGTGGACTGGGTGCGTCGGCTGGAATTCGAGCGGCTCGCGCTTCCCGCCCCGGACTGGCAGGTGCTGCTGGATGTGCCCACCGAACTCGCCGCGCAGCGGGCCCGGCACCGCGAGGACCGCGACGCCGCACGCGCCCGGGACAGCTACGAGCGCGACGACGGTCTGCAGCGCCGCACCGGCGAGGTGTACCGCGGCTTGGCCCACGCCGGATTTGCTGGACGCTGGCAGGTAGTCGGCCCGACGGTCGACGCGGCCGCTCTGGCGGCCGATCTGACTGCCGAAATGCGCGGGTAACTCTGCGAAACGCGCGTGTGATAGCCGGGTTTTATCACGATCTGGTGACACCATGTACGCCATGAGGCAAAGGATTCTTGTCGTCGACGACGACGCGTCGCTGGCCGAGATGCTCACCATCGTGTTGCGTGGGGAGGGTTTCGACACCGCGGTCGTCGGTGACGGCACCCAGGCGCTCACCGCGGTGCACGAGCTGCGGCCCGACCTGGTGCTGCTGGACCTGATGCTGCCCGGCATGAACGGCATCGACGTCTGTCGGGTGCTGCGCAAGGACTCCGGTGTGCCGATCGTGATGCTCACCGCCAAGACCGACACCGTCGATGTGGTGCTCGGGCTGGAGTCGGGCGCCGACGACTACATCATGAAGCCGTTCAAGCCCAAGGAGCTGGTGGCCCGGGTGCGGGCCCGGCTGCGCCGCAACGACGACGAGCCGGCCGAGATGCTCTCGATCGCCGACATCGACATCGACGTGCCGGCGCACAAGGTGAGCCGGGGCGGTGAGCAGATCTCGCTGACTCCGCTGGAGTTCGACCTGCTGGTGGCGCTGGCACGCAAACCGCGGCAGGTGTTTACTCGTGAGGTGCTTCTCGAACAGGTCTGGGGATACCGCCATCCGGCCGACACCCGACTGGTGAACGTGCACGTCCAGCGCTTGCGGGCCAAGGTGGAGCAAGACCCGGAGAACCCGACTGTGGTGCTGACCGTCCGAGGAGTGGGTTACAAGGCCGGACCTCCGTGATCCCCACCGGGGAGCGGCGCAAGTGATCTTCAGCTCCAAACGGCGCCCCCGGCGGTCGGGTCCACTGCTGCTCGGCGTGAACACCCTGCGCCGCGCGGTGCAGATCGCCTGGCGACGGTCGCTGCAGCTACGGGTCGTGGTGCTGACGCTGGGGCTGTCGGCAGTGGTGATTCTGGCGTTGGGCTTCGTGCTGACCAGCCAGATCACCGACCGGGTCCTCGACGTCAAGGTTCGGGCGGCCACCGAGCAGATCGCGCGTGCCCGCGTCACGGCCGGCGGCATCGTCGGCGGTGAAGAGGCCCGCTCACTGACGTCGAGCCTGCAACTGGCCCGCAACACGCTGATGTCCAAGACCGACCCGGCGGCCGGCAGCGGAACCGCCGGCGCGTTCGACGCGGTGCTGGTGGTGCTCGGCGAGGGGCCGCGCGCGGCGACCACCGCCGGGCCGGTCGACCAGGTGCCCGCCACCCTGCGCGAATTCGTCAAGGCCGGCCAGGTCAGCTACCAGTACGCGACCGTGCACGTCGAGGGCTTTTCCGGGCCGGCACTGGTGATCGGTACGCCGACGACCTCGCGAATCACCAACCTGGAGCTTTACCTGATCTATCCGCTGGGCACCGAACGCAACACCATCAGCATGGTGCGCGGCACGATCGCCACCGGCGGCCTGGTGCTGTTGGTGCTGCTGGCCGGTATCGCTTTGCTGGTGTCGCGGCAGGTGGTGCTGCCGGTGCGGTCGGCTTCGCGGATCGCCGAGCGGTTCGCCGAGGGGCATCTGTCCGAACGGATGCCGGTGCGCGGTGAGGATGACATGGCGCGCCTCGCGGTGTCGTTCAACGACATGGCCGAGAGCCTCTCGCGTGAGATCACCCAGCTCGAGGAGTTCGGTAACCTGCAGCGCCGGTTCACCTCCGACGTCAGCCACGAACTGCGTACCCCGTTGACCACCGTGCGGATGGCCGCCGACCTGATTCACGACCACAGCGAAGACCTCGAGCCCTCGCTGCGGCGCTCCACCGAACTGCTGGTCAGTGAACTGGACCGGTTCGAGTCCCTGCTCAACGACCTGCTGGAGATCTCCCGCCACGACGCCGGTGTGGCCGAGTTGTCCGTGGAGTCGGTGGACCTGCGCTCGACGGTCAACAGTGCGCTGGAGAACGTGGGGCACCTGGCTGCCGACGCCGACGTCCAACTCAAGGTCGACATGCCCGGCGATCCGGTGATCGCCGAAGTCGATCCGCGCCGGGTGGAACGCATCCTGCGCAACCTGATCGCCAACGCCATCGACCACGCCGAGCACAAGCCGGTGGTGATCCGGATGGCTGCCGATGACGACACGTTGGCCGTCACGGTGCGCGACCACGGAGTGGGGTTGCGACCGGGCGAGGAGAAGCTGGTGTTCAGCCGGTTCTGGCGCGCCGATCCGTCGCGGGTCCGGCGCTCCGGCGGGACCGGGCTGGGCCTGGCGATCAGCGTGGAGGACGCCCGGCTGCACCAGGGCCGGCTGGAGGCTTGGGGCGAGCCGGGCAAGGGCGCCTGCTTCCGGCTCACCCTGCCGCTGGTGCGCGGACACAAGGTCACCACCAGCCCGCTGCCGATGAAACCGGTGAGCGCCGCCGAGCGGCGGGAGCGTCGTCAGCGGGCCCGCGAGCACGCCGAGAGGATCGGATGATGCGGCGCAACAGGATCGCGACGTGCATACTTGCCGCGGCAGCGGTGGTCGGCGCGCTCGCGGGGTGCGCCGGAGTGCCCAGCAACTCGGCGCCGCAGGCCATCGGCACCGTGGAGGCGCCGCCGCCGTCGGTGCTGCCCAAACCGACCCCGGGCATGGATCCCGATGTGCTGCTGCGCGAATTCCTCAAGGCGACCGCCGATCCGGCCAACCGTCATCGGGCGGCGCGGCAGTTCCTCACCCAGGAGGCCTCCGACTCCTGGGACGACGCCGGTAGCGCGCTGCTGATCGACAACGTGGTGTTCGTCGAGACACGCAGCGCCGGCCGGGTCGCGGTCACCATGCGCGCCGACATGCTGGGCTCGCTGTCGGACATGGGGGTGTTCGAGACCGCCGAGGGCGCCCTGCCGGCTCCGGAGCCGATCGAACTGCTCAAGACCTCCGACGGCTGGCGTATCGACCGGCTGCCCAACGGGGTGTTCCTGGATTGGCAGCAGTTCCAGGCCACCTACAAGCGCAACACGCTCTACTTCGTCGATCCGACCGGCAAGACGGTGGTGCCCGATCCCCGCTACGTGGCGGTGTCCGATCCCGACCAGTTGGCGACCGAACTGGTGTCCAAGCTGATCGCCGGCCCTCGCCCGGAGATGGCCGGGGTGCGCAACCTGTTGGCACCGCCGCTGCGGCTGCGTGGGCCGGTGACCCGCGCCGACGGTGGCAAGAGCGGGGTGGGTCGCGGCTACGGCGGTGCGAAGATCGATCTGGACAGCTTGTCGACAACCGATCCGAACACCCGGCAATTGCTTGCCGCGCAACTCATTTGGACTCTGGCCCGAGCCGACATCAAGGGCCCCTATGTGATCGACGCCGACGGTGCCGCGCTCGACGACCGGTTCCCCGACGGGTGGACGACCTCGGACGTGGCCACCACCGATCCGGGTGCCTCCGACGGTGCCGGCGCCGGGATACACGCACTGGTGGGTGGATCGCTGTTGGTGCTGGATGGGCAGCAGGCCAACCGGGTGCCGGGGGCGTTCGGCCGGGAGCCCGATCAGGAGTCGTGCGCGCTATCGCGCAATGGGCGCCAAGTGGCTTCGGTGGTGGTGCACCCCGGTGACCCCGAGGCCACCTTGTGGATCGGCGACCTCGGGGGCGAGGCGGTGCAGGCGGCCGAGGGGCACACCCTGTCGCGCCCGAGCTGGTCGCTGGACGAGGCCGTGTGGGTGGTGGTCGACGGCAACAACGTGCTCCGGGCCATCCAAGAAGTCGCGACGGGCCGCCCGGCCCGGATCCCGGTGGATTCCGGGGCGGTCTCCGCGCGGTTCCCCGGTCCGATCAGCGAGCTGCAACTGTCCCGCGACGGCACCCGGGCGGCCATGGTGATCGGCGGACAGGTGATCCTGGCCGGCGTCGAGCAGATGCCGGGCGGCCAGTTCGTGCTGCACTATCCCCGACGGTTGGGCTTCGGGCTCGGCTCCTCGGTGGTGTCGCTGAGCTGGCGCACCGGTGACGACATCGTGGTGAGCCGCTCGGACCCCAAACACCCGGTGTCCTACGTCAACATCGACGGGGTGAATTCCGACGCGCCCAACGGCAACCTGCAGTTGCCGGTGTCGACGATCGTCGCCGACCCGTCCACGGTCTATGTGGCCGATCCGCGCGGGGTGCTCGCGCTGTCATCTGCGGCGGCGGAAGAAGAGCAGAGTTGGTCGCCGCTTGGGCCGTTCATGGTGAGCGGCGCACTGCCCGTACTGCCGGGCTGACCGCCGGCACCGCCGCTCGGCCCGCGCCCACCAGTGGCCGGCGCGCGCCCCACTCTCATGGTCCGCCGGCATCGGGAATGTAGGCAGGGCCAGAAGTCCCGAGTCCGCCGCGCAGGTGCGGGTCTTCGTGCCCTGGTCGCGCCGGTGGGACGCGGAGGATCGTGAAGGGTGCAGGTCCTTTTGGGCTCAGCGGGAATTGGGCTCGGGACCGCGAGGGAAGAAAGGGGCCGGACCGTGGATGAACAGCCTGCGGGTCACCCGGACGCCGCGGCGGTTCGGGAGACCATTCGAACCGCGTTGATGCTGGCAGCCCGAGCGCCGTCGGTGCACAACTCCCAACCCTGGCGCTGGCGGGTGGACCCGGCGCCGTCGGCGCCCCTGCTGGACCTGTACGTCGAGCCCGATCTGCAGCTGCGCAACGTCGACCCCGACGGCCGGGGCATGATCTTGAGCTGCGGCGCGGCATTGCACCACTGCGTGGTCGCGTTCGCCGCGTTGGGCCAGCAGGTCAAGGTCCATCGGTTGCCCGACCCGGCACACCCTGACCTGCTGGCCTCGATCGAGCTGGGACACCGTGGCGCGCAACCCGATCTCTCGCAGGTCGACGTCGCGCTGGCGGCGGCGATCCCGCGGCGTCGCACCGACCGTCGTTACTTCAGCGGCTGGCCGGTGGCCGCCGCCGACATCGCGTTGATGGGTGCGCGAGCGGCCCGGGCGGGAGTGATGTTGCGCCGGGTCGACGCCCTGGACCGGCTGAACGCGGTGGTGGCCCGCGCGGTGTTCGAGCACCGCACCGACTACGAGTACCTCGCCGAGCTGGCGACCTGGAGCGGGCGCTACGGGTCGGTGGCCGGAGTTCCGGCGCACAGCGTGCCGGCCTCAGATGCTGGGGCCCCGATTCCCGGTCGGTTCTTCGCCGGGCCGGCGCTGGCCCAGCCGCCCGGTGCCGTCCCGACCGAGGACCGCGCGGTGATGCTGGCGCTGGGCACCGAGACCGACGACCGGCTGGCACAGCTGCGCGCCGGGGAGGCCACCAGCGTGGTGCTGCTGACCGCGACGGCATTGGGGTTGGCCAGCTGCCCGGTCACCGAGCCCCTGGAGATCGCCGAAACCCGCGCCGCGGTGCGCCGCGACGTCTTCGGGACCAGCGGCTATCCGCAGATGCTGCTGCGGGTGGGCTGGGCTCCGATCAATGCCGATCCGCTGCCGGCGACCCCGCGGCGCTTCCTCAACGACACGGTCCAGTGGCTGGTCGCCGACACCGGCGAGGCCGCACCGCTAGACGCTGAAGGGCTGGCGCTCTACGCGTGATGCGCACCGTGGTGGTTAGGACACCAGGGGAGCGGACCAGCGCAGCACGGTCCCGCCGCCGGGAGCCGGTGTGACGCTGAAGGTTCCGCCGGCCTGCTCCGCGCGCTGACGCAGGTTGGCCAGGCCGCTGCGGTTGATCACCTCGGGCATCCCGCGGCCGTTGTCGGTCACCTCGATGCTCAGGTCGTCTTCGACCTTGATCTGCACGGTCAACGCGGTGGCCCCCGAATGCCGGACCGTATTGCTGACCGCCTCGGAGACCACGGCCTCGGCGTGATCGGCCAGGCCCGGCTCCACCACCGACAGCGGGCCGACGAACTGCACGGTGGTGTGCAGTCCCGATCCGGAGAATTGGGCCACCGCGTTGTCCAGTCGCTGACGCAACGGTGTCGCCGCGGAGGCGACACCGTGCAGGTCGAAGATCGTGGTGCGGATCTCGCCGATGATCGCCTGGAGGTCGTCGACCGCGTCGGAGAGCCGGTGCTGCACCGCGGCGTCCCGGCTGCGCGGAATGGTGCCCTGCAAGGACAGACCGACGGCGAACAGCCGTTGGATCACATGGTCGTGCAGGTCGCGAGCGATCCTGTCCCGGTCGGTGACCACGTCGAGTTCGTGCATGCGGCGCTGCGTGGTGGCCAGCTGCCAGGCCAATGCGGCCTGATCGGCGAACGCAGCCATCATGTCGAGTTGCTCGGTGTTGAACGGGGGAGTGGTGCTGTGCCGCATCACCACGACCACTCCGGCTACCGCGTCGGCGGCGCGCAGCGGAAGTATCAGGGCGGGCCCGGCCGCACGCACACCGCTCAACGTCAGCCGGTCGACTCGGTGCGGCTCCCGCTTCGAGAAGGCGTCGCCGACCGGGGAGCCGGTCACCGGGAGGGTTCCCCCGGACAGGCAAGCCATTGTCGGCCCGATGGTTTCGACCACCAGAAGCTCACTGACCTCGGCTTCGGCGACGCCCTCGTCCAGCGGGATGGCCACCAGCGCCGACTCGGCACCGGTGAGCTTGCTGGCCTCCTCGGCGATCAACCGGAACACCGTGGAGGGGTCGGTTCCCGACAGCAGTTCGGTCGCGATGCCGTGGGTGGATTCGATCCACGATTGCCGCGCCTTGGCCTGCGCGTACAACCGGGCGTTGGCAATCGCGATCCCAGCGGCGGCGGCCAGCGCCTGAACCAGCACCTCGTCGTCTTCGCTGAACGGCTGTCCGTTGGCCTTCTCGGTGAGGTAGAGATTGCCCACGACCTCGCCGCCCACGCCCACCGGCACGCCGAGGAACGTCCGCATCAATGGATGGTGGGGCGGGAAACCTATGGAGGCTGGATGTTTGGAGAGGTCGTCCAGTCGCAGGGTTTGGGGTTCGTCGATCAGCAGACCGACCACCCCCACCTGCTGGGGCAGCCGGCCGATCTTGACGAACGTGTCGTCGTCGATGCCCTCGTAGACGAACTGCTGCATTCGACGGTGGCGGTCGTGCACCTCCAGCGCACCGTATTTGGCATCGACCAGATTGGTGGCGGTCTGCACGATGGTGCGCAGTGTTTCGTCGAGCTCCAAGCCGGAGGTGACAGCCAGCATCGCCGCCAGCAGTCCGTCGAGGCGGTCGCGCCCTTCCACGATCTGCTGGACCCGGTCTTGCACGCCGACCAGAAGTTCGCGCAGCTGCAAATGAGAAAGTTTGTCGCGCAGGGGGTTCGGGCCGTCTTCGGGTACGTCGTCAGTCATTCCGCGCGCGCTCGAGTTTAGTGGCGAAGACCGCGGCCTGGGTGCGACGCTCCATGCCCAGCTTCGCCAGCAACCGCGACACGTAGTTCTTGACGGTCTTCTCCGCCAGGAACATCCGGTCGGCGATCTGCTTGTTGGTCAGGCCCTCGGCCAGCAGGCTCAACAGCGTCCGCTCCTGTTCGGACAGGCCCGACAGCGGATCGGGTTTGGCGGCGGCACCGCGCAGCTTGGCCATCAGGGCGGCCGCAGCCCGGTTGTCGAGCAGCGATCGGCCGGCGCCGACCTCCTTGACCGCGCGCGCCAGCTCCATGCCCTTGATGTCCTTGACGATGTAGCCGCTGGCCCCGGCCAGGATCGCGTCGAGCATCGCCTCGTCAGAGGTGAAGGACGTCAGGATCAGGCACCGCAGCTCGGGCATCCGCGACAGCAGGTCACGGCAGAGTTCGATGCCGTTGCCGTCCGGCAGCCGGACATCGAGCACCGCAACATCGGGGCACAGCGCGGGTATGCGGGCGAGGGCTTCGGCCACCGAACCGGCCTCACCGACCACGTCCAGTTCGGGGTCGGCGCCCAGCAGGTCGATCAGGCCGCGCCGTACCACTTCGTGATCGTCCACCAGAAAGACCCTGACCACATCGCGTCCTCTCACCCGAAGCCGTCGTCGCGGCGCGCACGCAGGCACTGCCCACGGTAGCGGCGACACCGGCGGATTCACAGGGCACAAAGCCCCGATCCGCGCACGGGTCGCTCATCGGGGGTGAACTACGCTTCATGCCACTCGGTCCGGACGTAGGAGAACGAAGTGGACGCCTCTGCCCTCAACGTGTTGTTCGACCTGACCGGACGCACCGCCATCGTGACCGGCGGCACTCGTGGCATCGGATTGTCGGTCGCGCATGGACTGGCCGCAGCCGGCGCCAACGTGGTGGTGGCCAGCCGCAAACCCGACGCCTGCGAGCAGGCCGCGGAGCAACTGCGCCAGGCCGGCGCGCAGGCCCTCGGTGTGCCCACCCACCTCGGTGAGGTCGATGCGATCCAGGCGCTGGTCGACGCCACGGTCGAGCGGTTCGGCGGGGTGGACATCGTCATCAACAACGCTGCCAACGCGCTCGCGCTGCCGTTGGGCGAGATCACCCCGGAGGCGTTGACCAAGTCGTTCGCGGTCAACCTGCAAGGACCGGTCTTCCTGGTTCAGGCGGCGCTGCCGCATCTTCGCAAGAGCGAGCACGCCGCAATCGTGAACGTGGTCTCGGCCGGCGCCTTCGTCTATTCGCCGGCGACATCGATGTACTCGGCAGCCAAGGCCGCCATGGTTTCCTTCACTCGGTCCATGGCCGCCGAGCTCGCATCCTCGCGGATCCGGGTCAACGCCATCGCCCCCGGGCCGGTCGATACGGACATGGTGCGCAACAACCCGCCGGAGTTCATCGCGGCGCTGCGGGGCGCCACCCTGCAGCAGCGCATTGCCGAACCCGACGAAATGGTCGGTCCGGTACTGCTTCTGGTCTCCGATGCGGGCAGCTACATCACCGGCCAGACCATCCACGCCGACGGTGGGATGGTGGCGCGGTAGAGCTTCGGCTACGTGTTGCGCTTGGCGGCGCGCAATGCCTCGGCCGCGCCGCCCAAAAACGGGGTGATGATGTCCACCGGTAGCGGGAACACCACGGTGGAGTTCTGGTCGGCCCCGAGTTCCAAAAGGGTTTGCAGGTAACGCAGTTGCAGTGATGCCGGATTCTGCGAAAGCCGCTCGGCGGCCTGGCTGAGTTCCTCGGAAGCCTGTAGCTCGCCGCGGGCGTTGATCACCTTCGCCCGGCGCTCGCGTTCGGCCTCGGCCTCGCGGGCCATCGCCCGTTGCATCGACTCGGGGATCTCCACGTCCTTGATCTCGACCACCCGCACCTGCACGCCCCACGGCTCGGTCTGCTTGTCGATGATCGTGCGCAGGTCGGCGTTGAGGTCGTCGCGGTGTGCCAGCAACGTGTCCAGATCGGCTCGGCCCAACAACGAACGCAGCGTGGTCTGGGCGATCTGCGAGGTGGCCACGGCGTAGTTCTCCACCTCCATGATCGCCTTGAGCGGGTCGGTGACCTGGAACATCACTACGGCGTTCACTCGGGCCGGAACGTTGTCGCGGGTGATCACCTCCTGCGGGGGGATGGTCAGGGTCACCACCCGCTGATCGACCCGAATCATTTTGTCCACCAAGGGGAACAGCACCTTCAGTCCCGGCTGGTAGAGCGGGCGGGCGTGGCCCATCCGAAACACCACGCCGCGTTCGTACTCGCGCACCACATTCAGCGCGAAATATGCCAGCACGGCCAGTGCCACGGCGGCCAATACCAGCGCGGTGATCAGTCCCTCACTCACTTGAGCTGCTGCCTCCTGCTCGACGCGTCGTCGGAAAAGCTGCCCCACCGGGTGGAGTACCGGTCGATCGCGTCCTCGACCTTCAACGCCTGATCTTCGGCGACCGATCGGTGCGGCCGGTCGTCGGGTGCGTTACTCGGGGTGTTCCACAGGTGACGTAGCAGGGGAAAACTGCCGGCTGCCACCACGGCGATCGTCGCGGTCAACACCAGCACATCGGCGGTCGAGTGGTTCACGAAAAGCGTCGCCGCCGGCAGGATGATCCCGAAGCCTGCTACCGCACAGGCGATGCCGCGGTGAAACCGACCGGTTTCCGAGTGCGGCCACGGGTCCACCGCCCGGCTGATCTCTCTGCCGTGGGGCGAGGTGGTGCAGGTCTGCTTGACCGGGCAGGCGTTGCAGATCGACGGCGTGGCCCGGTACCGCATCACGCGGTTGTCCGGGTCGAACGAGGTGGGCCAGAGCCACTGATCCTGCGGGCACTTCCACGCGTCATGGTCGTCGTGGTAGACGAACTTGCCGGTGCGCCACTGCGCGGCGCGTTCGGAGGTCCGCTGGGCCATCCGGTCGAAGCCCCAGGCGAAAGCCAGCAACAGCAGTGCGTAGCCGGCAACCAGCCACACCCACGTCGCCGGACCGGTCATGCTCAGCCCTTGCCTGCAGCCACGGAGTCTGCCGGGACCTCGACGTAGAGCGGGTTCTCGGGCAACTCGTCGACCGTCTCACCGGAGCGGAAGTTGCGCAGCGCAATCCAGGCGATCCACACGAAGGGCACCACGCCGGCAAGAATCAGGATCGCATCACCGGGCAGGCGCATCCATTCCAGCAGTGCGTTGCCGGGCTGGGTGATGTAGCCCAGCGAGCGCGCCTCGAAGTAGCCGGCGTTGACCGAGTGGAACAACTGCAGCACGCCCAGCGGCAGCAGGGTGACGAACACCATCCACGCGAGTCCGATGTTCATGCCCCAGAACGAGATCCGGGCCAGCTTGTTCGGCCACTTGTCGGCCGGGATCACGTAGCGGAAGGCGAACATCGCCAGCGCCACCGCGAGCATGCCGTAGACCCCGAACATCGCGGCGTGCGCGTGGTTGGCGGTCAGTGCGGTGCCGATCTCGTAGTAGGACACCACCGGCAGGTTGATCAGGAATCCGAAGATGCCTGCGCCCAGGAAGTTCCAGAACCCGACCGCGACCAGGAACATCACCGCCCAGCGGGCCGGGAAGTTGTTCTGCTCACCGGCTTCCTGACGAGCACCCAGCTGCAGGAAGGCCCAGGCCTCCACGGTCAGGAAGGTCAGCGGGATGACTTCGGCGGCGGAGAAGAACGCGCCCAAGGCCATGTGTTCCACCGGTGTGCCGGAGAAGTACAGGTGGTGCATGGTGCCGATCACGCCGCCGGCGGAGTACAAGATGATGTCGAGGAAGATGACCAGCAGCGCGACGCGTTCGCGCACCACTCCGAGCTGAACGAAGATGTAGGCCACCATCGCGGTGGTGAACAGCTCCAGGAAGTCCTCGACCCACAGGTGCACCATCCAGAACCGCCAGAAGTCGGCGACCGAGAAGTGCGTCTCGCTGCCGGCCAGCAGGCTGGCCGCGTAGAACGTCGGGATGGCCAGCCCGGTGAAGAAGAACATCCAGGGCAGGTTCATCTTCGAGGTGGTGGCCAGCTTCGCGCGCATGCCACGCCAGATGATGACGATCCACAAGAACAGGCCGACGATCAGCAGCACCTGGAACAGTCGCGGCAGGTCCAGGAACTCCCACTGCTGGGAGAACACGGTGCCGGGCTTGATCACCCCGAAGATCGACAGCGCTTCGAAGATCAGCGAACCGAAGACCACCACGGCCAGCGCGCCGAGCAGTCCGTACACCAGGACCGACTGCTTGCCGGGTTCGCGGCGGGTGATGAAGGGCACCAGGAAGATTCCGCCGGCTAGGAACGCCGCCGCGGTCCAGAACAGTGACAGTTGCAGGTGCCAGGTTCGGGCCAGGTTGTAGGGGAGGATCTTCGCGAGGTCGATCCCGTAGAACTCCGACAGATCCGCTCGATAGTGCTCGACTGCGCCGCCGAGCAGGACTTGGGCCAGGAACAGCACGGCGACAACGGCGAAGATCCAGATCGCGGCGCGCTGCGAGCGGGTCAGCGGCACCTCGCCGGGCTGGCGGAAGTGCAGCTTGGTCATCTCGGTGCCGTGCCAGCCGATGTTCTGGCTCCAGCGACCGTAGACGGTGAACATGATGCCGATGCCGCCCAACAGCATGATCAGCGACAGCACCGACCAGACCACCACCGATCCGGTGGGCCCGTTGTCGACGCGGGGCTCCGAGGGCCAGTTGTTGGTGTAGCTGTAGTTGTGGCCGGGCCGATCGGCGGCCGCCGCCCACGCGGTCCAGGCGAAGAACGAGGTCAGATCGCGGATCTCGCCGGGGTCGGTGATCATGTGCGGCAGCAGGCCGTACTTGGTGGAGGCTTCGCCGAAGTAGGCGGCGTAGTGCTCCTCGATGTCGTTGAACGCCTGGACCTGTTTGTCGGTGAACACCAGTGTCTTGGTGTCGGCGTTGTAGCGGTTGGTCCGGAACTCGGTGACCACCTCGTCGTGCGGGTTCGTCACGCCTTGGGCCTTGAACTGATCGGTGACGTCTTCGGTGGCCAGCCGCAGGTATTCGGCGGTGTAGTCCGGGCCCAGGTAGGCGCCGTGTCCCAGCACCGAGCCGTACTGCATGAGGCCGCGGGCCTGGTAGAGCTGTTGGCCGCGGGTGATGTCGGCACCGGAGAACAGCTCCTGGCCGGATTCGGTAACGACCTTGTCCGGCATCGGCATTGACGCCGTGTACGTGCGGTAGGCCAGGATGCCCATCACCAGGAAACCGAAGATCATGACCAGGGCCACGCCCTGGGCCCAGCCCTTGCCGACCAGCGCTTCGGCGCGGCCGGATTCGGTGGTGGGCGCGCCCACCTGTGTCGCATCGGTGCTCATGGACGGACG
Organism: Mycobacterium sp. SMC-19; assembly: GCF_045310815.1. Taxonomy (NCBI): domain Bacteria; kingdom Bacillati; phylum Actinomycetota; class Actinomycetes; order Mycobacteriales; family Mycobacteriaceae; genus Mycobacterium; species Mycobacterium sp. SMC-19. The sequence continues at coordinate 46,317 of NZ_JBJIAM010000007.1, read as the reverse complement.
CTAACAGTATCGAGGATGAAAATTCGCGAAACTGTTAGTGCCCTCACGAATTTGGGGTCTGGCGTTAGTTTCTCTGTGGACTAAATGCCCCTTGACGCCGAGGTACGACATACCGTAGTAGCGGTCCGCTGTGCGGGCCGGAAAGGACACCGCCATGCCCCGACTCCGCGAGATCCCGCGCGCCGAAGTGACCGACGAGCAGATCCTGTTCTTCTACGACCGGCTGTTCGGCGCGGGCGTAGATCCCCTGGACCCCCTAGACGCCGATGCACCTGCGACGGCTCCGGGCAGCCACCGCACCATCCACGGGACACCGGGGGACTGGTGGACGGTGTTCGCGCAGGCGCCGCAGGTGTTCTCCCATGCCGTGCGCGGTTTCGCCCTGTATCGCAACGCCTCGCTGGACCCGTTGTTGCGCGAACTCGGTCAGGCTCGGGCCGGTTATGCGCGCGGCAGCCAGTTCGTCTTCTCCCAGCACTGCAAGCAGATGCGTTCGCTGGGCATGTCCGAGGAGAAGATCGCCGCGTTGCCGTCCTGGCAGGTCAGTGACGCCTTCTCCGGGCTCGAGCGCGCGGTCCTGGCCTACACGGATGCCCTGGTCTACGACGGCGGGCGGGTGTCCGACGAGATCTTCGCGGTGCTGCAGGCGAACCTGTCCGACCGCGAGATCATGGAGTTGACCTACATCACCTGCATGTATGACATGCACGCCACCATCTGTCGTGCGCTGAAGCTGGAGTTCGACGACCGCCCGGAGCTGATCGTGGAGGTCCAGGCACCCGAGGGGGCCGCGGTGGCCGACCTGTCGGCCGACCTGGCGGGCGACTAGGACCGGACCAGTTGTCACACCCCGGGGGAAGCATCAGCTTTGTGCTTGACGCGGTGCTTCCCCTGCAGTGCGGGGGCTGCAGTGCGCCCGGGACCCGATGGTGCGCCGCCTGCGCTGCGCAGCTGGCCGTCGGGCCGGACGAACCGCGGGTGATCGCCCCGCGGCTGGATCCGCAGGTGCCGGTGTTCGCACTGGGCTGCTACGCCGGGGCCCGCCGGCAGGCGATTGTCGCGGTCAAGGAACGCGGACGCAGCGACCTCATCGTTCCGCTGGCGGCGGCGATGGAGGCCGCGCTGCGGCGGCTGCTGTGCTGGCAGATGGTGGGCCTGCCGCTGACGATCATCCCGGCGCCCACCCGGCGCAGCGCTGCCCGGCGGCGCGGGGGCGATCCGATCGCGCGGATCGCCGCGGCGGCGGCGGGCGGCCATCACGGGATGGCGGTGGTGCCGGCGCTGCGGATGCGGGCACTGACCCGCGACTCGGTCGGCCTGGGCAGCGGCGCCCGAGAGCGCAACATCGCCGGCCGAGTACTGCTGCGCCGGCGTGGGCTGGCGGACTTCCCCGCAGCGGGTGATGTCCTGATCGTCGACGACGTCGTGACCACCGGTGCCACCCTGGCCGAGTCGGTGCGGGTGCTGCGTCACGCCCGGGTGAGGGTTTGCGCCGCGCTTGTGATCGCATCGGTATGAGACGGGTGTCAAATGGGTGCGCCAAACCGGTGGCAGTTATCCGGCGGCATGGCTACGGTCGTCATCAAGGGCCGGGGGACCTTGAGAGAACGTGGTCGAGACGACAGGAGAGTGTCGAGCATGGCAAATCAATTTGTGGAAACCAGCGCGGCGTCAGTCGACGTGGACGAGCGACCCGATCAGTCGGGCGCGGAGATCGTGGTCAAGGGCCGTAACGTCGAGATTCCAGACCATTTCCGGGTTTACGTCGCGCAGAAGCTGGCCCGCGTAGAGCGGTTGGACCGCTCGATTCGCCTGTTCGACGTCGAACTCAAGCACGCCAATAATCGACGCCAGCGAAAATCCTGCCAGCAGATCGACATCACCGCGCACGGCCGCGGCCCGGTGGTCCGCGGGGAGGCCCGCGCCGACAGTTTCTATGCCGCGTTCGAGGCCGCGATCGACCGACTGGAGAGCCGGTTGCGCCGCGACAAGGGCCGCCGCAACGTCTCCTACGGCGACAAGACTCCACAGTCGGTGGCCGAGGCCACCGGTGTCACCAACTTGGACCCGGAGTTCCTCGCCGGCGCATTCAACCGGGACGGCACCGCCGAACCCGACCACCGCGAAGCGGTCGGGCACAGCGACGGCCACGAGCATGAGCCTGGCCAGGTGGTGCGCACCAAGGAACACACCGCGACGCCCATGTCGGTCGACGACGCGCTCTACGAGATGGAGCTCGTCGGCCACGATTTCTTCCTGTTCCAGGACAAGGAGACCGACCAGGCGTCGGTGGTCTACCGTCGGCACGCCTACGACTACGGCTTGATCCGTCTGGTCTGAGGCCGCCGCCTTCTGGGAGCTGCGTTGGCGGCGCGTTACCGCCCTTGGCAACGGTGTCACCTACCATGGGTGACGCTCGTAATGCCGAAGACTGAGTAGGGGACATAGCCGTGCTGTCCAAGTTGCTGCGTTTTGGTGAAGGCCGCATGGTCAAACGGCTCCGAAAGGTAGCGGACTACATCGACACCCTCTCCGGGGACGTCGAGGCGCTCACCGACGCGGAGTTGCGCGCCAAGACCGACGAGTTCCGCCAGCGGCACGCCGACGGCGAGTCCCTCGACGACCTGCTGCCCGAGGCATTCGCGGTGGCCCGCGAGGCGGCGTGGCGGGTGCTGACCCAGCGGCCGTTCCACGTGCAGCTGATGGGTGGCGCGGCGCTGCACTACGGCAACGTCGCGGAGATGAAGACCGGTGAGGGCAAGACCCTGACTTGTGTGCTCCCGGCCTACCTCAACGCGATCTCCGGCAAAGGCGTCCACGTCGTCACCGTCAACGACTACCTGGCCAAGCGCGACAGTGAGTGGATGGGCCGCGTGCACCGGTTCCTCGGCCTGGAGGTCGGGGTGATCTTGTCGCAGATGACCCCGGACGAGCGGCGCGTCGCCTACAACGCCGACGTCACCTACGGCACCAATAACGAGTTCGGCTTCGACTACCTGCGCGACAACATGGCGCATTCGCTCGAACAGCTGGTGCAGCGCCCGCACAATTTCGCCATCGTCGACGAGGTCGACTCCATCCTGATCGACGAGGCCCGCACCCCGCTGATCATCTCCGGGCCGGCCGACGGCAGCTCCAACTGGTACTCCGAGTTCGCCCGGATCGTGCCGTTGATGGAGAAGGACGTCCACTACGAAGTGGACCTGCGCAAGCGCACCATCGGTGTGCACGAGCTCGGGGTGGAGTTCGTCGAGGACCAGCTCGGAATCGAGAACCTCTACGAGGCCGCCAACTCGCCGCTGGTCAGCTACCTCAACAACGCCCTCAAGGCCAAGGAGCTGTTCAACCGCGACAAGGACTACATCGTCCGCAACGGCGAGGTCTTCATCGTCGACGAGTTCACCGGCCGCGTGCTGGTGGGCCGGCGCTACAACGAGGGCATGCACCAGGCCATCGAGGCCAAGGAGCGGGTGGAGATCAAGGCCGAGAACCAGACCCTGGCCACCATCACCCTGCAGAACTACTTCCGCCTCTACGACAAGCTCGCCGGCATGACCGGTACCGCCGAGACCGAGGCTGCCGAGCTGCACGAGATCTACAAGCTGGGTGTGGTGCCGATCCCGACCAACAAGCCGATGGCGCGCCTGGACCAGATCGACCTCATCTACAAGACCGAGGAGGCCAAGTTCCTCGCGGTCGTCGACGATGTCGCCGAGCGCTACGAGATCGGCCAGCCGGTGCTGATCGGCACCACCAGCGTGGAGCGCTCGGAGTACCTGTCCAAGCAGCTGACCAAGCGTCGCGTCCCCCACAACGTCCTCAACGCCAAGCAGCATGAGCGCGAGGCGCACATCATCGCCGAGGCGGGCCGGCGTGGCGCGGTCACGGTGGCCACCAACATGGCCGGCCGCGGCACCGACATCGTGCTCGGCGGCAACGTCGACTTCCTGGCCGACCAGCGGCTGCGGAACCAGGGTCTGGACCCGGTGGAGACCCCGGATGAGTACGAGGCCGCCTGGGACGAAGCGCTCAACGCGATCAAGGCGGAGGCGGCCGCCGAGGCCGAGGAAGTGATCGAGGCCGGCGGCCTGTACGTGCTGGGCACCGAGCGCCACGAGTCGCGCCGTATCGACAATCAGCTGCGCGGCCGCTCCGGCCGCCAAGGGGACCCGGGCGAATCGCGGTTCTACCTGTCGCTGGGTGACGAGTTGATGCGACGGTTCAACGGTGCGGCGCTGGAGTCGCTGCTGACCCGGTTGAACCTGCCCGACGACGTGCCGATCGAGGCCAAGATGGTCACCCGGGCGATCAAGAGCGCCCAGACCCAGGTCGAGCAGCAGAACTTCGAGATCCGCAAGAACGTCCTCAAGTACGACGAGGTGATGAACCAGCAGCGCAAGGTGATCTACGCCGAGCGCCGCCGCATCCTCGACGGGGAGAACCTGGCCGAGCAGGCCCACGACATGCTCGTCGACGTGATCACCGCCTACGTCGACGGTGCCACCGCCGAGGGCTACGCGGAGGACTGGGACCTCGAGCAGCTGTGGACGGCGCTGAAGACCCTGTACCCGGTGGGGATCGACTATCACGAACTGCTGCACGCCGACGACATCGGCGAGGCCGATGATCTGACTCGCGAAGAACTGCTCGCGGCGCTGCTTGCCGACGCCGAGAACTCCTACGCGGCGCGTGAGGCCCAGGTCGACGAGACTGCTGGGGCCGGCGCCATGCGAGAGCTGGAACGCGGTGTGCTGCTGAGCGTTCTCGACCGCAAGTGGCGCGAGCACCTCTACGAGATGGACTACCTCAAGGAGGGCATCGGCCTGCGGGCGATGGCGCAGCGTGACCCACTGGTCGAATACCAGCGAGAAGGCTTCGACATGTTCCGCGGCATGCTGGACGGGCTCAAGGAGGAGTCGGTCGGCTTCCTGTTCAACGTCGCCGTCGAGGCCGTCCCGAAGCAGACGGTGGCGCCGGTGGACGCCCCCGAGGGGCTGGCAGAGTTCGGGTTGCGCGCCAAGGGAATCGACGGCGCCAACGGTGCTGACGGCGCCGACGGTACGGCGGGGCTGACCTATTCGGGTCCCGACGAGGACGGCTCAGCGCAGGTGCGCGGGGGCCGCGACCTGCAACCGGCTGGAGCAAACAACCCCCAGTCTCGCCGGGAGCGCCGCGAGGCGGCCCGCCGCGAAGGCCGGGGGCCCCGGTTGCCGAAGGTGCCCCGCAAGAGCTGAGGTTTGCGCGCTCAGCCGATGGCGCCGATCCGTCCCCCGCTAGCCGATGTGCAGCGCGACGATCTGCCAGGCTGGGCCGTTTCCGGTCCGTGGGATGGACTCGACGCGGCAGGCCAGCGCATGCGTGCGCCGCCCGCGCCGGTAGGTGCCGAAAACCTCCACCGCGCTGGCCGGTTCGCCCGAGCCCGCCGGTTGCACCCGCACCCGCTGCAGGATGGCCGGCTCAACCCGGCCCGCCTGCGTGGCCAGGCGGGCCGACACCACTGAGTCGGCCAATCCGGCGGCAAGCAGCGGATGCAGATGCCTCGACGGCCGGCGCCCGTCCACCACTTCCAGGACCCGGCGCAGCGCCGCGTCGGCGAACACCGCTGCCGACTGCAGCGCGGCCGGTAAGACGTTGCGCGTGGGTCGATCGGGCCGTGTTCGCGGGGGATGCCAGTGGCGGGGTCGGGCCGACGGCGAGGATGCGGGAGGGTGCGCGGGCCGACACGGCATGGTCGGGCGGGCAGGCGGTTCGTAGTCGAGCATCGGCGCGACGGCCGAGCGCGGCAGTGGGGTCGGATCGGTGGGCACGGCAGCTCTCCAGGGTCGGTCCGGGGTGGCGGGCCTGCTGGAGAGTGGCAGGGCGTGTGCGGCGATCATCGCACAATCGCGGCTGCCGCGTATCCGCGTGCGCCGGCGCCCAGCGGCGGGCTACCGTGAGCGGCAGTGTTTTTCTCCGATCCGGGACTGGTGCGGTGCCCGGCCGGATCGAGCCAGAAAGGAGGACGGGCCACGATGGTGAACCGGCTATCGGCGTCGGAAGCCTCTTTCTATCGGCTGGAGAACACGACGACGCCGATGTACGTGCAGTCGCTGTTCATTCTGCGTAACCCGCGGGGCGGCTTGAGCTACGACAAACTGCTGGAGACCGTCGAGCAACGGCTGCCACAGATCCCGCGCTATCGGCAGAAGATTCGCGAAGTCACCATGAGCCTGGCCCGCCCGGTGTGGGTGGACGACCACGAGTTCGACATCACCTACCACGTAAGGCATCTCGCGGTGCCGTCTCCTGGCAGTGATCGACAGCTGCACGAGCTGATCGCCCGATTGGGGCAACAACCGCTGGATCGCGCCCGTCCGCTGTGGGCGACCTATCTGATCGAGGGGTTGGCCGACAACCGGATCGCCATCTACATCAAGTCGCACCAGGCGCTGGTCCACGGCATGGCGGCCCCGGCGATGGGGCACGTCCTGGTCGACCGGACCCAGCGCCCACCGCCGTTCGATGAGGATATCTGGGTGCCGCGCGACGAGCCCGGCGCCGTCGAGCTGGTGCTCGGTGCGGTCGGGGACTGGGTGGCGGCTCCGCGCACCCAACTGCAGGCGGTCGGGTCGACGGTCGGCAGCCCGCTGACCTGGGCGGGCCGCAAGGCGTTCGATGCGGCTCGCGCCATCGCACGCGGCGCGGCCCCGCGCAGCCCGCTCAACACCCAGGTCTCGCAGAACCGCTTGTTCACGGTGGCTCGCGGTTCGCTGGAGGATTATCGAACGGTACGGGCCCGTTACGGCTGCGCCATCAACGACGTGGTGCTCGCCGTGGTCACCGGGGCGTTGCGGAACTGGCTGCTGGCCCGCGGCGAGCCGGTCGGGTCGACGCGCACGGTACGGGCGCTGGCACCGTTGTCGGTGTACCCGGACCACGAATTCGACTCTGCGGGCCAACCTATCGGTGCGGTCACGCCGTTCCTGGTCGACCTTCCTGTCGGAGAACCGAATCCGGTAGTCCGGCTCTCCCAGATTGCCTACGCCACCGAATCGCATCCCACCTCGACCGGGCTGGTGGACGCCCGCACCATCTTGACCGTGGCGGGCTTCGCCCCGCCGACCCTGCACGCGATGGGCGTTCGGGTCGCGACCGCGTTCGCCGGGTTCTCCGGGCGGGTGTTCAACCTGCTGATCACCAATGCGCCGGGCGCGCAGCGACAGCTCTACGTCTGCGGCGCGAAGCTGCTCGAGACCTACAGTGTGCCCCCGTTGTTGCCGAACAAGGCGTTGACGATCGGGGTGACGTCCTACAACGGCACGCTCTATTTCGGGGTGAATGCCGACCGCAAGGCGATGAGTGACGTAGGAATGGTCTCGGCACTACTGGATGAGGCGCTGGCCGAACTGCTGGAGGCAGCACAGTGAGCGAGGACGAATTCGAAGCCGCTAAGCGGCGGCTCGCCGATGACGTGTACGAAAAGGAATTGCTGCGTCTGCAAAGCGAATTCGTCAAACTCCAGGAATGGGTCCGCGATACCGGCACCCGGGTGGTGGTGCTCTTCGAGGGCCGTGATGCCGCAGGCAAGGGCGGCGTCATCAAGCGCATCACCGAATACCTGAGCCCGCGTACCGTGCGGATCGCGGCACTTCCGGCCCCCACCGAGCGCGAACGGGGGGAGTGGTACTTCCAGCGCTACGTCGCGCACTTGCCGGCGCGCGGTGAGATCACGCTCTTCGACCGATCCTGGTACAACCGGGCCGGGGTGGAGAAGGTGATGGGATTTTGTACGCCCGAGGAGCACGCGCAGTTCCTGAAGCAGGCCCCGGTCTTCGAGCAGCTATTGATCGACGACGGAATCCTGTTGCGCAAGTACTGGTTCTCGGTCTCGCAGGCAGAGCAGCTGCGCCGGTTCCGTAAGCGGCGCAACGACCCGCTGCGGCAGTGGAAGTTGTCGCCGATGGATCTTGAGGCGCTGCACCGCTGGGAGGACTACTCCCGGGCCCGCGACGAGATGATGGCCCGCACCGATACGGCGTCCAGCCCCTGGTATGTGGTCGAGTCTGAGGTGAAGACCCACGCGCGGTTGAACATGATGTCGCACCTGTTGGAGTCCATTCCGTATCGCGAGGTGGAGCACCAGCGGGTGGACTTGCCGAAGAAGCCCATCGTCACCGGCTTTTACGAGCGGCCCGACCGCAGCCTCTATCGCTATGTGGACGACTACGCCGCCACGCTGCTGGGCGACGCGTGACCCGCAGCGCCCGGCTTCGCCGCGCTCGCGATCGCGGCTGGGCCTGATGGCCGCGACCCGCAGCGCCCGGCTTCGCCGCGCTCGCGATCGCGGCTAAGGTCTGGTCACATGCGGGTATACATCCCGGCGACGCTGGCCATGCTGGCCCAACTGGTTGCCGACGGTTCATTGCGTCCGGTCAGCGGGACCGCGTTCGCGGTAACCCCGGCGCTGCGGGAGGCCTACGCCCACGGCGACGACGACGAACTGGCCGAGGTCGCGCTGGGGGAGGCGGCGCTGGCCTCGCTGCGGTTGCTCGGTGGTGCGGACGCCGATTCGGCCGGCGAGAAGCTGCCCACGCGCCGGGCGGTGCTGGTCGCCGAGGTCGAGGGGGCTGCCGCCCGCCCCGATCTGGATACCGCCGTGGTGCGGCTGGCCGGGCTGGTCGCAATCACCGACGTGGTCGCGGCGTATGTGGACAACGCTGCCGCCGAGCCGGCTGTGCTCGCGGCAATGGCGGTGATCGACGACGCCGACCTCGGCGACGAGGACGCCGAGCTGACCGTCGGCGACGCCCAGGACCACGACCTGGCCTGGTATGCCACCCAGGAGCTGCCGTTCCTGCTCGACCTGCTCTGACCTCGCGCGGCTGGCGCCTCGCGCAAGTTACGGTACCGTAGGTTTAGTGAGCAAGAAGCATTCGGCGATCGTCGCCCACATCGGTGACACCAAGCGGCCGACCGCCGTGGGGGCCGACCGTCACCCGGTCTGGAATGCGGTGCGCCGCATCGCAACACAGATCACCACCCCGCTGTTGCCAGACGACTATCTGCGATTGGCCAACCCGTTGTGGTCGGCCCGGGAACTGCGTGGACGGGTGGTGGAGGTCCGGCGCGAGACCGGGGATTCGGCAACGCTGGTCATCAGGCCCGGCTGGGGGTTCCAATTCGACTACCGGGCCGGCCAGTACATCGGCATCGGGCTGCTGGTCGACGGTCGATGGCGTTGGCGTTCTTACTCGCTGACCTCGCCGCCGGTGACCGGTTCTCGCACCATTTCCATCACCGTCAAGGCGATGCCGGAAGGTTTCCTGTCCAGCCACCTGGTGGACGGCGTCGCTCCGGGGACCGTGGTCCGGCTGGCCGCCCCGCAGGGGGAGTTCGTATTGCCCGACCCGGCGCCGGCCACGGTGCTGTTCGTCACCGCCGGCTCCGGGATCACGCCGGTCATGGCGATGTTGCGCTCGCTGGCTCGGCGCGGCGCCATCGCCGACGTCGTCCACCTGCATTCGGCGCCCACGGCAGCCGACACGCTGTTCGCCGATGAGTTGGCCGCTTTGGCACGCGACCATCCCGGCTACCGGCTGCTGCTGCGCACCACTCGCGACCAGGGCCGGCTGGAGCTGCGGGGACCCGAAACCCTGGACGCCGAGGTGCCCGACTGGCGTGAGCGCCAGACCTGGGCGTGCGGGCCGGCGGCGATGCTCGGCGACGCCGAACGCGTCTGGGCCGCTGCGGGGATCGCCGACCACTTGCATGTCGAGCGGTTCGCGGTGGCGCGTACCGCGACGGCCGAGGGCGGGGGCATGGTGACCTTCGCGGCCAGCGGCAAGAGCGTTGCGGCGGATGCGGCAACGACGCTGCTCGAGGCCGGCGAGAGCGCCGGGGTTCTGATGCCGTTCGGGTGTCGGATGGGCATCTGCCAGTCATGCGTGGTGACGCTGGTGGCGGGACAGGCGCGTGATCTGCGCAGCGGTGCCGACCACGAGCCGGGGACCCGTGTGCAGACCTGTGTCAGCACGGCCGCCGGCGATTGCGAGCTCGACGTCTAATGATTACCCGCTGGTAACCTACGGAGTCGTAGGTTACGATAGCGTAGGTGCAGACGGTAATGCGTTTCCGAAAGGCGGTCTGATGGCGGTAACCGACGTCGAGGTGTTTGCGCACCTCAGCGACGCCGACGTGGCGAACCTCGCCGCGGAACTGGACGCCATCCGCAGAGACGTCGAGGCGAGTCGAGGCGAACGCGACGCCCGCTACATCCACCGCACCATCGCCGCCCAGCGGGCGCTCGAGGTGACCGGCCGGGTGCTGCTGGCGGCCGGTAACCGGCGCTGGGCGCGCTGGGCCGGTACCGCCACCCTGGGCGTGGCCAAAATCGTCGAGAACATGGAGATCGGCCACAACGTCATGCACGGGCAGTGGGACTGGATGAACGATCCAGAGATCCACTCCTCCGGCTGGGAGTGGGACATGGCCGGTGTCTCCAAGCACTGGCGCTTCACCCACAACTTCGCCCACCACAAGTACACCAACATCCTCGGGATGGACGACGATGTGGGTTACGGCGTAATCCGGGTGACTCGAGACACTCGCTGGCAGCGCTTCAACCTGCTCAACCTGTTCTACAACGCCATGTTGGCGATCGGGTTCGAGTGGGGAGTCGCATTGCAGCACTTGGAGATCGGCAAGATCTTCAAAGGCCGCGACAGTCGCCAGGCCACCCTGGTCCGGCTGCGGGAGTTCGGCGACAAAGCTGGCCGGCAGGTGTTCAAGGACTACGTTGCGTTTCCGGCCCTGACCTCGCTGTCGCCCGGCGCGACGTTCGCCTCGACGGTAAAGGCCAACGCGATCGCCAATGTGATCCGCAACGTGTGGGCCAATGCGATCATCTTCTGCGGTCACTTCCCCGACGGCGCAGAGAAATTCACCAAGACCGACATGGTCGGCGAGTCGAAGGGGCAGTGGTATCTGCGGCAGCTGCTGGGCAGCGCCAACATCGATGCCCGGCAGCCGATGCGGTTCATGAGCGGAAGCCTGTCGCACCAGATCGAACACCATCTGTTCCCCGATCTGCCGAGCAACCGCTACCCGGAGATCGCGGTGCGGGTGCGCGCGGTGTGCGAGAAGTACGACCTGCCCTACACCTCCGGGCCGTTCCTGGTGCAGTACGCCAAGACGTGGCGCACCATCGCCAAACTGTCACTGCCGGACCGCTTCCTGCGCGACACCGCCGACGATGCGCCCGAGACCCGCAGCGAGAGGATGTTCGCCGAGCTGGGGCCGGAGTTCTCTCAGAATGACCCGGTGACCGGCCGTCGTCGTGGGCTTAAGACCGCCATCTCGGCGGTTCGCGGATGGCGTCGTGACAAGCGGATGGACCAGGCCGCCTGATTCACCCGCGCGTTGCCGGGTCGCGGTAGACAGCGGCTAGCCCTTTCCAGGGCTTGGCTCAGTTCAGCATCGCGTATGCCGCGCCAGAGCGGATCATGGCGCGGCATACGCGAGGGAAACAGACCGATCGGATCAGGGCTGCCTGGTTAGCCGCCAGACGGCGGCCGGCCGACCATCATCGGCCGGAACCCGTAGCGGGGGGTGCCAAAGGCGCCGAACCCGCCGCGGCCGCCACCGCCGGCACCCGCCATCGGCATCCCACCTAGGGCGCTGTGGCCAGCTTGGCCGGCGGCGGCTCCGGTGGAGCTGGCGTAGCTGGCCAATTGGACCGGGGCGGAGTGGACGGCGGCCGCCGGCAGGGCGGCGGCCCAGGTCGGCGGGACCGAAAGCGGGCCGACCAGCGAGGCGTGGCCGATGGTTCCGGCGGCTCCGACGACTCCGGCACCGAGACTCTTGGCCGCGCCTTCAGCTGCCTTGGCGGCGCCTTCGGCGACCTTCTCGACAGCTTTGGTTGCCGGGACCAGGGAATGCGACAGACCGTCCATGTCCTTGAACGCGGTGGTGAAAAGTCGCATGGGCGACACCATCCGGATGAACATGTCGAACGGGCTGGACGCACTCAGCGTCGGCGATCCGGTCAGGCCACGCATCAGATCGCCGAGCATGCCGTTGAACGTGATGGTCGATCCGTCCCAGGTGATTGGATTGAGCAGATCTTCGATCAAGTTCGATGCGGCCGGGCCCGCGAGGCTGCCGAGCTGACCCGGCAGCGTCGTGGTCAGGGCGGTCAGGGTGTCGGCGTCGGTCGCAGTCGCCGTCCCGACGGCAAGTGCAACGGCGGCCTCCTGGGCTGCCACCCCAGCCGGGTTGACGGTGGGGGCCGGCGCCGTGAACGGCGTCAACCGCGATGCGGCCGCCGATTGCCCGGCATAGCCGTACATGGTCGTGGCGTCCTGCACCCACATCTCGCCGTAGGCGGCTTCGGTAGCCGCGATCGCCGGCGTGTTCTGTCCCAGGACATTCGTCGCCAGCAACGAAATCAGCGTCTCGCGGTTGGCCTCGACCACCGCCGGCGGAACCGTCGCGGCGAAAGCCGCATCGTGAGCGGCGGCTGCCGCACCCGCCTGGGCAGCGACCTGCTCAGCCTGCGCCGCGGCCCGGTTGAGCCACTCCAGGTGCGGTTCGAACGCCTTTGCCATTGCCGCCGCCGCCGGCCCGTGCCAGTCCGCGGTCAGGTCGGCCAGCACGGTCGCATAGCTGGCGGTCGTGGTGTAGATATCGGCGCCGAGGGTTTCCCAGGCGCGGGTGGCGGCCCACAGTGGCCCCGAGCCGGCGCCGGAGTACATCAGGGCAGAGTTGATCTCAGGCGGCAATGTGCCGAAGTCCATGGCGTCGACCTAGCTCTAGGAGACCGCGGCCGCGTTTGCGGCCTCAGTGGCGTCGTAAGAACGCGCGCTGATGTTCAACACCATCTCCAGCATCTGCCGCATGGCGGCGGCTTGGGCGCTGACCTGCTGGTAGAGCTCGGCGTGCGCGGCGAAATTAGTGGCGGTCAGCAGCGACACCGGGTCGGCGCCCGCCGGGGTGATCTGGGTGGTGGGGGCGGCCGCCGCCGCGTTTCCGGCTTCCATGTCCGAGCTGATGGCCTGCAGCTCTCGGGCGCTCGCGGCCAATACCTCCGGCTGTGTAACAACGGTCGACATGTCTATCTCCTCTTCGCCTGCAATCACGTACAGGGACTTGGCAGGAACCTTCCAGGACATTGCCAGGTTAAGCAGCGAGCCGTGGATCGGAGAAGCGGCGAAACTCTTTGTTCACCCGTACGGGGCTAATGTTCATCGGCCGGCCCGAAGGCGTTGATTCGATGACGCTTGGCGTTCACCTTGGGCCCTCGCCGTTCACCAGGTGAGGGCGGTCAATGGATGAGACCGAGCGACCGCCGACATCGGTCGGAGTCGGCCTGGCCGTCGTGCTCTAGTGGTCGCGAGTGTGAATCTCACGACGCAACTCACCGCTGAGGCGTCGTGAGATTCACACTCGGCGTTGGGGAGACGGGCGTCAGCCCTCGCGGAGCACCGTGAGCAGGCGGCGTGCTGCTTCGACACGGCGCTGCGCTGCGCCGGTCAGATTGTCCAGTGCGCATTCGGGATCGGCCGGCGGTCCCAGGTGGCCGCAGCCGCGTGGACACTCATCGATGGTTTCGGCGAGGTCGGAGAATGCCAGCAGCACGTCGTCGGGTGCGATGTGGGCCAGGCCGAACGAGCGGATTCCCGGGGTGTCGATCACCCAGCCCGATCCCTCCAGTCGCAGTGCCACCGACTGAGTGGACGTGTGACGCCCCCGGCCGATGTCGGTGACCCGTCCGACGGCCCGATCAGCCTCCGGGACAAGGCGATTCACCAGAGTGGATTTGCCGACGCCGGAGTGCCCCAATAGCACCGTCACCTGGGATTCCAGCAGGGGAGCGACGGCGTCGAGCGGGTCGTCGCGGCCCGCGGTGACCACCGTGAGGTCCAGGTCGGCGAACTGGTCGGCGAAGGGCGCCGGATCCGCCAGGTCCGTTTTGGTCAGGCACAGAATCGGCGCCAGCCCTCCGGCGTAGGCGGCGATCAGCGTGCGATCGACCAGACCGGTGCGCGGCGGGGGATCGGCCAGCGCGACCACGATCAGCAGTTGGTCGGCGTTGGCGACCACCACCCGCTCGGTGGGGTCGGTGTCATCGGCGGTGCGCCGCAACACCGTTCGTCGCGGTCTGCGCCGCACGATGCGGGCCAGCGTGTCGGGCCGGCCGGACAGGTCGCCGACCACGTCGACGCGGTCGCCGACCACGATCGGGGTGCGCCCCAGCTCGCGGGCGCGCATCGCGGTGACCTGAATGTCGGCCGGGCCGTCCGGGCCGTCGAGGACACAGCCCCAGCGGCCGCGGTCGACGCTGACCACCATGGCGGATTGGGCGTCGGCGTGCCCGGGGCGGATCTTGGTACGCGGCCGCGAGCCGCGGCCGGAGCGGACTTTGACGTCGGATTCGTCGTAGTCCTCCGGTTTCAAGCGCCGGCCCCCGCGTCGGCCAGCATGTCGGCCCACATCCGGGGGAATGCCGGCAGGGTCTTGGCGGTGGTCTCGATGTCCTCGACCTCGACGCCGGGGACCCGAAGGCCGATGATCGCACCGGCGGTAGCCATTCGATGGTCGGCGTAGGAGTGCCAGATTCCCCCGTGCAGCGGGGTCGCGGTGATCAGCAGGCCGTCGGCGGTCTCGACGCTGTCGCCGCCCAGCCGGTTGATCTCGGTCGTCAGCGCCGCCAGCCGGTCGGTCTCATGCCCGCGCAGATGCGCAATGCCGCTCAGCCGCGATACCGAACCCGGGGCCGCCAGGGCAGCCAGTGCCGCCACCGTCGGGGTGAGCTCGCCGACGGCGCGCAGATCCACGTCGAAGCCGCCGTAGCTGCCCGGGCCCTGAATTTCCAGGTGCGCATCGGCGTGGCGCAGCCTGGCGCCGGTTGCACCGAAGACCTCGATGATGGCGTCGCTGGGCTGTACCCCCACCGCCGGCCAGCCGGCGATCCGCACGCGGCCTCCGGTGACCACGGCGGCCGCCAGAAACGGGGTGGCATTGGACAGGTCCGGTTCGATCTCCCAGTTGCGGGCAGCCGGCGTCGCCGGGGTGACCCGCCAGCGGTTCGGGGTGGCGTCCTCGACGTTTATCCCGGCTTGGCGCAGCATCGCCACCGTCATCGCGATGTGCGGGGCGGACGGCAGGGTCGCCCCGGTGTGCACCACGGTCAGTCCGTCGTCGAACGCCGCGGCGGCCAGCAGCAGGCCGGAGACGAACTGCGACGACGCGGAGGCGTCGATAGCCACGGTGCCGCCGGCGACGGATCCGGTGCCGTGGATCCCGAACGGCAGCCCGTCGCCGTCGACCGTGATGCCCAGGCTGCGCATCGCATCCAGCAGTGGCGCGATCGGACGCGTTCGGGCCTGCTCGTCCCCGTCGAATGTGACGGTGACGGTGCCCAGTGCGGCCAGTGGCGGCACGAACCGCAGTACGGTGCCGGCGAGCCCACAGTTCAGTCGGATGTTCGGCTCGGGGTCGATCTTGCCGCTGACTGTCACGTGGTGGGCTACGGCCTCGACCCGCAGGCCCAGGGCCCGCAGCGCGTCGAGCATCAGGTCGGTGTCGCGACTGCGCAGGGCGCCGGAGAGGGTGGAGACACCACCACCTCGTCCGGCGGCCAGCGCGGCCAGTACCAGCGCCCGATTGGTCTGCGACTTCGAGCCGGGCACGGTCACCGTCGCGTCGATGGGAGCGGTGGGCATCGGTGCCGGCCAAGTCGTCACGGTTTCATCCTGCCAGCGCATGGCTCCAACGCTGGTATCGGCGGTTCGTAAGGTTTTTTGCCGGCTGGCTTCCTGGTATCACCCAACTGTTTACCCACCATCATTAGTGTCGGCGGCATGGCTCTGGCGTCGGGCTCGATTTTTGCTGAGTACACCATCTTGAAACTGTTGGGTGCTGGCGGGATGGGCAAGGTTTACCTTGCCCAGCACCCCCGGCTTCCCCGACGCGAAGCACTGAAGATTCTGCGCCGGTCGCTGAGCGCCGACGACGACTACGAGGAGCGGTTTCGGCGGGAAGCTGAAGCCGCCGCCGTGCTGGTGCACCCGAACATCGTGCGCGTGCACGACCGCGGCGAATACCGTGGTCGGCTGTGGCTGTCGATGGACTACATCGAGGGCGAGACGCTCGGCGAGCTCATCACCCGCAAGTTCCCGGCCGGGATGCCGGCTCAGATCGCCATTCCGATCGTTGCGAGCATCGCCGATGCGCTGGATTACGCCCACGGGCAAGGTGTGGTGCACCGCGACGTCAAACCGAGCAACATCTTGGTGACCGAAGACGGCGACGAGGTGCTGACCGCCGTGCTGGCCGACTTCGGCATCGCCCGGCAACTGAGCGGCCCCACCGGGCTGACCGCCAGCAATCTGGCCATCGGCACCATCGCCTACGCCGCACCCGAACAACTGATGGGTGCCGAAGGTCTGGAATGCGCTGACCAGTACGCCCTGGCCGCCACCACTTTCCAGATGTTGACCGGAGCACCGCCCTATCAGCACGAGAACCCGGTGACGGTGATCAGTCACCACCTGAACACACCGCCTCCGCTGCTCAGCGACCGTCGTCCCGAGCTGCAACAGTTCGACGACGTGCTGGCCGCGGCGCTGGCCAAAGACCCTGCCGAGCGATTCCGGGACTGCTCGGACTTCGTCGCAGCCCTGGCCGAGCAACTTGCCGACCCGGACGCCGATGGCGAGTCCGACTCCGCCAGGACAGTCGTGCGGGGCGTCGCGCGTGCGCTGCCGGCACCTCCGCCGAGCCGGCTGTCGAAGCTGGCGCGGCCCGCGGTCCTGGTGCCCCTGGGCCTTGCAGTGGTGGGATCGGTGGCGGCCATCGTCCCGCGCCTGCTGGCCGAGGAGCCGGCCGACCCGGCGGCGATCGCCGCCGGTGGTGCACCTGCGGCGGCTGTGGCGCCGCCACCCAAGGCGCCGGCGTTCGAGGGCACCTACCGCGTCGATGCCAACCGGGCTGGGGAGAAGTACAACGGCGTCCCCAACCCCGAGCCGCCCAACGTGAGCACCTGGTGGGCCGTCAAATCGTCTTGTGACGATTCGGCGTGCACGGCGTCGGCGACGATGCTGGACGCCAAGGATCACCGGAAGACGGTGAAGACGCCGTCGGGCGGCAATGAATTGGCCCTTGAATTCACCGGCGATACCTGGCGGTCGCAGCCGCAGACCGTGCACACGCCGTGTATCGGTGTCGACGGGCGACAGGACAGTCAGACCACCACCCAGGTGCTCACGCTGGAGCCGACCATCCCGGGCGTCCTGCACGGCGCGATGGTCGCCACCGTGGAAAGCAACGAGTGCGGCCAGCGCGGAGCCCAGATCTGGGTTCCGGTGGTAGCCAGCCGATTCGGTGACGTTCCCGCGGGCATCAACCCGTCCGTCGAGATGGCCAAACCGGCCAAGCCGGCCTGATCATCGCCTGGGCTCCGCACATCGCGTAGCGATCCCGGGCACGGGTTGGACTTCGTGCGGGCCGGGGTGGACGCGTCCTTGGCGGCCTGAGTGGCTCGGCATTGCGTCACTAAAACATTAGAGTGCGCACGATTGCACGGCCTATTGCTATGTTGCTTTCGAGTAATTCAAGGTTGCTCGACAGCTTTCGCCTGGCCGAGCAGCGGTTGCCGAGTCCGCGTCGTCGGGCTGCCCGAAGGAGCATCAGTGAATCACGTACGCGGTCCGTTGGGCGCCGTTGCCATCGCAGTCGTGGGAGCGGGCTTGATCGCACCCACCGCTGCGGCTGCGCCGTCGACTGCCCTGCAGATTCCCGGGTTGCGCTTGGCCGCCAACGGCACTGCTCTGCCGCTCGTCGGCGGCACGGCGTTCATCATCGGGGGCAGTGGCCTGGCCACGCCCGGCCCGTCGTACGTGGACGCCGCCTTGTCGCTGTACCTGGAGCCGCTCGGATTCACCGGCACGACACAAGTCGTCACGACACCAGAGCAGCTCTACCCGTTCTTGGGTCCCTTCGGCGGCACGCTGGATGAGTCGGTGGCGCAGGGGCAGCAGAACCTCTACGACGCGATCATGGCTCAGTACCAGAACGGAGACCTGAGCGCCGAGAATCCCGCGGTGGTGTTCGGCTGGTCGCAGGGCGCAGTCATCGAGTCGCAGCTTCAGTACCAGCTCGCCGGTGCGGGCGTGCCCAGTGACTACGTGCATTTCGTGATGATCGGCAATGTCAGTTCGCCGAACGGCGGCATGCTGGAGCGCTTCAATCTGCCGGACAATGCGCTGCCCACTCTTCCGAGCCTAGGTCTCACCTTCAGTGGAGCCGCACCCTCTGACCTGTACCCGGCAGAGGTCTACAACCGTGAATACGACGGCTTCGCCGACTTCCCTCAATACCCGATCAACTTCTTGTCGGTTCTCAACGCGATCTTCGGAATTGCCTTCCAGCACACCACTTATCTGGGGCTGACGCCCGATCAGATCAGTGATGCGATCCTGCTGCCGAATGCGTCGCCGGATTCGCTGACCAACTACTACATGATTCCGACCGAGGGACTGCCGCTGCTGTATCCGCTGCTGTTCTTCGGAAGCGGCGGTCAGGCGCTCTACGATCTGTTCGAGCCGGTCACGCGCATCCTGGTGAACCTGGGCTACGGCAACATCGAGCACGGCTGGAGTCAAGGCCCCGCCGATGTGCCAACTCCGTTGGGATTCCTGCCGGATTCGGCGACGCTGTCGGCACTCATGCAGGAGTTGCCGCAGGCGCTGAGCAACGCCTGGCAGCAAGGCGTCGCCGACTTCTTCGACGAGATCCTTCACCCGACCAACACTCCGCCCGGCTTCATGGCCGAGATGGAAGGCTTCATCAACGCGATCTCCGACACTGGTATGGCGGACTTCGGGTCGACCTTCCCCACGCTGGATGACCTTTTCGGTACCTTCCCGCCGCACACCGGCATTCCGTTCCTGGACGTGGGCACCGCACTGTTGTTCAACTTGCCCCAGATCAACTACGACATCTTCGCCTCGGAGTTGGCCGACGGCGACCTCCTCAACGCCATCGGCCTCCCGCTCGCCGTTGACCTGGGCATACTGCCGCTCGCCGTGCTGGGCGCGTTGATCTGACCCGCCCAGCGCCTATCCGGCGCTGGGCGGCCGGTTCATCACCCGGTGGCGGTAGCCGTATCGGGGAACGAACCGGAAGCCGGTGGGCCCGCCGTTGGCGGCGGCACTGGCCCCGGGCAGACCTGCCATGCCGGCCACCCCTGCCATTGCGCCGCGCGGCATCGCGCCGGACTCCGCAGCGGCCACCCGGCTGGAAACCAGTGTCGCGGCAGCCTGATTGGCCGACGTAGGAGCCATCGGCCAGCTCTGCGGCACCGACAACGCCCCGACCTGGATGCCCCTGCCCAGCGCGACCGACGGCGACGCCGAGCCGAACCCCGGCGTGTAGGAGGCTGCCGTGCCCGCTTTCGCGACATCGGCCACCTTCGTCAGTTCGGTGAACAACGCCCTGACGTCGCCGACCGCCTGACCCGATACCTCGTGACCGTTGAGGCCCTGGCCGACCATGTCGATGAGCCGGAACGGTCCCATGGCCGAGTTGGAGTAGCGGGTGAGTGTCGTCAACGGAGTAACCAGCTGTTGCAGGAACGCCGTCCACGGTGACACGGCGGCGGGGGGTGTGGCGCCCGTGCCCGGGACCACGGGCGCCCCGGTGGCCGCGCCCGCCTGAGTGAGCGACTGCAAGGAGGTCAGCCCCTGCGACGTCGCCTGGGAAGTAGCCTGCGACACCGCGGAATTGCTGACGGCCTGGGTGGTCGCGGTGGCCTGCCCAGCCTGTGCGGCCGGATTGGTGGTCTGCGGCGGCGAGGTGAACTCCGACAGCTGCGAAGCCGCCAGGGAACCACCCGCGTAGGCATACATCGCGGCGGCGTCCTGGGCCCACATCGCCGCGTAGTGCGCCTCGGTTGCCGCGATGGCCGGGGTGTTCTGGCCGAAGAAGTTGGTGGCGACCAACATCATCAGCTGGGCCCGGTTGGCGAACACCATCTGCGGCGGCACGGTCATCGCGAACGCGGCTTCAAAGGCGGCCGCCGCGGCCTTCGCCTGGATGGCCGCCTGTTCGGCTTGCGCGGCCGTCGCCCTGAACCAGGTGGTGAAAGGCAGTGCCGCCGCGGCCATGGCGGTCGCCGACGGTCCCCGCCACGGACCGCTGGTCAGGTCCGCGATGGTCATGTCCACCGCGGCCGCGGTCACGCTCAATTCTTGGGCCAAGACATCCCAGGCCCCCGCTGCTGCCAACATCGGACCGGAGCCGACTCCCGCATACATCCGCGTGGAATTGACCTCCGGAGGCAGCGCCCCGTAGTCGATCACCAAGTCCCCTCGGGTGCTATCCGCCGAAGGGACGGCGTGGCATGACGGTCAACGCGGTGCCGTAGCGGGGACCGCCGAACCCGCGGAAGCCGGCGCCGGCCGCTCCCGCGGCCGGGATGCCGGGCATGCCGGGCATCCCCGTCGGCGGCGCGATCGGGGCGCCGCCGAGAATGCCACCCGCGGACGGCAGTGCCGCCGCGGCAGCGGGACCCACCGGCACCCAGGAGCCGCCGGAAACCGGGCCCAATGTGGACGCCGCCGCGAGCGGCGGAGCCCAGGCCGCCGGGACCGAGAGGCCGCCGACCGCGCCTGCGGCACCGGAGGCCGCGCTCGCCGCACCGGAGGCCGCGCTGGCGGCACCGGAGGCCGCGCCGGCGGCTCCCGACGATGCGGCCTTCGCGCCGTCGGCGAACAGCTTCTGCAGGCCGAGCACACCGCTGACACCACGCCACACCGCACAGACGTTGTTCGACTGCAGGTTCGAGCTGGTCACCAGTTGGGTCATCAGCTGGTTGCTCAGGTTGTAGTTCGGGTCGTTGAGGATGTCGTCGGCGCCATAAGTGGTGCTTTCAGCCGATTTCGCCAGGCTCTGCAGGGTGCCCGAAGCCTGGGTGGCCGTGGCGTTGCCAGCCGCCGAGGCGACCGCATTGGCATTCGCGGCGTCACCGCTCGGATTGGTCGGGTTGGGCGGCGCGGTGAACTCGTTGAGCTGGGTCGCGGCGCTGGACTGGGTGTGATAGCCGACCATCGCCATCGTGTCCTGGGCCCACATCTCATTGTGCTCGGTCTCGGTGGCCGCGATCGACGGGGTGTTCTGCCCGAGGATGTTGGTGGCCACCAACTGCTGCAAGAGCTCGCGATTCGCGGTGACCGCAACCGGCGGCACCGTCTGGGCGTGTGCCGCCTCGTAAGCGGCTGCGGCGGAACGCCCCTGAGCGGCGGCCTGCTCGGCCTGCGCTGCGGTGAGCTCCATCCAGTTGATGTAGGGCGCCGCGGCGGTAGCCATCGATGCCGATGCCGTGCCGAGCCATTCCTCGGAGGTCAGCTGGCTGATCACCGCCCGGTACTCGGCCGCAGCAGATTTCAGTTCAGCGGCCAGCGCGCTCCACGCCGACGCTGCCACGACCATGGGCTCCGAGCCGGGCCCGGAGTAGATCATGGTGGAGGTCACCTCAGGCGGCAACGACAAGTAGTTCATCGCGGTGACCTAACCGGCCGCTGCTGCGTTGGCAGCCTCGGTGGCGGCGTATGCGTTGGCTCCGCTGCTCAGGGCGTTCACGAACATCTCGTGGACGGCCACGGCCTGCGCGCTCACGGTTTGGTAGGCCTGGGCGTGGGCGGCGAACTGGGCGGCGGTCAGCGCGGATACCTCGTCGGCGGCGGCCGGCACCACGCTGGTGGTGGGTGCCGCGGCCGCGGCACTGTGCGCGGCCATCGACGAACCGATGGTTCGCAGATTGGCGACGGCGGCCAGCAACGCTTCGGGCTGCGTTGTGACGAACGACATGAAGGCTCCTCGTCGAAAGTCTTTTCAGGTTCCGCGATCGCTCCATTGCGGATCGCGTACGCCCTTGAGCGCAGACCCGACGCTATGCGATCCGACGCCCGACACACAGCCACGAAGGGGACTTTTCGGAGACTGTCAGCAGTTGTTCATTGACAGTTGGAAAAGGCACCCGAAACATTCACCGAGCAGCCCTCTGGCGTTGGTTTGCCTTCACCCATTGTTCACTTTGTCGACGCGGCGTCAGCTAACAGACGGAGCGTGGATTCACGCCCCGGCGCGCTGGCAGGAGCGCTGCCTCGACGGGCGGAGGCGACCGGATTGAGCATCAACTCGTCCACCCCGAAGCGGTCGGCCACTTCCTTCAGTTGGGTGAGCGCTTCGGATGGCGTACCGACCACGGCGCGCTCGAGTTCGCCCTGCGCGAGGAGGTGCTGTTGCGGCGTGAGCGCCGACTGCTTGGCGTCTTCGACCAGTTCTAGGCGTCCCGGTGGTTGCCCGGTAGCGGTCCGGGCCTGTAGCCGCAGGTACGGAAGAATCAAAGCCGTTGCCTCGTCGTGTGTTTCGGCAACCACAGTGTTGACGGTCAGGAACGCGGTCGGCTCGGCGGCAAGCTCGCTCGGGACGAATTGTGACCGGTAGCACGCCAGTGCCTCATCGGTGTGCTCGCCGAACAGGTGATGGCCGAATACGTAGGGGAGTCCCTTGGCTGCGGCGATTTGGGCGGACTGCATCGAGGAGCCCAGCACGAACACCCGTGGCCTCGTAAGCGCGTGGGGTGTCGACCGCAGGACATAGGTCTGTTCTGCCAGTTGCACCGACACGCCTGCGGTGCCCAGCAGGGCGATCACGTCGGCGAGATTGTCGGGGAATTCGTCGATGTCGCGATCACCGCGGCCGGTCGCACCGCGCAGCACCGCTGATGCCACCGGATCGGCGCCTGCGGCGCGTCCGATGCCCAGGTCGATGCGGCCAGGATGGGCGGCCTCCAGCAGGGCGAACTGCTCGGCCACTGCCAGCGGCGCGTGATTGGGCAGCATGACCCCACCCGAGCCCACGCGGATGCGCGAGGTCGCGGCGGCGATCATCGCGGTCAGCACCGCCGGGCTGGTCGCCGCTACCGAGGGAATGTTGTGGTGCTCGGCGACCCAATAGCGGGCGTAATCGAGGCTCTCGGCGAGCTGCGCGAGTCGCATCGTTGCCGCCAGCGCGTCTGAGGTGGACTGGTCGGTGCGGACCGGCGTGAGATCGAGGACGGAGAGGCGCACAGCGGCGATCTTGCCATCACTAGGACGTCTGTCGCCGTTCGTACACCGCGCGTTCTGATTTCGTTAACCCGGCTCACGCACAGTTGTGGGCGATGAACAGCGATACTGGGCCCCCGGAGCCGTGGGAGATCGGCCGTCCGCAGCCGGTGGTGCAGCAACTGGTGGCTTGCGGAGCGCTGCGCGGAGAAGTCCTCGACCCCGGAACCGGCTCGGGTCACCACGCGATTCATTATGCGGCCCATGGCTATTCGACGACCGGTCTCGATCATTCCCCGGCCGCCGTCGCGGTTGCGCGACGCAACGCCGCTCAAGCCGGTGTGTCCGTGGACTTCCAAGTGGCCGACGCGGTCGAACTCGTCGGGTTCGACGGTCGGTTCGACACGGTGGTCGACAGCGCGTTCTACCACCTGTTTCAGGACGACGAAGAAACCCAATTGCGCTATGCGCGCAACCTGCATCGGGCGACCAAGCCGCAAGCCCGGCTGTTCATGTTCGAAGCCGGACGCCACAACGTCAACGGTTGGCAGTTGGACGGGTTGTCGCCCGAGCGCTTCGGTCCGCTGCTCGAATCCGCCGGGTGGCGTATCGACCACATCGGGACCACGACCTATCAGGGCACTTTCGCGCCGAACGCCTTCACCGACATGATCGCGGTGATGGAGGCGATGGGCCGCGAGGACCTGCTGGCAGGAGTCCGCGCCCTGGCCGAGCGCTTCGCGTACCTGCAACCGCTGCTCGAAGACAACCTGGTGCACATGCCGTTCTGGGCGGTCACCGCCACCCGGATCGATTAGCTGTCACCATGAAGGTATGTGCGGGCGTTTCGCGGTAACCACCGATCCGGCGTTGCTGGCCACGCGCATCGACGCGATCAACGAGATTCCGGCCAGCGCTGACGTTGGCCCGAACTACAACGTGGCGCCTACCGACGGCGTCGCGACTCTGGTCAGCCGGCACAGCGAGCCACATGCACCCCGCGACCAGCCGTCGCGGCGGTTACGGCTGATGCGCTGGGGACTGGTGCCGCCGTGGACGAAGGCCGGTCCCGACGGTGCGCCGGCGCCCGGCGGCCCCGTGATGATCAACGCTCGTGCCGACAAGGTCACTACCTCACCGGCGTACTCCGCGGCCGCGGAACGGCGGCGCTGCCTGGTGCCGATGGACGGCTACTACGAATGGCGCGCGGCGGGGGTTCAGAGCACCCGCAAGACACCGTTCTACATCCATGGCGACGGCGAGATGCTGTTTGCGGCCGGCTTGTGGTCGGTCTGGCGACCCAACCGGCTCTCCGATGCGGTACTCAGCGTCGCGATCATCACCACCGCGGCCGTCGGTGAACTCGCCGACATTCATGACCGGATGCCTTTGCTGTTGCCCGAGATTCATTGGGACTCCTGGCTGGATCCGGACGCTGCGATCGACACCACGCTGCTGTCGCGCCCCCCGGACCCGGCCGGGATTGCGGTGCGTGAGGTCTCGACGCTGGTCAACAGCGTGCGGAACAACTCACCCGAGCTGATCGCGCCGGTCGAGCCGCAACCCGAGCAGGGCTACCTGCTCTAGCCTCCGACCAGACTGCGCTTCTGGGTCGCGTACTCCTCGTCGGTGAGTATCCCCGCATTGCGCAGCTCGGCCAGCTCCCGCAGTTCGATGTCGGCGCCCATCAACAGCCCGAACGCTGAGGGCGTGGGCAACTCCGGCAGGTCGTTGGGCGGCGGCACCGGCGGCGGGGCGACGGTAGCGGCCGTGGGGATGCGCAGGCCCCGGGTGGCTCCCGCCCCGGCCCTTCCGGCCACGCCGGCTGCGGCCATCCCCACCGCGGGGATCACCGTCTCGCCGGCGGCCACGGCCGGGACGGCGGACGTCGCGGCGACCGTACCGACGGATGCCAGCGACATGCCGATCTGCGGAGCCGCCACCGCCGGTGCGGCCGACGCCCAGGCCAGCGGAACCGACAGGCCGCTGATCGACGTCGCCGAGGCAAGGTTGGCCGAGATCGGCAGCGCGCCGGCCATCGCAGCCCGCAGCAACTCCTGGCCCACCTCGGCGGCGCCCATCGCGTCGAACAGGAACGTGCCGAGCGCGTCGACACCGAACGTGCCCATCGAGTCCACAACCAGCTCGACGCCGGCGATGCCGACCTCCATGGCGGGCTCGCTGATCAAGATCGCGTCGGCGCCGATGGCCTCGGCCAGGGCAGACGAGGACTCCAGCGCATGGGTGAGTCCGGTGACGACGCCCTCGCCGTGGCCCTCCGAGGTGGTGGCGGCCGCATGCATGACGGCCGCTGACTGCGCGGACGCGGCGGCGGAGTTGGTGGTGCGCGGTGGTTGCCGGAACGGGGCCAGCCTGCTGGCGGCGGCGGCACCGGCGGCGTAGCCGTACATAGCGGTGGCGTCCTGGGCCCACATCTCGTAGTAGTGGGCCTCGGTGGCCGCGATCGCGGGAGTGTTCTGGCCGAGAAAGTTGGTCGCGACCAAGGTCATCAGCAGGCTGCGGTTGGCGGCGATGACCGGCGGCGGCACGGTCATGGCGAAAGCGGACTCGTAGGCGGCGGTGGCGGAGCGGGCCGCTATGGCGGTCTCCTCGGCCTGGATCGCGGCGGTGTGCAGCCACTGGGCGTACGGTGCTGCCGCGGCGGTCATCGCCCGCGCGCTCGGGCCTGCCCAGCCGGCGCCCAGTTCGGTGAGCACCGACGTGTAGGCCAGGCCCGCGCTGTGCAGCTCTGCCCCCAGGGCGTCCCAGGACGACGCCGCGGCCAGCAAGGGGCCGGCGCCCGCGCCGGAGTACATCCGGGCGGAGTTGACTTCCGGTGGCAACAGTGCGAAATCCATGGTGCTACCGGCCGAGGAGGCGCCGCTTCTCCTGGGTGAACTCTTCGTCGGTGAGGATTCCCGCATCGCGCAGATCGGCCAGCTCGCGCAGCTCGCCGGAGATCCGCGTGATCGGTCCGCTCAACGGCCGTACCGGCGGCTTTTCCGGCTTCTCGGCTTGGTCGCGCAGCTTGACCATGGCGCGAGGCGCCCGTTTGGGGGTTGCCTTCGCCTTCGTGGTGGCCCCGCGACCCCGCCCGACGCCGGCGGTGGCCCGTCCGGCCAGTCCGGCGGCGCCGATGGCGGCCAGCGGTAGCGCGCTGGCCCCGGCCGCAGCGGTCGGGAGCGCGCCCTGCGCGGCGGTCGCCAACGCGCCACCAACCTGCTGGATCACCGTGGTCGTTGGCGCCGCGGTCGCCCAGGACTGCGGGACCGACAGGCCGCTGAGGGTGGCTGCCTCGCCCACCTCTGCGGTCACCGGCGTGACCGCACTGGCCAGGGCCATCTCCGGCAGAAGTTCGCTCTCGATCTCGCCGACCCCGATCAGGTCGATACCGAAGGTGCCGGCCGCGTCCACGCCGAAGGTGCCGGCCGAGTCGATGACAAACGTGCCGAACAGGCTGGAGGCCAGCGCCAGGTAGGACGCCGCCAACCCGGGTTCCATCGCCGCCGCCGAACCGATCGAGCTCGTCAGCGCCGCATTCGATCCCGCCGCCGCCGACCCCGGTGCGCCGAGGCCCTGCAGGGCTTGCGTGACCGCGGAGACCGCGGTATCAGCGTGGCTGCCTGCCGCGGTGGCGGTGGACTGGCCGACCGCGCCGGCCTGATTCGCCGCCCCGCCGGGGTTGGTGGTGCGCGGGGGCTGGGTGAACGGGACCAGCCTGGTGGCGGCGGCGGAGCTGGTGGCGTAGCCATACATGGCGGTGGCGTCCTGGGCCCACATTTCGTAGTACTGGGCGTCGGTGGCCGCGATGGCAGCAGTGTTCTGCCCCAGGTAGTTGGAGGCCAGCAGGGACGTCATCTGGGTCCGGTTGGTGGTGACTACCGGGGGAGGGACGGTCATGGCGAACGCCGCGTCGTAGGCGGCGGCGGCGGACCGGGCCGCCGCGGCGGTGTGTTCGGCCTGGGCGGCAGTGGCGTGCATCCACTGGGCGTACGGCGCCGCGGCGGCGGCCATCGCGGTGGCGCTGGGGCCGGCCCAGTCGGCGGTCAGCTCGTCGATCATCGAGTCGTAAGCCAGGCCCACGCTGTTCAGTTCGGCGGCCAGCGTGCTCCAGGCGGAGGCGGCGGCCAGCAACGGCTGTGCACCCGCCCCCGAATACATCCGCATCGAATTGACCTCTGGTGGCAGCATTGCGAAATCCATTGTCAGACAGTCCTGTTGGTAGTAGGCGTCATCATGCCTCCTGAATTTCCCCGGTTCGCGCCGGTGCGAAGGGCGCGGGGCGCACTCGGTCGCCGTGACCGTAGCGAGCCAACTTGAAGTGAACCTGAAGAACGCGATGGCGGGCGAAAGCCGCGCCGCCGGGATCTCCCCATCGCGGCGTGACGGTGTTATCAATGGACCATGGCCGATTCCCGGTCCGCCGACCGCCGCGGCGGCACCCCCTTCAGTGTGGGGACGCCGCGGGTGCTGGTTGTGGAGGACTCCGAGACCATTCGCGAGATGGTCAGTGAGGCGCTGGCCGATGCCGGCTACCTCACCGACACCCAGCGCGACGGGCACGGTCTGGAGGAGGTGCTCGACGGCTTCCGGCCGGATCTGGTGGTACTCGACGTCATGCTGCCGGGGCGCGACGGCTTCGCGCTGATGGACGTGATCCTGCGCTGGGGCGAGGTGGGGGTGGTGTTGCTCACCGCGCGCGACGGCTTACCCGACCGGCTTCGCGGTCTTGACAGCGGCGCGGACGACTACGTGGTCAAGCCGTTCGAGCTGGCCGAGCTGGTGTCGCGCGTCGGTGCGGTGCTACGCCGACGGGGACGGCTGCCGGCGGCCGTGCAGTTCGGGGATCTGATGGTCGATGTCGACGCCGGAGTGGCCGCCCGTTCAGGCACCCCGCTGGGCTTGACCGCCACCGAGCTGCGGGTGCTGGTCTACCTCGTGGAACAACGCGGCCGCATCGTCAGCAGTGCACAGATCCTCAACGCGGTGTGGGGTTATGAGGCCTACGACCCCAACCTGGTGCAGGTCCACATCAGCGGGCTGAGGCAGAAGCTCGAGGTGCACGGACCGCGGATCCTGCATACGGTGCGCGGGATCGGATACCGGCTGGAACTTTCGGCTTCATGACCGCCACCCCCTCGCTGCGGCGCCGGCTGACGGTGATGGTGCTGGCGTTGCTGGTCATGCTGATGCTGGCCATGGGGTTGGTGATCAATGCCACGTTGACCGCGTTGGCAACACGCAGCGTGCACGAACGACTCGCGGCGGCTACCGCGCGGGCGGATTCCTTGGTGGCGCTGGGGATCTCGGCTGAGCAGATGTCGGAGCAACTCAACGGCGGCATCATCGCCGCGCTGGTCGTCACTGCCGACGGCACCAGCTACGGCGACCCGGCGATCGAGCCCGACGCGACCACCGGGTCCAAGATTCCGGCCCCGCCGCTGGAGCCCGATGACACCGCGACGGTCCTGGTGCATCCGTTGGCCAACGGCGACCGGGTGATCCTGGTCGCCGACACCACCGAGTCCGACGAGACGCTGCGCAGATTGCGGCGCTTGATGATCGAGGCCGGCGTGGGGACTCTGCTTCTCGCGTCGACTCTGCTGGCCGGTGCGAGTCGTGCTCTGCTCGCGCCGCTGGACCGTCTCACCGACCTCGCCCGCGACATCACCACCGGGGACCGGGGCCGGCGACTGCGCCCCGACCGCCCCAAGACCGAACTTGGCCGGGCGGCAGAAGCTTTCGATGACATGCTCGACGAGTTGGAGGACTCCGAGAAGCGAGCGCAGCGCGCCGCGCAAGGGGCACAGCGCGCCGAGGCCGCGGTCCGGCGTTTTCTCGCCGACGCCGCTCATGAACTGCGCACCCCGATAGCGGGAATGCAGGCCGCCGCCGAGCAGATTGCCGGAAACGTCAGCGCGCAGGTCGGCCCGTCGATCGGCGAAGAGGCGATCGAACCCGAAGTGCTGCGCCAGCATCGTCGCGCCAGCCTGTTGTTGACCGAAGCGCGGCGGGCCACCCGGCTGGTCACCGACATGCTGGATCTGAGCTATATCGATGCGGGATTGCCGTTGGAGCTCAAGGACGCCGACCTGGTCGGCATCGTCGACACCCAACTGGATCGGGCAGCGCTGCTTGCCCCGCAACTGCGGATCGGGCGCACGGGCCTGGACTCCGTAGCAGTCCGGGTCGACCCCACGCGGGTGGCGCAGATTCTGTCCAACCTGCTCGACAACGCGCGCCGCTACACCCCGCCGGGCGGGCAGATCAACGTCGACGTCGCTCAACACGGCGGTGCTGTCGCGGTGGTCGTCACCGACACCGGCATCGGTGTTCGTAGCGAGGATGCCGAGCGGATCTTCGATCGGCTGGTGCGCCTGGACAGCGCCCGCGGCCGCGACCACGGTGGTGCTGGACTGGGGCTGCCGATCGCGCGGGCGCTGGCCCTCGCGCACGGCGGGACGCTGACCTGCGCTCCCCAGGACGGGGGCGCCTGCTTCAGGCTGGTCATCCCGGGGCGGCCCGGCGAGCCGCTGCTCCCCGAGGTCGCGCCGCGGGGCGTGGGCTAGGGGCGTCGCAGCAATGGCTGGGTGCTGCATCGGAACGCGCCGCCCAGCGACCGGCTGATTCCGAACTCGACATACTCGGCGGTGACGCCATGGTGTTCCAGTTGCTCACCGATCCAACCGAAGACCGGATCGGTGACATAGACGTCGGGGGAGATCGGCAAACCGTTGGTGGCCAGATCCTTGGTCTGCGAAGGCGAAACCGGAATCCGCTCCCAGGATTTCAGCGCGGCCGGGACCCCGTCGAGCAACGCCTCTTCGCAGACGACCAACAACCCGTCGCGGATCAAACCGAGCGCGCAATCCAAGTGCAAGATGTCGGGGGCCAAACGGACGACCTCAACGGTGTAGCCCCGCGGGGCGAGCAATTTGTCCAGCCAGCGCGCACCGAGCGCATTCGACGCCAGCCCCGATGTCCCCACAAAAACATGCTTGTCGAGCACCAGCACGTCGCCGCCCTCCAGGAACGGCCCGGGCCCCAGCGTCGCGTCGCCGTCGTCGGCGATCTCGGGAGCCGGAACGGCGACATAGTCACACGGCGCCGGATACACCCGCTCGAGTAGGACGTCGCGGACCGGCAAGACCTCCCGGCGGCGGTGCCGAAACCGAAGTGATCCCTCGATCACGACGTCTCCGATGGTGAAAAACGGGTCGCGCACAAAGAAATTGGCGTATCCGTCGGAGCCGGCTGCGGTCTTCTCGGCCGCGGTCAACATCCGCGGACGTAGCACTTCGACACCGTAGCGGTGCAATACCGCCTCGAAGTTGCGTCGTTCCTGCAGCCACAGTTGCTGCCGCTGCGGGCAAGCTGTACCGAAATCCTCTCCGGCGGAGATCGTTTCGTTCGATCCCGAGGGAAGAAATTCCAGTTCGGCGTCCGGGATGTCTTGCGGCAGTGCCAGTTCGGACTGGGCGAGCACCACGGTGTGCAGCGGCGCAAACTCGCTTTCGACGAAGACCTCGGTCACTGGCGCCTCACCATGCGGAACTAGGACTGCACGTACCCCGGTGGGTTGACGGTGTCGACCCACAGGTCCACGCCCAGGTCGCTGCCGGGCACGCAGTCATAGACCGACAGGTCGGTGACACCGGAGTCCACCAGCACGTCTTCGCACAGCAGCGAGTTGCCGGTGTATTCGGTGGCCGGCTTGGTCACGATGGCGTAGGCGGCATCGGCGTAGACGTCGGGCGTGCGGGCTCGCGCCATCGCTTCGTCGCCGCCGAGCAGGTTCTGCACCGCGGCGGTCGCGATCAGGGTACGCGGCCACAGCGTGTTGGACGCGATCCCGTGCGAGCGCAGCTCTTCGGCCATGCCCAGTGCGCACAGGGTCATCCCGAATTTGGCCATCATGTACGCGGTGGGCTTGAGCCATTGGGGCTCCAGCCGGATCGGCGGGGACAGCGTCAGGATGTGCGGGTTCTCGCGGCCGATCATGTGCGGAATGCAGGCCTGCGACACCGCGTAGGTACCGCGCACCTCGATGCCGTTCATCAGGTCGAAGCGCTTGAGCGGTACCTCGAGGATCGAACCGAGGTTGATCGCCGAGGCGTTGTTCACGCAGATGTCGATGCCGCCGAACCGCTCGACCGTCGCGGCCACCGCACCTGCCACGGAGTCTCCGTCACGGATGTCACCGACGATCGGCAGCGCCTGTCCGCCGGCCTCTTCGATCTCGGCGGCCGCGGTGTAGATGGTGCCGTCGAGCTTCGGATGGGGTTCGGCGGTCTTGGCGATCAGCGCGATGTTGGCGCCGTCGGCCGCGGCCCGCTTGGCGATCGCCAGGCCGATGCCACGGCTGGCACCCGAAATGAACATGGTTTTCCCGGAGAGCGGGCCTGTGTTGGGCATGGCTGTCAGCCTATGCCGTGGAGGTCTGCTGCGGGTGGCCGGCGCTCAACGCCGGACCGTTTGCGGTGGCCCGGCACTTTCACATCTGACAACCGGCTTACGACGTAAACTGAGGCACCAATCGCCACCGACATGCGGATCGGGTGATCTTCGTGTCGGAGCACTGAGAAGGGGTGGTCTGGTGGATGGCGGGGTGGACGCTGCGGCCACGGGCGACGGCCTGCGCTCGTCGCCGCAGTTGAGCCGTGACGGGATCCTGGAAATGGCCATCGACTTCATTGACCGCCAGGGCCTGTCGAAATTGACGATGCGCGCCTTGGGTGCGGCCTGCGGCGTCGAGGCGATGGCGCTCTACCGCTACGTGCACGGCCGCGGCGACCTGCTCAGCGGCGTGGTCGACCACATCATCGATCGGCTCTACGCCGATCAACTCGCGGCGCGGCGCCAGGAAGACGGCTGGCAGGACTACCTCATGCGGCTGGCTCACGGCGTACGACAGATCGCCCTTGATCATCCGGAGGTCTTTCCGCTGGTCGCCACCCAAGCGCCGGAGGCGCCGTGGGTTCGGCCCCCGCTGCGCAGCCTGCGCTGGATGGAAAGTTTCCTCGACACGCTGATCTCGTACGGATTCGACGACGGCGCCGCGGTGGCGGCCTACCGCTCCTACACCACATTCCTGATCGGTCACCTGCTGTTGGAAGTGTCCGCGCGCGGCGCCGCACTGCACCCGGACGAGGTCCTGCTCGATGACGGTGGCGAGCGGGCGGGGCGCAATCTGACCGACTACCCGCACCTGCGGCGCCTGCAGCCGATGTTGTCGCAGGATCGCAGCACCGCCGAGTTCGAAGAGGCACTGGAAGCCATGCTGGATCGACTGGAACTGCTGCTCGCCCAACGCTGAGGCAATCGGCGCCTTCTGGGGTTTACGTTGTAAACATCGGGGTATGTCTCGTGGTGCAACGTCACATGAGGGAGGAGCTTCACGATGGGACTGGCAGACAAGGCCAAGAACGCCGCACAGGACGTCGCGGGCAAGGCCAAGGAAGCCGCCGGCAAGGTCACCGGCGATGACGGCCTGAGGAACGAGGGCAAGGCCGACCAGGGGAAGTCCAGCCTGAAGAAGGCCGGCGAGAACATCAAGGACGCCTTCAAGGACTGACTGGCGCAAACGCCGCCCCGTGCGCTGACTACGGCGCGCGGGGCGGCGGCGCATTCGTGGGGTGACCCCGGGCCGCGAGGGCTCGCGGACACCGCCCTGGGGGTCTGCCCGCCCCGGTTTACAACGTAAACAAACCGGCGTAGCTTCGACCCCATGCTGTCCGGTTTACGGCGTAAACTCACCCGCTGCGCGGTTTGGCGCCGCACCTCGGCCGCCTCGGAGGGGGCGGCAGTAGCTGGCGCCACCGCATTGGTGGTCGGCGGCTTTCGCGGGGATAGGGCGTTCGTCGCCCAGGAGGGCCCTGCGGAAGACCAGCTGCACGTCCTGCTGGAGCGCCGCGGCTCGGCGCTGCTGGTCCGTGCGGGTGGCAGCATCGACGCGTCCAACGTCACCGTCTGGCGCCGCCTGGTCGGCGAGGCGGCCGAGGTCGCGACCGCGCCCGGACCGTTGATCATCGATACCAGTGGACTGGAGTTCATGGGAATCTGCGCCTTCGCGGTGCTGGTAGAGGCATCGGTCGGCTGCCGCCGGCGCGGTATCAGGCTTTGCCTGGTCAGCGATCAGCAGATCGTCGCCCGGGTGGTGGCCGCCGCGGGTATCGATGCCGCATTGTCGTTCGCCGCGACCGTCGACGACGTCCTCGGTGACGCCCCCCGCGACGAACCCGGTTCGGTTCTGGAGGGCTGAACGGCTGACGGCCCGGTCAGGGAGCCTGAATGTCGGCGGTGACCGCACCGGTCAACCGGATCAGGTCCGCGGGCGCCACCGCTACGTCCCAGCCGCGTTGGCCCGCGCTGCACAGCACCCGGTCGAAATCCAGCGCCGAGGCGTCCACCGCCGTCGGCAGTGCCTTGCGCTGCCCGAAGGGCGAGATCCCGCCCAGCACATAACCGGTCGCCCGTTGTGCCGCCGCCGGGTCGGCCATGGTGGCCTTGGGCACCCCGAGTGCGGCGGCGACTGCCTTCAGTGACAGCTTCGCCGGCACCGGTAGCACCGCCACCGCCAGACCGTGCGGGACGGTGATGACCAGCGTCTTGAAGATCTGCTCGGGCCGCACGCCGTCCGGCCCCTCGGCCGCGAGCTGCTCGACGGCTTCGGCGCCGAAGGCGTGCTGGTCCGGCTCGTGCCGGTAACGCAGCACCTCGTGGGGCACCTGCGCGGCGATCAGGGCCGCGATAGCTCGGGTTGCCGCGCGACTCACCGCGCCAGGATACGGGCCGGAAATAGCGCCATGGCCGACGCTGTTGAGTAAGGCAGTTCGTGTGGTCGCTGCGCCAAGTCGTCGATCACGGCCCTAGGATCGGAAAGGAGTCGCCGATGTCAACGGCGATCGGTCTGCTGGAACGCAAGCTATCGGCTGGGCCGGTTGCGGGCACCGCGACAGAAGGGACAGCGGCGATCGAGATGGCTGACGGCGAGAGTGCGTCCGGTACCGGAACCGAAGCTTCGGCAGAAGCCAAGGCCCCGGTGCGTTCCGATGAGACCGACGAGCAGCTGACCGCTCGGTTCGAACGCGACGCGATTCCCATGCTCGACCAGCTCTATGGCGGTGCGTTGCGCATGACGCGCAATCCTGCCGATGCCGAGGATCTGCTGCAGGAGACCATGGTCAAGGCCTATGCCGGGTTCCGTTCGTTTCGGGAGGGCACCAACCTCAAGGCGTGGCTGTACCGCATCCTGACCAACACCTACATCAACAGCTACCGCAAGAAGCAACGCACGCCTGCCGAGTACCCGACCGACGAGATCACCGATTGGCAGCTGGCGGCCACCGCCGAACATTCGTCGACGGGGCTGCGCTCGGCGGAGGTGGAGGCCTTGGAGTCGCTGCCCGACACCGAGATCAAAGAGGCGCTGCAGCAGCTTCCCGAAGAGTTCCGGATGGCGGTGTACTACGCCGACGTCGAAGGGTTCCCCTACAAGGAGATCGCCGAGATCATGGATACGCCGATCGGCACGGTGATGTCGCGCCTGCACCGCGGTAGACGACAGTTGCGCGGTCTGTTGGCCGACGTCGCCCGCGACCGTGGATTCATTCGCGATGGCCAGGCTCCCGAGGAGGTGTCGTCGTGACCGAGCGCTCGCGAGACTGCAACACCTCGCCGGCCGGGGGCGGGTCCGACGCCGACTGCTCGGAGGTGATCGCCGAGGTATGGACGCTGCTGGACGGCGAGTGCACGGCCGAGACCAAGGCCAAGCTGCGCCAGCACCTCGAGGAATGCCCGGGCTGTCTGCGGCACTACGGGGTCGAGGAACGGATCAAGACGCTGATCGCCAGCAAATGCAGTGGTGACAAGGCTCCGCGGCGGCTCTATGAGCGGGTGCGGCTGGAGATCAGTCGGACCACGATCATCCACCGCGAGGGCTAAGGCGATCGCAAGCGCGGCGGAGCCGGGCGAAGCGGGTCGCCGTCGCGGCATAGATCTAAAAAGACCCAGACTTGGGCGCTAACCGAAGCAAGCCCGGCCTGCGGCCGGGCTTGCGATCAGCTGTGCTGGCGATCAGCGAACTGGACCTACGCTCTAGGCGTTGGGTCGCTTGCCGTGGTTGGCTTTGCTGTGCTTGCGATCGCGCTTCTTGCGGCCACGTTTTGCCATGATTGGCCCTCCTAGCAGGTATACCGGCTGACCAGTCTCTCATGCCGCCGGGTGTGACGCGGTGGCGGGGCCTCCCGTCGGCCCCGCCACCGCAGCCACCGCGCCTGTATTCGCCTCAGTGAAAGGTCCGCGCACCCGCCAGGGTCTGCGGCACGAGTGCCGGCGGGGTCGGCGGGGCCGGCGGGGTTTCGAGCGCGGGACCCGCGGACATGGGCGCACCGGGCGGCGTCAGCGAGCTGACGTCGGTCGGCATGATCGAACCCACCCCTGGCACCACCTTGTTGAGCATGCCGTTGAGTACCTGCAGGAAGGAGTTCGCGGCGTTCACACCGGCCGCGGAGCTTCCGGCGGCGGGGCCGGGCATGCCGAGCGGGGTGGGGGCGCCCAGCGGCGTGGGCACGCCGAGCGGGCTGGGGGCGCCCACGGGAGCCGGGGTGCCGAGCGGGGCCGGAATCGGCATGGGGTCATCGACCAGCGTCGGGGCAGCTTTGGCAGACGCAACGCCGAATCCGAGCGTGGCCAGCGTCATCGCGCCGGCGCAGACCAACGTCAGCCGGACTCGTGGCTGGGCAAAACGGTTTACAGACAACGCGCTACTCCTCAAGTTCGATCTCGACTTGTGCCGCGTCACGGCGATTTCGTCACGCGTTCAAAACACTCGAGTAACGGTGCTATGCAATTGTCACAGGAGAAACACGACACGATCACGGATCGAACTCTCTACGTCCTCTTATTTATCTTGGAGTTCGCTTACCCGAGCGCCCTGCCCGACGGGCTGAGGCGGTTGTGGTTCGATAGGGCCTAGCTTTTTGGATGTACGTAATCGTCGACTGGGTGATGAACGAGGTGAAGATGGCCGAGGACGTTCGCGCGGAGATCGTGGCCAGCGTGCTCGAAGTCGTGGTCCGCGAGGGCGACGAGATCAACGAGGGCGACACCGTGGTGCTGCTGGAGTCGATGAAGATGGAGATCCCGGTGCTGGCCGAGGCCGCGGGCACCGTCAGCAAGGTAGCCGTGCAGGTCGGTGACGTGATCCAGGCCGGCGATCTCATCGCCGTGATCAGCTGATCGCAGCCGGTGTGAACGGCGCAACCTAGCCGATGTCCACACTCGGTGACCTGCTCGCCGAACACACCGTTTTGCCCGGCAGTGCGGTGGACCACCTGCATGCCGTGGTCGGGGAGTGGCAACTGCTGGCGGACCTGTCGTTCGCCGACTACCTGATGTGGGTTCGTCGTGACCCGGACGCCGACGGCGCATTGGTGTGCGTGGCGCAATGTCGGCCCAATACCGCGCCCACGGTGCTGCTCAGTGACGCCGTCGGCACCGTCGTGGTCCCGGAATGGATGCCGCTGGCGGTTGCGGCGTTCGATTCCGGGACGATTTGGCGCGAAGGCTCGGAAGGCTCTGCCGGACAACGCAATATGGAAGCGGTGCCGGTCCGGCACGGCGGCCGTATCGTGGCCGTGCTCACCCACCAGACCGCGTTGACGGGTGGGCGCGAATCCAGCCGGTTGGAAGCGGCGTACCTGGACTGCGCCGCCGACCTGGTGCACATGCTCTCCGAAGGCACCTTCCCCGACGTCGGCGACATCGCGGTGTCGCGCTCGAGTCCGCGGGTGGGCGATGGCTTCATCCGGTTGGCCGTGGACGGCACCGTCCGCTACGCCAGCCCGAACGCGGTGTCGGCCTACCACCGCATGGGGCTGGCCGCCGAGCTGGCCGGTCACGACCTGGTCGCGATCACCCGGCCGCTGATCTCGGACCCGTTCGAGGCGCACGAGCTGGCCGAACATGTGCGTGAGTCACTGTCGGGCGGATCGAGCATGCGGTTCGAGGTCGACGCGGCCGGGGCGGTGGTGCTGCTGCGTACCCTGCCGCTGATCGTGCATGGCCAGCCGGCGGGGGCGGCGGTGCTGGTTCGCGACGTCACCGAGGTGAAGCGCCGCGATCGCGCGCTGCTCTCGAAGGACGCGACCATTCGAGAGATCCATCATCGGGTGAAGAACAATCTGCAGACCGTGGCGGCGCTGCTGCGCCTGCAGGCCCGCCGCACAGCCAGCACCGAAGGCCGCGAGGCGCTGCTGGAGTCGGTGCGGCGGGTGTCGTCGATCGCCTTGGTCCACGAAGCGCTGTCGATGTCGGTCGACGAGGTGGTGAACCTCGACAAGGTGATCGACCGGATCCTGCCGATGATGAACGACGTTGCCAGCGTGGATATCCCGATCCACGTCGCCCGGATCGGATCGATCGGTTCGCTGGACGCCGACCGGGCCACCGCGTTGATCATGGTGATCACCGAACTGGTGCAGAACGCGATCGAGCATGCCTTTGAGGCAGAGGCGGACCGCCGTGCCGTGACCATTCGAGCCGAGCGCTCGGCACGTTGGCTCGACGTCGTGGTCCACGACGACGGTCACGGGTTGCCGGAGGGGTTCCGGCTGGAAACCTCCGACCGGCTCGGGCTGCAGATCGTCAACACACTGGTGTCGGCGGAGCTCAACGGCTCGCTGACCGCTCGAGACGCACCGGGCGGCGGGACCGAGATGGTGCTGCGCATTCCGGTCGGCGGTCGCCGCCTGCGCCAGGCGTTGTGAAATCGGGCCCGACACAAAACGACGCGGCCCCGACCAA
Source organism: Mycobacterium sp. SMC-19 (assembly GCF_045310815.1). Classification (NCBI taxonomy): domain Bacteria; kingdom Bacillati; phylum Actinomycetota; class Actinomycetes; order Mycobacteriales; family Mycobacteriaceae; genus Mycobacterium; species Mycobacterium sp. SMC-19. The sequence goes on along the minus strand of NZ_JBJIAM010000007.1, from coordinate 8,425 downwards.
GTCGGGGCCGCGTCGTTGTCTGTCTGAGGGTCAGACCCCGCTGCGCGCCCGGGTACGGGCGTTGCGGCGCTTGAGCGCACGACGCTCGTCCTCGCTCATGCCGCCCCACACACCGGCGTCCTGGCCGGTCTCCAGCGCCCAGGTCAGGCACTCGGTGACCACCGAGCAACGGGTGCAGACCTGCTTAGCGGAAGCAATCTGAGCGAGAGCCGGCCCGCTGTTTCCCACCGGGAAGAACAGCTCCGGGTCCTCGTCGCGACAGACCGCCTTGTGGCGCCAATCCATAGGTCTCCAACTCCTTACTTTGGGCGCAGCGGAGTGCGCTAGTGCTTTTCGGCTGTTATAAGCGGCGCAAGAAATGATTACGGCTTGCTCCGATCGCTCGATCGTGTCACAGCCTGGACAGATGTCAAGGGTGCGCTTTATCACGTGGCCCAGGTCACGTTTGCGAGGGGCTGCTCCCAGCATGCCCTCGCGGGTGTACTACAGTGGGCTTAACTGTGCGCTCATCGAGCGATTTGAGCGCTATCTCCGCAGGTCAGCGGGATTTCTCCACCAGGGGCGCGACGACGCTCAGGGCGTCGGGTACTGCGCGGAACGTCATCGTGCTACGCAGCCCCAGATATTCGCCATCGATCTGAGTCGCTATCGGTGTGTCGCCCGCATCCACCCGCAATGCGGCCACGTCGTCGTCGCGGATGAGCTGTTTGGCGCGCAGCTTCGGCCGTTTCGACAGCATCTGCCGCACTAGCCTCAGCGTGGGTAGAACCTTCATGCTGGTGGTCGCGAACACGCCCATGCCCGCCTCGAAGGTGGTGTCGGGGTTGGTCCACACGCATCGCTCGTCGGCGTAGGTCCACGGCGCGCAGTTCGAGACGAACACGAAATGCACCCCTTCGACCGGTGGGTCGTCGCCCAGTTGCAGGGTCAACGTCGGCGCGCGACGGGTGGTGGCCAGCACCGCGGGGACCGCCGCGCGGATATAGCGCAGCGGGGTGACGGCGTTGCCCTTCTCGCGTTCGGCTTCCACCGCGGCCACCACCTCGCCGTCGACCCCCATACCGGCGTTGAGGACCGACCACCGCTCGCCGCAGTCGATGAGACCGATCCGGCGCCACGTGGGGCGGCCCCCAGGGGGGTTGATCAACTCGATGAGCTGGTTGGTCGCGGCGATCGGGTCGGCTGCGATGCCCAGCGAACGGGCGAACACGTTGGCCGACCCGCCGGGCACCACCGCCACCGCGGGCAGGTGCGCCGGAGGTGGCGAGCCGGGGGTGCCGAGCAGGCCATTGACCACACCATGCACGGTCCCGTCGCCGCCATGCGCGATGACCAGGTCGATGCCGTCGCGGCACGCGGCCTGGCTGATCTCGATCGCATGGCCGCGATAGTCGGTGTGCACCACGGTCAGGTCCAGGCGGCTCTTCAGCGCGTGGGCAAGTAGGTCTCGGCCCGCCGGCGTGGTGGACGTGGCATTGGGGTTGACGATCAGCACGGCACGCACGGGATACGAGTCTATGGGCATCGAGGATGTGGGACCGGGTGGTTACGCTGGCGGCGTGAAAGCCGTCGCTGACTCACCGCGCGCTGTATGGGGTGCGGGCCTGATCGTCGCAGTGCAGGGCGTGGCCGCGCTGGCGGTCGCGGCGGTGTTGGTGCTGCGGGCATTTGCCGGCGCGGACCAGCACGACGCGAATGGCTACGGTACTGCGGCATGGTTCGCCTTCGTCGGTGCCGCCGTCTCGGCAGCCGGTTGGGCGCTGCTGCGGGGCCGGCGGGTTGGGCGCGGCATAGCGGTGTTCGCCAATCTGCTGCTGCTGCCGGTCGCCTGGTACCTGGGGGTGGGCTCACACCGCTGGGGCTACGGCGTGGCGGTCGGCGCGGCGGCCGTGGCGGTGTTGGCGGCGTTGTTCAGTCCGGCGGCGCTGCGCTGGGCGGAACGGCGCCCATAGCCGACAGGATCGTGTGGAACTTCGTCACGGTTTCGGCCAGTTCCTCATCCGGGTCGGATTCGGCGACGATCCCGCCGCCGGCATGGGCCAGGGCTGATCGGCGGTCGGCGGACAGTTGCGCGCAGCGGATCGACACCACCCAGCGGCCGTCACCGCCGGCGTCGCACCAGCCGACCGCCCCGGCGTAAAAGCCCCGGTCGCCCTCCAGTTCGGTGATCAGGTCGACCGCAGCGGCGGTCGGAACCCCGCCGACCGCAGCCGTCGGGTGCAGAGCCAGCGCCAAATCCAGTGCAGTGATGGAGGTGTCGCGCAGCCGGCCGGTGATCGGGGTGTTCAGGTGCCATACCGCGGAGGTGCTGCTGAGCTGCGGCGCCGGCGCGATGTCGAGTTCGGTGCACAGTGGCTCGAGTGCGGCACGCAGCTGGTCGACGACCAGCTGATGCTCGTGGCGGTTCTTGCCGGACTCGGCCAGTGCGGCGCCGTTGGCCGCGTCAACGGCGCGGTCCGGTGAGCGCGGCGCCGAGCCGGCGAAGGGCCGGCAGGTGACCCGGTCGCCGTCGCGGGCGACCAACAGCTCCGGGCTGGCGCCGACCAGGACGGAGCCGGCGTAGGCCGGCCCGGCCGCACTCAGGTCGACCAGATAGCCGTAGCCGCTCGGGTCGGCGGCGACCAACCGGTGCAGGAGTGTGTCGGCGTCCAGCGGGGCATCGGCGGCCAGGCGCAGCCCGCGGGCCAACACCACTTTGTGCAGGGATCCGTGCGGTGCGGTCAGTTCGTCGAGGGCTCGGCGGATCCGGGCGCGGTGCTCGTCGGGCTGCGGAATCTGCGCGACAACGTGGACCGCCGGCAGCGCGGCGCCACGCGCGGGCGGCAGCTCCTCGTCGCGTCGCACCCCGCGTGGGACGAACAGCGCCGCGGCGGAATTCGGGCGGAAAGGCAACGCGCCCACCACAATCGATGCTTCGCCGCTGGACAATGCGGCCTGGGCGGCGGCGACATCGGCGAACCCGGTTGTCATCGTGTCGGCCGACAGCGTCCCAGCGGGTCCGGACAGCACGAACGTCGGTATCGGCAACCTCAGGCTCCCGGTCCGGTCAACCCGAGTGCGACGAGCTGGCGTACCCCGTGTTCGAAGCCGCAGACGGCCAGCGACGCCACGGCCATCCCGAACCGCGCTCCATCGGCCAACGGCAGCTCGAGCCAGCGGGTGATCACCGCCCGGGAGAAGTGGCCGTGACCGACGAACACCACATCACGCGAGGCGAGCTGCCGCAGCGCCAACGCAACCATCCGGTCGGCGCGGTCGCTGACCTGCGCCACCGACTCACCGCCGGCGCTGCCGTGCGTCCAGATCAGCCAGTCGGATTCGGACTGGCGAATCTGTGCGGTGGTCAGCCCTTCGTAGCGCCCGTAGTCCCACTCGGCGAGGTCGCCAGAGATCTCATCGACGTGCAGTCCGGCCAGCTCGGCGGTCATCTGGGTGCGGCGGCGCGGACTGCAGATCACCAGCGGGTTGTCCAGCGCAAGCTTGGTCAGCGTCGCTCGGGCGGCGACGGCCTGGCGCCGCCCCACCTCGGTCAACTCCAGATCGGTGCGTCCAGTGTGCCGACCACTTTGGGACCACTCGGTTTCGCCGTGACGCAGCAGCAGAAGTCGGTGCTCCTCGATCCCCACGCCCGTCGATTCTGCCCGACGGCGGACACCGACCGGCGTTTGGTGCTCCCGCGGGGCAAGCCGTGCCAGTATGTCGGTGTGACGGGGATGCGGATCTTGGCGGTTGCCAACCAGAAAGGCGGCGTGGCCAAGACCACGACGGTGGCGTCGCTGGGTGCGGCGATGGCCGAGCTGGGCCGGCGGGTGCTGCTGGTCGACCTCGACCCGCAGGGCTGTCTGACCTTCTCGCTGGGGCACGACCCCGACAAGCTGCCGGTATCGGTGCACGAAGTGCTGCTCGGTGAGGTGGAACCCAACACCGCGCTGGTGCCGACCGACGAGGGGATGACCCTGCTGCCGGCCAACATCGACCTGGCCGGTGCCGAGGCGATGCTGCTGATGCGGGCCGGCCGCGAATACGCCCTGCAGCGGTCGCTGGCCAAGCTGGAAGACGAGTTCGATGTGGTGGTCATCGACTGCCCGCCGTCACTGGGTGTGCTGACCCTCAATGGTCTGACCGCGGCCGGCGAGGTGATCGTGCCGCTGCAATGCGAGACTCTGGCGCACCGAGGTGTCGGCCAGTTCCTGCGCACCGTCTCCGACGTCCAGCAGATCACCAACCCCAAGCTGCGTCTGCTGGGCGCGCTGCCGACGCTCTACGACTCGCGCACCACCCATAGTCGCGACGTGTTGCTCGACATCGCCGACCGTTACGAGCTGCCGGTGCTGGCCCCGCCGATCCCGCGTACGGTGCGTTTCGCCGAGGCCAGCGCATCGGGCGCGTCGGTGATCGCGGGGCGCAAGAACAAGGGCGCGCAGGCCTATCGGCAGCTGGCCGAGGCGTTGCTCAAGTACTGGAAGAACGGCAAGACGCTGCCCACGTTCACCCCCGAGGTCTAGCGCCCTTTCGCGCGAGCGTGCCGCCCTTTCGCGCGAGCGTGCGCGTCTGTACGGCGACACGCCGGTTGGCGGCGTACGACTATGCACCCTCGCGCCGGCGGAGCTGGGCGAAGCGGGTCGCCGCCATCAGCCCAGCGCGACGACGGTGTCGCCGCGCTGCTCCAGCACGGTCGGACCCGACACCGCCGGAAACACCGTCGAGACCCCGGGTGGACGACCGACCGGGATGATCCGTTCGGCAGTGCCGGTGTTCTGGTCGAAAACGCCGACCCCGTCGGTCACCGGGATCAGCAGGCGGCCGGCCATCGCCGCCGCCGGCCCCAGCGGAACCGCGGCTCCCGAGCGCGGGATGGTGTAGCGGTAGGTCAGGGTTCCGGAGTCGAACACCATCACGGCATCGCCGGTCCACCAGCAGATCAGCCCGGTGGGCCGCGACACCGGCAGTGCGGCGCTGTCGGGGGAGGGCTTGGCGGGCAGCAGCGTCTTGGCGATCGTGCTGCCGGTCTGGTCGACGACCTCCACCCGGGGCTGTGGGGTCGGCAGATAGATCGCGGTGTTGGCGCCGGCGTCCGAGTCGGTCACCGCAAGCACCCGTGCGCCGGAGTCGGCTGTCACTCCGCGCTCGGCGATGTGCTGGGTCTCCGGCTCGTCTTCTTCCTTGCCCGCGCGCAGCAGGGTCAGTTGCAGGTCTGTCTGGCCCGGGCAGGCTTCCAACACCGAGACCGCCGAGGAGGCTGCCGCCGCCGAGACCAGGGTGCAGCCCTGGCCGCGGCCGCGTGCCGACGGCTTCACCCGGGCGTCGATCTCCCCGTAGGACAGCACGCGGACCAGGTCCGAACGCCACAGTTCCAGGCGGGTGGAGCCGACGGAGAGCACCGAACTGCCTTCGGAGGTGACCCGCACGGTCCGGTCGGCGTAGCTGGTTCGGGCCGGTCCGCGCAGGCCGTCCGCGGCGACGACTGAGCTCACCTGACCGCAGCCGCGGGCATCGGGGTAGACCGCGACCGCATACCGGTAGATCCAGGAGACCCCGCACAGGTCGACGTCGCGCGAATAGCTCCAGCGCTCCTCCCCGGTGGCCGGGTCGCGCCCGCTCATCTTCGGGCCCTCGCCGGTGATCACCGTGCCGGAGACCAGCACCGGTGCCCAGGTGGCCGGACTGGACGTCGTCCACAGTTGAGACAACGCTGCCGGCACCATCGCCGCCGATGGGGGATTGGTCGCCGAGTCCGATGCGGGCCGGCTGATCGTGGTGCGGGCGTCACTGGTCCACCAGATGACCACCCCGACAACGACGACCACGACCGCGATCACCGCCGCCGCGACCAGATCGCCGGAGGTGCGCCGCTCGGGTCGCACCATCTGGGCGGCCTAGCTCAGCTGCCGTTCGCGGCAGCGGCCGCGGCCTTGTTCGGACGCCGACGGCGGCGACGACGCGGGGCACTGGGCCCGGTGGCGTCGGAGGAGGGGGCGGTGCCGGTCTCACCCGTCTCGACGGTCGGCAGGGCGCCGTCGGCCGCGCCCGCCTGACCGCCCCCGCGGGTGCGCCGCCGCGACCTGGTGGTGTTGCGGGGTGCCCGCTGTCGGTCGGCGGCCGTCTCGCGGGTCTCGCCTTCGGGCCGCTTGGCCGGTGACCGGCGCGCCTGGCCGATGGAGCTGCCGGCGTCGGTGGGAATGTTCAGCTCGGTGAACAGGTGCGGAGAGCTGGAGTAGGTCTCCGCCGGGTCCGGGCAGCACAGGTTGAGCGCCTTGTCGATCAGGGTCCAGCGAGCCAGCTCGTCCCAGTCGACCAAGGTGACGGCGACACCGGTCTTGCCGGCGCGGCCGGTGCGGCCGATGCGGTGCACATAGGTCTTCTCGTCGTCGGGGCACTGGTAGTTGATGACGTGCGTGACGTCGTCGATGTCGATGCCGCGGGCGGCCACATCGGTGGCCACCAGCACGTCGATGTCGCCGGTGCGGAACGCCTTGAGTGCCTTCTCGCGAGCCACCTGGTTGAGGTCGCCATGCACCGCACCGACCTTGAACCCGCGCTCACCCAGGTCGTCGGCGACCTTCTGGGCGGTCCGCTTGGTGCGGGTGAAGATCATCGTGGCGCCGCGGCCACGGGCCTGCAACACCCGCGCCACCAATTCGGCCTTGTCCAGCGCGTGCGCCCGGTAGACGAACTGCTCGGTGGCGTCGTGCACCGCCGACGAGTGCGGCGCCTCGGCGCGGATGTGGGTGGGCTGGTTCATGAAGCTGCGGGCCAGCGTGATGATCGGGCCGGGCATGGTCGCCGAGAACAGCATGGATTGCCGGTCGTCGGGGATGCGGGCCAGGATGCGCTCGATGTCGGGCAAAAAGCCCAGGTCCAGCATTTCGTCGGCCTCGTCGAGCACCAGCACGGCCAAGCCGCCCAGCTGCAGGTGTCCCTGCTGGGCCAGGTCGAGCAGCCGGCCCGGGGTGCCGACCACCACGTCGGCGCCGGCCTTCAGTGCTTCGATCTGCGGTTCGTAGGGCCGGCCGCCGTAGATGGCCTGCACCGACAGCGGACGGTCGCCGGCGGTCAGGTACTTGGCCGCGTCAGCCAGGTCGCCGGAGACCTGGATGCACAGCTCACGGGTGGGCACCACGACCAACGCGCGGGGCGCACCGGTCAGCGGTCGGTCCGGGCTGGTGGTGACCCGCTGCAGCAGCGGGATGCCGAAACCGTAGGTCTTGCCCATGCCGGTGCGGGCCTGGCCGATCAGGTCGTCGCCGGCCAGGGCCAGCGGCAGCGTCAGCTCCTGGATCGCGAAGGCGTGCTCGATACCGTCCTCGGCAAGTGCGCGGACGATCTCGTCGCGAACGCCCAGTTCGGCGAAGCTCGGAGGGGTGGTGGGGACGGTGGTGGAGATCAGTGGGGTCATGCGCGGGCAGATGCCTTTCGAAGTTGGCGCGGTATGTCAGTCGATCGCGGTGCGGGTCGGGGCGCACACACTGCGACGGTCGATACTTTGCCCATCATTCGAAGGCACCGCCGGGGGCCCTGCACTCGCCTAGTAGGCGGGCCAACCGCGTGTACGCACATTGCGCGGCAGCGCCGAATAGGCACTGCCTGGGGCTCATACTACCTGGTCGGGCCGGGCATCGGTCCACCGCCGCGGAACGCCTACAGTGTGGTGATGAATTCGGTTCCCTCCGCCGACGCGGAAGCGCAGACTTCCCCGCCGCGGCTGTCCGCCGATCATCCCGGTGTCAACGAGCTTTTCGCGGTCCTGGCCTACGGCGAGGTGGCCGCGTTCTACCGGCTCACCGACGAAGCCCGGATGGCGCCCGATCTGCGTGGCCGGATCTCGATGGCGGCGATGGCGGCCGCGGAGATGGGCCACTTCGAACTGCTCCGCGAAGCGCTTGAGCGCCGCGGTGTCGACGCGGTCGCGGCAATGTCGAAATACGCTAACGCCCTTGACAATTACCACCGGTTGACGATGCCGAGCACCTGGCTGGAGGCATTGGTCAAGACCTACATCGGCGACGCGATGGCCGCCGACTTCTACCTGCAGATCGCCGACGGGCTGCCCGACGAGGTGGGCGACGTGGTGCGTGCGGTGCTCGCCGAGACCAAGCACTCGCAGTTCGTCGTCGACGAGGTGCGCGGCGCGGTCACGGCCAGCACCAAACAACGCAGCCGGCTGGCGTTGTGGTCGCGCCGCCTGCTCGGTGAGGCGATCACCCAGGCCCAGTACGTGTTGGCCGACCGCGACGAACTCGTCGACCTGGTGGTATCCGGGGCGGCCGGGCTGGCCCAGCTGGCCGGGTTCTTCGACCGTCTCCAACACACCCACGACGAACGCATGCGCGAGCTGGGGTTGGCCTAGCTGTACTGCCCAGGCAGGTTGGTTGAGAAAGTGTGACGACACGCTGTAAGAGTCGTTGATGGGTGAAGGTCTCCTGCC
>NZ_JBJIAM010000006.1:0-345227 GCF_045310815.1 Mycobacterium sp. SMC-19 | reverse complement strand
CGAGCGACCAGTTCGCCGATGGCAGCCAGGCGGCGCGCAGCGGAGGCGGCCTCCAGTCGGGCCCACCCCGAGATCGCTGCCACCAGGGCCTTGTCGTCGACGTCGGCCAGCGCCTCCGGATCCGCCAAGGATACTTCGAACATACTTTCGATTTTAGAGTGGGGGTGTGACAAGTTGGTGCCGCGCGCTCAGGCCCCCGCGATCTTGAGGTTGCGGTCCAGGAACTCCAGCTGATCTGCGACCGCTCGCTCGAAAGCGTCGCCGACATAGATGTCGAAGTGGCCCTCGCGATATCTCTTGACGGTGCCGCGGGGCGCCTTCGCGGCGTAGCGCAGGGTCGGTTCGGGCGGGGCGACCGAGTCGGTGTCGCACACGCAGAACAGAATCGGGCAGCTCACCTTGGCCGCCTGCCGGCCCGGCCGGTAGGCCAGGATCTTCATCCCGATCCGGGCGGCGACCTCGTTGCGCAGGTTCTGCCCCTGCGGAACCAGCTTCAGGTAGCCCGGGTACGAGTCGGGCGTACTCATCAGCGCGACGTCTCCGGGGCGGCCGGCGGTCGCCACCATCACCGGCGGGTTGCCGAGCCGGGCCGCGGCCAGATCCCGCAACGCCAACAGGCTGATCCGCGCGATGGTCAACGGTGGAATGGTGCGCGCGGAGGCGATCCCGTCGGTGAACGGGCATTGCGCCACCACCGCCGCCACCCGCAGTCGCGCCGCGGTGGCGATCACGTGGCCACCACCGAACGACGTGCCCCACAGGCCGATCCGGTTGCGGTCGACACCGGCCAGGGTGTGCGCGAAGTCGACCGCGGCGGACCAGTCCGCCAGCTGCATGTCCACATCGAGCAACTGGCGGGGAGCGCCGTCGCTGTCGCCGAAGTTGCGGTAATCGAACACCAGGCAGGCGTAACCGGCCGCGGCGAACCGCTCGGCGTAGGCGTCGAGCCGCATGGTTCGCACCGCACCCAGGCCATGCGCCATCACCAGCAGCGGGGCACCGTCGCGGCCGGCGTCATCGGGGCGGTACAGCCAGGCGCTGATTCGGTCCGCGCCCGATCGAAACGAGACATCTTCGCGGATAGCCATGCCTAAAGGTAGCCCCGCGTGTGGTAAACCGGCTTCGTGACCGGGGCGGTGACTCAAAGCCAGTTTCGGAGCCTTTTGCAGAGCCTGACGGAGGTAGTGGGCTCCGCCTACGTCACTGACGATCCCGACGTGCTGGCCGGCCGCAGTGTCGACTACACCGGTCGTTACCGGGGCCGAGCGGGTGCGTTGGTGCGGCCCGGGTCGCCCGAGGAAGTCGCCGCGGTGCTGCGGCGCTGCCGCGACGCCGGCGCGCACGTCACCGTCCAGGGTGGGCGTACCTCGTTGGTGGCCGGCACCGTCCCCGAGCACGATGACGTGCTGCTGTCCACCGAGCGGCTGAACACCGTCGGTGAGGTCGACGTCGTCGAGCGACGGGTGAGTGTGGGGTCGGGTGCCACGCTCGCGGCGGTGCAGCGCGCGGCGACCGATGCCGGGCTGATCTTCGGTGTCGACCTGACCGCCCGCGACACCGCGACTGTCGGTGGCATGGCCTCGACCAACGCCGGCGGGCTGTACACCGTGCACTACGGCAACATGGGCGAGCAGCTACTCGGTCTGCAGGTGGCGTTGCCGGACGGCACATTGGTGCATCGGCACAGCGCGGTGCGCTCCGACAACACCGGCTACAACCTGCCGGCGCTGTTCGTCGGTGCCGAAGGAACCCTGGGCGTCATCACCGGCCTGGATCTGCGCCTGCATCCCGTGCCGGTGCACCGGGTCACGGCAGTCTGCGGCTTCGCGGAGCTGACAGCCCTGGTCGACGCGGCCCGAATCTTTCGCGACCTCGACGGCATCGCCACCTTGGAGTTGATCGACGCCCGCGTCGCGGCGCTGACCGGGGAGCGGCTCGGGATCGGCGCTCCGGTGCGCGGTGACTGGCTATTGCTGGTGGAATTGGCGGGCGACACCGATCAGACCGATCGTCTCGCCGAACTGCTGATGCAGGTGCGGTCCTGCGACGAACCGGCGGTGGGCATCGACCTTGCAACTCAGCAGCGGCTCTGGCGGATTCGCGAGGCGATCGCCGACGTGCTGGGTGCATTCGGGCCGCCGCTGAAGTTCGATGTGTCCCTTCCTTTGGCAGCGGTCGCCGAATTCGCCGCGGCGGCGAGCGCGGTGGTACGCCGGCATGCACCCGAGGCGCTTCCGGTGCTGTTCGGTCACATCGGCGAGGGAAACCTGCACTTCAACGTGCTGCGCTGTTCGGGATCAGCCGAGCCGGCACTGTACGCAGCGATGATGCAACTCATCGCCGAGTGCGGCGGCAACGTCAGTTCCGAACACGGGGTGGGCAGCCGCAAGCGGGCCTACCTGGCGATGTCGCGCGGGCCGGACGACATCGCCGCGATGCGGACGATCAAAGCCGCATTCGATCCGACCGGCTATCTCAATGCCGCGGTGCTCTTCGACTAGTCGCGGTGCTTGATGCCGACGGCCTGACGCAGCTGGGCGAGGAACTGCTCGGAGTCGTCGCTACGAATGATGTAGTGCGAGATGGCAATCCGGATAGCTGCGGCCGCCTTCACCGGGGCGTCCGGTCCGGTCAGCATCCGTTGCAGACCCTCGCGCATCGGCACGATGATGCGGGAGAAGTCGGCGAGCACATGTTTGGGCTCGATGTCGATCATGCGCACGCCGGTCGACGAGTGCTGGTAGTCGACAATGAACCGCAGTGCAGCATCGAGCTTTTCGGCGCCCTTCAGCCCTTCGGTGGCGCGGGCGATCCCGCTGTCGAAGATGTGCCGCTCGTAGCGGGAGAACGCCGAGATCAGCTCTTCCTTCGATGGGAACCATCGGTACAGGGTGGGGCGGGATACCCCGGCCTGGGAGGCGACCTCGGACAGGCTGAGCTTGGTCATCCCATTGCGCCCGAGCACCTCGGCGGTGGCAGCGAGGATCCGCTGCCGGGTCGAGCTGTCGGGTGCGTCCACCGTGCTGCGGGTCATAGCGGAGACTTTACAAAAAATAGCGATAGTGTCACGCTGGTTCGGTGCCTGGACATAGTTCCTCACCGTCACGGGCCCCGGAGGATCGGGACGTAGGGCAATTATTGTGATCGAAGCGCCGCAAGTCACGTGCGAGGAACGCACGCATCCGCCGCGAGCCGTGATGATCGTCATCGAAGCAGTCGGGATCGGCCGGGCGGTCGCGGCCCAGTTGGCCGCGCAAGGACACCTGGTGCTGATCGGCGGTCGACGACTCGAGGAGTCCGAGCGGCTCGCAGCGCGGTTGCGCGACCGCGGCGGCAGTGCCTTCGCGGCGCACCTTGATCTCGCCGACCCGCGTTCGATCAACCGATTCCTGGCTTCCGCGCACTACCTCATCGGCACCCCGGACGTTCTCATCACCGATTTCGGCCTGGCCGGCCGGGCGGGCGAGTGTTCGGAGGCCGCCGGAGTGGGGGCGCAAACCCTTGCCACCCGGGTGATTCCGGCCATGATCGCCCGGGGCAGCGGTGACGTCGTGCTGGTCGGCCCGGAGTTGGCCGGGGTGAGCTGCGCCGCCGCCGGGCGCAAGGTCGACGCCTGGCTCGCGGCCCTGGATGCGGAGTTCGTCGGCACCGGGGTGCGGGCGTCAGTGGTGCGGTCGGCCCAGCCGGGTGCCTTCGCGTTCACCGCTGAGGCCGGCCGCCTGGTGGCCGGGATGGCCAACGAGTCGCGGCTGCGTCTGGTCGAACTTCTCCCGGCCGCAAGGAGCGATCCGCTAACGACGGCGCACGAGGACTGACTGCGCAATGCCCGCCACCGGGCCCTGCTGGTCGAACAGGGTGCCGATGGTGGTCCCGATGCCGTCCGGACCGTAGTTGGTCTCGGCGCGGATCCCGATCCACTCGCCGTCGGGAATCCGGTGCACGTGCACCACCAGGTCGGTGTTGAGGAACGTCCACTTCCTGATGTCGAGCTTGGTACCGACCCCGTTGGCGTCGTCGGCCACCGCGAACAGCCGCTGCAGCGGAGTCATCGCTTCGCCCTTGACCAGGTCCACGATCGGTGAGATCCAGGATTCGCCGGCCCCGGGGGCCAGTGGCGTGGTCAGCCACCGCCAATCCAGGCTGTGCACGTAGTTGCGGTCCCAGTTCTGCTGCATGTTGTTGCTGCGCGCCTCGCTGACGGGCCGCAGCGGGGGAGCCGAGGCGTGCTGCACGTCGCCGGTGTCCAAGGTCTGCAGCCGCCAACCGCTGGCGCGGGCGACCGGCCGAGGCAGCTGGTCGGGACCGGGTGCCAGCATCTCGGCGCTGACCAGTTCGATCTGCTTGCCGGCCCGGTCGACCTGGCCGCGTACCCACAACGCGCCCTCGGCCGGCACGGGCCCCAACAGGTCGATGCTGACCCGGCTGAGCCGGGTGTCGTCGCGGGGCGCCAAGCGCTCCAGCGCCCGCACCAGCAGCGCCGAAACCGGTGCGGCGTGCTGAATCTGAGCCGACCAGGTACCGCGCACCAAGTCGGTGGCAGCGAACTTCTCTCCCCGCGGATCGGCGGCGTCCAGCAGCTCGTAGTAGGAGTCGGTCATCGAATCCCTTTCAGGGCAGTCCGGCGCCGGGAATCTCCACGGCCACCGTGTCCAGACGCGACTCGCGGCTCCCGACCAGCCGTTTGGGGTAGGCGGACGGGCTGGACAGCAGGAACAGCGTGCGGCGTTTGGGCCCGCCCAGCGCGCACGCGATCGCGGCCCGCCCGTCGGTTGCGATGCGGTCGGTCACGACACCGCCCTCGGTGATGCGCTCGAACTGATTGGCCAGGGTCATCGCTGTCCAGATTCCGCCGGCGGCGTCCAGTGCGATGCCATCCGGTGGACCGTCCAACCCGTCGGCGAACACCCGGCGGTCACGCAGGCCACCGTCGGCGCTGATGGTGAACCGGGTCAGCCGGCGACCCATCGACTCGGCGACGATCAGCGAGCCGCCGTCCGGGGTGATCACCATCCCGTTGGGAAAGTCCAGGTCCTCGGCGACGATGCGCACGCTGGCGTCCGGATCGACGCGCACCACCACACCACCGGAGTAGGCCTGCGACCCGATATAGCTGCGGCCTGCCGCGTCCACCACCATGTCGCCGAGATCGGCCGGCACCAGCCCGCCAAGGTCGACCAGCGTGCTCACCGCGTCGCCGTCGTAGCAGAGCACCTGGCGGTCCGAGGCCGAGGCGATCAGCAGCGATCCGTCCGGCCGGAAACCCAGGCCACTGGGGGTATGCCCCGGCAGCGGGACCGTAGTCATCGAGCCGCGCAGGTTCACGGTGTGGATCGCCTCGCCGAGCATGTCCGAGAACCACAACAGGCCCTCGAACCAGCGCGGTCCCTCCCCGAAGCAGAAGCCGCCCGCCAGCGGCGCGGGTGGTGACGTTGACCCCGGGTTGTCCTGCTGCGAAGTCGTTTCGGCGATACCCAACACTGTCGCCCTCCTGTCCTGCGGCCGCGGGCGCGGTCAGAGCCCACTTTACAAAATGTGGCTCAAATGTCACGCTCGCGGAATGGCTGAAGCGTCTCCGACCACCGAAACCTCCCCTGCGGCGCAATGGTCGGTGAGTGGCCTGCTGGAGCTTTTCGAGGTGACGGCGGACGGCCCGGACCGGTTCACCGGCGCGACCGGGCTGGCCGGCGACGACGAGCGCCAAGTCGTGGAGGGCACCCAACTACTGGCGCAGGCGATCGTCGCGGCGGCGAAACGCTTCTCGGACAAGTCCGTCCGATCGGTGCACGCGGTCTTTGCCCGGGCTGTGCTGGTGGGGCCGGCGGCGGAATACGTGATCGACGTGGTCAGCGAGGGGCGTTCTACGGCCACCGCGGTGATCTCGGTGCTGCAGAACGGCAAGCGGTGCGCAACCATCACGGTGCTCGCCGACGTCCCGTCGGCGGATGTCATCACGCACCACCTGCCCCGCCCCGACGTGGCAGCCCCCGCGCAGGCCAACCCCTGCGTCATGCCGATGACGGGGCGCGAGGTGCGCCTCGTGGATGTCGTCGACGTCAACAGTCCCGACGAGGTGGGCCCGCCGGAGCTCTACGCGTGGCTGAATTACGACCCCATACCCGCCCGCGACGACCTCGCCAAGGCGCTGATCGCGTATTTCACCGGGCATTTGGGCATCTCGACGACGATGCGTGCGCACGCCGGGATCGGTACCAGCCAGTCGCACCTGACGGTGTCCACCGCTCCCATGACGGTCACGGTGAGCTTCCACGAACCGGTGCGCTGGGCTGGATGGATCCTCTACGGCCATGAAAGCACCCAGGTGGGTGCGGGCATGTCCTACGTCCGCGGCACCGTGCACACCGAGGACGGCGAACTGCTCGCCTCGTTCGCCCAGGACGGTCTCATTCGGCCACTGCGCACCAGCGACAACAAGATCGCCGAGCACTCGCGGCTATAGCCGCGGGCGCCGGGCCGGCTTCGGCAATTCGGCGAAACCGCCGACGCGTGACAGGTCAAAGCTGAAAAGGCCTGCGATGGGCGCACTCTCGGGCAGCGGGTCGGCGTAACTCCAGGCCACGTCCGGCACGACGGTGTCACCGACCACCGCAGACCAGTACGTGGCGTAGCCCTTGTAGTTGCAGTAGGTCGACGTCGTCGAGGCCTGCAACAGAGCGGTGTGCACGTGGTCCGGGGCGACGTAGAGCCGCGGCGCCAGGGCGGTCTCGAACAGGATCACGGTGTCGTCGGTGTCCACCAGGACCACCCCGGCGAGTTCGACGCGCAATGCGCGGCGGGTGGGCCGGCAATCGACCCGGTGATAGGGGTTCGGCGGGTAGTGCACCAGCCGGCGGCCCTCTTCGAACCAGGCGTCCACGGCGTCCCAGGGGACCTGCACGAAGCCGGATGCCTCCGGCAGCGCCCGGTGCGGCAGGTCGCCGATGGAATCGGCGGGGAAGGCGTAGCCCAACGGCTCGCCCTGGCGATGCACCAGCAGCGCGTTCTCGGTATCGATCACGGTCCGTTCGTCACGGATCGCCCGCACGCGGCGCGGATGCGGTTCGACGTACACCAGGGCGCCGGTGATCTCCGGCGAGAACCAGCCGGCTCGCTCGGTGCTGAGCGGGCCCTGCCCGGCAACCAGACTCATTTCACTCCCACCCGCGTTCGCCTCATTCGGCTTTACAAATTCGACTCCAACTGTAATATCTCGGAAAAGTTGTGCTGCGCGGTCGGACGGTTTGTCCGGCCGCCGGCGCCGTCTGAGATTCTCGCGACGAGCTGGGATGATGTGATGACGAGTACCGCTGCGGCCCTGGATTCCCCGGCGCAGGACCAGTACCTGCGCTACCGCCTCGATGTCATCGCCCTCGATGTCCCCGCCCTGGTGCACGGGGCGGGTGGCTGGCTGTATCACCGTGCGGCGACCGGCTGGGACGTGCGTGTGCTGGTGCCACCGCACCTGGATCTGCGGCCGTTACAGATCCTGGGCCTGAACCCCGCCGACCTCGAGACGGAGCTGTCCGCCCCCGAGGGGGAGGCCTCCGGGCACAGCCTGGCCGTGGTCGCCGACGCGCTCGCCGCCGACCCGCGGATCAGCCGGCGGGTGCACCAGGCGCTGCGGCGCAGCCTGACCGAGGTCGTGTTGTGGGGTGAGCGCTGGCCGCTGGAGGTGGAGCACCGGCTGAGCGCCGTGCAGCACATCCCCACCGTGGCGGGCCGGGCGTTCAAGAGGCAGGCGCTGGCCGCCGCCGACATCAGCGACACAGCACAGGTCGACGGTCCGGAGGTATTCCGCAGCGACCAGAAGCATTGCCTGCCGGTCAATTCCGACCTGGTCCCGGTCGGCTGATGCGCAAACACTACGACCACACCCTGCTGTATCTGCACGAGACGATCGACCTGGGCCGCGGCCTGCGCGACGAGTTCACCCGCAACTTCACCGAGATCTACCAGCCGATGATGACCGAGTTGGGCGCCCGCCTGTTCGCGCTGTGGGAGAGCACCGCCTACAACGGGCACTGGCCGCAGGTCACGGTCATCTGGGAGATCGACGCATTTGCCGACTACGCCCGAATCGGGCGGGCGCAGAGCAGCGGCGGCAGCCACGCCCAGCGCGCGACCGAATGGTCGACCTACCTCGGCGGTATCGGAGCGTCGGGGGAGGGCCGCATCATGTACCCCGGCCCGCACAACAAGACCCTGGCTGCGCTGCGCGCGGCGGAGTTCGACGCGACCGTGGTGATTCAGGAGATCATGCAGACCAAGCCCGGTCGCCAGGACGACTACATCCGCGAACTGGAGCGGCTGTACGTGCCGTGGTCGGAGAGCACCGGCAAGCGCTGGCTCGGTTCGTTCACCACCACGTTCCGCTACAACGAGGTCATCCACTACTGGGCGCTTGACGGCGGTTGGGAGTGCTTCGCCGAGCACTACCCGTCGTGGAAGGACCACCCGCCGGCGGAGATCGTGACGTGGATGAGCGTGGCGCCCGCGTTACGCGACGGCTGGGAGGACTCGATCCTGCAAGCCCTGCCGCCCTCCCCGCTGCAGCGAGACGCCACGTGACAAGCGTTGCCGCACCGCAGTTCTCCTACGATCCGTTCGACCCGGCGGTGATGGCCGACCCCCTGCCCTACTACCGCGTGCTGCGCGACCGGCACCCGATGTACTACGTCCCGCAGTGGGACCTGTACGCCTTGTCCCGTTTCGATGACATCTGGGATGTGCTGGCGGTCAGTGACGGAACCTTCGTGGCTTCCGAGGGAACGCTGCCGGCGGCCAATGTGCTGGCGCAGCACAACAACGGGGCGGTCCCGGATCCGCCGCTGCACCCGCTGCCCTTCCACGCCGTCTTCGACAAGCCGATCTACGACGACATTCGCCGCCTGCAGTCCCCGGCGTTTCGGCCCCGGTCGGTGGCCGACTGGGAAGACCGGGTCCGCAACTTGGCCAACCAGCGGCTCGATGAGTTGCTTCCGCTGGGCCGCTTCGACCTGACCTGTGACTACGGCGGAGTCGTGGTGGCCCAGGTGGTCTGCGAACTGCTGGGCATTCCGATCGAGTGCGCCGCGGAGGTACTGGCAGCGGTGAACGCCGGCAGTCTCGCGCAGGCCGGCAGCGGGGTGGACACGGCCGCGGCACGGCCCAACTACCTGCAATACCTCATCCCGGCCGTGCAACGCCGGCGCGCCGAGCGGGGTCCCGCCGAACTGCCGATCGTCGACGGGATGCTCGCCTACCGCCTACCGGACGGTAGCGATCTCGATGACGTCGAAGCCGCGACGCAACTGCTGTGCATCTTCATCGGCGGTACCGAGACCGTGCCCAAGATCGTCGCGCATGGGTTGTGGGAACTGGCTCGGCGCCCGGACCAACTGGCCGCGGTACGGGAGAACCCGCAGGACACGGTGCAGCTGGCACGCGAGGAGATGATCCGGTATTGCGCACCGGCGCAATGGTTCGCCCGCACCGCCCGCAAACCGTTCACGCTGCACGGGACGACGGTCGAGCCGGGCCAACGCATCATCACCCTGCTGGCGTCGGCCAACCGCGACGAGCGCCAGTATCCCGAGCCCGACGAATTCCACTGGGACCGGCCGATCAAACGGTCACTGGCATTCGGGCGCGGGCAGCACTTCTGCATCGGCTACCACCTGGCCCGACTGGAAGTGACCGTCCTGGTACAGGAATGGCTGCGCCGAGCTCCGAATTATCGGATCGTCGACGACGGCGCGACCAGGCTGCCGTCCAGTTTTCAGTGGGGCTGGAACACCATCCCGGTGGAGGTCTGAAACATGTGGGCATACCGGTTGATCGCGCCGTATGAGTTCGAGAAGGTCGAGCTCGCCGATCCCGCCGCGCAGCAGGTCGGTTCGGGGCAGGTGCTGTTGCAATTCATCGCCGCCGGGGTGTGTGGCAGCGACCTGCCGGCCTTTCGTGGCGCGCAAGGCAGATTGCCCGGTGACGACGGCGCCGGCGCCGCGGAGAAGCTCGGCTTCCCGATCCACGAAATCGTCGGCGACGTCATCGTCAGCCGGCACCCGCAGCACCAGCCCGGGGACCGCGTCGTCGGCTGGGCGTCGGGCTTCGACGGACTGAGGGAACAGGTGATCAGCGACGGCGAGGGCCTGGTGGCCTACGACCCGGCGCTGGCGCCCGCCCAAGCCGTAGGCCTGCAACCGCTGGCCTGCGTGCTCTACGCCGTCGAACAGTTGCCCGACCTGGCCGACCGCCACGTGGCGGTGATCGGTCAGGGCTCGATCGGTCTGCTGTTCAGCGCTGTCGCCAAAGCGGCGGGTGCGCGCCGCGTCACCGGCGTGGACCCGATCGACCGCCGAGATATGGCCTCCGCCTTCGGGGTTGACACCGTGGTGCAGGCGACCAGTGACCGGTGGGTACGCCACCTGGACGCGGGCGACCGCCCGGAGATCGTGATCGAGGCCGTTGGCCATCAGGTTGCCACCCTGGGCCACGCCATCGAGGCCGTCGCACCCGGCGGCACGGTGTTCTACTTCGGTGTCCCCGACGACGACAGTTATCCGATCAGTATGCGCACCATGCTCCGCAACAATCTGACCCTGATCTCCGGAGTCACCCAGGATCGGCGGCGGATGCTGGCCGCCGCAGGCCGATTCGCCGCTGATCATCCAGAACTGCTGGGCAACTACGTCACTCATGTCTTCGGTTGCCACGAAGCCCAGGCGGCGTTCGAGTTGGCGACCCGACCGGTGCCGGGCCGAGTCAAGATCGCCATGGTCGCATGACGTCGGCGCTGCGTGCCGCCCTGGCCGACCGGGCACCGCTCTGGGGCGGCTGGGTCACGGGGCCCACGGTGCTGGGCCCGGAGGAATTCGCCCGTGCCGGCTATGACTACGTGGGTTTCGACGCCCAACACAGTTACCTCGACGATGCCGATATCGCCGCCATGCTGCGGCACACCGAACACCTGCCGATCGCCACGGCGGTCCGGTTGCCCAATGCGGATCCGGCTCCCATCGGGCGGGTGCTCGATGCCGGGGCCGACGCGGTCATCATCGCTCTGATCGAGACCGCCGAGCAGGCGGCCGCCGCAGTGGCCGCCACGCGCTACCCGCCGGCGGGGGTCCGCAGCTTCGGGCCGCTGCGGCTCGGCCTGGGCCGCGACCTGGCCACGCTGGAATCGCGGGCAGACGTCTTCGCGATGATCGAGACCGCCGCCGCCTTGGCCGATGTGGAACGGATCTGCGCGGTTCCCGGACTGGCCGGCATCTACGTGGGGCCCGCCGACCTGGCGATCTCGATGGGCGTCGACGTCTCCCAATCCACCACGCACCCCGAACTGGTCACGGCGATGACACGAATCCAGTGCGCGGCAACGGAAGCGGGCGTGATCGCGGCGATTCACGGCGGATCGGGCGCGATCGGAGCGGCGCTGGCCGCGCGGGACTACCAGATGATCACGCTGGCCGCCGAGTCTGCGGCGCTGCGCCGCGGAGCCCTCGAACACCTCGACGAGGCGAGGGGCCGATGAGCTCAGCCCGCGTAGCGCTGGTCACCGGCGCAGCCCGCGGCCAGGGTTGGGCGATCGCCGAACGGCTGCGCACCGACGGATTCGCCGTAGTCGCCTGCGACATCAACGACGCCGAACTGAATGCCGCCGTCGCCGCGAGGGCCGACGATGCGCTGATCGGCGTTCGGCTCGACGTGACCCGCCCCGAGCAATGGAAGGCCGCGGTGGCCACCACCGTCGAGCGGTTCGGGGCGCTGACCGCGCTGATCAACAACGCCGGCACCCTGCGCCGTGCGGCGATCGCCGACGAAACACCCGAGGACTTCGAAAACGCTTGGCGGGTCAACTGTCTCGGGGCGTTCCTGGGAATCCAGGCGGCGCTTGCGTCCCTGTGTGCCGCCGACGGTGCCGCCATCGTCAACACCTGCAGCACCGGGGCGATCCGCCCCTTCCCGCAGCACAGCGCCTACGGGTCGTCGAAATGGGCGCTGCGCGGCCTGACCCAGACCGTCGCCGCCGAGCTCGTCTCGGCCGGCGTCCGGGTCAACGCGGTGTTTCCCGGGCCGATCGCCACCCCGATGCTCGACGACGTCACCCAGCAGCGCCTGGCCGCGGTGTCGGCGGGCGGCCGGCTCGGCCGGCCGGTCGAGGTGGCCGACGCGGTGGCGTTCCTGGTATCCGAAGCCGCATCGTTCATCACCGGCGCCGAGCTCGTCGTGGACGGCGGCCAATGCCTGCAGATCCGATGAAGATCGGCATCATCGGCGCCGGACCGGGCGGGCTGGCACTGGGAATCCTTTTGCGGCGTGCGGGATTTTCCGACTTCACCATCTTCGACCGGGAGGACGGGGTCGGTGGAACCTGGCGGATCAACACCTATCCCGGGCTGGCCTGTGACGTCAAATCACACCTGTACTCCTATTCCTTCGACCTGAATCCGCACTGGTCGCGGCAGTGGTCGCAGCAGCCCGAGATCCTGGCCTATTTCGAGCGCTGCGCGGCCGAGCACGGCCTCGATGCGCATCTGCGGCTGCGCACCGAGATCCGTGCTGCCCGTTGGGAGCCGGACCGACGGCAGTGGTGTCTGAGCAGCAGCGACGGCGCGCAGCATCGGTTCGACGTGGTGGTCTCGGCGGTCGGGCTGTTCACCCAGCCGGTGCTGCCCGATCTGATCGAAGAACAGCCCTTCGCCGGCACGGTGATGCATACGGCGCGGTGGGACCATTCGGTGCCGATCGCCGGAGCCAAGGTCGCCGTGCTCGGCACGGGTTCGACCGCGGCGCAACTGCTGCCGGAGCTGGCGGAGGTCGCCGAGAAGGTGTACTCGCTGCAGCGGTCTCCGACGTGGATCCTGCCCAAGCCGGACCGGCGCTACACCCCGCGGGAGCGGTGGGCCTTCGTCCGCATTCCGCTGGCCAAGCGGCTGTACCGGATGCGGCTGTGGCTGCGCAGCGAGTCGAACATCTCGGTGATCGAGAACGGCAGCGACAAGACCCGAGAGTTCACCGATATCGCACGAAAACTCTTGAACAACACTATTTCCGACGAGCAACTGCGGGCAGCGCTGACCCCGGACCACCCGCTGGGCTGCAAGCGTCTGGTGTTCTCCTCGGACTACCTGCCCGCGTTGGCCCGACCGAATGTCGAAGTGGTGACCAGCCCGGCCCGGGCGCTGCGCTCGCGATCGGTGGTCACCGAGGACGGCACCGAGTGCGAGGTCGACGTGGTGGTCTGCGCCACCGGATATGCCGCGGCGGACTACCTCGGTCAGATCGAGGTGACTGGCGAGGCAGGCACCACACTCAAGCAGGCCTGGCGCGACGGTCCGCGTGCCTACCTCGGTATGGCGATGCCCGGCTTTCCCAACTTCTTCATGCTCTACGGACCCAACACCAACGTCGGCTCCAACAGCGTCATCTTCGTGCTGGAAGCCCAGGCGCGCTACATCGTTCGGGTGCTCAAACATCTGCGGCGCACATGCAAGTCCTATGTCGCCGTGCGGCCCGCCGCGCTGACCGACTTCATCGCCAAGGTGGACCGGTGGATGCACGGCACGGTGTGGACCACCCGCTGCAGCAACTACTTTCGGGCTGCCAACGGCCGGGTGGTCACCCAGTGGCCGCGCAGTGCCGGAGCGTTCTGGGCGATGACCCGCCGGTTCCGGGCCACCGACTTCACCTTCGAACCGGCAGTCAGTGCGGATCGAAGGTAATGATCTGACGTACCGCGGCGCCGTCGGCGAGTTGGTCCATGGCCTCATTGATCTGCTCGAGCGGCACGGTCGCCGACACCAGCTGCTCAACCGGAAGACGGCCGGCCCGCCACAACTCCACGAAGCGCGGGATGTCGCGCGCGGGGACCGCCGAACCCAGATAGCTGCCGATCAGTGAGCGCCCCTGCGCAACCAGACCCAGCGGGGACACGCTGATCCGGGCATCCGGTGGCGGCAGCCCGACGGTGATGGTGCGCCCGCCCGGTGCGGTCAGACCAATCGCGGACTCCAGCGCGGCGGGATGACCCGCCGCCTCGATCACCACCGGTGCGCGCACGCCGCCGTCGAGCGCCTGCTGCGGGGTGTAGGTGCGATGGGCGCCCAGCGCGGTTGCGGCGGCCAGCTTCTCCGGAAGGCGGTCGATCGCGATGACCTGCACGCCGTCGTGGGCCAGCGCGGTCAGCACCGCAGCCATCCCGACTCCGCCGAGCCCGACCACCGCGACGGTGTCACCCGGGGCCGGACGGCCGACGTTGAGGACGGCGCCGCCGCCGGTCAGCACCGCGCAGCCCAGCAGGGCGGCCACCGTCGGCGGCACGTAGTCGGGCACCGGCACCGCGCTGGCCTGGCTCACCACCGCATGTGTGGCGAACCCGGAGACCCCAAGGTGGTGGTAGACGGTTTGGTCGGCGCGGTGCAGCCGCAGCCCGCCACCGAGCAGCGTGCCCGCGCCGTTGGCGGCGCTGCCGGGCTCACACGGCGCCAGGCCGTCGGTGGCGCACGCCGGGCAGTGCCCGCAGCGCGGCAAGAAGGTCAGCACCACCCGCTGGCCCGGCTGCATCCCGGTGACTCCGGCGCCGACCGCTTCGACGACGCCGGCGGCTTCGTGGCCGAGCAGCATCGGCACCGGCCGCACCCGGTTGCCGTCGACCACCGACAGATCGGAGTGACAGACCCCGGCGGCCTCCACCCGCACCAGCAGCTCGCCCTCGCCGGGCGGGGCCAGCTCCACCTCCGTCACCGTCAGCGGGCGCGAGACGGCGTAAGGGCGCGGCGCCCCGATCCGCTCCAGCACCGCCCCGCGGATCGTGGTCATGCTGGAATACAACCATGAGTTCGGACGCAGCGGTCCCGCCCGCTCCGGAAGGGTTGACCAGCCACGACTTCCCGGTGCACTGGCCGGTGCTGACCCGTTGGGCCGACAACGACATGTTCGGCCACCTCAACAACGCGGTGTACTACCAGCTGTTCGACACCGCGATCAACGGATGGATCGCGGCCCATGTCGACGTCGACCCGGTCGCGATGCCGGAGCTGGGGGTGGTCGCCGAATCGGGCTGCCGCTTCCTGGGCGAACTCGCCTTCCCGGACCGTCTCGCGGTGGGACTGGCCGTCACCCGGTTGGGCCGCAGCAGCGTCACGTATCGGCTCGCGCTGTTCCGGGCCCCTGAAATCGGAAGTGACACCGGCGCCGTACCGCTCGCCGCGCTCGGGCATTGGGTGCACGTTTATGTCGACCGCGCCACCCGGCGGCCGGTGCCGATCCCCGACGGTATTCGCGCGCTGTTGGCCACCGCCCAGGTTTAGCCCGGCGGCTTTTTCGCCGGTGGCTATGCTCGGCGGATGCCGCTCGTGAGCAAGACTGTCGAAGTCGCCGCCGACGCCGCCACCATCATGGGGATCGTCGCCGACTTCGAGGCGTACCCGCAGTGGAACGAAGAGATCAAGGGGGCTTGGGTGCTGGCTCGCTATGACGACGGCCGGCCCAGTCAGCTGCGGCTGGACGCGTCCTACTCGGGCTTCGACGGCACCTTTATCCAGGCCGTCTACTACCCCAGTGGCACCCAGATCCAGACCGTGCTCCAGCAGGGCGACCTGTTCACCAAGCAGGAGCAGCTGTTCTCGGCGGTCGAGATCGGCCCCACCACGTTGCTCACCGTCGACATGAACGTCGAGACCCAGATGCCGGTGCCCAAGCCGATGCTCAAAAAGGCATTCAGCAACGCCCTGGACTATCTGGCTGACAATCTCAAACGGCGCGCCGAAGAACTGGCTTCGGGCTAGCACGAAGCGGGAGACCCGAATTGAGCCACCCAACCGTCGATCCCGCCGAGCAGCCCTACCGGGCTCGTCGCCAGAACTGGGTCAACCAGCTGGACCGGCACGCGCTGATGCAGCCGGACGCTCCGGCGCTGCGGTTCCTGGGCCAGACCACCACCTGGTCGCAGCTGCGTGATCGGGTCACCGCGCTGGCCGACGCCCTGAGCCGCCGCGGGATCCGCGCCGGTGACCGGGTGATGATCCTGATGCTCAACCGCACCGAGTTCGTCGAGTCGGTGCTGGCCGCGAACATGCTGGGCGGCATCGCTGTCCCGGTCAACTTCCGCCTCACCCCACCGGAGATCGCCTACCTGGTCACCGACTGCGAGGCCAGGGTGCTGATCACCGAACCGGCGCTGGTGCCGGTCGCCACCGGTGTGCGCGAGCTGACCGGACTGCTGGACCACGTGGTGGTGGCCGGCGGTTCAGCGAGTGAGGGCCTGATCGCCTACGAAGACCTGATCAATGAGACCGGCGAGCCGCACGCGCCGGTGGACATCCTCAACGACTCACCAGCCCTGATCATGTACACCTCGGGCACCACCGGCCTGCCCAAGGGAGCGGTGCTCACCCACACCAACCTGGTCGGTCAGACGATGACGGCGCTGCACACCGCCGGAACCGGCACCGCCGACGTGGCCTTCATCGGGGTCCCGTTCTTCCACATCGCCGGTGTGGGCAACCTGCTGCCCGGCATGTGGCTGGGCATCCCGACCGTCATCAACCCCCTGGGTGCGTTCGACGCGGGCCAACTGCTCGACGTGCTGGCCGCCGAGCGGGTCACCGGAATCTTCCTGGTGCCGGCCCAATGGCAGGCGGTCTGCGCACAGCAGCAGGCCAACCCGCGCGACATCCGGTTGCGGACCATGTCGTGGGGAGCGGCGCCGGCTTCGGACGCCTTGCTGCGCCAGATGGCGGAGACCTTCCCCGGCACCAAAATCCTGGCGGCCTTCGGGCAGACGGAGATGTCGCCGGTGACCTGCATCCTGCTCGGCGAAGACGCCACCCGAAAGCTCGGCTCGGTCGGCACCGTCATTCCGACCGTCTCCGCCCGGGTCGTCGACGAGCAGATGAACGACGTCGCCGTCGGCGAGGTGGGCGAGATCGTCTACCGGGCGCCCACCCTGATGGCCGGCTATTGGAACAACCCGGAGGCCACCGCGGAGGCGTTTGCCGGTGGCTGGTTCCACTCCGGCGATCTGGTCCGGATGGACGAAGAGGGTTACGTCTGGGTGGTCGACCGGAAGAAGGACATGATCATCTCCGGCGGCGAGAACGTGTACTGCGCCGAAGTGGAGAACGTGCTGGCCGATCACCCCGCCATCACCGAGGTCGCTGTCATCGGCCGTCCGGACGAGCGATGGGGTGAGGTCCCCATCGCGGTCGCGGCGCTGTCCGGGGCGGGCCTCACCCTGGCCGACCTCGACGATTTCTTGACCGAGCGGCTCGCGCGCTACAAGCACCCCAAGGCGCTCGAGATCGTCGACGCTCTGCCGCGCAACCCGGCCGGGAAAGTGCTCAAAACCGAACTACGCATTAACTACGGGTCGGCTCAGGGATCCGAGTAGGACAGCGCCCCAAGCGATGCCGCCCGAAACAGCGATGAGTGAGGTCGCGGCACGTTACTCTCCGGTAGGAAACCCGCGGAGGTTCCTACCGTTCGATGCCCCTCTCACGCAGCCATCAGGTATTGTCCGATGGTCGCCAAGGGCACTTCGGGCCGATAAGGTGACGCGGGTCTCGCTGATCGACGGACGGGAGAAGACACTGTGCGACGCGGTTCCTTGCTGAGTCGTGCGGCGGGATTTCTAGTGAGGGGGGTGGTGTGACGGCTCCAGCGCGTCCTCGTGTCACCGACTTCCTCCGGGATCGGGTGCTGCCGCCGCTGATCATGGTCGGCGGATTCTTCAGAATGTGTGCTCTGACCGCTCGTGCGCTTTTCGTACGGCCGTTCCAATGGCGTGAGACTCTGCAGCAGGGCTGGTTCATCACCAGCGTCGCCATCATTCCGACCATCGCGGTCGCCATTCCGCTCACCGTGCTCCTGGTCTTCACCCTGAATATCCTGTTGGCGCAGTTCGGTGCTGCCGACGTTTCGGGTGCCGGAGCCGGCATCGCCGCGGTCACCCAGCTGGGTCCGCTGGTCACCGTGCTGGTGGTCGCCGGAGCCGGGTCCACCGCGATCTGTGCCGACCTGGGAGCCCGGACCATCCGCGAAGAGATCGACGCGATGGAAGTGCTCGGGATCGATCCGATCCATCGACTGGTGGTGCCCCGGGTGATCGCCGCGACCGTGGTGGCCTTGCTCCTCAACGCATTGGTGATCGTGATCGGCCTGACCGGAGGCTTCCTCTTCGGCGTGTACCTGCAGAACGTGTCCGGCGGCGCCTATCTCTCCACGTTGACTCTGCTCACCGGGCTGCCCGAGGTCATCATCTCGACCGTGAAAGCCAGTGTCTTCGGACTTATCGCCGGCTTAGTCGGGTGCTATCGGGGACTTACCGTCCGCGGCGGCTCCAAGGGGCTGGGCACGGCCGTGAACGAAACCGTCGTGCTGTGCGTGCTTGCGTTGTTCGCCGTGAACGTGGTGCTGACCACCATCGGCGTGAAGTTCGGAACGGGGACCTGACATGTCGACATCGACAGTGGTTCGGGGCCGCTTTCCCGGGCTGGTTGCGAACTACCAGCGCTACGTCGGGATGGCCGGCCGCGGGCTCGAAAGGAGTGGTCGGCTCGGCTGGTTCTCGCTGACGGCCCTGCGCCAGATCCCCTGGGCGCTGCGTCGGTATCGCACCGAGACGCTGCGCCTGGTCGCGGAATTGGGCATGGGCACCGGCGCCATGGCCGTGATCGGCGGCACCGTCGCCATCATGGGGTTCGTGATGCTGGCCGGCGGCTCGCTGATCGCCATTCAGGGTTTCACCTCGTTGGGCAACATCGGTGTGGAGACTTACACCGGTTTCGCCGCGGCCCTGGTCAACGTCCGCGTGGTCGGCCCGGTCAACGCCGGTATCGCCTTGGCCGCGACGGTCGGAGCGGGCGCCACCGCCGAACTCGGCGCGATGCGCATCAGTGAGGAGATCGACGCCCTCGAAGTGATGGGTATCAACTCGATCGCCTACCTGGTGTCCACCCGCGTGGTGGCCGGTTTCACCGTGATCATCCCGCTGTACGCGCTCGCGCTGATCATGGCGTTCGCCGCACCGCAGATCGTCACCACGTTGTTCTTCGGCCAGTCGTCGGGTACCTACGATCACTACTTCCGAACGTTCTTGCGGCCAGACGATGTGTTCTGGTCCTTCATCGAGACCATCTTGATCGCGGTGGTGGTCATGGTCACGCACTGTTATTACGGGTTCAACGCCAGTGGCGGTCCGGTCGGCGTCGGCGCCGCCGTGGGCCAGTCGATGCGCCTGTCCCTGATCACGGTGCCCACAGTCGTGCTGCTCGCAGCGTTGGCGCTCTACGGCGTCGACCCCAACTTCAACCTAACGATGTGACGGGCATGGCAACCGGCAAGCAGAACAAAGTGCACAACCCGCCGTTCCGGATCGCGGGCCTGGTGACCTTCGCGGTCCTGGCACTGATCGGCGGGCTGGTCTACGGCCAGTTCCGCGGGTCCTTCACCAAGACCACGTCGCTGACCATGGTGGCTCCGCGCGCCGGCCTGGTGATGGATCCGGGTGGGCCGGTGACGTACAACGGCGTCCAGATCGGCCGCGTGGCCGCCATCGCGCCGACGGAGTACGAGAACAAGCCGGCCGCCAAGTTCACCCTCGACGTGAACCCCAAATACATCAAGCTGATCCCCTCCAACGTCAAAGCCGACATCCTGGCGACCACGCTGTTCGGCAACAAGTACGTGTCGCTGACGGCCCCGGAGCATCCCGCGCGGGAACGCATCACCAGCAAGAGCATCATCGCGACCTCGGTGACGACGGAGCTCAACACGCTGTTCGAGACCGTGAACAACCTGTCGGAACACATCGACCCGATCAAACTGAACCTGACGCTGCACGCCGCAGCCGAGGCGCTGACCGGGTTGGGTGACAAGCTCGGCGAATCGCTGGTCAACGGCAATGCGATTCTCGACGACGTCAACGCGCGGATGCCTTCGTTCCGCCGCGACCTCAAGGGCTTCGCGACCCTGGGCGAGGTCTACGCCGACGGGGCGCCGGATCTGATCGGCTTCTTGGACACCTCGGTCGTGACGGTCAAGACGATCACCAACCAGCAGAAGGAACTGGACTCGGCGTTGCTGGGCGCCGCCGGAGTGGGCAACCTCGGGGCGGACGTCACCGAGCGGTTCGGGCCGTACTTCCGCCGGCAGTTCTCCGACTTGGTCCCGGTGTCGGCACTGCTGGATGAGTACAGCCCGGAGTTGTTCTGCGCCATCCGCAACCTGGCCGAGGGCGCGCCCAAGGTCTACGAATTCCTCGGCGGCGACGGCTACGCGCTCGACACCGTCAGTGAACTGGTCGGACCGGCCAACCCGTACGTCTATCCCGAGAACCTGCCGCGTTACAACGCTCGCGGTGGCCCAGGCGGTGCGCCGGGCTGCTGGCAGGAGATCACTCACGACTTCTGGCCGGCGCCTTACCTGGTGGCCGACACGGGAGTCAGCCAAGCGCCGTACAACCACTTTGATACCGGATCGCCCCTGGCCATTGATTACGTCTGGGGTCGCCAAGTCGGGGATAACACGATCAACCCATGAACATCACCAGAACCGCCCTCAAACTCGGCGCCGTCGGCTCGGTGCTGCTGCTCTTCACGGTTGGCCTCGTCGTGGTCTTCGGGCAGATCCGGTTCGACCGGACGGCCCGCTACTCCGCGGAATTCAGCAACGCCAGCGGCCTGCGTCAGGGGCAGTTCGTCCGCGCCTCCGGCGTGGAGATCGGCAAGGTCAAAAAGGTCCGGCTGGTCGACGGCGGCCGTCGGGCCGTGGTGGACTTCGACGTCGATCGGTCACTGCCGCTGTTCCAATCGACCACCGCGCAGATCCGCTACGACGACCTCATCGGCAACCGCTACATGGAGCTCAAGCGGGGCGAGGGTGAGGGCGCCGACCAGCGGTTGCCCATCGGCGGATTCATTCCTGCCTCCCGTACCGAACCGGCGCTGGACCTGGATGCGTTGATCGGCGGATTCAAGCCGGTGTTCCGGGCGCTGGACCCGGAAAAGATCAACACCATCGCCTCGACGATCGTCACGGTCTTCCAGGGGCAGGGCGGCACCATCAATGACATCCTGCAGCAGACCGCCCAGCTGACCGCCCACATCGCCGACCGCGATGCCGCCATCGGCGAGGTGGTCAAGAACCTGAACGTGGTGCTGGACACCGCGGTGCGGCATCGCCAGACCTTCGACGAAACGGTCGACAACTTCGACAAGCTGGTCAAGGGTTTGAACAGTCACGCCGACCCGCTGGCGAACGGTACCGCGGAGTTCGGTAACGCCGCCGGCAACCTGGCGGATCTGCTGGCCGACAACCGCACCCAGTTGCACAGCCTGTTCCCGGTGGCGGGCCCGGAGCCGCCAGACCGGCTCAACGACGTCGACGAGCTGCTGCAGAAGATTCCCAAGGCGCTGAAGCTGATCGGGCGCACCGGTGTCTACGGTGACTTCTTCAACTTCTACATCTGCGACGCGACCATCAAGCTTCCTGGCTTGCAGCCGGGCGGGCCGGTCCGAAACGTCCGGTTGTGGCAGCAACCGACGGGGAGGTGCACGCCCCAGTGAGGACCCTGGAACCGCCCAACCGGGCGCGGATCGGCATCATCGGTGTCGCCACAGTGGCGTTGGTGACCCTGGTGGGTCAGACCTTCACCACGGTGCCGATGCTCTTCGCCGAGCCGAGTTACTTCGGACAGCTCTCCGACACCGGCGGCCTGACCGCCGGTGACAAGGTGCGCATCTCGGGCGTGGACGTCGGCAAGGTCCAAGACCTGTCGATCGAGAACGACCACGTGCTGGTGAAGTTTTCGGTCGGGGCCAACCCGATCGGCAGCGACAGCGTGATCGGCGTCAAGACCGACACCATCCTGGGCCGCAAGGTTCTGTCGATCGAGCCCAAGGGCGAGCGCCGCATTGCGCCGCAGGCCGTCCTGCCGTTGGGCCAGAGCACCACCCCCTACCAGCTCTACGATGCGGTCTTCGACGCCACCAAGGCCGCCTCCGGCTGGGACATCGACACGGTCAAGAAGTCGTTGAAGGTGCTGTCGGAGACGGTCGATCAGACCTACCCCGACTTGAGCGAGGCGCTCGACGGCGTCGCGAAGTTCTCCGACACCATCGGCAAACGCGACGACGAGATCACCCATCTGCTGGCACAGACCAACCAGGTGGCGAGCGTTATCGGTGACCGCAGCAACCAGATCGATGCGCTGCTGCGCAATACCCAGACCCTCTCGGCAGCGGTCAACCAGCGCAGCCAGGCGATCTCGGCGTTGCTGGGCAACATCGCCTACTTCGGCGAACAGGTGCAGGGCTTGGTCCGCGACAATCCGGGCCTGGATCTGAGCCACGTGTTCACCGAGGCCTCCAACATCACCGACATGTTGGTGCGGCGCCAAGATGACCTCAGGGAGATGTTCACCATCCTGGGCAGGTACCTGACGATCGTGAATGACGCGATCGCCTCGGGGCCGTACTTCAAGGTCTCGACCCTGAACCTGATCCCGTACTGGATCCTGCAGCCCTGGGTCGACTCAGCCTTCAAGAAGCGCGGCATCTCGCCGGAGGAATTCTGGCGCAACGCCGGGCTGCCCGAGTTCCGCTACCCCGACCCCAACGGAACCAGGTTCGCCAATGGTGCACCGCCGCCTGCTCCGCAGGTGATCGAGGGCACCGCCGAGCACCCCGGGCCGGCCGTCGCACCCGGATCGCCGTGTTCCTACGCACCGGCTGCGGGCATGTTCCCGACTCCGGGCAACCCGCTGCCGTGCGCCAACCTGGACCCGAATGATGGTCCGTTCGGACGGAGCGGACCGTACCCGGGCCCGACCGATGTGTTGGTCTCGCCGGCAAACCCCGATGGCATCCCGTCCTCGCCGGGCATCTCGATCGCGGGCCGTCCGGGCGAGACGCCGCCGGTGGTGCCTGGCACCCCGGTCCCGATGCCCGACGCCAACCCCGGCGGGCGTTCCGAGCCGATGGGCCCGATCGCCGGTCCGGCTCCCGCCAACCCGGGCGCGGCACCGCCGCCGGCACCCCGGGCACCCGGTCCGCCGGCTCCGCCTGGACCCGGCAACCAGCTACCGGCACCGTTCATCACGCCCGGCGAAGGTGGCAACAGTCAGCCCGGTGGTGGCGGTGGCGCAAGAGGGAGTGAGCGGCCGTGAGTACCGTCTTTGATGTTCGCAACCTGCGACTGCCGGAGCGGTCCCGGTCGACGATGATCGTCGGTTCGCTGCTGCTGGCGCTGGCGCTAGTGGCCGGCTTCGGGGGCATGCAGCTCTTCCGCAAGCTGAACAGCACCAGTGTCGTCGCCTACTTCCCGCAGACCGACGCGCTGTACCCCGGCGACGCGGTACAGATCATGGGTGTCCGGGTGGGCGCGATCGACAAGATCGAGCCCGCCGGCGACAAGATGAAGGTCACCCTGCACTTCAACAACAAGTACAAGGTGCCCGCAGACGCCAAGGCGATCATCTTGAACCCGACACTGGTTGCGTCGCGGACCATTCAGTTGGAGCCGCCGTACCGGGGCGGGGCGGTGCTGGCCGACAAGGCCGTGATCCCGGAGGAGCGCACTGAGGTCCCGGTCGAGTGGGACACGCTGCGCAACGATGTCACCAACATCATCAACAAGTTGGGTCCGACGGCCGAGCAGCCGAAGGGGCCCATCGGTGACGCCATCGAATCGTTCGCCGATGGACTCTCTGGCAAGGGCCAGGAGATCAATACGGCGTTCAACAGCCTGTCGGATGCGCTGACCGCACTGAACAAAGGCCGCGGGGATTTCTTCGCGGTGGTGCGCAGCCTGTCGTTGTTCGTGAAGGCGCTGGACCACAACGACCAGCAGTTCGTCGCGCTGAACCATGACTTGGCCAAGTTCACCAGCAACCTGAACAGCACCGACCAGGCACTGGCAACGGCTACCGACCAGTTCTACGCCACCATGACGATCATCAAGGCGTTCCTGAACCAGAACGCAAAGCCGTTGGTACAGAGCATCAACAACGTGGCCGAGGTGACCACGGCGATCACGCAGCCGGATGCATTGGACGGTTTTGAGACCGCGCTGCACATCCTGCCGAACGTGCTGGCCGGTGTGGACGAGATCTACCACCCGGCGCAGGGCATGGTCCTCGGTTCCCCGGTTATCGTGAACTTCGCGAACCCGATGCAGTTCATCTGCAGCGCGATTCAGGCCGGCAGCCGTTTGGGCTACCAGGACTCCGCGGAGTTGTGCGCGGAATACCTGGCACCGGTGGCCGACGCGATCAAGTTCAACTACCTGCCGTTCGGTATCAACATCTGGACGAACGCGTACACCACGCCCAAGCAGATCGCCTACTCCGAGCCGCGGCTGCAGCCGCCACCGGGGTACAAGGACACCACCGTCCCGGGGATCTGGGTGCCGGACACCCCGACCTCCCACCGCAACACCCAGCCGGGCTGGATCACCGCGCCCGGGATGCAGGGTGTGGAGCCCGGTCATGACACGGCGCGACTGCTGACCCCGGAGTCGCTGGCGCAGTTGATGGGTGGCCCCGACCCGGCCCCGGTCGACTCGCAGTATCAGACGCCGCCTGGCCCACCAAACTCCTACGACGAGTCCGCCGGTCCGCTGCCGTTCATCGGCCTGCCTGCGGGTCAGGCGCCGATCGCGCCGCCCCCGCCGGGACCGAACGTGATTCCGGGGCCGGTGGCACCGATGGCGCCGCGAGGTGACGGCTGATGAGGAGGACAGCGATGAACACGGTCAGCCGCCGCGGCTGGCAGGCGCTGGTGCTGCTGATGGCCGCCCTGACGCTGACGTCCTGCAGCAGCTGGCGCGGTATCGCCAACGTGTCGTTGCCGGGTGGTCCGGGTAGTGGCGCCGGTGCCTACACGGTGTATGTCCAGGTGCCGGACACCCTGGCGCTCAACGGCAACAGCCGGGTCCTGGTCGCCGACGTCTTCGTGGGCGCGGTCGAGCGGATCGAGCTCAAGAACTGGGTCGCCACGCTGAAGCTGAAGCTGAACAAGGACGTTCATCTGCCGCGCAATGCCACGGCGAAGATCGGCCAGACCAGCTTGCTGGGTTCGCAGCACATCGAGTTGAAGGCACCCGACAACCCGGAGGGCGAACTCCGCAACGGCGACACGATCGGACTGAGCAACTCGACGTCGTACCCGACGATCGAACGCACGCTGGCCGGGCTGGCGCTGCTGCTGCAGCGCGGTGGGCTGTCGGATCTGGACACCATCACCACGGAGTTCGCTGCGCTGTCCACCGGGCGGGCCGACCAGATCCATGCGTTCCTGACCAAGCTGGACACGTTCATCGGCAACCTCAACGACCAGCGTGAGGACATCACCCGGGCGATCGACTCGAGCAACCGGTTGCTGAGCTACTTCGGTGCGCACAACGACAGCATCGAGAAGGCCCTGACGGACTTCCCGCCGCTGTTCAAGTACTTCAACGCGCAGCAGGGGATCTTCATCAACGCGGTCGAGGCACTGGGTGCGATGGGCACCCAGGTCAACCAGCAGATCGCACCCGCCCGGTCCGACCTGCACAAGGTATTGACGTCGTTCCAGTGCCCGGGACGGGAACTGCGGAAGGCGTCGCCGTACCTGCCCGACCTGTTGCAGGTGATGATCACCGCCCCGTACCACGTCGACGGTGCCTTCAAGGCGGTCCGCGGTGACTTCATCAACACCTCGCTGGTGGTTGACCTCACCTACGCGTCCATCGACAACGCGATCCTGACCGGAACGGGTTTCTCCGGGATGCTGCGGGCGTTGGAGCAGTCCTTCGGCCACGACCCGGCGAAGATGATTCCGGACGTTCGGTACACGCCGAACCCGGCTACCGCGCCCGGCGGTCCGTATGTGGAAAGGGCTGACCGGAATTGCTAAAGCCTCAGATCAAGCGTCAACTGGTCATCTTCAGCGTCTTGACCGCTGTGGCCCTGCTGGTGTTGGGCGTTTACTACCTGCGGTTGCCGACCTTGGCGGGCGTGGGCCAGTACTCGCTGAAGGCGGATCTTCCTGAGGCGGGCGGCCTGTACAAGACCGCGAACGTCACCTACCGGGGCACCATCATCGGCCGGGTCACGAGCGTCGAACCGACCGAGACCGGCGCCCAGGCCACCTTCCAGATCTCCAGCAAGTACAAGATCCCCGTCGACGCCAGCGCCAACGTGCACTCGGTGTCAGCGATCGGTGAGCAGTATCTGGATCTGGTATCGACCGGTAATCCCGGTCAGTACCTGAAACAGGGCCAGACCATCACCACGGGCACCGTCCCGGCGGCGATCGGGCCGGCGCTGGACACCGCCAACCGCGGGCTTGCGGCCTTGCCGGCCGGCAAGATCTCGGCCCTGCTCGACGAGACCGCGACGGCCGTGGGTGGGTTGGGCCCGTCCCTGCAGCGCCTCGTCGATGCGACGCAGGCCATCGTTGGCGACTTCAAGACGAACCTCGCCGATGTGGACGACATCGTGGAGAAGTCGGCGCCGATCATCGAGAGTCAGACTCAAACCGGTGACGCCATCCATCAATGGGCGCGCAACCTGAACGTTCTGGCCAGTCAGGCGGCCAGCCGAGAAGACACGGTGAAGCACATCGTCACTGATCTGCCGCCGCTGATCGACCAGGTGCACACCGTGTTCAGCGAGACCAAGGACTCGCTCCCGCAGCTGATGGCAAACGCGTCGATCCTGACCGAGATGGCCAAACGCTATAACCGGAACACCGAGCAGGTCTTGGTCTTCCTCCCCCAGGCCGGATCGATCATCCAGACGGTGAGCTCGACCTACCCTGGTCGCGCATCCCTGGGCGTGGCGCTCGGGGCGTTCCCCGGACCGATCTTCCCGGTGCCGGTTCCGGGCCTGAGCCTGAACACCCCACCGCCGTGTCTGACCGGCTATCTGCCGGCATCGGAGTGGCGGGCGTTCGCCGACACCAGCCCTGCCGAGCTGCCCGACGTCTCCTGCCGGATTCCGCAGGACACCCCGGCCAACAACGTGCGCGGCGTGCGCAACATCCCGTGTGTGGACGTGCCCGGTAAGCGGGCTCCCACACCGAAGGAATGCCGCAGCGACAAACCGTACGTCCCGCTGGGTACCAACCCCTGGTACGGCGACCCGAACCAGATCCGGAACTGCCCGGCCCTGGGCGCTCGCTGTGACCAGCCGGTCGAGCCGGGTCACGTGATTCCGGCGCCGTCGGTCAACACCGGCCTGAATCCGCTACCTGCGGATATGGTCCCGGCAACCCCCCCGCCGACCAGCGACCCGCTGTCTCGGCCGGGTACCGGTAGCGTGCAGTGCAACGGGCAACAACCGAACCCCTGCATCTACACCCCCGGTGGGGGACCAGCCGCGATCTACAATCCGCAGAGTGGCCAGGCGGTGGGGCCAGACGGCGTCGAATACTCCGTCGAGAACTCGATGAACATAGGAGACGACGCATGGAAGGGGATGCTGGCACCGTTCCGCTGAGCACGGACGAGGACCAGCAGACCGCAGAGACCTCGGCTGAGGACGCTGACAACGCGGTGGCGGACACGGAGCAGGAGGCTCCGGAGGAGTCGACCGACTCGGTGGCGGTAGACGCCGGACCGGCACCGTCGCGTCTTGGCCGTCGCCAGCAGGCGGGTATCTGTGTGCTGTTACTTCTGTTGGCAGCCGGCCTGGTGGCCGCGGGCTTCGTTGGGTTACGTGACCACGCCACAAGCCAGCAACTGGCCCGCGACAACGCCGAAGCCCTGGAGGCGGCCAAAGCCTGTGTACTCGTGACCCAGGTCCCGGACACCGGCGATGTGTCGCTGTCCCAGGAGAAGATGCTCAACTGTGCGGCCGGGGAGTTCCGCACCCAGGCAGCGCTGTACGCCCAGATTCTTCCGCCCGCCTATCAGGCGGCGAAGGTCCACGTCGAGCTGACCGAGATGGGTGCCGCGGTGGAGCGCAACAACCCCGATGGCTCCGTCGACATCCTGGTGGCCTTCCGGATCAAGGTCGACAACATCGAGGCCAAGGGCCGAGAGGTCGGTTACCGGCTGCGCGTTCAGATGGTCCGCGATGACGGCCAGTACCGGATCGGCAGGCTCGACCAGGTGGCCAAGTGACCGACACAGTGGCCGACCCGCCGCGTCCCGAGCCGACCAGGTGGGAAACCCGCGCGACGGCGTTGGTGATCGACCTGCTGCCGGGGTCGGCCGTGATGGTGACCATGGGCATGGCCGCGCTGTGCTTCCCGTCCGGTGGCCTGTGGCGGTGGCTCGCGACCATCGTCGGCGCCCTGGCATTCCTGGCTACCGAGGTCAACCGAGTTATTCTGCCGGTGCTCAAGGGGTGGAGCCTGGGCCGCGCGTTCACCGGAATCGAAGTGGTGCGCGGCGGTGAAGGGTCTGCCCCGGCTGTCGGTGTGGGCCGACTGTTGCTGCGTGAGATCGCGCACCTGCTCGACACGGCGCCGGTGCTATTGGGCTGGCTCTGGCCGTTGCGGGACCGACGGAGACGCACCTTCGCCGACGTGCTGGCGCGTACCGAGGTTCGCCCGGCCGGTGAGCGGCAGCCACCGGCAAACATTCGATCCGTCACGGTTGCGGTGTTCGTGGCCGCAGCTGCCCTGAGCCTGGTCGCTGCCGGCACGGCGTACTCCGTGGTCTACCAGAATGATCACAAGTCGGATCTGGCCCAGGCCGAGATCGCCCGGCAGGGCCCGAAGATCGTGGCGGACATGTTGTCCTACGACCCCGAGACTCTGCAGGACGATTTCGATCGCGCGCAGTCGTTGGCCACCGAGAAGTATCGCCAGCAGCTGGTTCCCCAGCAGGACGCGATCCGCGACGCCAACCCGGTTCCGAACTTCTATCGGGTGACCGATGCGGCGGTGCTCAACTCTGCCCCGCATCGCGCCACCATGCTGCTGTTCTTGCAGGGCCAACGCGGCACCCCGGGCAAGGAGCGCCTGATCAGCGCTACCGTCCAGGTGATGTTCGTGCAGAAATCGGGAATCTGGCGCGTCGACGATCTCGCTGTCGTGAGTAAGCCGCTGCCCGCCGAGGGGGACAGATGAGCCCGCGCCGCCGCGTACCCACCGAAGGGCAACCGCTGTTCGTCGACCGGGAGGTGCCACGGCGCAGACGGCTGCCGATGGTGATCGCGAGTTCGCTGGTGGTAACCGCTGCCGCCGTCGCGGTGTGCGCGGCGACGTTGGTGACCCACGAACAACACCGGCGGACAGTGCTGCGCAATCTCGAGGCGCGGGATGCGGTCGCATCGTTCATGACGATGTTCACCTCGCCGGATCCGTTCCACGCCAATGACTACCTCGCCAATGTCATGGACCATGCCGTCGGCGACTTCGCCAAGCAGTACCAGGAGAAGGCGAATCAGATCCTGATCGCCGTGGCACGCAGCGAGCCGACCACCGGGACGGTGACCGCGGCCGGTGTTGAACGGTGGAACGACGATGGCAGCGTCAGTCTGCTGGTGGCCGTAGAGAACAGCGGAAAGTCACCGGACGGAAAGCACGATGTCAAGGTGGCAACCCGCTGGCTCGCGACAGCGCAGAAGGAAGGGGACCAATGGAAGATCAGCAATCTGAACCAGGTGCTGTGACCGACGAGTCCTCCGGGGCCGAGGTCGATCCGGAGATCGATCCCGCCGCTGAACCTACGGACGACCTTGAGTCGGCAGCCGAGGGCACCGAGGCGGAGTCGGAGACCGAAGCCGAGGCCGCGACCGAGGAGACGGCCGAGACCGATCCGGTGGCGGACAAGCGCCCTGGGCGGCGCAAGTTCGGTGTGCGGCTTGCGGTTGCGGTCTCGGCCGCGGCATTCGTGGGCGCCGCCGCGTTCTCGGGTGCCGCAGCCCAGCCGTATCTCCTCGACCGGGCAGAGGTGGCGACCAAACTCGACATCGCCCGGACCGCGGCCAGGGCGATCCACACGCTGTGGAACTACACCCCGGAAAACATGGATACCCTCCCGGATCGGGCCTCGGTCTATCTCAGCGGCGACCTGGAAGCCCAGTACCGCAAGTTCATCGACGCCATCGCGGACAGCAACAAGCAGGCGAGGGTCACCGACACCACCGAGATCGTCGGTGCGGCCGTCGAGACCCTCGATGGCCCCGAGGCGACGGTGATCGTTTACACCAACACCACGGCAACCAGTGAACTGAGCAAATCGATCCCGCAGATCAAGTACCTGACCTACCGGCTCTTCATGAAGCGCGACCAGAACCGGTGGGTGGTCACCAGGATGCCCACCATCACCTCGCTCGACCTCACTCCGCGTCTCCAGGGCTAGCGCAGGCCGGGCGAAGGTAGCGGGGGAGCATGCCGATCGCGTCGCCGTTGTCGCAGCGGCGCACCGTGGTCGCGTTGCTTCTGCTGACCTTCGCCACGGGTCTGGTCGACGCGGTCAGTGTCTTGGTGCTCGGGCGGGTGTTCGTGGCGAACATGACCGGCAATGCGATCTTCCTGGGGTTCCTGTTCGTGCCCGGTACCGGGTTCGATCTGACCGCCGCGGTCGTCGCGGTCGCGGGCTTCCTTCTCGGCGCGGTCATCGGGGGGAGGCTGTTTCGGATCTTCGGGGAACAGCGACCCCGGGACTGGATCAGCATTGCGCTCGGTCTGGAGGCGGTGATGCTGTTGGTGCTGGCCGCCCTCGCCGGTCTGGGTGTGTTGCACTACGACGGCAACAGCAAGCTGCTCTTGATCGCCGGCCTCGCGGTCGCCTTCGGTGTGCAGAACTCGACCGCCCGCCAGTTCGGCATTCAGGAGCTCTACACCACGGTGCTCACCTCGACGATCGTCGGTATCGGGGTGGACAGCCGGTTGGCCGGTGGGACCGGCGAACGCGGAAAGCTACGCTACGGCGTCGTTTTCGTGATGATCCTCGGCGCCGTCGTCGGCGCAACGCTGACCCCCCTCGTCGTGGCGCCGATCATCGCCATGGCCGGGGTAGTGGTTCTGGTCAGCCTGGCGTTATTCCGGTACGGCTAGCGGCATCCGCGCGCCGAACGGGCTCATGCCCCGCCGTACTCCGGGCGCAGAATCGAACTGAGCGCCGACAGCGGGATGTGCGCCTGGACGTTGCCGCCGTCCATGTACCACTGCATCTGGTTGTACTGGATCGGACTGTCATGGCTGACCGGGTAGTCGGGCATGTACAAGATCAGCTCATCGGGTGTCAGCGCCCAAGACCGGTAGCCCCCGGAGAAGACCTTGTCGGGCGTGAAGCGCTCCGGGACGAACGGGTAGTCCCCCGGGCGGTGTTCCCAGAACGCGCGGTCCAGCGCCTCTACGATGTAGGGCTCGCCGAGCTGCGGGATCATCGCCAGCGGGTCGATGCCGGGCTTGGTGATGTCAGCCAATTGCAGCTGGCGGCCACCGGCCCCCATGTCGAACGTGAAAGTCCGGTAGGCGTTATTGATGTACGGGCCGTCGGAGTGGTAGTCCTCGTGGAAGACCGCGGTCAACGCGTTGCCGTGCTGGAAGATCTGGTAGTTCTCGTTCCCCCAACTGTCGGCGACCATGGAGGCGCCCTTGCTGCGCCAATTGGCGAACAGCTTCGACAGGTAGTCGCGGATCGGAGGCCCGGCGACCGGGTGGTCGACCAGATCTCCGGGCACCGCCATCCGGATATAGCGGGTGGCCAGCCGTTCGGAATGCACGTCGGTGGTGCAGTACTGCCCGTCCCAATTGCCGCCCAACCCGCTGCAGAACGACGGCGCCGAAGCGTCGGCCACGGGCGCCGCAGATACCGCAAGTGCCGCGGCCAGCAAGCCCGTCAATAGCCGGGTTGCCCACATAGCTTCTCTCCTAAGGCAATTCGACTTTGCTCGCCAGCCACCGGCCGTCGACCTTCTGCATCGTCATCTTCATTCGGGTGCGGTCTACCCGCGGGTCGGGACGCGTGGTGTTGGTG
Organism: Mycobacterium sp. SMC-19; assembly: GCF_045310815.1. Taxonomy (NCBI): domain Bacteria; kingdom Bacillati; phylum Actinomycetota; class Actinomycetes; order Mycobacteriales; family Mycobacteriaceae; genus Mycobacterium; species Mycobacterium sp. SMC-19. Next base: position 313,331 of record NZ_JBJIAM010000006.1, on the reverse strand, counting down.
ATCGTCTGGTTGACCATCAACAGGACCACCACTTTGTCGGTGGAACTGGACTGAACGGCCGACTCCACCACGGTGCCCTGTGCGGTCGCCTTGTTGTCGATCAGCAGCTGCCGAAGCTGGACGCTGGCCTTGGTGTAGGTGTCCTTGAACTCCCCGGTGGCGCCATTGAGCACCGTGGCGAAGTCATCGTCGACCTTGTTCGAGTCGATGCTGGTCAACACCTGGGCGTAGTCCACCGCTGCATGGCGTCCAGCCGCTTGCGCCGCGGAGATCCGATGCTGTTGCCACAGTTGCCATCCAAGACCGATGACCAACCCGAAGACGGCCAGATAGGTGGCCGCGATGGCTGCGTTCGGCCACAGGTCCCGACGTCTGCGAGCCGGCGCGGAGGATTTCTCCACCGGGGTGGCCTCGACCGCCTCTCCTTCGACGGCTTTCGACTCCGGCTCTACCGCCGTGGATTCCACGTCCTCGGGCGTGGCCTCGGCGTTCGGCTCGTCGGCGGTGCTCACCGCGATATCTCCTTGAGCATCAGCGAGGCGGCTCGATCAACAGTGGCGGACCGCCGTACGGGGTGGGAATGGTGTAGCGACCCTTGGGTGTCGGATCGGTGGTCGCCGCCAGGTCCGCGCCGGGTGGCGGGCCCGCGGTGTCATCGCCCGGCGGCCGGGGCGCATTGTGGGCGCCGCGCACCAGCACGGACTGATCGGTGTCGCGGCAGTAGCCATAGAGGAACGGTTCGGGGTAGTCCGCCTGCGACGGGGGCCGCCGGGGTGTGCCGTAATCGCAGGTGTAGCGCGGATAGATATCGACCGTCGCCCACATCCCATCCTCATGGATGGCCGAGCTGAGCGCCTCCACCGTCGACCCCCGGTAATTGGGGAACAGTGCGTTGAGCGCCGGAGTCCGTACGTAGAGCAGCTGAGCGGGGGTGACCAGATTCCCCAGCAGGCCGACCATCGTGTCGGAGTTGTCGTCGAAGAGCCCGTCGACCTGCGTCAGCATCCCTGGCGCCTGGTCCACCAGTCGGTGGTACCCACCGATCATCGGGTTGATGCCCTTGAGCACCTTGTCGAGGTTCTTCGAAGTTGCGGCCATGCCGTTGTTGACGTCGCTGAGCATGGTCAGCACGACCCGGCTCGACTTCAGCAGGCTCACTGTCTCCGGCAGCACCGAATCCAGCGTGGACAGCAGGAACGACCCGCCATCGACGATGTCGGTCAGCCTGCGCGGACCCTCGTCGGAGAGGCTGAGTTCGGACTTGATCAGATCGAGTTTGCGCGGATCGGTCTGGGCCAGCATGCCGTCCGCGTCGGCGAGCAACTGCGAGATCGGAATCGGAGTCGTCGCGCGATCCCGGGAGACCACGCTGCCGGCGGACAGGAACGGACCGGAGCTCGACGGGGGCTCGAAGTCGATGTACTGCTCGCCGGCGGCCGACAGGCCGGAGACGCGCACCGGGCTGGCGGCGGGAATCTTCACCGTCGAATTGATATTGGCGACCGCGTCGACGCCGTTAGGCGTGACGCGCAGTGACTCGATCCGGCCGACCGGGACGCCACGCACCGACACGTCCTGATTGGTGAGCAGGCCGCCGGAATCGGGCAGTGCGATGGTGATTTGGTAAGTGGATCGGGCCGGATTCACCCGCAGTGCGCCCACCAGCAGATAGGACACCGCCACCACCAGGGTTGTCGCCAACGCGAGCCCCGAAAGCAGGTTCTTCCGCCGGTAGCCGGCGCGGACCAGGGCCACGATCTGGCGACTGAGTGCGTCGATCATGGCGTCGGCCTCGGTATCAGCGGCACGGGTTCGGCATCTTCCATCTCGACCTCCGCCGGTGTGGGCGGTATCGGTGGACCGACCGCCGTCCACGGGGCCTGGCCCATGTCGGTGTCCGGGCCGCGACCCACCACCCGCTCTTGCAGCCGCCACAGCGCGTACTTGATCGATCCGGCCATCTTGGCCCAGTCGTAGCGCTTCGGGCCGTGGAAGGCCGGGTCGCCCTTGAACCCGGCGTCGGGCATCGAACCCCACACCAGGCGGTCGACGCTGGCGTGCACCGAGACACCCGAACCGGCCGTCATCTTGATGAACGGGGCCATCAGCCGGTTCAGGGCGGCCAGGCTGGTGCTGGGATCGGTTGCCACGTCATTCCAGGCGCCGGCCAGGATGTTGGCGTCCTTGATGAAACTGTGTCCGGAATCGTCGGTCCCGGCAATGGACGGGAACCGGGCCAGCTGTCGGCTGGTCGCACCCAGTTGCTCGACCAGGTCGGCGATCTGGCTGGTGTTGTCCACCAGCGTGTCGGTCGCCGGTCCTGCCGCGTTGAGCACGTCGGTGAGTGCGGCGCTGCGGGAATCGAGCTGGTCGGCGAGCCGGCTGGTCTCCCGCAGTGCCGTCTCGATCTCACCGGAGCGGGCGTTGAGCTTGGCCAGTAGATCGTTGGACTGGTTGATCAGCTTTCCGAACGCCTTGCCCTGGTCTCCGGTGGCCTTCCCGGCGCCGTTGACGATATTGGTGAAGTTCTGCACGGCACCGCCGTTCACCAGCAGCGCCGCCGAGCTCAGCACCGATTCCACGGTGGCAGCCGATGTGGTGGACTCCAGTCCGATGGCATCGCCGCCCTTCAGCAGCGGCGCCGACTGGTCGACCGGGACCGGCGGCTTGATCGCCACGAACACATCGCCGAGCGGAGTCGCCGACCGCAATTCAGCGGTGCTGCCCACCGGGATTCGGACACCGTCCATGATGCGCAGAGTGGTGACCGCGGTGTAGTTGCGCGCGATCATCGACTCCATCTGGCCGATGTCGGCGCCGGAGAGCTTCACCTTGGCGTGCCCAGGCAGGTTCAGCGCGTTCGCGAAAACCGCGGTGATCAGATATCCACCACTGCCGATACCAGGAGCCGGCAGCGGGAGGCTGTCCAGACCGCTGGTGCCGCAGCCCACCGCTGATGAGGCGACGACCGCGCTGCACAGCAGTGCCAGGGCAGTCCGCGGTGTCCGCTTCGATCGTGATGTCACGGCTACTGTCCCATCATCGAAAGGCCGTCGAGGACATAGGTGAGGCCGAAGTCCGGACCGTAGTCGGCCAAGGTTCCCGTGCCGCAGCCCAATTGCCGCAGATGCATCATGTTGCACAGTTCCTTGGTGCTTTGGCTGTCGACGAGGATCTTGTCCACCAGGGCGTGCAGGCGGACCGCCCCGTTGTTGGTGTCGACGGCGTTGTAGAGGTTCTCCATCGTCAGCGGCAACACGTTGATGAGCTCTGCCAGGTCGCGCTGCCTCTCGACGAGGGTGGTCACGGCGGTATCGCCGTTGAGGATGCTCTGCTTGAGGTTGTCGCGGTTGGCCTGCAGCAGCGACGTCGCCTGGGTGACGATCTCGTTGAACTTGCGGCCCGTGCGCCCAGTCCCGAAATCCTCGTTGGCAAGCATTTGACTCAACTGACGTGTGGTGGAGCCGAATTCACGCAGCTTCGCATCATTGCGGGCCGCCGCGTCCATCAACGAGCTGAGATTGGTGATGATCGTGGTCAGCTGATCGCCGGTCGCCTCACCCTGGTCGGAGCTGAGTCGCAATGCCCGGGACAGCTCGCTCAGTGCCGATTTGATCTTCTCGCCGTTGCCGTCGGCGATGTCGGCGCCGGCGTTGATCACATCGGCCACGGGACCATTGCCTTTGCCGTCGCCGCCGAGTGATTTGGACACCTTGTCAAGCATGTCCAGCACGCGATCGAATGCCACCGGTGTCCGGGTGCGGTTCAGTCCGATGGTGGTTCGGTCGGCCAACACCGGGCCGCCCGAATACGCCGGGGTCAGCTCGATCTGGCGCGCGGTGAGGATCGAGGTGTTGATGGTCACGGCATTCACGTCGGCGGGGACCTTCACCCCGCGGTCGACGGTGAACTCGGCCTCAACGTATTCGCCCTTCGGCGTGACCTTTTTGACCTTGCCCACCGGCATGCCGAGCACGGCGACCACGTTGCCTTCGTACAGCCCTGCGGCGCTGTCGAATTGGGCGGTGACGGTGATGTGTCCGCCGAACGGGTTGAGGTGCGAGCCGGCCACGACCGCGATGATCAGTGCACCGGCGAGCAGCGTTGTCACCAGCGCCATGGCCCGGCGACGGCTCTTTCGGGCAGCTGCCGGCTGAGGCTCGCGCATCGCGGAGTCGGTGTCCGTCGGCTCCTCGATCGGATCGTCAGCCGCGGTGGTCGGTGTCGCGCTCATTTGCAGTCCTTGAAGTACTCGATCATGCCGAACTGCTTGGCGCGGCCGCTGATGGCGCACATCCACGAGTCGATCGCAATGCCGTTGCCGGCGAAGAACTCGATGCCCGGGCCGTAACCGGTGGCGTTGGTGATACCCCGCAGGGTTGGTGGCGCGGACTGGATCAGACTGCGCAGCAGGTCGTCGTGCTGGCCCAGCATGTCCGAGAGCGCCCGCAGGTTGACCAGCATGTCGTCGAGCATCGACCGGTCGGTGACCACGACGTTGTTGAGTTGGCCCACCAGGCTGGTCAGCGCCGCCAGCATGGCGTGGAAGGTGTTCTGCCGTGCCACCAATTCCCCGAGGAAGTCTTGGCCCTGATCAACCAGGTTGCCCAGATTCGTCTGCTGGTTGCGCAGCGTGTTGGCCACCCGCTGGGTGCTGGCGAGCAGGGTGCCGAGCTGATCGCGTCGATCGGCGGTGATCTTGGACAGCGCATGCAGATTGGCCATCGCTTGCGGAATCACCGGGGGCAGTCCGCTCAGTTGTTGGCCGAGTACGGCCAGGGACTGCCCGAACTGGTCGGAGTCAACCTGGTCGAACGTGGTGGTGGCGTCCTCCAGCAGGGACTCCAGCGAGTAGGGCACCTCGGTGTGGGCGAGATTGATCCGTTTGCCGGGCAGCGAGCCGGGGCCGTCGGGCTCAAGCTTGAGATACCGCGACCCGAGGATCGTCATCACCTGGATCTTGGCCCGAGTGTCCTTACCCAGCGGGACGTCGTTGCGCACGGTCAGCCCGGCCACCACGTGATCCCCGGCGAGTCGCATGCTCGTGACCCGGCCCACCTCGATGCCGGCGACCATGATCGGGTTGCCGGGGGCCAGCGCGGCCGCCTGGGCGAACTCGGCGGTGTAGCGGGAATAGCCGAAGCCGATCACCTTGACGAACAGTGCCCCGGCTACCACGACCCCCACCATGGCCAGTGCCCCGAACCCCAGCCACGTGGTGTTGTAGGACTCCAGCGGTCGGGTGCGCCACTCGCGGAAGAACTTCTTGGCCCGTGCGGTCATGGCGCTATCCATCGACTGTGTTCCTGCATCGGGGCGAGTGCCATGCCAGGTTCTCCCGGGTTATCGGGCGAGCATTGCCGGGGGTGGCTGCGTTGACGATGATCGTGGTGACGTCGTTGAAGCCGGGGAAGAATCCCGTGGCGTTCAGGTCGCAGAGGTAGGCGTTGCCGTAGGCGCCGTCCCCGAATGCCCGGCCCAGGCCCTTGAGCATCAGCGGCAGGTTGGCACCGGTGAACGCCAACTGCGGTTCGATCCCGGCCATGTGCTTGGTGAAACCCGGCTCCCGGTTGATCATCTCTTCCAAGGAGGGGAAGACCTCATCGGCGATCCGTGCGAGCTGCCGAGTCGTCTGTGCCAAGGAACCGACCGAGGACTGCAACGCCGGACGGCGCGAGTCCAGATCGGTGACCGCTCGGCGGGCCTGGGTCAGGGCGTGGTCCAACTGATCGTTCTGTCCGGCGATGGTGCCGGTAAGCCTGTTCAGGCTGGTGATGAGGTCTCCCAGCACCTCGTCGCGCCCGGCCAGCGTCGCGGTCAGCGTTGACGACTGATCCACCAGCGCGGTGATCGAGGCTTGGTCGCCCGACAGCGACTCCAGCACTCCCCGGGTCAGATCGTCGGCCTGCTTGGGGTCCAGCAGCGACATCAACGGCTTGAAGCCGTTGAGCAGGGCGCCGACGTCGAAGGACGGATCGGTCTGCTCCACACTGATCACGCTGCCGCGGGGCAGCTCTTCACTGGTACCGAGTGTGCCCAGCGACAGCCCGAGATAACGCTGGCCGATGATGTTCTGGTACGTCACCGAGGCGACGGTGTTGCCGTACAGCTTCTGATCGTTTTGGACGATGAACGAGACTTTCGCCAGCTTCCCGTCCAGGGCGACCTTCTCCACCCGGCCCACCCGCACCCCGGCCATCCGGACATCGTCGCCCTCGCGCAGTCCGTATACGTCGGTGAACATGGCTGCGTACGGGGTCGTGGACCCGGCCACATCGCGGCGCAGCGTGGCATAGACCAGCCAGGTCAGCACCGTCGAGACGACCATGAAGATAGAGAGGCCGATCAGCGGTCCGCGGAATGTCACTTGTGGCCTCCCGTGCTGGCGGGGCCGGCTGGGGCCCAAGATACGGCGTTGCCCCGCGCGACCGGGCCGAGCAGCAACTGCGTGGCCACCGATGCCGGCTCGCGTTGCCCGGTGATCAGACCGAGCTGATTGCGCTCGGCCTGACTGCCGACCGGTCCGACGTTGCCGCCGAAGGACGCCGGCGCTGCCGGCTGCCACTCCGGTGCGTGGGGTTGGGCCGGGATCGGCGGGCTCGGCGGGGGCGGGGGAGCAGGGTCAAGCGGGTCGGCGTTGCTGGGCACCCGCGGGAAGGGCCCGGTCCACCAGGGCAGCGGCGGGTTGGTGTCCTCCAGGCTGCGATTCGGGTTGACCAGGGGCGGTCCGACGGCACGGAGGTTCCCGTCCGGGCCGATCTCGGTGCCTGCCGGCGGCTCGAGGCCTGCCGGGAAGTGGTAGTTCTGCGGCAGCAGTGTCTCGGGCAGTTCGGGCCGTACCGAGATCATCGGCGCGGTGTAGCAGCTTGGTCCCTTCACGTCGCCGTACTGCGGGCAGTCCGCCCGGGTGTAGGTGTGCAGCGGGGTGAAAGACAGGTTGGCCCGCATGTTCCGGGTGATCAACTTGGGATCGTAGAGCTGGTCGAAGAACTTGTCGGAGAGCCGGTTGACCCTGGTGAAGATCGGGACGTACTTATCGGCGTTGTTGGCCAGCACGCCGATGACGGGCGTGAGGTCGTGGGTGATCTGGATCAGCTGGTCGATGTGATTGTCGAGGGCTTCCCGGGCCACACCCACGGTGTGGTGGCCGCCGGAGACCAACGAGGCCAACTCGGCCCGCTTCTGGGCGAACGCGCGCATCGGTTCGACGGCCTGGTGCAGCGCGTCGACGAGGTCGGGAGCGGTGGACTGCAGGCCATGGGTGGCGTCGAGCAGGGCCGAGACGGTCGACGGCCCGGGCTCGGTGGCGACGATGCTGTTGAGCTGATCAAGCAGGCGAGACATCTGCCCTGCCGTGTTGAGCAACTTGACGCGGCGGTTGTCGGTGGCCGCGCCGACGGCGGCCAGGATGCCCAGACTGTGGTCTTCGCGCCCGCGGCCGGTGGCCGCCAGGATGTCGCGCAGTTTGGACACGGTGGTCTGGAAGATCACCGTCGACAGTTCACCGTTCTCGGCGATGTGGCTGCCGTTGCGGATAGTGGGCCCGCCGTTGCCGGAATCGACCAGCTGAATGGACGAAACCGCGAAGACGTTGGACGGCACCACTCGGGCGGTCACCGAACTCGGAATGTCTTTGGCGTAATCGGGTTTGAGGTTGATGTGTACGTAGTTGGGTTTGCCGTAGGCGGCTGGGATCACGTCGGTGACGCTGCCGACCAACAGCCCGTGGTACTTGACGTCGGACTGGGCCGGCAGCCCGTCGCCGACGTTGATCAGGTCGGCCACCACCCGCACGTAGGAGTTGAGCATGCCGGTGGACTTGGCCAACAGGCCGCCGGTGGTCAGCGCGATCACCAGCAGGACCGCGATCCCCGCGCCCAGCAGTTGGTGTTCGGAGGGGCCGCGGCCGTCGGTGTCCAGCGAATTGGTCATGTCAGCCACCGAACCTTGCGCCGGCGTCGATGCTCCACAGCGCCATCGTCAGCAGCATGTTGACCATGATCACGATCGTGATGCTGGCGCGCATGGCGCGGCCCGCGGCCACCCCGACCCCTTCGGGTCCGCCGGAGGCGTAGAAGCCGTAGTAGCACTGCACGGTAGAGGCCAGCCACACGAACACCACGCACTTGAGCACGGAGTAGACGATGTCCTTGCCGCTCAACATCATTGTGAAGTAGTGCATGTAAGGGCCGATGGAGCCGCCGCCGATGATGCCGGTGACCAGCTGGCAGGTCAGGTAGGTGATCGCCAGACAGGCCACGTAGAGCGGGATCACCGCGATGGTCGCGGCCAGCAGTCGGGTGGTGACCAGGAACGGAATGGGCCGGATCGCGATCGAATCGAGGGCGTCGATCTCCTCGGCGATTCGCATGGCGCCGAGCTGCGCGGTGAAGCGGCAACCGGCCTGCATCGCGAACGCCATCGAGGCCATGATCGGTGCCAGCTCGCGGGTGTTGACCAGTGAGGAGATGATGCCGGTCGCGGGCCCCAGCCCCAGCAGATTCAGAAAGTTGTAGCCCTCGATCGCCACCAGCGCACCGGCGGTGAAGCCCAGGACGATCGCCACCCCAGCGGTGCCGCCACCCACCACGATGGAGCCGTTGCCCCAGGCGATGTCGGAGAGCAACCGCAGAAACTCCTTGCGGTAGTGACGTAGCACGGTCGGAACACCGGCCGCGGCGCGGCCGAAGAACACCAGCATGTGTCCCAAGCGGATGGTCGGCTCGGACGCCATCCGGTAGGCGCGCAGCAGCGGGCGCGCGAATGCCGGGACATAGGACGACGCGGTCATCTCACAGCCCCGTCCGTGGGTAGAGCACGTTGTAGAGCTCGCTGATGCCGACATTGACGATCATCAGAACCAGGATCGACTCGACCACCGAAGCGTTCACCGAGTTGGCGACGCCGGCCGGACCGCCGCGGGTGGACAGTCCTTTCTGGCAGGACACCACCGCGACGATCGCGCCGTAGACCACGGCCTTGATCAGCGCGACGATCATGTCGCCGGTGGTGGCGAACGAGGAGAACGTGGCCACGAAGCTGCCTGGCGCGCCCTTCTGGAAATACACGTTGAACAGGTAGCTGGCCAAAAAGCCTACGAAGCAGGTGATTCCGGTCAGCGCTACGCCGATCATGATGGCCGCGGCGAAGCGGGGGACCACCAGCCGACGGATCACCGAGACGCCCATCACCTCCATGGCGTCGGTCTCCTCGCGCATGGTTCGCGAACCCAGGTCGGCGGTGATGGCCGACCCGACCGCGGCGGCCATCAGCATGGCCGCCACCAAGGATGCGGCCTGCCGGATGACGGCCAGCCCGGCGGCCGCGCCGGCCAGCGAAGTGGCGCCGACCTGGTTGGCCAACAGCGCGAACTGAATGGAGAGCGTGACCCCGATCGGCAATGCGACCAAAACCGTCGGCAGCACAGCGGTGTTGGCCATGAAGGCGCTCTGCCGGACGAACTCGCCCCATTGGAATCGGCCGCCGAACAGGTCGGAGAAGAAGTACTGCACGGTGCGCACCGCCAGTACGCACTGCTCGCCGACGGTGGTCAGCGAGGCCAGTGGGTGGCGGTTGACATACCCGGCGGTCCAGTCCTGGATAGCTGCCACACCGTCGAGCGGCGCCTCGGCGGCGAGGTCGCGGTCGTCCTGGGTGGTCATTTGTCGCCGATCGTGGTCGTGAGATCACCTGTGGTTGCCGATCGCGTGTACGGCAGATGATCCATGGCGGCCACCATAGTCAGCGTTCTTACTCCGCGGTAGGGTTCGGAACTTCTCGGACCAACTGGTGGGTAGATAGAAAGGATACGCATGGCTACCAATGGGGAGGAGCTCATGGGGTCTCGCCGCGACCTTTCATCCGGACATGATGTCGGACACAATGCCCCGGCAAGGGCGCTTCAGGCAACATGACTCCGGTTATGGCGGGGTTACCGGCCAGTAGCACGCGTTTTCGTGGTTTTGGCATCCTCGTGCGGGCGTCGATGGCGATACTCGACCGGGACAAGCGCGACACGTGGAAGGAGATCGGGACGGTGCCGAAGCGGGCAGGGTGGACCCAGATCGCTGCCATAGTCGCGTGTGCGATGGCAGTCGCCGCAGTGGTGGCACCGGGATCCGCCGTCGCCGATCCGGACCAACCGCCGGCGCCTCCAGGGTTCACCCCCGCGCCCAGCGACTGGTCTCCGCGGATGGACATCTGGCCGTACAGCACCTTCACCTATCAGGTGACTCCCGAGATGATCGGCGGCATGTCGGATTCGTGCCAGTGGTTCAACACGCAGTTCGACCCGCTGATGGGACAGATCAACGCCTTCAACGGCAATCTTGCCGACCACCGCGACGTCTACGCCAGCGTTCAGTCGCAGGCGGATGCGGTGGTGGCCGACATCGACCGGTCGACCGGCTTCTTGGGGCCACGACTTCAGCCGCTGACCATCCGCAACACGCCGGACAACTTCGGCCCCTACTCGCCGATCTACGGCGGGGAACAGCTGACCGGCGTGCTGTTTCAGCTTTCCCGCATCGCCGACAGCATGCGCAAGAAACAGCCGGCCGGCTTCGCGCGCCCCCACATCGACTCCGCGATCGGATGGGCCAACGCGTTGCGCAATTCCCGGGCCTGCACCTAGGCGGCGAGCGCAAGCGCGGCGCCGCCGGCCGCTGCAGGTCGCCGCCATCAGGCGAGAACCCGCCGGAGCGGGTTGGGGTAGGTTCGGGGGGCGTTGCGGCCGGACGGCCCCCAGCAGGCGGACCACGAGAGGTAGTTCAGGTGTCGGACCGTGAGGACGAGCAAGCGGCCGACCACGTCGAACCGGCGGTCGAGGCCGTCGACACCGAGGTAACCGAGGCTGCCGAATCCGCCGAGACTGCCGCCGCCGACGATGCCGCGGACGAGACCGCTGAGGGAGCCGACGAGCCCAAGGAACGCGGCCTGACACCGAACCGGCGGCGGATCGCCGCGGCGGTCTTGGCGCTGGGCCTGATCGGGGCGACCTACGAGGGCTGGCTGCTGTTCGCTCACCACCAGCGCACGGTTGCCGCCGAAGAGGCACTCGAGGCGGCCCAGAAGTACACCCTGGTGCTCACCAGTGTGGACCCCACCGCGATCGACAGGAACTTCGCCGAAATCCTCGACGGTGCCACCGGGGAGTTCAAGGACGTCTACAGCGCATCCAGTGAACAGCTGCGCCAATTGCTGATCGACAACAAAGCGTCCGCGCACGGCACCGTCATCGACTCGGCGGTCAAATCCGCCACGAAGAACAGGGTCGAGGTGCTGCTGTTCGTCGATCAGGCAGTGAGTAACAAAACCGCCCCCCAGGCGCAGATCGACCGCAGCCGCATCGTGATCACCATGGAGAAGGTGAAGGGCCGTTGGCTGGCCGCCAAGGTTGAGATGCCTTAAGCGGTGGCGGTGGCCCGCCGCTGATCAATTGAATCCGAGCCAGCTGGGCAGCCCGCGTTCGTGCGCGTCGCACAGCACCTGTGCGGTGTCGCAGGATCCGCGTGGCACCCCGGCGCCGGTCCACATGCCGCCGGAGTCGCGGCGCAGTACCACCGCCGACGAAGAACCGCCGTCGAGCAGGATGGCGTGGTCGCTGCCCAGGCCGCGGAACAGATCCTGCATGTTGTCGGGTGTGTAGTGGCCGCCCTGGAAGATATACAGCTCGTCCTTGGCTCGTGAATAGCCCACGGCGGTGCGTGCCGCGCTCGGCCCGCCGTCGTTCAGTTGCCCGGTGACGCCCGGGGCCAGCAATCCCAGTCCGCTCACCGCGACGAACCGGTCCCCGCGTTCCACCAGGCCGGTGACCGTCGGACCGGCCGAGTCGTAGTCCCCACCGTCGCGACCGCCGCGCGGCCACAACACATATGGTGCGCCGCGAGTCGGCAGGATCATCGTGGTCAGCGTCGACCAGTGCTCGTTGCCGCCGGACAGTCCTTGCTTGCCGGCGTAGGGGACGGTGCCGGTGACTGCGACGTTGGCCCGGCCCTTGCCGCGGGTGTTGTCGACGTAGGCGCCCAGTGGGGAACTGCACTTGGTGGTTCGCCAGGATCCGCCCCGCTGGCCGCGGATGTCGAAGAAGTTGGCGTTGATCGCCACCATCGGCCGGCCCAGCACCTGCCAGGCTTGCAGCGGGGTGTAGAGCTCGGAGGCCTGCATCAGGCCCTCGCTGGTGCGGGCCCGCGGATCGCGCTCGCAGCGGCTCTGAGCGCCGCTATGGCTGTCGACCAGCAGGTGCGGCTCGATGCGTTGCGAGGCCGACTTGAGGACTACCAGATGCCCGCCGCCGGACATCTCATACCAGTCGCCAGCGGCGTTGAGCATCGGTGTGGGATGCCCGCTGCCGAAGTTGTACACCAGGTAGGAGCCCGGGGTCCGGGCGATCGCGGCGGCCAACTGGTCTTGGGCGGCGGCACGCGCGGTCGGCTGGCCCGGGCCGATCGCCAGGGTTGCGCAGAGCAGCACCGCGGCGCAGCCGGCCGCCAGTCGGCGCGCGAAAGCCACTGGAGTCGACACTGTTCATCCCTTCGGCTCCGGACTGGGGGAGACACCAAATTCCTACGGTAGCCACCGAAACCGCAGAGACAACCTGCGTGACCGGATTGTGCTGCGTCGGTGGCGGATTGGTTATGGCCAGCGATCAGCCGCCGAGACGGCTGTGCATCTCCCAGATGAGGATCTCCGACTGTGCGGATGCGGTAAGGCGTTGACCGCCGCCGCCGGTGCAGCGGACCGCGTCACCGGTGTGTAGCGCACCGGCGTCCTCCAGATCGACGTGGCCGGCCGCGACGAACAGATGGGTATACGGCGCATCGGGTAGCCCGACCTGGTCTCCGGGCTGCAGCCGCGCCACGTACAGCGTGGCACCCGCATTGCCGATGCTGATCGCGGCGTCGGGGGCACTGCCCGAGGCGACGGTGATGAGCCCACCGCCCGCCAGTGCCTCGCCGATGTCGTGCTGCTGATAGCCCGGCGTGCGCCCCGCTGTATCCGGCATGATCCACATCTGGATGAAATGCACCGGCTCGCTGGCGGATTCGTTCTTCTCCGAATGCAGAATGCCGGTGCCTGCCGACATCCGTTGCGCCAGGCCAGGATGAATGACGCCTGCGTTGCCGATCGAATCGTGGTGGCTCAACGCGCCGGACAGCACCCAGGTGACGATCTCCGCGTCGCGGTGCGGGTGGGTGTCAAAGCCAGCACCCGGCGCGACGACGTCATCGTTGTTGACCAGCAGCAGCCCGTGATGGGTGTTATCCGGGTCGTAGTAATCGTTGAACGAGAACGAATGCCGCGAGTTCAGCCACGGCGCATGGGTGGTCGCGCGGTCATCAGCCCGTCGTACATCAAGCAGGCTGGTCATGACTTCCAAGGTTAGCGCGCAATCCGGCCGGTGCCGGTAGTCTCACTGCAACCGCCGAGGCGATACGGAGGTAGCAGGCGATGTCCGTCGAAACCGGCGCGCGCTATGACGCCGGTATCGTCGCGTGAGCCGTCCAACGCTGCAGCATCTGCAGATCGCCGAGCTCATTTCCCACGCCGGCGGTGATCCGTGGGCGGTCGATGACAGTCTGCAGGCCGGCAGCCCCACCCAGATCAACTTCCTGGCCCAGGCATTCCACTCCGCCGCCGGCTCGGCGACAACGGCCGAGGAAACGTTTGTCACCGCCCAGCAGCACTTCGAGCAGTACAACAGGGAGAACGGCGAGCAACCGATCAACAACAGCGCCGAGGTGCAGCGGGTCAAGGACGGCCTGCACGCCACCAATCAGCAGCTCGGCCAGATCGCCGCGGACCTGGAGACCATCGCCGCGGCTTTGGCGCAGGCCCGCGCCGCCTCGCTGGCCAACATCACCGCGCTCAACGCTAACCTGATCGTCCTCGACGCCCGTATCGGGGTGTACCTGGAGCAGGAGAACCAGGGCTACGACCACGACGCGGACATCGCGCAGTGCCGCCAGCTGGCCGAGGACGACACCGCGACCGCGCTGCACAACGCCACGGTCATCCGCAACGGCTACTCCAAGACCCTGCAACAGGCCCTGACGAATCTGCGGGTACGGGACGGCTACGACCCTGACGTGACGGTGCGCAAGTTCGACGCGGACGCGCCGGCGCCGCCCCCGGGACCCGTGCCCGACGATCCCAAGCAGTTCAACGACTACTGGAACAGCCTGACTCCTGGACAGAAGGACTGGCTCTACAACGCCGACCACAACATCGGCAATCATCCGGGCATGCCCAGCGATCCGCCGGATCACTTGGGTTACGACCACTACAACAAGCTGCACCTGGCCGACGAACTCAGCCGGGCACAGGGCGCCGCAGCGCAGGCCGACGCATTGAAGAACCAGCATCCGGACTGGGCTGCCGGCAACAACATTCCGCGTCCCAATGAGCCGGGGGCGATTTTTGATGACCGTGTTGCCTACGAGAATTGGCAGCGTCAGTACGACGCGGCAAGGGAGGCGTCCAAGTATCTACCCGACCTGCGGGCTGTCGACTCGGTGCTGCGGGCCAGTCCGGATCGCAAACTGATGCTGCTGGACACTCAGAGCGGAACGCAGGCCCGCGCGGCCATCGCGGTCGGGGATCCAGACAAGGCGACCCACGTGTCGGTCACCACCCCTGGGCTCAACACCACGGTGCACGGGGGCATCGAAAGCATGGCGGAAGAGGCCACCAACGTCAGGCGGGAAGCACTGCGGCAATTGCGGTTCGAGCCGGGACACGAGAGCGATACCGTCTCGACGATCGCCTGGATCGGGTACGACCCCCCGCAGGTTCCCGGCTTCGACGACAAGACCGCATCGCTGGCCGGAATCTGGGGAGTCACGCACGACGACCTCGCCCGCTCCGGCGCGCACGATCTGGCTCGCTTCTACGACGGGATCCAGGCCTCGCACCTGGGCGGCCCCGCCGACCTGACCGCGATCGGGCACTCCTACGGATCGCTGACCACCGGACTGGCCCTGCAGGAGCCCGGCGATCACGGCGTGTCGCGGGCGCTGTTCTACGGGTCTCCTGGCATCGAGGCGTCCACGCCGGGGGACCTGCACCTGCAGCCCGGTCAGGTGTTCGCCATGGAAGCCCCCGACGACAAGATCCAATGGGTCTACGACGCCAGAGCGGTCGGCCAGGGCATTCCGATCCTCGGCACCTACCTCAACAACGAGCTCGGCGATTTCGGGCCCAACCCGGCCACCAACCCCGAATTCACCCGCTTGGAAACCGGTGCCGCGACAGTGCCCGACGGCCACGGTGGCACCATCACCCTGCAAGAGGCTCACGGACACAGTGACTACCCCCGCTTCCCCGACGGTGGAGGCCTTCGAACGACCAACTACAACATCGCCGCCGTCCTCGCGGGCCTGGGCGACAAGGCGGTTCAAGGAAATTGATGTTTCACCGAGTGTCCCCACCCCAGCCGCGACGATGCCTGCTCGCTGTCTTGGCCATCGCCGCACTCACCGCAGGATGTCACATGACGCAACCGTATGAACCCACTCCGCCCAGCGTCGCCGCCGAGGCCCTGGCCGTGCTCAAGTCGTTGCCGTCGTTTGAGGACACTCAAACTCAGGTAGCCGCCACGATGAATGAGATAACGGCCGCCGCAAAACAACTCATCCCGTCGATCGTCTGGGAGACCCTGGACGAGGGCGACGGCGGAAATTGCGAGCGGCCATACGAGCAAACCGACGGTAAGCGTTACTTCCTACCGGACGCGGTTGCCCGCGATGTCGCGGTGTCAGAGCAGGCCTGGGCCCAGCTTGAACGGACCGCCAAGGAGGCGGCCGCCAAGCTGGAGGCCACCGAGGTGCAGGTGATGCAGAACCAGCCGGGCAATCACGACGTCGGCTTCTACGGTCCCACCGGCCTTTTCATCAAGGTCGGCTACCGCGGCAACCTGGTGGTCTCCGGTTACACCGGTTGCCGGCTGCCGCGGGAGGCGAAGTAACCGCCTACCAGTCCGACTCGTCGTAGGTGATCACGCCGCGGATGTTCTTGCCGTCGACCATGTCCTGGTAGCCGGTGTTGATGTCCTCGAGCTTGTAAGTCGTGGTGATCATCTCGTCGATCTTGAGCAGCCCAGACTTGTACAGACCCACCAGCTTGGGCGTCTCGATGTGCGAGCTGCCGCCGCCGAAGATGTTGCCCTTCAACGTCTTCTGCAACATGGTGAACAAGAACAGGTTCAGCTTGACATCGGCGTCGACCATCGAGCCCATCCCGGTGACCACGCAGGTGCCGGTCTTGGCGGTCAGGATGAGCGCCTCTTCGATGTACTCGCCCTTCATGTCGCCGACGGCGATGATCACCTTGTCGGCCATCAGGCCCCAGGTCTCCTCCATGACCGGCATGATCGCCTCGGCCATCGACGGGTAGACGTGGGTGGCGCCGAACTTGACGGCCTGGTCGCGCTTGAAGGGCACCGGGTCGATCGCGATGACGCGGCGAGCACCGGAGAGCACCGCGCCCTGCAGGGCGCTCATGCCGATACCGCCCACACCGATGATGATCACGGTCTCGCCGGGCTTGACCTCGGCGACGTTGGTGGCCGAACCGAAACCGGTCGGCACCGCGCAGCCCATGATGGCCGCGGTCTCGAACGGCACGTCCTTGTCGATCTTGACCACGGAGTCCTGGTGCACGGTCATGTAGGGCGAGAAGGTGCCGAGCAGGTTCATCGCCGAGACCTCGTGGCTGCCGGCGTGGATCCGGTTGGTGCCGTCGGCGATGGCCTTGCCGCCCAGCAGTACCGCCCCGCGGTCACACAGCGAGCGGAAACCCTTCATACAGGGCGGACAGTTGCCGCAGGCCGGGATGAAGGCCATGACGACGTGGTCGCCCTCTTCCAGGCCGGTGACGCCCTTGCCGACCTTGGTGATGACGCCGGCGCCCTCGTGCCCGCCCAGCGCCGGCAGGGCCATCGGGGTGGCTCCGGTGGTCAGGTGGTAGTCGGAGTGGCACATCCCCGCGGCGTGCATCCGGACCTGGACTTCGCCTTCAACGGGGTCGCCCAGCTCGATCTCGTCGACCCGCCACGGCGAGTTCAGCTCCCACAACAATGCGCCCTTGGTCTTCATGACCGGCCATCATAGAACACGTTTCAGAAGTTGCCCCGACGGGTGCTCTTAGCTGGGAGAATGCTGTCCTATCCAGTCTTGTGGGGGATACCCACCGACAGGCCCCCGTCGATCACGATGTCGGCCCCGGTCATGTAGGAGGACTCGTCGGAGGCCAGGAAAACCACCGCGGTGGACACCTCCGCCGACTTGGCGCCCCGGCCCAGCGGAATCTGCAGCGAGTCATCGGGGATCGCGATCGTCATCCGGGTGCGGATCAGCCCGGGCAACACACTGTTGATCCGGATGTTGTGCGGCGCCAGCTCGACGGCGGCGGCCTTGGCCAGCCCGCGCACCCCCCACTTCGACGCAACATAGCCGTAGAGGCCAGCGGTGCCACGCATGCCTTCTACCGAGGAGATGTTGATGATGGAGCCGCCGCCGGCGGCCTTCATCGGCGCGACAGCGGCGTGCATGCCCAGCATGGTTCCGGTCAGGTTGACGTCGAGAACCTGCTGCCAGGCGGCGGCGTCGAAGTTCTCCAGGGTGTTGTATTTGGCGATCCCGGCGTTGTTGACCACGACGTTGAGGCTGCCGAAAGCATCGACCGCGGTCTGGGCGGCTGCCTGCCACTGCTCGGCCTGGGTGACGTCGAGGCGGACGAACCGGGCGGTGTCGGCCCCCAGCTCATCGGCGAGTTTGCTGCCCTCGTCCTCCAGGACGTCCGCGATCACGATCTTGGCGCCCTCGGCGGCCAGCGCCCGGGCGTGTGCCGCGCCCATTCCCCGCGCGCCGCC
Organism: Mycobacterium sp. SMC-19; assembly: GCF_045310815.1. Taxonomy (NCBI): domain Bacteria; kingdom Bacillati; phylum Actinomycetota; class Actinomycetes; order Mycobacteriales; family Mycobacteriaceae; genus Mycobacterium; species Mycobacterium sp. SMC-19. The sequence continues at coordinate 295,462 of NZ_JBJIAM010000006.1, read as the reverse complement.
GCTGATCAGCGCAACTTTGCCCTCGACTCGTCCCATGGCTGGCGAGGTTACCTGGGCGGGCGCTTTGCCCGTTACGCTGCCCTGATGGCTGTGACCCGCACCGAGCGAACCTTCGATGGAGTGCGGGCGGTACCGATCGTCTACGACACCTGGACGCCGGACGTGCCGCCGCGTGCCGTGGTGGTGCTGTCCCACGGTTTCGGCGAGCATGCCCGTCGCTACGACCACGTCGCGCAGCGGTTCGCTGCGGCGGGGTTGGTGACTTATGCGCTGGACCACCGCGGACACGGGCGCTCGGGCGGCAAGCGAGTGCTGTGCCGCGACATCGCGGAATACACCGGTGACTTCCACACACTGGCGTCTATCGCTGCCCGCGAGCACCCAGGACTGCCACGCGTGGTGCTCGGGCACAGCATGGGCGGGGCGATCGTGTTCAGCTACGGCGTCGACCGCCCCGACGACTACCAGCTGATGGTGCTGTCCGGGCCCGCGGTGGCCATGACCGACACGGTGTCGCCAGGCTTGGCGTTCGTCGCCAAGGCGGTCGGGGCCATTGCGCCGAGCCTGCCGGTGGAGAAGCTCGACAGCGCCCTGGTCTCGCGTGACCCGGCAGTGGTGGTCGCCTACAACGAGGATCCCCTCGTGCACCACGGTCGGGTACCGGCCGGTGTCGCACGGGCGCTGATCAAGGTCGGCGAGACCATGCCGACGCGGGCGCAGGCACTGACGGTGCCGCTGCTGGTGGTACATGGGGCCGAAGACGGTCTGGTGCCCGCCGAGGGCAGCACGCGGCTGGTGCAGTGCGTCGGTTCGGACGACGTGCAGCTGACCGTGTACCCGGGGCTCTACCACGAGGTATTCAACGAACCAGAGCGCGCGCAGGTGCTCGACGACGTGGTGGGCTGGATCGACGCGCACCTGTGAGTTGCCGTCGGCGCGGTGTCGCCGGCGTCGGTTAGCGTGGCGGCCATGAGCGACGACAAGATGTTGGCGCGGATCGCCGCCCTGTTGCGCCAGGCCGAGGGCACCGACAACGCCCACGAAGCCGACGCATTCATGGCGGCGGCGCAACGGCTGGCCACTGCGACCTCTATCGACCTGGCGGTGGCTCGTGCGCACTCAGCCACCCGAACAGCGGCCACCGCGCCGGTGCAGCGCACCATCACCATCGGAGCGCCCGGTGCGCGGGGGTTGCGCACCTATGTGCAGCTGTTCGTCGGGATCGCCACCGCCAATGACGTGCGCTGCGACGTGGCGACCAATTCGACCTATGTGTACGCCTACGGCTTCGCCGAGGACATCGACGCCACCCACGCCCTCTACGCCAGCCTGGTCGTTCAGATGGTCCGGGCCTCGGACACGTATATCGCCACCGGCGAGCACCGCCCGACCCCGACCATCACCGCTCGGCTGAACTTCCACCTGGCGTTCGGCGCCCGGGTCGGCCAGCGGCTGGCCGAGGCCCGCGATGAGACCCGACGCGATGCCGAGAAGGATCGGAGCCGGGCGCCGGGGACCGCGATCGCGTTGCGCAACAAGGAGGTCGAGCTGCGCGACTTCTACCGCGGTACGTCGAAGGCGCGGGGCACCTGGCGGGCCACCCGGGCGTCGGCGGGGTATTCATCTGCGGCGCGTCGGGCCGGGGATCGGGCTGGGCGCAAAGCCCGGCTGGGCGACAGCGCTGAGCTGTCGGTGGCGCGGTCCGCGCTGGAGCGGTGAGCGGCAACGCTTCAGAGCGCGATGGTCAGCGCGCCAAGGTCTACGCCGCGGAGGTCTTCGTCCGCACCTTGTTCGACCGCGCCGCCGAGACCGGCAGGCGCAATCTGGAGTTCTTCGGCGCCGAGCTGACCTTGCCGCCCGAGGCCCGCTTCGGTTCGGTGGCCGCCGTGGGGCGCTACGTCGATGACGTCATGGCACTGTCGACGGTGCGCGTTCGGTGGCCGGATGCTTCCGGGTTGGCCGTGCGCGCGCGCCGCGGCGCCACGGCAGCGCACTACGAAAAGATCGGTGCGGCAGGCGTTATCGCCGTGCCGGATCAACGCGGCGTGGACTGGGCGTTGCGAGAACTGGTGGTGCTGCATGAGATTGCGCACCATCTGTGTGATGCTCGGCCGCCGCACGGCCCCGAGTTCGTCGCGACGTTCTGTGAGCTGGCCGAAATGGTGATGGGCCCGGAGTTGGGATATGTGCTGCGGGTGGTGTTCGCCAAAGAGGGTGTGCGGTGACGTGCGCTCCGGTGCGGTGTCGGTCATGATCTGACGATGGCGAGTAGCGCGGGTGCGCCGTGAGTCGTCCGAGCCTGCAGTATCTGGGGCCCGGCGACCTGGCCGCTGCCGCGGGCGGTGATCCGTGGGCCGTTGACGACGGCGTGCAGGCCGGCAGCCCCGCCCAGCAGCACTTCGAGCAGTACAACCGCGAGAACGGTCAGCAGCCGATCAACAACGGCGCCGAGGTGCAGCGGGTCAAGGACGGCCTGCGCGCCACCAACCAGCAGCTCGGCCAGATCGCGGCCGACTTGGAGACCATCGCCGCCGCCCTGGCCCAGGCTCGGCAGCGCTGCGATGAGCAGATCGAGGCGCTCAATGCGAATCTGCGGGACTACGACGAGTATCTGGCTGACTACAACGCCCACTACTTGGCGTATACGTTGCACGGCGACGACATCGATGGCCTGATCGAAAAGTGTTGGGACGGTGCGATAACCGACACACGGACTGTCCTGTCAAACGTCACGCGCATCCGCGGCGGCTATGCCAAGGTGCTGCAGTCTGCGCTGACGAACCTGCGGGTCAAGGACGGCTACGAGCCCGATGTCGTGGTGCGCAGCTTCGAGGCCGGTCGCGACGTGCCGGCACCGGTGAACCCCGGCGATGTGGAGAGTTTCAAGGTCTTAGCCCAGGAGGTCCTGGCCAACGACGGTGTTCCGCCGGATCAGATCGGAGCGCGCATCAACGCGGCGGTGCTGCAGGCCCAACAGCCGCTATCGCGCTACGGTGCCCCCGAATCGCAGCGGCAGGCGCCGCTGGGGTTCGGTGATGCATTCGGGGACCGTTGGCGAACCACCGAAGAAGTCGTCAAGAACCTGCTCGGGCAGGGCGGCCCAGGCGCCCCCGGCGTCCTGGAATCGTGGGGTGGCCTGGCGAAGGGGCTCGGTGACTCCTTCCTCAACCCGGTCGGCGCGGGTGTCGCCCAAGTCAAAGACGCCCTGAACGCGCCCAGTCCCGCCTACTTCCTGGACGAGAAGGCTTTCGATGTCAGTGCCGCCGCCGTCACGCTTCCTTTCGGGGCGGAGGGGGCGTCGATTCGGGCCGGGCTCGGTGAGATCGGCCGCGGCGTACTCGACACAGGCCCGGTGGTTTCGTCATACGCAGATGTCGGATTCGACGTTCCCGCCACCTACCATCCGTGGGCGGAATACTCGGCGATGGATCTCAACTACGCGAGTAGGCACGGAGGGCCGACAGCCGGCTTCAGCGAGGAAGTCGCTGACATGTCCACCCACTATGTGGGCGACAACCCAGACCGGGTCGTCCTGGGTAAGTTCGACGGCCAAGAGGGCGGCTACATCGGCGAAGCCCGGGGACATGGTGGCATCTACTTCGATACCGGTGACCGAACCTGGGATGCGCTGACCAACGGATTTGGCGATACGCAGCAGCGAGGCGTGGCAAGTAAACAAACAGTTTCTCCGCGCTCAGATGGAAGAGGGTGTGCCGCGGATTGAATACGTAATTCCTGAGGGCTATACAAGCGTTGAGCAACTGGCAGTGGAGGACAGGTTGTCGTACTCCGCTGCTGAGATCAATTTTCTGAAAGAAAATGCCGCTCAATATGACTATCAACAATACGGAAATGTGTGGCTGTACGGAGGAGGCGGCTGACCATGAAACCAATGGATCTGGACCAGTTCCTCGGCCGCACGCTTTCCGGCGCCGGTTTAGAGATGGACGAAGTGCTGGACGACCTCATATATGCTGATCGCGGGGCATGGGCGATTTTCTACCGAGGGCCTGACTGCAAGTTGCAGCTCTATTGGTCTGCGCGAAATGGTGGCTTGAACTTCATGCTAGCGCCGCTTGACGCACCGAATGAGTTCGGTTTATCGAACCAATCGAGGGCGTGGCAGTCCATACTTCGTCTCAGCGATGCGCACGATCAGTTGAAGACCCCCGGAATGAGTGCTGACGATAACGAGATTATGGCGTGGTTGAAGGATATTTTTGAAATACACTTTGGGCCGGCGCGTGCAGCCTTATTGGCAGAGGAGCGTCCTCGCTAGTCCCTGCGCGGTCACTTGCAAGGACGCCTGACTGTTGGTATGTCGGGCAACGCGCCGTCGACGATTTCTGTCGAGAAGGCGCGCGTTCCGGCGACTAGTTAGGTATTCGGTTTTTCACTGGGCGCACCAAGGGTGTCAGGGCAAAGTTTCTCCTGTGCCGCCTGAGCAATCTCCCAATAAAAAAGCGGAAAAGCGTTGAGGATCGGGCTAAGCGACGCCTTCGGTTCCATCTGCTCAAGGGTCATGCCCTCTCTGAGGCCACGACAAGTCCCCAATCCTCCAGCAAGAGTGCTGTTGTCATCCGCACGCCCAAGGAAGCCGTACTGACTTGGTACGCCAAGCTCGTGAACCCGGTCGAGGAATGATTGATTACGGTCGAGGAGTGATTGGTCATCAGCACTGGCAATTGGTGCCGCTGCGATGCTTGCCGCGAGAGCGGCGATGAGTAGCTTCATCCCGACCTCTCCTTTTCTTGTGGTCGTGGTTTGAGGATGTGACGCGTTGGCGGGTTCACCCATCGATTTCGCTCATAATAGCGCCCCGTGGAGTGGCGGACTTTGGATCTAGCTAGGGTCAGTGAGTGACGAATTCCTTCCCGGTGCTTGAAGCCACAGGACCAGGGGCGTATCTGGGAGAAGATGAATTCGTCCAGTGCAACGGGTCGCCTGTCCGGAACCTTGCTCGGGAATTACGGCGGCCTGTGGTCGATGATTTTTCGTTCGCCCAGGCCGCGTTCGAGTGGGTGCGAGACGAGGTCGCTCACTCCTACGACGTTGCAGACCCCCGGGTGACGTTGACCGCCAGTGAAGTTCTCGAGCATCGCGTCGGACTCTGCTACGCCAAATCACACTTGCTGGCGGCACTGCTCCGAGCAGAAGGCATCCCAGCCGGTCTCTGCTATCAGCGTCTGGTGCACGGCGACAGCTACGTTCTCCACGGACTTGTCGCGGTCTATCTCGACGGAGCCTGGCATCGCCAGGACGCGCGCGGCAACAAGGACGGTGTTGACGCGCAGTTCTCCCTCGGCTCGGAACGACTCGCGTGGCCCGTTGACACCGCTCTCGGTGAGATCGACTACCCGCAGGTCTTTGTCTCCCCCGCGCGGTGTGTCATTGACGCTTTGCGTGACGCGACCGACGTCCTTGCACTGTGCGATGCGGGCCTGCCGAATGCGCTCGGTGCCGAAGCCTGCTAAACGGCCCCCGGGTGGTGTAAACCAAGAAGAGGCGCTGGTGACGCACAACGGTCGAGGTTGTGCGTCACCGGCGCCGTCTGTCGTCAGCTGCTGACGGGTACCAGTTCGTCGCCGCAGGTGCAGCGGTAGCTCACGTTCGCACCGGAGCAGTGGCACGCAGTCTCGATACGCACCCGGCATCCACAGCCGTCGTGGCCGCATGTCAGTACGGTCCCATCCTCGTAGTTCGCCATGTGTCACACCTTCCTCTGTGATCCCCAGCGGGTGCCGGGTTCCCTGACTATATACCCCATAGGGGTATGGGGTAAAGAAAATTCGGGAGCCAGAACCGCGATCGCGGGCTAGCCTGGGTTAAGTGACTGAAAAGCCCACGCCCCGCGAAATCGATGCCCTGCTGGACAACCTGTACGCCGGAGAGGATCCGGCGCTGACGGCGGCGCTGGCCGCCAGCGACGAGGCCGGACTGCCGCCGATCGCGGTCTCGGTACAACAGGGCAAGTTTCTGAATCTGCTGGCGACCGCAGCCCGTGCCAGCCGCATCTTGGAGATCGGCACACTGGGCGGCTACAGCACCATCTGGCTGGCGCGCGCCGTCGGGGCTACCGGCTCGGTGGTGACGCTGGAGTACGAGCCCAAGCATGCCGAGGTCGCTCGCGCCAACCTGGACCGCGCCGGCGTCGGTGATCGGGTGCAGATTCTGGTGGGTGCCGCACTGGAGACCCTGCCGACGCTGACCGGCGAGCCGTTCGACATGGTGTTCATCGACGCCGACAAGGAGAACAACGTCGGCTACCTGAATTGGGCTGTGCAGCTGAGTCGTCCCGGCTCGGTGATCGTGGTGGACAACGTGATCCGCGAGGGCGCGATCCTGGAGCCGCGCTCGGATGACGCGACGGCGCGCGGTAGCCGGGACGTGTTGGAGCTGATGGGCAAACATCCGCGGTTGCGGGCCGCAGCGCTGCAGACAGTCGGGGCCAAGGGCTGGGACGGCTTCGCCCTGGCCATCGTCGACTAGCAGTGGCCGACCGCCGTTTTGCTGGCTAATTTTTCGTTGCTGGCAAACCGTGTCCGGGCGTAATCTTTCATCAGATGGATGGGTGCAGCTGGCACCAAACCGCCTGTTAAATAACAGAAAGGTTACGAAATGAGTACAGTCCATTCATCAATCGATCACCACCCTGATCTGTTAGCTCTGCGTGCACGGTACGAGCGCGCCGCCGAGTCGATGACTGCGCAGGGAACCTTCGGATTGACGCTGCTTGCGGCCGTCTACGGGGCCGTATCCCCGTGGATTGTCGGATTCGACGCGAGCACCCGGCTGGCCGTCAACAACCTGGTCGTGGGACTCTGCGTCGCATTCTTGGCGTGCGGGATGGCGGCGGCGCTGGACCGCATGCACGGCCTGGCGTGGACCCTGCCGGTCTTCGGCGTGTGGTTCATGGCATCGCCCTGGATCCTGCTGCACGGATCACCGAGCACCGAGATGATCTGGTCCAACGTGATCACCGGTGCGGTGTTGACGATCCTCGGCCTTAACGCCGCGTACTTCGGTATGCGGGCGCGGGGTGAGTCAGCCCGGCACGCCTGATCACCCGATCGCGAAGAGTCCCCCGCGGGCTGGTGGGCCCACCGACCGCCGAAGGCTAGCCGCAGACCGCGCCGATGGCGGCGGAGCCCACCAGCTTGCGATACTTGGCCAGGACGCCGGTGGTGTAACGCGGCGGCGGCGGGGTGAAACCCTGGGCGCGCGTGGCGAATTCGTCCGGATCCGCCACCACGTCCAGGGTCGCGTTGGCCACGTCGAGGCGGATCTTGTCGCCGTCACGCAGGAACGCGACCGGCCCGCCGTCCACCGCCTCGGGGGCGATGTGGCCGACGCACAGGCCGGTGGTGCCGCCGGAGAACCGGCCGTCGGTCAGCAGCAGGACGTCCTTGCCGAGGCCGGCGCCCTTGATCGCGCCGGTGATCGCCAGCATCTCCCGCATCCCGGGTCCGCCCTTGGGGCCCTCGTAGCGGATCACCACGGCGTCGCCGGCGCTGATCGTGCCGTCTTCCAAAGCGTCCAAAGCGGCCCGCTCGCCGTCGAAAACCCGTGCGGTGCCCTCGAACACGTCGGTGTCGAAGCCCGCGGACTTGACCACCGCGCCCTCCGGCGCCAGCGAGCCACGCAGAATGGTGATGCCACCGGTCGGGTGGATGGGGTTGGTCAGCGCGTGCAACACCTTGCCGTCGACGACCGGGGGGTTGAGCTCGGCGATGTTCTCCGCCATCGTCTTTCCGGTGACGGTCAGGCAGTCGCCGTGCAGCAGACCGGCTTCCAGCAACGTCTTCAACATGACCGGCACCCCGCCGATCTTGTCGATGTCGTACATGACGTGCGCCCCGAACGGCTTGACGTCGGCAAGGTGCGGCACCTTGGCGCCCACCCGAGAGAAGTCGGCCAGGGTCAGATCCACCTCGGCTTCGCGGGCGATAGCCAGCAGGTGCAGCACCGCGTTGGTCGACCCGCCGAACGCCATCACCACCGCGATCGCGTTCTCGAACGCCTCTTTCGTCAAGATGTCACGAGCGGTGATACCCCGGCGCAGCAACTCCACCACGGCCTGGCCGCTGGCGCGCGCATACCCGTCACGGCGCCGGTCGATCGCCGGCGGGGAGGCGCTGCCCGGCAGTGACATGCCCAGCGCCTCAGCCGCACTGGCCATGGTGTTGGCGGTGTACATGCCGCCGCAGGCGCCCTCTCCGGGGCAGATCGACCGCTCGATGATGTCGACGTCCTCACGAGACATCAGTCCGCGCGAACAGGCGCCGACCGCCTCGAACGCGTCGATGATCGTCACTTCGCGCTCGGTGCCGTCGGACAGCTGGGCGTAGCCCGGCATGGTGGAGCCCGCGTAGAGGAAGACCGAGGCCAGGTCCAGGCGTGCCGCAGCCATCAGCATCCCGGGCAGCGACTTGTCGCAGCCGGCCAGCAGCACCGAGCCGTCGAGTCGCTCGGCGCACATCACGGTCTCGACGCTGTCGGCGATGACCTCGCGGGAGACCAGGGAGAAGTGCATGCCCTCATGGCCCATCGAGATGCCGTCGGAGACCGAGATGGTGCCGAATTCCAGCGGGTAGCCGCTGGCCTCCAGAACGCCCTCTTTGGCGGCTTTGGCCAACCGGTCCAGCGACAGGTTGCAGGGCGTAATCTCGTTCCACGAGGAGGCCACACCGATCTGGGGCTTGGCGAAGTCGTCGTCGCCCATGCCGACGGCGCGCAACATGCCGCGGGCGGCGGTCTTCTCCAGGCCGTCGGTGACGTCACGACTGCGCGGTTTGATGTCGACGGACGCCCCGGCGGCGTCGGTGCTCCCAGAATTCACCAGCTCAGTATGCCGCTAGGGTCGGACCGGGCAAAACGAATAAATACCCCGCGGGGGTATGCGCTAAAGTGGGCGCATGAGAACGCTCCTGACCGTCGTCGTCGCGGCCGGTGTCGGCATGGCCGCCGGCGGGTGCCATCACGCGCCCACGCCGGCGCCCGAGACGTCGACCAGTTCGGCGGGAATGGCCATCGGCAGTCCGGCGGACGTGACGTTTCTGGAGGACATGGTGATCCACCACCAGCAGGGCTTGGAGCTGGCGGCTCTGGCGCCCGGCCAGAGCGCGAACCCTGCGCTGGTGGCGTTCGCCGACCAAAGTGCAACCCAGCAGCGCACGGAGCTACAGGGATGCCAGGCGCAACTGTTGCAGTGGGAGGTCCCCGGCGGTCATTCCGGCCGGGACCACGCCGCTGAGATTCCCGGCATGGTGGACCAGGCCACCATCGACAAGCTGCGCGGTCTGCGTGGACAGGCGTTCGACACGTTGTGGCTGCAGTCGATGATCGCCCACCACCGTGGCGCTATCGCGATGGCGCAGAACGAAATCGAACACGGCGAGAGTCCTGAGGCCATCAGCATCGCGCATTCGCTCGTGCCGTTTCAGCAAGCCGAGATCAACCAGATGAACCAACTGTTGGGGGCGCCATGACCACCGAAGCTCCGGGATACTCCCCGCGCAAAGACAACTACGCCAAGCGGTTGCGCCGCATCGAGGGCCAAGTGCGTGGCATCGCCAAGATGATCGAGGACGACAAGTACTGCATCGACGTCCTCACCCAGATCAGCGCGGTCAACAGTGCGCTGCGGTCAGTGGCACTGAACCTGCTCGACGAGCACCTGGCGCACTGCGTCAGCGGGGCCGTTGCGGCCGGCGGCGCGGAGGGCGACGCGAAACTCACCGAAGCTTCTGCCGCAATCGCGCGGTTGGTTCGTTCCTGACCCCTGCGCCGCTACCATGTGACCCAGCAGTTACCGGGAGCGCCATGCGGCACACACCACTCGACGCTGCCCCCAACACATGACTGTCGAAACCGGAAATGCCCGATTGAGGCCGTGGACGCCACAGACCACGGCACGGTTGGCGATCCTGTCCGCGGCGGCGTTCATCTACGCCACTGCCGAGATCCTGCCGGTGGGTGCGCTGCCCGCCATCTCGGCCGGCCTGGGCGTGAGCGAGGCGCTGGTCGGGACCTTGCTGGCCTGGTACGCGGTGGTGGCAGCGGCGACCACGCTTCCGCTGGTGCGCTGGACCGCATTCTGGCCGCGCCGCCGGGTGCTGCTGCTGACCCTGGTCTGCCTGACCGCCTCGCAGGTGATCTCGGCGCTAGCGCCGAACTTCGCCGTGCTGGCCGGCGGGCGGGCGCTGTGCGCCGTCACGCACGGCCTGATGTGGTCGGTGCTGGCGCCCATCGCCACCCGACTCGTGCCACCCAGCCATTCGGGCCGCGCGACGACGGCGATCTACGTCGGCACCAGCCTGGCGCTGGTGGTCGGTATCCCGCTGACCTCGGCGATGAGTCTGCTGTGGGGTTGGCGGCTGGCCGTAGTGGTGATCACGGTGGCGGCGGCGGCCATCACCCTGGCAGCCCGACTTGCGCTGCCGGCCCTGGTGCTCAGCACCGACCAACTGGCGCTGGTCGGCAACCATCACCACCGCAACGGGCGGCTGGTGGCGGTGAGCACGCTGATGTTGATCGCCGTCACCGGGCACTTCATCTCCTACACCTTCATCGTGGTGATCATCGGTGACGTGGTCGGTGTCCCAGGGGCGCGGCTGGCCTGGTTGCTGGCCGCGTTCGGTGCTGCCGGGCTGATCGCGATGCCACTGTTGGCGCGACCGGTGGACCACCGGCCCAAATTGGTCACCGGCGGCTGCATGGCTGCGATGTCGGCGGCGTTCGTCGTCCTGGCGGCGCTGTCGATCGGGGGGCATCACACCACCGGCACCACGGTGGCGGGGGCGGCCGCGATCGTGCTGTGGGGGGCGATGGCGATGGCAGTCTCGCCGATGCTGCAGTCGGCGGCGATGCGCACCGCACCCGACGACCCCGACGGTGCGTCGGGGCTGTACGTGACGGCGTTTCAGGTTGGCATCACCGGCGGCTCGCTGGCCGGCGGGCTGTTGTTCGAGCGGGCCGGGACCTCGGCCATGTTGGCGGCGTCGGCGGTGCTGGTCGGCATCGCCGCAGTCGGCATCGTGGCCAGCAAGCGCCTGTTCATCGTTCCCTGACGGTCCTGGCTCGGTAACGTTCGCCACTTCGCTGACAGCCAAAGCCGCTGTTCAGAAACCTCCTTTCCGTCGTTGTGTGCGGAATTCCATCCGCCGTCGGAGTTAGCTGGCAACCGTCCTGTGAGACACTGGGATCAAGATCGTGACCGGAGGTAGGTAGATGTCGGGATGGAAGCTCGCGCAACTCGGCGCGTGGCTCAGCACCGCTGGCTTGGCCGCGAGTCTCACGCTCGGTTGCGGATCAGCACTGGCCGACCCGCCCCAGCAGCCCGGCGACCCGGCCGCAGCGGATGCCGGCCCGGCCGATCCAGCCGCGCCGCCGCCCCCGCCGGAGTTCCCGCCGCCCCCGCCTGAGCTGCCGCCTCCGCCGCCGCCGGGCGACCCGATGGCGTTCCCGCCGCCGCCACCACCCGAGCTCGCGCCCGGCCTACCCGCCGCGCCCGAGGGGGTCCCCCCGGGTCCAGACCCGCAGGCGGTTCCGGCAGGGTCGGCGGACCCGTCGGCCCCGGCGCAGCCCGGTGCGGTGCCGGCCGCCGCCACCGGGCCGGTCGTCGGGCAGAATCCGGAGCCGTTCACCGGCACGGCGCCGTTCCTGCCGCCGTCCTTCAACCCGGTCAACGGCTCGATGGTGGGTGTCGCCAAGCCGATCATCATCGACTTCCAGCGGCCGATCGCCGACAAGGCGATGGCCGAGCAGGCCATCCACATCTCGTCGAACCCGCCGGTGTCCGGCAAGTTCTACTGGATGACGCCTAGCCAGGTGCGATGGCGTCCGCTGAACTTCTGGCCCGCCCACACCGTCGTCAACATCGACGCGGGTGGCACCAAGTCGAGCTTCCGCACCGGGGACTCCCTGGTGGCCACCGCCGATGACAAGACGCACCAGATGACGATCACCCGAGACGGCAAGGTGGAGAAGACCTTCCCGATGTCGATGGGGATGAGCGCCGGGGGACACGAGACCCCCAACGGCACCTATTACGTGCTGGAGAAGTTCCCCACGGTGGTGATGGATTCCTCCACCTACGGGGTTCCGGTGAACTCCAGTTGGGGATACAAGCTGACCGTGCAGGATGCGGTCCGGATCGACAACAGCGGCGGGTTCGTGCACAGTGCGCCGTGGTCAGTGGCCGATCAGGGCAAGCGCAACGTCAGCCACGGCTGCATCAACCTCAGCCCGGCCAACGCCAAGTGGTTCTACGAGAACTTCGGCAGCGGCGATCCCGTCGTGGTGAAGAACTCCGTCGGTACCTACACCAAAAACGACGGCTCCCAAGACTGGCAGATGTAGGGGGCGCGCCCTCAACCACTGCTCGTACCGGGCACTCGGCGGCGATCAGCTCCAGATGCGCACCCGCGAAGCGGGATCCAGGTAGAGCGCATCGTCGGGCGTGACGCCGAAGGCGTCATAGTAGGCGTCCATGTTGCGGATCACCCCGTTGCAGCGGAACTCCGGCGGCGAATGCGGATCCACCGCCAGGCGCCGGATCGCCTCGGCATCACGGGATTTCGTGCGCCACACCTGCGCCCAGCCGAAGAAAACGCGCTGGGTACCGGTCAAGCCGTCGATCACCGGGGCCTCGGCGCCGGCCAGTGACAACTGGTACGCGAGCAGAGCTATGGAAAGCCCGCCGAGATCGCCGATGTTCTCCCCGACGGTGAACGCGCCGTTCACGTGGCGGTCGCCATCCAGTTCACGCGGCACATAGTTCTCGTATTGGGCGATCAACGCGCTTGTGCGGGAACCGAATTCGGCGCGGTCGGCGTCGGTCCACCAGTCGATCAGGTTGCCGTCGCCGTCGTACTTGGCGCCCTGATCGTCGAAGCCGTGCCCGATCTCGTGGCCGATCACCGCGCCGATACCGCCGTAGTTAGCAGCGTCGTCGGCATCGGCGTCGAAGAACGGCGGTTGCAGGATCGCGGCGGGGAAGACGATCTCGTTCATCCCCGGGTTGTAGTAGGCGTTGACGGTCTGCGGTGTCATGAACCATTCGTCGCGGTCCACCGGCTGGCCCAACTTGGCCAGTTCGCGGTCGTAGTTGACCGCATAGCCACGCAGGTAATTGCCGTACAGGTCCGTTGGGTCGGTGACCAGCGCGGAGTAGTCCCGCCAGGAGGTGGGGTAGCCGACCTTGGCGGTGAACTTGTCCAGCTTGGCCAGGGCCCGCTCGCGCGTTTCCGGGGTCATCCAGTCCAGGTTGGTGATGCTCGCCCGGTAGGCCTCGCGAAGGTTTCCCACCAGCTCGTCGATGCGCGCCTTGGCGTCCGGCGGGAAATGCCGTGCCACGTAAAGCTTTCCGACGGCATCGCCCATCAGGGACTCAACCACGGACACGCCGCGCTTCCAGCGGTCCCGGATCTGCTCGGTGCCCGAGAGTCGCCGTCCGTAGAACTCGAAGTCCTCGGCGACCAGCTCCTCGGTCAGGAGACCTGCGCGAGCATGAATGACGCGCCACCGTGCCCAGTCCTGCCAGTCGGCAAAGTCCGCGCTCTCCCACAGTGCGGCGAACGCTGTCAGGAAGTCCGGTTGGCGCACCACCAGCTCGTCGAGTCCGGCTGAGGCGCCGGGGTGCACGCCAAGAGCGTCCACCCAGCCGGCCCAGTCAAAGCCGGGCGCCTCGGCCGGCAGCCCGGCGAAGGTGCGCAGGTTGTACGTCAACTCGGCATCGCGCCGCTTCACCACGTCCCAGTGCGCGGCCGCCAATCGGGTCTCCAGCGCCACGATGCGTGCCGCGGTCCCGGCGTGGTCGTCCGGTTCGCCGCCGTAGGTCAGAGCAAACATCGCCGCGATGTGTCCGGGGTAAGCGGCCAGGATCTCGGCGTGCTGTTCCTCGCGGAAGTAGGACTCGTCAGGCAATCCGATGCCCGACTGGCTCAGGTGCAGCAGGTAGCGGGTCGAGTCCTTCGAGTCGGTGTCCACATAGAGTCCGACGCCGCCGCCAACCCCGGCGCGCTGACCTGCGCCCAGCACCCGCGCCAGGGCCTCGCGGTCACCGGCGTTGTCGATCGCGGACAGCTCGCGGCGCAGCGGCTCCACACCGCGCTGGCGGACGGCCTGCTCGTCCAAGAAGCTGGCGTAGAGGTCGCCGATCCGGTGCTCGTCGGTGCCGGCCGCATCCGCACTCGCCGCGGCCGAATCGCCGGCCTCGGTGAGCAGGTCGCGGACCTGGATCTCGGCCCGGTCGAACAGAGCGCGGAAGGCGCCGTCGGTGGCACGGTCCGGTGGCATCTCGTAACCGTCGAGCCAGCGGCCGTTGACGTGACCGAACAGATCGTCCTGCGGTCTCACGCCACTATCTATATAGGTGAGATCAAGGCCGGATCGGGTGGCTGATGAGGTCACCGTCCCATCCTTCCACGGCGAACCGTAAAGCTCTCCTGTAGCGTCACCGCCATGCCTGACGAGGAACAACCCGACGTCTCCAATGAGCTGGACGACGGAATCATCGAACCCGGCGCCGACACTGCTGAGAGCGCCGCGGACCAGGACGCCGACGCTGTAGAGAAGGTCGGCAAGAAGGCCCCGGCGAAAGCCGCCAAGAAGACCACCCACGGCAAGCCCGCTCCGGCGGCCTCAGGCGGCGGCCTGTCCGGCTACGGGTGGGGGTCGGTGGTCCTCGGCTTGGTCGCAGTGGCCGCATTGGTCTTCAGCCTGATCACCTTGAAGGTGCACTACGACGACGTCAACGAGCGCGGTTACCGCAGCCGGGTCTTGCAGACCGCGGCCAGCTGGACCAGCGTGCTGATCAACTTGAACGCCGAGAACGTCGAGAAGGGCATGGCGCGGCTGCGGGACAAGACTGTCGGCGAACTCAACAGCGAGTTCGACGCGGCCCTGGCGCCCTACCGTGACGTGGTGCAGCGGATCCAGTCGCGCAGTAGCGGCCGGATCGAAGCCGTCGCCATCGAGCTGGAGCACCACGACCTCGACGAGCCGGCCGCGACCGGCAGTGACAAGCCGTCGAACCCCGGCCGCACCGACCCGGTGATGGTGATCGCCACCTCCGTCGCCGAGAACGTCGGCGGCAGACCGCAGACTGTGCACTGGGCTCTGCACCTCGACGTCACCGACGTCGCCGGCAATCTGATGATCTCCCGATTGAGGTCGATTCGATGAGCAAGCTGGAACTTCTGAAATCGCGGACGCTGTGGCGGGTATTGGCCGTCGACATCGCCGCGCCGCTGGCCGCGATCGGTGGCCTGATGCTGGTCGGGCTGCCGCTGGACTGGCCGGTCTGGTACGTGTCGCTCTGCTCGGTGCTGGTGCTGCTGATCGTCGAGGGCATGGTGGTCAACTTCGTGCTGCTGCGCCGCGATGCGGTCACGGTCGGCACCGACAACGAACGGCCCGGCCTGCGCTTCGGGGTCGTCGGCCTGGCCGCGGCGGCGCTGGTGGCCGCGGCC
Source organism: Mycobacterium sp. SMC-19 (assembly GCF_045310815.1). Lineage (NCBI taxonomy): Bacteria > Bacillati > Actinomycetota > Actinomycetes > Mycobacteriales > Mycobacteriaceae > Mycobacterium > Mycobacterium sp. SMC-19. Next base: position 279,989 of record NZ_JBJIAM010000006.1, on the reverse strand, counting down.
GTGCTCGGGTACCTGCGCTGGACGGTTCCCGACCGCGACCTGGAGGCGGACTCGGGCGAGGCGGTCAAGACCGCCGTCGCCATGGCCGAGGCTGCGGCCACGGTCTCGCCGGCCAACCCTGACGCATCGATCGAGAAGGCTGCGACCTACATGGTCCCGGACCGGGTCAACGCGTTCCGGGAGAGCATCGGCCGGACCGCCACCGAGATGGCCAACCGCAACATCGCGGTCGAGGCGCAGACGCTCAGTGCCGGTGTCGAGGCGCTCGGGCCGTCGGCCGCGCGGGTCGCGGTCGTGATGCGCAGCGTCCAGACGGTGGCGAACCAGCAGGTCAAGCAGTCGGTAGTGCCGGTGCGGGTGACGCTGACCAAGCGTGGCGGTCAGTGGCTGGTGCTGGAGATGTCACCGATCCACGCCCGCTGACGCGCGGCAGAGGGGGGCGACCGGCGTCAGACGACGTCGGGCGCCTCACGCGTGTGGAGCTTGACGAAACGGTCTGACAGTCGGCGCATCCGGATCATCAGCGAGGCGGGCGGGCTGATCGTGCCACTGAGGTATTCGCCGAGCGTGTCGGCGGGAACCCCGACCCGCGAGGCGAACTCCTGCTGACTCAGGCCCGACCGCTCGATCAGCACCCGCATGTGACGCCCGACCTCGGCACGCTCGTTGGCCTCCAGGTGCGCTCTGGTGCGGGTCAGGACCTCCGACAGTGCCTTGGCGATGCCGAAGGATTCGGTGCCCTCCAGCACCTCCTCGACCTGGCGTGCGGTGCGACCGTAGGGGTCGCGCTTGAGTGCTACCACGATGAGCTGCCAGGTGGCGATGTCGCCGGTCTGCAGTGCAGCACGGATAGCCGACGTGGGCCAGAACTCGACCGGCCGGTCGGTGTCGCCGGACGGCTGCCGGGGCAGCGGCCCACGGCGTCGGTCCGCGGCCAACGTCACCTCGCCTCCTCCAGCATCGCCACGGCAACTGCCAGGCAGCGCCCTTGGACGTGTTCCCAGTCCGTACTCGCTCCAAGCGCATCGTCGCCGGTGGCGTAGTCGCCGCGTGCGGTGGGCTCCGGATCGGCGAGTCGACAGACCAGCTGGGTGGCCATCCAGTGTCCGTCGGCTGGTTGACCAGAGTAGTACGCATCGATTTCGCTGAGTGCCCCAGCAACGGTTTTCGGGCCCAGCGCATCGGCGAGCTCGGCCAGACCGGCGTAATCGCGGGGGCTGTTGCGCGCCAGTGCCAGGTAACCCGCCAGGCGCAGCGTTTCGGCGCCGGTGGGGATCTGCAGCCGGTCACCGGTGGGCAGTTGAACCGCGGCGGTCTCCATCGGACGGCACCGGGTCAACGACGGGACGTCAAGCCCGATCTCGTTGGCCGCCCATGACTCGGTTTCCAGCGCGTCGAGCGCGATGGCAAGCCGGCGCCGCCACACGGTGACCGGGTGAACCGGACGGATCGTGCGGGGCTGTGCCCGGTCGGTACCGGTTCGCGACTGCCAGCCACCGGCCAGCCGGGCCAGCGCATGGCTCACCGCCCTGCCGCCCGCCGCCGCGGGTGGTCCTGCCGGCCCGGTGGCGACCGGCAGCGCTTCGATCTTGCTGGTGGCCATCTCGGCCACGCCGCAGCCGCGCAGGGCCAACGGGTCGCTGACACAGACCGCGTCGGGAACCAGCCCTTTGAGTCGGGCCGCCGACTTGACCACCACCCGAAGGTCGGCGCTGGGCGTGATCAGGGCGGAGATGTCATCGGGGATCACCACGACGTCTCCCAAATCCACTGTGGGCAGCGGCTTCTCGAAGTCCACCGACGGCAGGATCCGGGCCAGCCAACATGGCAGCCACCAGTTCCACTCGGCGAACATCGCCATCAGTGCGGGAACCAGCACCAACCGCACCACCGTGGCGTCGACCGCGATCGCCACCGCGCAGGCCACGCCCAGCTCGGCGACCAGGGGCATGCCGGCGAACGCGAATCCGATAAAGACCGCGATCATGATCAACGCGGCGCTGGTGATGGTGCGTGCGCTGGTGCTCACGCCATAGGCGACGGCGTCGTGGGTGTTGCCGGTCTGCAGGAAGCGCTCGCGGATACGGGTCAGCAGGAAGATCTCGTAGTCCATCGACAAGCCGAACGTCATCGCCAGCACGAGCGGCGGGATGAACGTGTCGATGGACCCTGTCGCGGCGAACCCGAACCGCTCCAGCCAGCCCCACTGGAACACCATCACCAGGCTGCCGTAGGCAGCGGCCACCGAGAGCACCGTCATCACGACGCCCTTGAGCGCCAAGAACACCGACTGGATCGAGACCAACAGCATCAGGAAGGCGATCAGCGCCACGAAAACCAGCACCATGGGTTCGGCGGCCGCGACCCGGTCGTCGAAGTCCTTGATCAACGCGGTCGGTCCGCCGACATCCACCTGTACGGCCGGCGAGCCGGCCGCCGCCGGCAGGTGTTCACGCATCCAGTCCACGGTTGTCCGTGCGGCCATGTCCTCGGGATCGACGGACAGCACCGCAGACAGCAGCCCGCTGCTGTTGTCATTGCCGAAGACCGGTGGGGACACCGAAGCGATGTTGGGGGCCTGCGACATCTCCTGGCGGATTGCCGCGAACGTGTCGGCGTGGGCCGGCGCCGACGCGTTCGCGCCGGGGATGGTCACCAACACCCGGACGGGTCCCAGCGCACCTGGGCCCAGGGCTTGGGCAGCTGCGGCCACCCCGCCGCGGATTTCGTGGGAGGAGTCGAACTGGCGGAGCATGCTGTTGCCCAGCGACAACGACAGGGCCGGCGCCGCGAGCGCCAGCAGGAAACCCGCGGCCACCAGGGCCGAGGCCCAAGGGCGCCGCATCACCGAAGCCGTCCAGCTGGTCCAGAACCGTGACTGTGCGGTCTGCGGGCTGCGTGCCCAGTGCAGCAGCGCCGACCGTTTGGCCACCGCCCGGCCGAACAGGGCCAGCACCACCGGGGTCAGACTGACCGACGCCAGCACCGCCACCGAGACAGCCAGGATCGCTCCGGTCGCCATCGATACCAGCACCGGCGTATTGATCAGATAGATGCCGGTCAGGGAGGCCACCACGGTCAGGCCCGAGAGCACCACCGCCAACCCGGACGTCGCCATCGCCGCATCGACGGCCTCCTGCGGTTGGCGACCGGCCCGCAGTTCCTCGCGGTAGCGCATCAGAATGAACAGTGAGTAGTCGATCGCCAGCGCGATCCCGAACATCGACACCGTCGACGTGACGAACACCGACATCGAAGTGAACATCGACAGCAGATAGACCAGCCCCATGGTGACGATCACCGTGCCGATCCCGAGAGCCAGCGGGATTGCGGCGGCCGCCAGTGAACCGAACACCGCCAGCAAGACGATCAGCACGATCGGCAGGTTCCATCGCTCGGCTGCGCCGATGTCCTGTTTGGTCTTCGCCGACGCCGCGGCGCCGAGCGCGCCCTGCCCGATCACGTAGAGGTTCACCGAACCGTTGTCGATCCGGCCGGGATGTTCGCCTTCCACGCCCAGCTTCGTGCGCAGCTTCTTGGCGACGTCGACCGCACCGGTGTTGTTGAAGTCCACCCGCAGCGACACCACGTAGGGCCGGTCGGGCCGCGGCGGCGGCTGCGTCGTATCCGGCAGCACCGTCACGCTGGGAACCTCGCCGGCGGACCGTTGGAGCAGCGCTACGGCGTCTTTCATGTCCCGGTAGGTGGCGTCGGCGCGGGGTGCGGCCACCAAGGCCAGCGGTGACGCGCCCTGCTCGGGAAAGTGATCCTCGAGTTGGTACTGCACATGCAGTGACTGCGATCCCTGGACCTCGAAGCCGCCACCGGTGAGATGTCCGGACTGGGTGGCGGCGAGGTAGAGCGAGGGAATCACAGCCAGTAGCCACCCTGTGAAGACCACCCAGCGGAATCTGCGCAGGTTGCTGCTGAAGCGCATCATGAACTGCTGGATTTCGTCTCTCCCCGCTCTCGCCCGCACTGGTGCGCCGCGTGCTGCGAGCCTACCGCAGCAACGTGTCGCGCTGGCCGTTTCTCTCGGCTCTGAGCTGCTCCGATGCCGTCCGGGAACCGCATTGTGACCAGGCCGACCTGTGCTCGGGTGGCGGCATCTGGTGGTTACTGTCAGGATGGGGAAAAGGCCGTCTTTCGATCTGCCGTTGCTGCCGGGGGGCATTGCGCGCGCACCAAAACACCTTCGAAGCGTCATCCGCAACGTGGCGGGGCTCGTCGTGGCCGATCGGGAATCTCGCCAGTTGTGAGGAGAACACGTGAACATCACCAAACTGCGTCGCAGCCCGTCGGGCAAGGGCGTCCTTGCCGCCGTGCCCGTCTTGTTGGGCGGTGCCGTCACGGCGGCGCTGCTGGCCACCCCGTCGACACCCTCGGCGACCGCGGCCAAAGACCCCTGCGTGGCCAGCGAGATCGCCCGGACCGTGGGCAAGGTGGTGACCTCGACCGGTGATTACCTGGACTCGCACCCGGACACCAATCAGGTGATGACCGGTGCGCTGCAGCAGCAGCCCGGCCCGCAGACGCTGGCAAACCTGAAGGCGCACTTCGACGCCAACCCGAAGGTCGGGGACGACTTGGCCAAGATCACCGCGCCGGTGCAGGAGGTGACCGATCAGTGCAAGCTGGCGGTCAGCCTGCCGCAGGTGCTCGGGCTCCTGCAGGCCGTGCAGGCCCAGGGCGGCCTGCCGGGTGGCGGGTTGCCCGGCGGCCTGCCCGTCGGTGGTCTGCCCGTGAGCGGACCTGGAGCCGGGGCGGTGACTCAACCGATAGCGGTTCGCTGAGGACCGGCGCGTATTCGTCGGTGTCGTGGTCGGCCGCGTTGTCGGTGCGGAAGACGAAGAAGAACACCACCCAGCCGGCGGCTGATACCAGCACCCAGCTGATCATCCGATAGATCAGCACGGCGGAGATGGCATCCGGCAAGGTCAGCCCGCTCGATACCAGCCCCGGCACCAGCACGGCCTCCACGACCAGCAGGCCACCGGGGATCAGCGGAATGGTTCCCGCCGCGCGGGCGGCGGCGTAGGCCACCGTCAAACCGGCCACCGACGCCCGCCCGCCGGTGGCATAGGCGGCGCAGGCCAGGCAGGCGACGTCGGCGATCCAGTTGAACAGGGACCAGCCGAACGCCGTCGACAGATCGCGGCGGCCCAGGCTCACCGACTCCAGTTGGCCCAGTATCTTGCGCCAGGTCGCAAGCCCGGCATCCACGGGCCGGGCGCGCACCGAGTTGACCCAGGACAGCGCGCGGACGCCGATTCCGTCGATCAGCTCCGGTCGCGAGGCGACCGCCTGCGCCAGCAGCAGGAGCGCGATGAAGCCGCCGAGGGTGAACAACAGCGAGAACGGATTGCTACGGGCACCGAGAATGAACGCGCCACCCAGGCCCAGCACGGCCAGCCCGACCGCCTGCAGCACCCCCGACATCACCAGCTGCCACGACGCCACCACTGGCGATGCGCCCCAGCGCCGTTGCTGGCGATAGAGGAAGGTCGCCGACAGCACCGGGCCGCCGGGCAGGGTGGTACTGAGCGAGTTGGCGGCGTAGAAGGCGGCCTCGGACCGCCGCTGCGTGACGTGCACACCGGCCGAGCCCAGCAGGGTCCGCTGGATCTGCGCGAAGCTGTGCATCGACGCCGCCGCGGCCAGCACCGCTCCTAACAGCCAGCGGCCGTCGGCTCGGCAGAGACTGCGCCATGCGGCAGACACCTGGTCCCAGACCAGGACGATCTCGACCGTGAGCACCGCCGCGACCAGACCCACGATTACCGGGCGCACCCAACGGTATTTGCTGCCGGGGCGCTGGGGAGCCAAGGCTTCTCGCCCGACGGCTTCGCGAACGACGACGTCTTGCGCGACGCGTTCGTGCGAAACGGGGGCGGGGGACACGAATGTAAAGGTTAGCCGCGTCACGTCGATATTCGGCTACCTGATGTGCACCCGCTGCGGCATCGTTACGCTACCGGAATGTCAGCCAGCGCAGACGAATCCGTACATCCGACGGTCCGCAAAGCGGCGGCGTGGGCCTGGCGCCTGCTGGTGCTGTTCGCCGCCGCATTGGTGGTGCTGCTGGTCATCCGGCGCCTCGAAGTGATCGTCGTCCCGGTGGCGATCGCGATGATGATGTCGGCGCTGCTGCTGCCGGGCGTGGACTGGTTGTCCCGGCACGGAGTGCACCGGGGGCTGGCGGTGTTTCTGCTGCTGCTCAGCGGTCTGGCCGTGCTTGCGGCGTTGCTGAGCTTCGTCGTAGACCAATTCATCGACGGGGTACCCGAACTGGTCGAGCAGGTCACCCAGGTGGTCAACTCGACCCAGCACTGGTTGGTCGAAGGGCCGCTGCATCTGAGCAGCGAGCAGATCGACAGCGTCGGCGACACCGTGGTCAACGGCCTACGCAACAATCAGGCCAAACTGACCAGCGGTGCGCTGTCGACGGCCGAAACCATCACCAAGATCGTCACCGGCGCTTTCGTCGTGCTGTTCACGCTGATCTTCTTCCTCTACGGCGGCCGCGACATCTGGCGGTTCACCGTGAAGTTCTTCCCGAGCCAGGTGCGCGAGCGGGTGCACGCGGCCGGTGTGGCGGGATTCGAATCGCTGATCGGCTACGTGCGGGCCACCTTCCTGGTGGCCCTGGTCGACGCACTCGGAATCGGCATCGGTCTGGCGGTCATGGCCGTGCCGCTGGCGTTGCCGCTGGCCTCGCTGGTGTTCCTGGGCGCCTTCATTCCACTGGTCGGTGCGGTGCTCACCGGGCTGCTGGCCGTCTTGGTCGCCCTGATCGCCAAGGGCTGGATCTATGCGCTGGTCACCCTGGGGCTGATCATTGCGGTCAACCAACTGGAAGCCCATGTGCTGCAGCCGCTGGTCATGGGACGTGCCGTCTCCATCCACCCGCTGGCGGTGGTGCTGGGCATCTCCACCGGCGGAATCCTGGCCGGCATCGTCGGCGCGCTACTCGCCGTCCCGACCATCGCCTTCATCGACCGAGCCGTGCGGGTGCTGATCGGAGCGTCGGATTCGGGCACGCCGGACGGCGCGGACGCCGATACACCGGACTCAGAAGCCGACGACGTCAGTAGCGACCCTCCCGACGCAGCAGTTCAGCCGCGCTGAGACCGCCGGCAGCACCACGTCGCTGCGGGCTCTGTGGGTTGTCCGCAGTGGCGTCGTCGGGTTGGTCACCGACCGCGGTGAACTTCTCGGTAGCCGGGTTCTCGGGGTCGGCTAGGGCGCCCTGAGCCGGGATGGCCGTGGTGGGGGCATTCTCGGTGTTGCCCGCGTCCCCGGTGGGCTTGGGAAGTGACCGGGTCCGCTCGTCGGACGCTTCCGGATCGGTTTCGCCTTGTCGCCCGCGCCGGGCCTGCGCCGCGTCACGGCCGCCGCGCAGCTCGCCCAGCCACGACTCGATTTCGCGTTCCTCGCCCGGGCCGGCGGGCTCCTGGCCGGGGGACGTCACTCGCTCGGTCGCCGGGTCGGCTGCCGAGAAGCGCGTCGTGGGAGGTTCGGCCGGGCCGGTGTTGATCCGATTGGTCCGGGCGTTGGACGGATTACCGCTCACCGGCCGGGTCGGCAGCTGCTCGCCGGGACGCGACCGAGCGGGGGCGGCGCGGCCCGGGGCTGGGTGGGTGGGGTCGTGCGTCGGGCGCGGGGCGGCCGCGCCCACCGGGGTCGGTGCGACCGTTGCCGTGGCGGGGCGGCGAGTCACCCGACGCCGCTCGTCCGGCAGCCGGATCTCGCCCAGACCGATCCGGTTCTGGAGGCGCTTCATCCAGCGTGGCGCCCACCAGCAGTCGTCGCCGAGCAGTTTCATCACCGACGGCACCAGGAACATCCGGACCACGGTGGCGTCGAGCAACAGCGCCGCCATCAGGCCGAACGCCAGGTACTTCATCATCACCAGGTCGGAGAACACGAACGACGCGGCAACCACCGCGAGGATCAGTGCGGCCGCGGTGATCAGCCGGCCGGTGGTGGCTGTGCCGATCCGGATCGCCTCGGTGGTCGACATCCCGGATTCTCGTGCCTCCACCATCCGGGAGACCAGGAACACCTCGTAGTCGGTGGCCAGGCCCCAGCCCACCGCAACAACCAGCGCAATGACCACCACCATCAGTGGGGTCGGGGTGAAGTTGAGCAGCCCGGCGCCGTGCCCGTCGACGAACATCCAGGTCAAGATGCCCATCGTCGACCCGATGGTCAACGCGCTCATCACCGCCGCCTTCAACGGCAGCACCAGGGAGCCGAACGCCAGGAACATCAGCAGCGTGGTGGTGATCAGCAGGAGCGCCAACATCAGCGGTCCCTTGTCGACCATCGCATGGATGCTGTCCTGTTCGAGCGCGGGTGTCCCGCCGACCAGCACGTCCAGGCCCTTGGGTGTGCTCAGGGCGCGCAGCGCCTTGATCTTCTGCGCGGCGTCGTTGCGGTTGACCAAGCCGTTCTCGATCACCCGGACGGAGGGGGACTTGGAGGCCCCGGGAAGGTAGGGGCGCTCCTTCCACATCTCGGCCGGATCGTCATCGGGCACGACGAACCCGCTGATCGCCATCGCGCGGTTGCGGATATCGGCGACCTGCTGGTCGGTGACCGGTTTGTCGGTATCGCTCGTGATGACCAGGGTCAGCTTCTCGGTACGGAAGCCGGGGAAGATCTCGTCGAAGTGCTCTTGGGCCACACGGGCGGTGTTGTCGGGCGGCAGGTACTTCTCGCTCATCCCGCCGAACGACAACTTGCCCAGCGGGATGATCAACAGGATCATCGCGATGACGATGGGGATCGCGAATGCCAGCGGTCGCTGCATCACGTAGTTGACCAGCTTGCCCCAGAACCCGGCCTCGACCTCTTCGCGGGTCTTGGTCTTCTGGGTCTTCTCGGCGAACCAGCCGATGATGCGGTTGGAGAACTCCCATTCCCGCAGGAACGGTATCCGGTAGAGGGTCCGAACCCCGAGGGCGTCCACGTTGGTGCCGAGCACACCCAGAATGGCGGGCAGCAGCGTGATCGACAGGATTGCGGCCAGCCCCACCGAGGCGAAGAACGCGTAGGTCAGCGAGTGCACGAAACCCTGCGGCAGAACCAGCAGGCTGGCGCACGAGACGATGATCAGCACCGCAGAGAACACCACGGTGCGCCCGGCGGTCATCACCGAACGCCGTACCGCCGCCTCGGTGTCGTACCCCTCGGCGATCTCCTCGCGGAACCGGCTCACCACAAAGAGCCCGTAGTCGATCGCGATACCCAGGCCGATCAGCGAGACCACCGGTTGGGCGAAGAAGTGCACCGGCCCGAAATGGGTGGTGAGCTGCAGGATGCCCGTCGCCCCGGCGATGCTCAATCCGCCGACGATGACCGGAAGACTGGCGGCGATCACCCCGCCGAACACGAAGAACAACACCACCGCCACCAACGGCAGGGCCAGCACCTCCATGCGCTGTTGGTCGCTGGCGATAGTCCCGGTCAGGGCGTTGGCGATCGGTTGCAGGCCGCCGAGTTCGACCTTGCCGCCGTCGAGCTTTTGCAGATCCGGCTCGACCGCCTGGTAATTCTTCAGGATGGTGTCGTCGTCGTCGCCCTTGAGCTGGATCGACGCGAATGCATGCTTCTTGCCTGCGTCCGCCATGTTGGCCAGTGCTTCGGGATTGGTGAAATAGCCGACCCAGCTCATGATCTGATCGGGGTGGTCATTCTTGACCTTGTTCAGGCCATTCTTGACCGCGTCGAACCATTCCGAGTCGTCGACCGTCTCGCCCTTGGGCGCGGTGAAGACCGCCACCACATGGCTGGTGCGGTCCCGGCCGTAGACCTCGTCGCCGACGATCGACGCCTGCACCGACTGGCTGCCGTCGTCGTAGAAGCCGCTCTGGGTGACGTGGTCGCCCAGGCTCATTCCGTAGACGCCGCCACCCAGGCAGAGCGCCACCATCACGCCGATTACGATGAACCGGTAGCGGTATACAGTTCGACCCCACCAGGCGAACACCTATTCGCTCCTTACTAAGGTCTGTGGAGACATCTTTCGGACTCGCGCGTCCCTGACTTCAGGCTCTCCAGTTGTCACTCTCGCGAGGTAAGCAGTGAGCTCAGCGGCCGGAACGGCTGGAGCCACGCCCCCTGTTCCGGCAGCGAATCGAGGCTGATCCGCGGCAGCCGCTCCCGGAACACACCAGGGATGTCTTCCAGGTCGACGAACTCCAAGGTATCCGAGGCTAGCGCCCAGCTCGCATGTTCGCGAAATCCGAGCACCGTGGCACCTATACCGAGACCGCAGAGTTCTTCCAGCGGTTCCCGGAACGCCTGACCGTCGGCGGAGGCCACGGCCACCGCCACCAATCCCTGCTCTTTCCGCAGTGCGATGTGTTCAAGCATGTCGGAGTCGACATCGCTGTCCTCATCGATCTTCGGCTTGGCAAAGACCGCGAAACCCACGTTACGCAACGCTTCGACCCACGGCCGGACGACGTCGGCGCTGCCGGGCGCGATGTTGGTGAACACCGTCGCCTCGGGCTCGATCCTGCTCTGCGGATGCAGCGCCGCGACCTCCGCGGTGCGGTTGAGCAACCAGCGGCCCAACGCGTCGAAACGGGGCCGCTCCACGCCGGTCGGACGTCGGCCCAGGATGGCGCCCAGGCCCATGTCCAGATTCGGGGCGTCCCATACCAGCAGCACTCGCTGCGTCGGTGTTCCCTCGTTGGTCGGGTCGGTGCCGGTCGGCTCGGCGTCCGGCCCGGCTGCGAGATCGGGGCTGGTCATCAGGCCCGTACCCAGACGAACTCGTTGATCACGCTGCCCGCAGTGCGGCCCTTCGCCTCGTATTTGGTGGTGGGCCTGGCGATGGAAATGGGCAGGCCGGCGTCCCCGGAAGGGTCGGCCACCCGGCGCAGGCCCGGCTCGCCGTCGCCGGATTCGGCAATCTGCACCGCGTAATCGGCGTGGTCGGTGGCCGCGTGCAGCACCCCGCCCGGTCGCAGTCGATCGGCGATCAACGCCATGGTGGCCGGCTGCAGCAGCCGGCGCTTGTGGTGCCGGGCTTTGGGCCACGGGTCGGGGAAGAAGACGCGTACCCCGATCAGCGATGACGGGGCGATCAGGTATTCCAGCACATCGAGGCCGTCGCCCCGCAGCAGCCGGATATTGCTCAGCTGCTCGCGGTCGATCGCGCACAGCAGCTGTGCCAGCCCGCGCTCGTAGACCTCCACGGCCATCACGTCCAGGTCCGGCTCGGCCTGTGCCATCGCCACCGTGGAGGTGCCGGCTCCGCAGCCGATCTCGAGCACCACGGGGGCTTCGCGGCCGAACCAGCGGCGCGGATCCAGGGGCTGAGGGCGGTCGGGTCCGTCGGGCGGCACGACATCGGCGCCCAGGTCGGGCCAGAGCCGTTCCCAGGTCTGGCGCTGACCGGCCGACAGTGCGGAGTGCCGGTAGCGCACGCTGAAGTTGCGGAAACGGCGTGGAGCCGTGGGGTGGACGCCAGTGACGTCTGATGCCGACTCGACGTCGCGCGGCGCATGCATGCAGTCCATGGTGGCCCATGGACGCCTCTGTACCCACTTCGCGGTCCACATTGATACCCAACAGTTGCCTGAAACGTGTCGAGCGACACGCGGTACCCATTCGCCGGATCTCTTGTTCGCGGGACTACACCGCTCACCGAATCCGGCGGTGACTCGCGCCGCGGCGGAGCAGCTGACACCATGGCCCCCCGGGGCCGATTGCGCGGGAGGCAGGGTCGTGACACAAGGGCACCAGCTCTTCGCCGATGAGCTGACCGTGCTGGCCACGCAGAACTCCGACCCACGCTTGGCGAGAATTGTCGCAGGCATCACCGCGCCGGTGCAGGTCGCGGTGCACGGCCGCCGCGGTGTCGGCCGACGCACCGTCGCCGCGGCGCTGGCCGCCGCCGAGGTTCGCGTCGCCGCGGAGCCCGCCGGGACCGAACTCGCCGAATTGGCCGTGCATGTCGTCGCCGAGGTGGTCAAGCCGGAGGACACCGCCGCATTGCATGCCGCGCGTCGGCGCCCGGTGCTGGTGGTGCTGAACAAGGCCGACCTGCGCGGGCACGAGGTCGCGGTGATGCCGGTGCCGGTTGAACCGATGTCGGCGTTGTTCGCGCTGGCCGCGCTCGGCGGTGGGCTGGACGATCGACTGTGGGAGGCGCTGGGGTGCCTGGCCGTCCGGCCCGCCGATCTGTGCTCCGCCGAGCAGTTCATCAACTGCCCGCACCCGGTGCCTCGTCAGATACGGGAGCGGTTGTGCACCACCATCGACCTTTCCGGGATCGGGGCACTGCTCGATTTGGCCCGCCGGGACGGCACCCTGGCGCAGGCTCGCGCTCGGCTGGGCCGGCTCAGCGGCGTCGACCGGGTCGTCGCCCGGCTGGAGGTGATGGGCGCCGCCGTTTACTACCGGCGGCTGACGGAGGCGGTGACCCGGCTGGAAGCGATGGCGGTCGGCGACAAACGTATCGATGAATTCCTGGTCCGCGACGCGACACTCGCCGCCCGACTGACCGCTGCGGCGGCCGCGATCGACCCACCGGATGAGCCGGTGCTGGCGCGGGCCCGCCGCTGGCACGCTCACCGCAGCGCACCGGTCGGCGCCGCTGCGCGGGCCTGCGCCGCCGACATCGCCAGGGGATCGCTGCGAGCCTGGGCGGCGACGCGGGGCCGCCCATGACCTCCTCGGGTGCAGGTTCGTCCGATCCGGGCCCCGTCGCCGGGGTCGACGCCCTCGTTGCTGAGGTCGCGCCCGGAGTGCGCCCACCGGCGGTGCGGCGCTGCGACGTGGTGGTGGTGACCGGCCCCTGGCTGGCTGGGGTCAGTGCGATGACAGAGGCGCTGGCCGACCGGATGCCGCAGTGGCTCGTGATGGAAGCCACCGACTTGGCGCCCGGGGAGGTGCCGCTGGCGGTGGTGTTCGTGGTGTCGGCAGCCGCCGCACTGACGGAGTCGGACTGCGCGCTGCTCGATACCGTGGCCGCCCACACCGACGTGGTGATCGGCGTGGTCTCCAAGATCGACGCCCACCGGCCGTGGCGGGAGATGCTGTCGGCGGCCCGCGAAACCCTCACCGGCCACGCGCCGCGCTACCGCGACGTGCCATGGGTGGGCGCGGCCGCGGCGCCCGAACGCGGCGACCCGAGGGTCGACGACCTGATCGCCGAACTGACCAAACAGCTCGCGGACGGTGACACTCACCGGCGCAACCGGCTGCGCTCGTGGGAGTTTCAGTTGCGCACCGACGCCGATCGGATCGACCGCGACGCCCGCGCGCAAGGGCGGCGGGCCCGGGTGACGCAGCTACAGGAGCAGCGGGACGAGGTGGTGCGGCAACGGCGAATGTCGAAATCGGAGCGCGTGATCGCGCTGCGCAGCCGCATCGCCCAGGCCCGCGTCCAACTGTCCTACTTCGCCGGTAAACGGTGCGCCTCGGTACGCAGCGAGTTGGGCGAAGACGCGGCGGGCATGACGCGCCGGCGGTGGGCCGAATTCGAGTCCTACGTCCACGACCGGCTGACCGAGGTGGTGGCGGAGGTCGATCAGGGGGTCACCGAGCACCTGGCCGACGTCGCCCAGGAGTTGGGGCTGGCCGGAGACCCACCGTCTGCTGCGTCGTTACCGCAGGTCGACGCCGGCAAGCCGCCGTTGGAGTCCCGGCGGCTGGAGACCCAGTTGATGGCGGTGCTGGGGATCGGCTTCGGGCTGGGCGTGGCGCTGACGTTGAGCCGGGTCTTCGCCCATCTCGCCCCGGGACTGGCCGCGGTCGGTGCGGCCGGATGCGCAGTCGCCGGCGTGGCGGCCACGGTGTGGGTGGTCAGGATTCGGGGGCTGTTGCGCGACCGGGTGGTGCTCGATCGCTGGGTGGGACAGGCCACGAGCGCAGTGCGGTCCTCGGTGCAGGAACTGGTGGCCCTGCGGGTGGTGGCCGCCGAGTCGGCGCTCGCCGCCGAGCTTGCCGGGCACAACGAGACCGAGGCTGCGCGCGTGGCCGACCGGGTTGCCGGATTGGATCGGGAACTGCGCGAGCATGCGGCCGCGACGGCTCGCGCCGCCGCGGTGCGTGATCGAAGGCTGCCGGCATTGCGGCGTGCGTTGGAGAATGTGCGCGCTGAGCTGGGTGAATCAGGCCCGGTCAACGCCGCGGTAACTGGCGAGAGATAGCCCGAGTTGCGATTGTTTCGATCCGTGTAGCTATTGACGGTAATCTCTTATTTAATGACGGTATAAGAGGTGACAGCGGCGCGCAGCTGCGGCAACGCCACCGAGTGACACAGGTTACACAGGAGAGCTCAATGACCTCAGCGACCATTCCCGGTCTGGACACCGCCCCGACGAAGCATGGCGAGTTGCTGGCCTGGGTGCGGGAGGTCGCGGAGCTCACCCAGCCCGACCGGGTGGAGTGGTCCGACGGTTCCGAGGAGGAGTGGAACCGGCTGATGGCCCTGCTGGTGGAGTCCGGCGCGGCGGTCAAGCTCGATGAGGCGAAGAAGCCCAACTCCTACCTGGCGCTCTCCGACCCCGCCGACGTCGCGCGGGTCGAGTCACGCACTTTCATCTGTAGCCGCACCAAAGAAGGTGCCGGCCCCACCAACAACTGGATGGACCCGGACGAGATGCGGGCCACCATGACGGAGCTGTACCGCGGTTGCATGCGCGGTCGCACCATGTACGTCATCCCGTTCTGCATGGGCCCGCTGGGTGCCGAGGACCCCAAGCTGGGCGTCGAGATCACCGACTCGCCCTACGTGGTGGCGTCGATGAAGGTGATGACCCGGATGGGCACCGCGGCGCTGGAGAAGATCGGCGCCGACGGCGCCTACGTCAAGGGCCTGCACTCGGTCGGCGCCCCGCTCGCCGAGGGTGAGCAGGACGTGCCGTGGCCGTGCAACTCCGAGAAGTACATCACCCACTTCCCGGAGACCCGTGAGATCTGGAGCTACGGCTCGGGTTACGGCGGCAACGCGCTGCTGGGCAAGAAGTGCTACGCGCTGCGGATCGCGTCGGCGATGGCCCACGACGAGGGCTGGCTGGCCGAGCACATGCTGATCCTGAAGCTGATCTCGCCGGAGAACAAGGCCTACTACGTGGCGGCGGCGTTCCCCTCGGCCTGCGGCAAGACCAACCTGGCGATGATCCAGCCGACCATCCCGGGCTGGCGGGCCGAGACCCTCGGTGACGACATCGCCTGGATGCGGTTCGGCAAGGACGGCCGGCTCTACGCGGTGAACCCGGAGGCGGGCTTCTTCGGCGTGGCGCCGGGCACCAGCCGCAGCTCCAACCCGAACGCGATGATCACGCTGGAGCGCGGGAACACCGTCTACACCAACGTCGGCCACACCGACGACAACGACGTGTGGTGGGAGGGCATCGACGGGGAGACCCCGGCGCACCTCACCGACTGGAAGGGCAACGACTGGACGCCCGAGTCGGACACCCCTGCCGCACACCCGAACTCGCGGTACTGCACCCCGATGTCGCAGTGCCCGATCCTGGCGCCGGAGTGGGACGACCCGCAGGGCGTGCCGATCTCGGCGATCCTGTTCGGTGCCCGCCGCAAGACCACGGTGCCGCTGGTGAGCCAGGCCCGCGACTGGCAGCACGGCGTCTTCATCGGCGCCACCATGGGCAGCGAGCAGACCGCCGCCGCCGAGGGCACGGTCGGCAAGGTGCGCCGCGACCCGATGGCGATGCTGCCGTTCATCGGCTACAACGCCGGGGACTACATGCAGCACTGGATCGACACCGGCAAGCACTCCGACGAGTCGAAGCTGCCGAAGGTGTTCTTCGTGAACTGGTTCCGTCGTGGCGAGGGCGGCCGGTTCCTGTGGCCGGGCTTCGGCGAGAACAGCCGGGTGCTGAAGTGGATCGTCGAGCGGGTCGAGGGCAACGCCGGCGGCCAGGAGACTCCGATCGGCACGGTTCCGACCGCTGCTGACCTGGACCTGGACGGGCTGGACGTGACCGCCGCCGACGTGGACCAGGCGTTGATCGTCGACGCCGAGGAGTGGCGCGCGGAGCTGCCGCTGATCGAGGAGTGGTTCGAGTTCATCGGCGACAAGCTGCCCACCGGCCTGCGCGACGAGTTCGAGGCCCTCAAGCAGCGCCTGGGCTAGCAGCCCTTTTCGAATACATCCGGAACCGCACTCGGGGGATCCCCCGAGTGCGGTTCTGTTTTGTCCGAGTCGCGGGGACGGCACGCGTGACTCACGCCCCCACTTGACAGCCGTCAAGTTTGGTCCCAGTACAGTCAGCCCATGCAGATTCGCGAACACCTCGGGGCCGCCAACCCGGCCGTCATCCTGCACCCTTCGGGCACCGTCGTCAGCTTCGCCGAGCTGGAAGCCCGGGCGAACCGGTTGGCGCACTTCTTCCGGGCCGCGGGGCTGGTGGAGGGCGACGTCGTCGCGATCATCATGGAGAACAACGAGCACATCCATGCGGTGATGTGGGCGGCGCGGCGCAGCGGCCTGTACTACGTGCCGATCAACACCCATCTGACCGCTGCCGAGGCCGCCTACATCATCGACAACAGCAACGCCAAGGCGATCATCGGCTCGGACGCGCTGCGCCAAACCTGCGCGGATCTGGCCGAGCACTCCCCCGCAAGCGGGAGGGACCCCCAGCCGGCCGGCCTGCCCGGGCTGCTGCTGATCGCCGATGGCGACTTGGAGGGCTGGCAGCGTTACCCGGAATGTGTTGCTGACCAACCGGTTACACCCATCGATGACGAAATCGAAGGTGATCTGCTGCAGTACTCGTCGGGCACCACCGGGCGGCCCAAGGGCATCAAGCGTCCGCTGCCGCACCTGCCGCCGACCGAGGTGCCGGGGCTGATGGCGATGCTGGTGTCGGTGTGGATGGGCCCGGGTTCCGTGTATTTGAGCCCCGCGCCGCTGTATCACACAGCGCCGTCGGTGTGGTCGATGCAAGTGCAGGCGGCCGGGCTGACCACCGTCGTGATGGAGAAGTTCGACGCTGAGTCCGCGCTCGACGCGATCCAGCGCTACCGCGTCACCCACGGGCAGTTCGTCCCGGCACACTTCACGCGGATGCTGAAACTGCCTGCGGGGGTACGGGAGTCGTACGACGTTTCGAGCCTCAAGCGGGTCATGCACGCCGCCGCGCCGTGCCCGGTGGAGATCAAACAGCAGATGATCGACTGGTGGGGGCCGATCGTCGATGAGTACTACGCCTCATCGGAGGCGCACGGCTCCACGCTGATCAGCGCCGACGAATGGCTGAAGCACCCCGGCTCGGTGGGCAAGGCGATGTTCGGGGCGGTGCACATTCTCGACGAGGACGGCAACGAGCTGCCCGCCGGTGAGGCCGGCGAGATCTACTTTGAGGGCGGCAACGCCTTCGAGTACCTCAACGATGCGGAGAAGACCGCGAAATCACGCCACGCGCAAGGCTGGACGACCGTCGGCGACGTCGGCTACCTGGACGACGAGGGCTACCTGTATCTCACCGACCGGCGCCACCACATGATCATTTCGGGCGGGGTCAACATCTACCCGCAAGAAGCGGAGAACCTGTTGATCACGCATCCGAAGGTGTTGGACGCGGCCGTGTTCGGGATCCCCGACGATGAGATGGGCCAGAGCGTGAAGGCGGCCGTGCAGACCGTCGACCCGGCCGACGCCACGCCTGCGTTCGCTGCGGAACTACTTGACTGGGTACGGGACCGCTTGGCGCACTACAAATGTCCGCGGTCGATCTCTTTCGAGGAGCAGTTGCCGCGCACCGACACCGGCAAGCTCTACAAGAACGAACTGGTGACCAAGTATTCGGTGTGATGCCGGTTAGGAGGCGTTGCCCGGCTGGCCGGGGGCGCCTTGGCTGCCGGCCTGGCCGTGAACGGTGCCCGGGCCTGCGGCGCCGCCAGGGCCGCCGGCGCCGGCAATAGCCCCGTCGCCCCCGTTGCCGCCCGTGCCGCCGTTGCCGCCGTCACCGCCGAAGCCGACCCCGTGCCCGCCGGCGCCGCCGTGGCCGCCGGTCCCTCCGACGCCCCCGACGCCAATAGCGTTGCCGCCGTTGCCCGCCGCGCCGCCGTTGCCCCCGTCGCTGCCGCTGGTGCCGACCGTCACCGGGGTGGCACCGCCACCGGCTCCGCCATCGCCGCCGCGACCGCCCCGGCTGCCGGTCCCGGTGGCGGTGCCGCCGTCGCCTGCGTGACCGCCCTGCCCGCCTCCGGCCGCGTCACCGCTGCCCCCGACTCTGCCGCCGTCACCGCCGTTGCCCCCGGACCCGCCGACAGTGCTGTCGCCGGTCGCCGCCCCGCCCTGGCCGCCGTTGCCGCCGGCACCCCCGCCGCCGGCCAGCTGGCCGCCGTCGCCGCCCCGGCCGCCATTGCCCCCGGCCCCGGCGGTCCTACCGTCGCCCGCGGCGGCGCCACCTTTGCCGCCGTCTCCGCCGGCGCCCCCGCTGCCGTACAGGTAATTGCCGTCGCCGCCGTTACCACCGTTGCCGGCCGAACCGCCGTCTTCGGCACCGTCCCCGCCGTGCCCACCATTGCCGCCGTTGCCCCACACGTCGCCGCCGTTGCCGCCGGTGCCGCCGTCGGCGCCCAGGCCACCAGCCCCGCCGTCACCGCCGTTCCCGAACAGTCCGGCGCTGCCGCCGTTGCCGCCGGCTACGTCGTCAAGGTTCGACGTCCAGCCGTCGCCCCCGTCGCCGAACCACAGTCCGCCGGCCCCACCGTCGGGATGGTCCGCGGTCCCATCGACGCCGTTGCAGATCACGCCGCAGCCGCCCTCGGTCAGCGGTGCGAACAGCGGGTTGACCAGGTTGTCGAACAACTGGCCTGACGGACTGTCGAGCCAGTCCTGCACGGCGTCGTGCAGCCACTCGTAGAGGCCGGCGGTACCGGACGCGTCGGCAGCTAGCGCCAGCACGTCGCTGCCACCGAGGTCCGGGCTGCTCAAGCTCCAGACGGTGGGATCCAACCAGGCCAGGCCCGCGGTCGATGCGCCCATGTCTTGGTCCGTAAACCCGAAAAGCGGGCTGAGCATGTCGACGATCCAGTCGAACTCATCCGCTTGTGCGCCGGGAGCGGGACCGACCGGAGTCAGGGCGAACGCGGCCAGGGCCGCCAGCGCCGGAACTGCCCGTCGCACGCCATGATTCGGTGCGGGATGCGCCTGGCGGACCCGCGTGGCCTTACTGAGGTGAAGCGGCATTGCTGAGCAACCTTCCGGGTGGCACACATGGTGCGAAGCGGGCGTGCCCGACCGGGTGGGCCTTCACGAGCAGGTCAGGTCCTCATCCAGACGGCGACTGAGAGTCTACATATATGGCATAAATCAGACCATTAGTACGTCTTTATGGCATTCTGCCGTACGTTCAAGTGGACATTGGTCGGCTCAAACGCTACCGTCAAGCACCGTAGGGGGACGGGCACAGATTTCATTAAGCCCAAGCAAAGTTTCAGTAAAGTTCAGAAGGGGTGGGCCAACGGTGGCACATATTCGACGCGGTAGTCACAACACTCAATCGGCAGTGCGGCGGCGCGACCGCGCGATCGGGGCGGCCGCCTCGGTCGGGGCATTCTTCGCGTTCGGAATGGCACCCCTGGCGTCCGCCCCGACCGCGCAGGCCGACGACTTCGGCCTGGACGCGTTCTGGGACATGTTCGGCGTCGGCGACAGCAACACCTCGGGCTTTGACCTGTTCGACGTCTCCGCGTGGGGTGTCCCGGGCGCGGCCGACAGCGGCCTGTTCGACGCCGACTTTGCCCAGATGTGGCAGGAGAGCTTCTACCTCCCGCTGCACGCGATGATGCAGGACTGGATCACCAGCGACTTCGGTTCGAGCGTCAACGGTGTGGTCAACCAGTTGTTCGCGCCGTTCACCGACGGCTTCTGCGGGATGATCTGCAACGGCGCCGACGGCACCGAGACCAGTGTGGACGGCCAGGCCGGTGGGTTGTGGTTCGGCGACGGCGGCAACGGCTGGGGCTCGAACCTCGAGGGCGTAGGCGGCGGCAACGGCGGCCACGCCGGCGGTATCGGCAACGGCGGTGACGGCGGCGTCGGCGGCCTGGGCGCCGATGGCGGCAACGGGGGCCACGGCGGCGAGATGTGGGGCAACGGCGGCGACGGTGGCGCCGGCGGTAACGGCACCGCCACGTTGGACGCGGGTAACGGCGGCAACGGTGGCTCATCGGGCCAGGCCCAGGACTTCTTCGGTATGGGCGCGTGGGGCAACGGCGGCAACGGCGGGGCCGGCGGCGCCGGCTGGACCGGTACCAACGGCTCCGCGGGCAGTGGTTCCGGGGGCGCCGGTGGTGACGGTGTTGCCGGTGGCAACGCCGGCAACGGTGGCGTTGGCGGCGCCGGTTCCTCGTACGTCGGCATCGGTGGCAACGGTGGCGCGGGCGGAGTCGGCGGCTCCGGCGGAAGTGGTGGCAACGGCGCGGCCGGCGACGGTGGCACCTTCGCCAACAACGGTTCCGGAGACGGTGCCGTCGGCGGCAACGGTGGTAACGGTGCCGTCGGCGGCAAGGGCGGTGTCGGTGGTGCGGCCGGTGTCGGAGGTTCGGCCAACGGCACGATCGGTGCCGACGGTGACGGCGGCGTCGGTGGCAACGGCGGGCTCGGTGGCGACGGTGGTACCGGTGCTGCCGGCCTCGCGGTGAACGGCGTCGGCGCCAACGGTGCCGGCGGCGGTAACGGTGGCGCGGGCGGTAACGGTGGTGCTGCGGCAGCCGGTGGTGCGGCCGGTGGAGCCGGGGCCAACGTGGGCGCGGCCGGTGTCGACGGCGACGGCGGCGATGGCGGTAACGGCGGCAACGCCTCGGCCGCGACCGACGGCCGCGACGGCGTCAACGGCTACCGCGACGGCGGCACCCCGCCCGACATCTCGGCTACCAGTGGCGGTAGTGGTGCTGCCGGAGGTAACGGCGGCGCCGGCGGCAGCGGCGGCGGGACCGCCGGTAACGGCGGCAACGGCGGTGTCGGCGGTGCCGGCTCCGATGGCGGCAACGGCGGCCATGGCAGTGCCTCGATTCACGGGACGACCGATTCCGTACACGGCCTGTACAACGCCCCCGGCAATGGTGGCTCGGGCGGTGCCGGCGGTAACGGTGGTGCGGCCGGTGCCGGTGCGGCCAACGGCAACGACGGGCTGATCGGTGACGGCGGCAACGGCGGTAACGGCGGTGTCGGTGGCGATGTCGCCGATGTGCGGGACTACGCGTCGGTGGAGGGCCCGGCTGGTTCCGGAACCCTGGGACCGCAAGGTCAGGCTGGTGTGGGCGGTAACGGCGGCGCCGGTGGGTCTGGCGCGACGGGCGGTAACGGCGGCGCCGGCGGTGACGGCGGTAACGACCTGTACGCCGGTGGCACCCACGGCGGCAACGGCGGCACAGGTGGTGCCGGCGGCGCCGGCCTGGAGAACGCCGACGGCACCGGCGGTGTCGGAGGCGACGGCGGTGCCGGGGGTAACGGTGGTGACGGCAGCAACATCCGTTGGGGCGACCCGGACTGGCAGACCACCTCCGGCGATTCGTCCTCGGGCCCGATCGACGGCCTGCACGGCGGCGCCGGCGGCGACGGCGGTGCCGGCGGTGCTGGTGCCAGCACCGGTGGAAACGGTGGTAACGCCGGAGACGGAGGAAACGTCCTCACCCCGGCATTCGGTGACGACGGCCTCAACGGTGGCGCCGGGGATACCCCGGGTACCGGCAGCGCCGGTGGTACCGCCGGCACCGGTGGCTCCGCCGGTACCGGTCCCGACGCCGGTAGCGCCGGTCAGGACGGCACCCCGGGCGTCGTTCTGCCCTAGTAAGTCAGCTCGAGAGAAGCACCCCGCACACGCGTGCGGGGTGCTTTTCATTCCGGCCGCGACCGGTCCTAGGAGCTAAACGCCGCCTCGGGCAACCAACTGTGCCGCAATGACATTGCGCTGGATCTCGTTGGTGCCCTCGCCGACAATCATCAGCGGCGCGTCCCGGAAGTAGCGTTCCACGTCGTATTCGGTCGAATAGCCGTAGCCGCCGTGGATACGCACCGCGTCCAGCGCGATCTCCATGGCGGCCTCCGAGGCGAACAACTTGGCCATGCCGGCCTCCATGTCGCAGCGTTGCCCGCTGTCGTAGCGCTCCGCCGCGTACCGGGTGAGCTGGCGGGCAGCGGTGAGTTTGGTGGCCATGTCGGCCAGGTAGTTGCCCACACTCTGGTGCTTCCAGATCGGCTTGCCGAAGCTCTCCCGCTGCTGCGCGTAGGCCAGCGCATCCTCCAGCGCGGCAGTAGCCACACCCAAGGCTCGCGCCGCCACCTGAATACGACCGGTCTCCAATCCCTTCATCATCTGGGCGAAACCGTTGCCGGGCGTGCCGCCGAGCACCGCCGACGCCGGCACCCGGCAAGCGTCGAAGCTCAGCTCGCAGCTCTCCACCCCCTTGTAGCCCAGCTTCGGCAGGTCGCGTGAGATCGTCAGCCCGTCGCTGGGGTTCTCCACCAACAGCACCGAGATGCCGCTGTGTCGCGGGGTGGCCTTCGGATCGGTTTTGGCCAGCAGCGCAATCAATCCCGAGTAGCGGGCGTTGGAGATCCAGGTCTTGGAGCCATTGATCACCAGCGTGTCCGGGTCGGCAGAAGCCGCAGCGGACGTCGTCATGTTCTGCAGGTCGCTGCCCCCGCCCGGTTCGGTCAACGCCATGGTGGCGCGCAGCGCTCCGGTGGCCATGGCCGGCAGGTAACGCTGCTTCTGCTCGTCGGTACCGAACAGGGTCAGCAGCTTGGCGACCACGGTGTGGCCGCCCATCGCCCCGGCCAGGCTCATCCAGCCGCGGGCCAGTTCCTGTGTGACCAGCACGTAGCACGGCATCGACACCGGCGTCCCGCCGTACTCCTCGGGAACAGCCAGACCGTAGATGCCGAGGTGCTTCATCTGTTCGATCCACGCCTCCGGGTAGGTGTTGGCGTGCTCGACGTCGCGGACCGTCGGCTTCACCTCCCGGTCGATGAACTGACGCACGGTTTCGACCAAGATCGACTCTTCGTGGTTCATCGGTTCACCGTATGCCAGGATTTTCTTGTGACCAGCGGCCCCTACTTCGACGAACTCCAGGTCGGTCAGGTGTTCGACGCGGCCCCGGCAATGACCCTGACGGCCGGTGCGGCGGCGCTGCACCAGGCCATCCTCGGAGACCGGCTACGCCTGCCGCTGGACGCCGAGTTGTCCCGGGCGGTGACCGGGGCCACGACTCCCTTGGCCCACCCCGGACTGGTGTGCGACGTCGCGATCGGGCAGTCCACCCTGGTCACCCGGCGCGTCAAGGCGAACCTCTTCTACCGCGGCCTGGCCTTCTTCCGGTATCCGGTGATCGGCGATACGGTTTTCACCCGCACCGAAGTCGTTGGACTGAAGCAGAATTCGGCCAAGCCCGGGCGCGAACCCACTGGGCTGGTGGCGCTGCGGGTCACCACCATCGATCAGGTGGACCGGCTGGTGCTCGACTTCTACCGCTGCGCGATGCTGCCGCTGTCGCCGGGTGTCTCCGATACCGGCCACGCCGATGACCTGTCCGCCATCGGCGCGGGGCTCGCGGCGCCGCCGGACGTGACCGCGGATTGGAACGCCGCGGAGTTTCGTCAGCGGGTGCCGGGGCCACACTTCGACGCGGCGATGGCGGGGACGGTGCTGACCAGCACCGGTGATGTGGTCTCTTCAGCTCCGGAGCTGGCTCGGCTGACCCTCAACGTTGCTGCCACCCACCATGATTCGCGGGTGGCCGGGCAGCGGCTGGTCTACGGCGGACACACCATCGGCCTGGCGCTGGCGCAGGCTTCCCGGCTGCTGCCGAATCTGGCCACGGTGCTGGGCTGGCAGTCCTGCGATCACACGGCGCCGGTCCACGAAGGCGACACCCTCTACAGCGAACTGCACATCGAATCCGCCCGCGACAGCGTGTTGGAGCTGCGGTCGCTGGTCTACGCCGCCGGTGCCGACGGTGAACCGGACCGTCAGGTGCTGGACTGGCGCTTCACCGCCTTGCAGTTCTGAGGCCGGGTTCCTACTTTGCGCGAGCGCGCGTGTTTGCACCCGACACGCCGCGCTCTTGTGTACAACTGCGCACGTTCACGGCTGATCGCGAGCGTGCGCGGTTAGTGCGGTAGGTCCCGGAACGGGGCGTCGCGATAGGGGTCGGGTTCCTTGGGCAAGCCCAACACCCGCTCGCCGATGATGTTGCGCTGAATCTGATCGGTGCCCCCGCCGATCGAGGTGAAGTAGGCGTTGAGCGCCCGGAAGGTCACCGCGTCGCCGACCGGATTGTCCGGACCGCTCAGCAGCGACTCGACGCCGACGATCTCGGTCTGGACCCGGGCGGTCTCGTGCAGGATGCGCGACATCGCAATCTTGCCCAGTGCCAGCAGGGTGGCTGATTCGGCGCGGTCGCTGCTGGTCTTAGCCCGCTGATTGTTCCAGCGGTTCACCGTCGTCAGCGCCTGGATGCGGGCGATCTCCTGGCGGATGTGCGAATCGGGAAGGCAACCGGCATCGCGGGCCAATTCCACCAAACCGCTGGACTTCTCCTTGCGGCGCGCAGTGCGTGCGACGTCGCCCATCAGCCGGCGCTCGTAGCCCAATGCCACCTGCAGCACCGACCATCCCTCGCCCGGCTCGCCGATCCGGTTGGCGTCGGGGACCCGGGCGTTGGTCAGGAACACCTCATTGAACTCCGATTCGCCAGTGATCTGGTGGATCGGCCGGACCTCCACGCCGGGCTGGCGCATCGGCAGCATGAAAAAGGTGATGCCGTTGTGCTTGGGCACGTCCGGGTCAGTGCGCGCGACCAGCATGCCGTAGTCGGCGGTGGTCGCGAACGACGTCCAGACCTTCTGCCCGTTGATGATCCAGTCGTCGCCGTCGCGCTCGGCGCGGGTGCGCAGACCGGCCAGGTCCGATCCCGCGCCGGGTTCACTGTAGAGCAGGCACGACTTGGTCTCGCCGCGCAGCGCCGGCGGCAGCAGCCTGTGCTTCTGCTCGTCGGAGCCGCGGTCATGGATTGTGCAGGCGAACAGGTCGGCCCGGTCGTGGCCGGTTCCGGGAGCGCCGACGGCAGCGAACTCCGCTGCCACCAAGCGGGATTGGCGGTCAGTCAGGCCGCGGCCGTAGCAGTCCGGCTCCCAGCTCGGAGCGGTCCATCCGGCAGCGAGGATCGCCGCGGCGAAGGTGGCCCGGTCGGTACCGGGTGACCAGTTGGCGGCCAGCCAGTTGCGGACTTCACCGCGAAGTTCGTCGTTGGGGTCGGGCAGCGTCATCTCACGCTCCGATCTCTTGCAGGTAGCGCTCCCGGTGCCAGGAGGGGCTGCCGAACAGGTGGGCGTCACTGCGTGCCCGGCGCAGATACCGGTGGGCGGGATGTTCCCAGGTGAACCCGATCCCGCCGTGCACCTGAATGTTGGTGGCGCCCACAAAGACGAAGGCATCCGAGCAATACGCCTGGGCCAGTGCGAGATCGGCGGACCAGTCGCCGGATCCTTCGGCGCCGGCCGCGGCCACATGGCGCGCGGCCGTCACCGCCGACTCGGCCTCCAGCAACATGTCGGCGCACATGTGTTTGACGGCCTGAAAGCTGCCGATGGCCCGGCCGAACTGATAACGGGTCTTGGCGTAGTCGCGGGCCATCTCCATGGCGAACCGGGCGGCACCGGCCTGCTCGCCGAGCAGTGCCACCGCGGAACGGTCCAGCGCGGCGGTCACGGCGGCGACGCCGGCTCCGGCCGACCCCACCGGCGTTGCCGGGGCGTCGGCCAATCGGACGAGACACAGCCGGCGGGAGGGATCGACCGTGGTCAGCGGTTCCACCGTCACGCCCGGTCCGGCCGGGTCGACGGCGAAGATCCCGGGTCCATCCGATGATCCGGCCAGCACGTAGAGCAGGTCGGCGGCGTCCGCGTCGAGCACGAACCGCTTCTCGCCGGAGACCAGCGGGGTCGCTTCGCCGCGGGCCGTGGTGGTCGGCGTCGCGGGTGGACGGGTCGAATCGCCCTCGGCGAAGGCGACCGCGACCCGGGTGCGCCCGGCAGCGATGCCCGGCAGCACCGCCTCGCGCTGTGCCGGGTCGTCCGCTGTCATAAGAAGATTGACCGCAAGTACCGCCGAGGACAAATACGGACCGGAGTACAGGACCCTGCCCAGCTCTTCGGCTACTACGCCTACCTCGACCAATCCGGCGCCGGCGCCCCCGTACTGCTCGGGCACCAACAGTCCGAGCAGGCCCATGGCCGCCAACTCTGACCAGACATCGTCGTCGGGCGAGCGTTTGGTCATCAACTCGGCGACCCCGCCGCGCAGTGCCCGCAGTTCCTCCGGGCTGGAGCCGGCCACCGGGTCAGGCCTTCCGGCCGAAGGCTTGCCGCAGGCTCTCGCATTGGCCGGCGAAGAACGCCCGCGAGACTGTGGCTTTGGGCATCAACAGATCGAAGCCGTGGAACGCCCCCGGGACGGTCTCGACCTCGCAGGGGACGCCGGCTTGACGCAGCCGCTCTGCGTAGGCCAGATCCTCGTCGTGGAACAGGTCCAAGGTGCCCACCCCGATCCAGGCCGGTGCCAGCCCGCTCAGGTCGGCACGCCGTGCCGGTACCGCGACCTGTGGATCCGCGTCGCCCAGATACGCGGTCCAGCCGAACAGGTTGCTCCGCGGAGTCCACAGTCGGTAGCTCCGATTGGCCGGCAGTGCCGCGCTGCGATCATCGAGCATCGGGTACACCAGCAGCTGCAACACGGGGGATACCTCTCCGCGGTCGGCAGCCCATTGCGCCAGGGCCGCGGCCAGCCCGCCGCCGGCACTGGCGCCGCCGATCGCGATCCGGGCCGGATCGACCCCGGGCAGCTCAGCGAGCCGGGTCAGTGCCGCCCAGCAGTCCTCCAGCGCGGCGGGATAGGGGTTCTGCGGCGCCAGTCGGTAGTCCACTGACGCGACCGTGGCACCCAGTTCGGCGCTGAACCTGCGGCAGAGGCGGTCGTCCTGGGCGGCCGTGCCGATGACGTAGCCGCCACCGTGGATCCACAGCAGTGCCGGTGCGGGATCGGCGGGCCGATTCGGCGGCCGAAAGAGCCGGACGCCGGCGCCCGAGGGCAGGCTCAGGACCTCGACGTCGCCGGGAGTGCGCCGGCCCTGTATCCCGGTGAGTGTCTGCAGCACCGGCAGCGTCCGACGCCCGATCCCGCCTCGCGGAAGGAATCGGGCAGTTCTGCGCAGATCTGGATGGAACCCGCTGCTTACCATCGGCTCAGTATTACCGGCGCCGCACTGGCGGCGTCGCCAACCCACCCGATTGCGGTCGCCTCAGACCCCAAACGCGGTACCCTGCGCCAATGACGGGACGATCGCAGACCCCGGAGACCGGGCTCGACCTGGCCGGCCGGCTGCGTTGGCTGATGCGAGCTCGGCCGAGCGACTACCTGCTGGCACTCAGCGTTGCCTCAGCGTCCTTGCCGGTGGTCGGGAAGCACCTCGAACCCCTGGGCGGGATGACCGCGATGGGGGTATGGGGCACCCGCCACATGCCGGAGTTCTTCTCCAATGCCGCCAAATCCTGGCTGGCCCCAGGGGCCGCGACCATCCGCAAGCAGGAGCGCGAGCAGACCCATGTGGTCAGCGATGCCGCGCTGCGCGGTGTGGTCTCGGCGGCCGATCTCGACATCGATTGGCCCGAACCGGAGCAGGCTCCGCCGGTGGTGAAGGCGTTGCAGCACCGGCGGCACATCTATCGCTCCGGTGTGCAGTACGGCAGCGATCCCGCGCAGGTGCTCGATGTGTGGCGGTCCAGCGAGCTGCCGGACGGTCCGGCGCCGGTCCTGATCTATGTTCCCGGTGGTGCCTGGGTACACGGCAGCCGGCTCTTGCAGGGTTATGCGCTGCTGTCCCACTTGGCCGAGCAGGGCTGGGTGTGCCTGTCGATCGACTACCGGGTCGCGCCGCACAACCGGTGGCCGAGCCACATCGTCGACGTCAAGACCGCGATCGCCTGGGCGCACGCCAACGTCGACAAATTCGGCGGCGACCGCAATTTCGTGGCCGTGGCGGGTGCCTCGGCCGGCGGGCATCTGGCCGCCCTGGCCGGGCTGACCGGAGGCGCGGTCAGCGACCCTGAATTCGCCGACCAATTGCCGGCCGGCGGGGACACCTCCGTGGACGCCGTGGTGGGTATCTACGGGCGCTACGACTGGGAGGATCGCTCCACCCCCGAACGGGTCGCATTCGTCGACTTCTTGGAGCGGGTGGTGGTCGGTCGATCGATGCGGCGCCATCGCGACCTCTACCGGCAGGCCTCCCCGATCGCGCGGGTTCATCCGGATGCGCCGCCGTTCCTGGTGGTCCATGGCAGCGCCGACACGGTCATCCCGGTACAGCAGGCCCGTAGCTTCGCCGACCGCCTGCGAGCGGTGTCACGTTCCAAGGTCGGGTACCTGGAGCTGCCTGGAGCCGGGCACGGTTTCGACATGACCGACGGGGCCCGCACCGGTGCGACGAGCACGGCAATCGGTTTGTTCCTCAACCAGATTCACCGCGACCGCACCACGGTCGGGAGCAAACAGATCATCTGAACCCGTCCGCCACGGTATGGTCCGTGCATGGCGAGGGGTGTGGGGTGAAGCGGCTCACCGGGTGGGATGCGGTTCTGCTGTACAGCGAGACGGCGAACGTGCACATGCACACTCTCAAGATCGCGGTGATCGAGCTGGATTCCGATCGGCACGGCTTCGACGTCGAGGCGTTCCGGCGGGTGATTCATGGCCGGCTCTACAAGCTGGATCCGTTCCGCTACCAACTGGTGGACATCCCCGGCAAGTTCCACCACCCGATGTGGCGGGAGAACTGCGAAGTCGACCTGGCGTATCACATCCGGCCGTGGTCGCTGCCCGCTCCGGGCGGCCGCCGTGAACTCGACGAGGCGATCGGTGAGATCGGCAGCACGCCGCTGGACCGTAGCCGCCCGCTGTGGGAGATGTACTTCATCGATGGGCTGGCAAACAACCGGATCGCGGTGGTCGGCAAGATCCATCACGCACTGGCCGACGGGATCGCGTCGGCGAACCTGATGGCCCGTGGCATGGATCTGGTGGCCGGTTCGCAGAACGAGCGTGACTCTTACGAAACCGATCCCGCGCCCACCGGCGGCCAGCTGGTGCGGTCGGCATTCCGTGACCATTTCCGGCAGATGGGCAAGATCCCGGCGACCATCGGCTACACCGCGGCCGGCATCGGCCGGGTCCGGCGCAGCACGCGCAAACTCTCCGCCGACCTGACCCGGCCGTTCACCCCGCCGCCGAGCTTCATCAACCACGTACTCACGCCCGATCGCCGGTTCGCCACCGCCACGCTGGCGCTGGCCGATATCAAGGCGACCAGCAAGCAGTTGGGCATCACCATCAACGACCTGGTGCTGGCCATCTCGGCCGGGGCGCTGCGCACGCTGCTGCTGCGTTACGACGGGAAGGCGGATCACCCGCTGCTGGCGTCGGTGCCGATGAGCTTCGACTTCTCCGCCGACCGGATCTCCGGTAATCGGTTCTCCGGAGTGTTGGTGGCACTGCCGGTCGATGTGGCCGACGTTCGGGAGCGGATCGCAAAAGCCCGGGAGGCGGCCGATTTAGCCAAGGAGGCCCATCACCTGGTCGGGCCGGAGCTGGTCAGCCGGTGGTCGGCGTACCTGCCGCCGGCGCCGGCGGAGTCGTTGTTCCGATGGTTGTCGGGTAAGGACGGTCAGAACAAGGTCCTCAACCTCAACATCTCCAATGTTCCCGGCCCGCGAGAGCGCGGCAGGGTCGGCGGCGCGCTGGTCACCGAGATCTACTCGGTGGGGCCGTTGACCGCCGGCAGCGGTCTGAACATCACCGTGTGGAGCTACGTGGACCAGCTCAACATCTCAGTGCTGACCGACGGTGTCACCGTTGAAGATCCGCATGAGGTGACCAGTGCACTGGTCAACGAGTTCGTCGACATCCGCCGTGCCGCTGGGCTTTCCGAGCAGCTGACCACCGTCGAGACCGCGATGGCGCCCGCCTAGATCTCAGTCGGACGCCGCCAGCGCCTGCAGCTCGCGACGCAATACCTTGCCGGTGTTGTTGCGTGGCAGCGCCTCCATGATGGTGATGTCACGCGGCACCTTGTAGCCGGCCAGATTCTCCCGGACATGCTGCTTCAGCTCGTCGACCGAGGCCGAGCTACCGGGCGTCAACACCACGAAGGCCACCAGCCGCTGCCCGTAGTCGGCGTCGTCGACACCGATCACCGCCGCCTCGGTAACGGCACCGTGCTTGATCAGTGCCTTCTCCGTCTCGATCGGGTAGACGTTCTCGCCCCCCGAGACGATCATCTCGTCGTCCCGGCCGACCACGAAAAGCCTTCCGGTGTCATCGAAGTAGCCCAAGTCGCCGGACGCCATGAAACCGTCGTGGAACAGCTTCGAGTCACCCCCGGTGTAGCCGTCGAACTGCGAGGAGTTGCGCACGAAGATCTGCCCGGTCACCCCGGCCGGAACTTCGGCGAAGTCAGCATCCAGGATCCGGACCTCGCTCCCCGGTGCGGGGCGACCGGCGGTGTCGGGGGAGTAGCGCAGGTCTTCCGGTGTTGCCAGCGCGATCATGCCGGCCTCGGTTGCGTTGTAGTTGTTGTAGACCACGTCGCCGAAAGTGTCCATGAACGCCGTGACCACGTCGGGATGCATCCGCGAGCCGGAGGCCGTCGCGAATCGCAGTGACTTGCAAGGGTATTGAACCTTAACCGCGTCCGGCAGTGCCATGATCCGGTCGAACATGACCGGTACCACGCACAGTCCGGCCGCGTGGTTGGACTCGATCAAGGCCAGGGTGGCCTCGGGGTCGAACTTCCGCCGGGTGGCGATCGTGCAGGCCATGGTCAGCGCCAGCGCCAGCTGGGAGAAGCCCCAGGCGTGGAACATCGGCGCGGCGATGACCACGGTTTCCTCGGTGTGCCAGGGGATCCGGTCGAAAATGGCTTGCAGGTCGGCGATCCCGCCCCCGCCACGTCCGGAGCGGCGTGCCCCCTTGGGGGTACCGGTGGTTCCGGAGGTGAGCATGACCAGCTTGCCGCTCCGCGACGCTTTGGCCGGTCGACGCCCGGCGTTGGCGTCGATCAACTCGTCTGCGGTCAGGCCGGGGACCTCGCTGTCGGTCCAGCTCACCACCCTCGTGCACCCGGAGGCTGCCGGCACGGCCAGATCCACGGCGGCGGTGAACTCTTCGTCGTAGAAGATCAGGTCGACGCCTTCGCGGGCGACCACTTCGGCCAACGCCGGCCCGGCGAAGCTGGTGTTGAGCAACAGCACGTCGGCGCCGACCCGGTTGGCGGACGCCAGCGCTTCGATGAAGCCGCGGTGGTTGCGGCACATCAGGGCGATTGCCCGGGGCGTGCGGCCGGGCAGCCGTTGCAGGCCGGCGGCCAGCGCGTTGCAGCGCCGGTCGAGCTCGGCGTAGGTGCACGTGCCGCGCTCGTCGAGGATCGCCGCGCGGTCGCCACACCTCTGGGCCGCCATGGCGATCCCGGTGGTGGTGGTTCCACCCTCGGCGGCGGCAGCGGCGGCTATCCGGAGGTATTTGTCCGGGCGCATGGGCGCCAACAGTCCGGCCCGGCTGAAGGTCACCAGCATCGAGCCGACCCGATTGAGCGAGTCGAACAGGCCCATACCGCTCAGCCCAGGATCGGTAGACGGCGCTCGCTGGCGAGCTTGTCCAGCGCCTTCTGCATGACTTCGCGCACGTGCGCGTCGACGACGTCGATGTCGGGGTCCTCGCCGAACTCCGCGACGATGTCGATCGGCTCGCATACCTGCATGACGATCTTGGTGGGCAGCGGCAGGTTGACGGGCAACACCGCGGAAAGCCCGAACGGGAAACCGAACGAGATCGGCAGGATCTTGACCCGCATCAGTTTGTCCAGCCGCAGAGCCTTGGCCAACCCCGTGCCGCGGGTCAGATAGAACTGGCTCTCCTGGCCGCCGATCCCTACCGTCGGCACGATCGGCACACCGGCGTTGAGCGCGGCGCGGATGTAGCCCTTGCGGCCGCCGAAGTCGATCTTGTTCTCTTCCAACGTCGGTCGGTACACGTCGTAGTCGCCGCCCGGGAAGACCACCACCACACCGCCGGAGCGCAGGGCCTCGTCGGCGTTGGAGTGGTTGGCCGGGATGAACCCGGTCTTGCGGAAGAAGTCGGCGGTGAAACCGGTGAAGATCAGGTCATGGCTCAGGGTGTAGACCGGACGCTCGTAGCCGAACGTGTCGTAGAAACCAGTGGCGAACACCGGGACATCCATCGCGAACAGGCCGCCGGAGTGGTTCGACACCACGAGGGCGCCGCCGTTCGGGAATGATTCGAAGCCCCGTACCTCGGCGCGGTGGTAGCCCTTGATGAATGGTCGCAACAGGCCCATCACCCGTTCGGTCAGGCCCGGGTCCCACTTCGTGATGGGCCGTGGAACGTCGTCCGACCAGTCGTTGTCCGGCGTGTCCACCGCGGCCCCCTC
Source organism: Mycobacterium sp. SMC-19 (assembly GCF_045310815.1). Taxonomy (NCBI): domain Bacteria; kingdom Bacillati; phylum Actinomycetota; class Actinomycetes; order Mycobacteriales; family Mycobacteriaceae; genus Mycobacterium; species Mycobacterium sp. SMC-19. The sequence goes on along the minus strand of NZ_JBJIAM010000006.1, from coordinate 247,481 downwards.
AATTGAAACGTGTTCTAGTTTTACCTATATTACCGGCTCAGACCCGCTGGTGGATACCATCAGCGCACTTGTTCCGAGAGCCGAGGGGAGCTCCGCATCGACCTGCAGGCGTACTTCGACCGCATCGGCTATCGCGGTGGCACCGAGCCGACGCATGAGACGCTCACCGCCCTGGTGTCCGCGCACGTCCGGCGCATTCCGTTCGAGAATCTCGACCCCCTGATGGGTGTACCGGTGATCGACCTCAGCTCGGCGGCACTGAGCGCCAAGCTGGTGGCGCGACGCCGTGGCGGCTACTGCTACGAGCACAACAACCTGATGTGCGAGGTGCTGTCTGAACTCGGCTTCGGGGCCGAGCGGCTGGCCGCGCGGGTGGTGTGGATGGCCCCGGAAGGGCTGGAAGGCCCGCCGAGCCCTCAGACGCACCAGGCCTTGGCGGTGACGATCCCGGGCTCGGACCAGCTCTATCTCGTCGACGTGGGATTCGGCGGGCAGACACCGACCGCACCGATCCCGATGGTCCCCGACGAAGTTCAGCAGACCTCGCATGAGCCGTTCCGGTTGCGTCGGCACGGCAATGACGCGGACGAGTTGGTGTTGGAGACGCTGATCGGTGAGCGCTGGCGGCCGCTGTACATCTTGGGCCTGCGGCCGCGGCCGCTGATCGACTTGCAGGTGGGCAGTTGGTATGTGTCCACCTTCCCCGAGTCGAATTTTGTGGTCGGCCTCAGCGCCTCCTTGGTGACCGACGATGCACGCTGGAACCTGCGCGGTCGCAACCTCGCCATCCACGCCGGCGGTGGCACCGAGCGGATTCGGTTCGACGACGCCGCCCAGGTGTGCACGGCCCTGACCGACCGCTTCGGCATCGATCTGGCCGAGCTGGGCGACGTCGAGGCCAAAGTGGCATCGGTGCTGGACACCTGATGGGCAAGATCGCGTGGGCGGGCGTCATGACGGCCGCGGGACTGGCCTTTGCCGGTGTCGCGTCGGCCGGGCCGATGCCTGGCATCGAGCTGCTGGACGACAACAGCAGCTGCACGGCGGGCTTTCTCACCCAGGACGACGTCGGCGGCTACTACCTGCTGACCAGCGGGCACTGCGACTCGCATGACGGATCGCAGTGGACCGACATCTTCGAGACGCCGCTCGGCATAATCACCGCCAGCGAGGACAACGGTGAGGACCGCGACGCCGCGATCATCCGGCTCGACCCGGATGCCGGTCGACCCAACCCCAAGATTGCCGGCCGCTACCCGGTGGCGGGCGTGCTGTCGGCGGATCAGATTCACGTCGGGATGACGATTTGCAAGACCGGCGCCCAGACCGGTGAGACCTGTGGTCCGGTGACCGCCGTCAACGGCAACCTCGTGGAAACCCGCGTGTACAGCACCATCGGGGACAGCGGCAGTCCCGGCTTCGTGGTCAACCCCGACGGCAGCGTCAGCGCGGTCGGGATTCTGCAGGGTGGACCCGTGGACGACGACTCCAGCACCGACTTCGTCCTGGTGGAGCCGATCCTGCGCCAATGGGGATTGCACGTAGTGCGTTAGAACGTTGCGATTCCGGCGACCCGCGCATCGTCAAGGTGCATGCTGGAATCATGGGTCACTTCAAGAGCAATGTGCGCGACCTGGAGTTCAATCTGTTCGAACTGCTGAGCCTGGAGAAATGCCTGGCTGATGGCGCGTTCGGAGATCTCGACGGCGACACCGTGCGCCAGATGCTGGCCGAAGCCGCCCGGCTGGCCGAGGGGCCGGTAGCCGAGTCCTTTGCCGCCAGCGATCGCCATCCGCCGGTGTTCGATCCGGCCACCCACCATGTGACGCTGCCCGAACCCTTCAAGGAGTCGTTGCGGGCCTGGAAAGAGGGCGAGTGGTTTCGGATCGGCCTGGTCGAGGAGGTAGGCGGGGTGCCGGCGCCGTCGATGGTGTCCTGGGCGATCAACGAACTGGCGCTGGGCGCCAATCCCGCGGTGTTCATCTTCATGGCCGGCCCGATCTTCGCCAACATTCTCTACGGGCTGGGCAACGAGCAGCAGCGGCACTGGGCCTCCATGGCGATCGAGCGGAACTGGGCCGCCACCATGGTGCTCACCGAACCCGACGCCGGCTCTGACGTCGGGGCGGGCCGAACCAAGGCCATCGAGCAGCCCGACGGCAGCTGGCACATCGACGGCGTCAAGCGATTCATCACCAATGGCGACACCGACGACCTGTTCGAGAACATCATGCATATGACCCTGGCCCGACCCGAGGGTGCCGGACCGGGGACCAAGGGGCTCAGCCTGTTTCTGGTGCCGAAGTTTTTGCCGGACCCCCAGACCGGGGAGCCCGGCGAGCGCAACGGGGTCTTCGTCACGGGGCTGGAACACAAGATGGGACTGAAGGTTTCGACCACCTGCGAGCTGACCTTCGGTCAGCATGGCATCCCGGCGAAAGGGTGGCTGGTCGGCGACACTCGCAATGGCATCGCGCAGATGTTCCACGTCATCGAATATGCGCGAATGATGGTGGGAACCAAGGCGATCGCCACGCTGTCCACCGGCTATCTCAATGCCCTGGAGTACGCCAAGACGCGCATTCAGGGGGCCGACCTGACCCAGATGACCGACAAGACCGCGCCGCGGGTGTCGATCATCCATCACCCGGATGTGCGGCGCGCCCTGATGATGCAGAAGGTCTACGCCGAGGGCATGCGGGCGCTGTACCTCTACACCGCCGCCCACCAGAACCCGCAAGTTGCCATGCAGGTGTCGGGCGCCGACGCCGAGATGGCCGAACGGGTCAACGACCTGCTGCTTCCGATCGTCAAGGGCGTCGGCTCGGAGCGGGCCTATCAGTACCTGACCGACTCGCTGCAGACCTTCGGCGGCTCGGGTTTCCTGCAGGACTATCCGATCGAGCAGTACATCCGTGACGCCAAGATCGATTCACTGTATGAGGGCACCACCGCGATTCAGGCGCAGGACTTCTTCTTTCGCAAGATCGCCCGCGACCGCGGGGTGGCATTGGCGCATCTGGTAGCCCAGATCGAGGCGTTGATCGACAACGCCGACGGCCACAAGGAGCTGGCCGACTCGCGCAAGCTGCTGGCCGCCGCGCTCGACGATGCCCGGGCGATGGTGGCCGCCATGACCGGATACATGTTCGGCTCACAGCAGGACCCCCGAGAGCTCTATCGGGTGGGCCTGGGCTCGGTGCGGTTCCTGCTGGCCGTCGGCGATCTGGTGATCGGCTGGCTGCTGATGCGTCAGGCCGAGATCGCGCTGACGGCGCTGGACCAAGGGGCGTCCGGTGACGAGCAGCATTTCTACCGCGGAAAGGTGGCGGCGGCAAAGTTCTTCGCGGCCAACGTGTTACCCCGCCTCGGCGCAGACCGACGCATGGTGGAAAGCGAGGATCTCGCGTTGATGGATCTCTCCGAGGACGCGTTCTAGCGAAGACGTCCCGCCGTGGACACCCACACCCGGAAGTACCAGCTGCCCGACCACGGCTATGCCATCGTGCGGTGGGCCCACGAGCTGGCCCAGGGCCGCGGCGCGGTCGTGGTGGAACCGGACATCGAGGCGGTCCGCCGTCGTGACGGCGCACTGACCTTCGTCGACGTGGCACCGTTCAAGACCGTGCCGGACGGGCCGCTGTCGGTGCTGCGCGAACTGCTTGACCTCGAAGTCCTGGAGCTGCGCGCCTGGAGCAAGCGCGGATTCGCCCGGTTTCACAAGCGCGCCGCCGCCAAGCGGGCCGAGCGGATCTGCCGGGAACACGGCAGTGACGCCGCGGTCGAATGGGTGCTGGCCAACGCCAGCACCGATCAGGTGGATGTCGGTGAGCTCCGGGACCGACTCGGCGCGCGGCTCTACACCGCCGGCGGGCGCGACGAAGATTTCTACCGCGCCCAGGTGGGGCGCTGCATCGAGCACCGCCGACGCCGCCGACTCAACGGCTGAGCGCGGATCAGCTGCGCCGTTGGCGAACCTTGTAGGTGGACGGCCACGACACTCGGGTGTCGTCGCCTGACAGCGGGGTTCCCTTGGTGCCGACGGTGACGTTGTAGGCCTCCTCGCCGGGGCCGACTTCACGGGTGGCGTGTTCGGTGGCCAGGTAGTACAGCTGGTCGATCTCCAGGTCGACGAAGGCGACAAAGCTCGTCTTGCGCACCGCGTCGCCGAAGCCGGCGGTCATCCGATCCGACAGGATGCGCGATGCGATCGCCGCCGCGGCCAGGGTCGCGAACGGAATGACCCAGGAGCACAGGTAGATCAGCGGTGTGCCGGCGTCGGGCAGCAAGATCTCCGGGATTACCGCCGAGACCAACATTGCCGTCACAGCGCCCACCCAGATCCACGTCACCCGATCCACGACGGGACGCAGCAGTTCGGATTGCGCCACCGCCGCCGGCAGATCCGCCTTGACGGCGGCTGCTACCACGGATCTGCCCAGGGCCATGCCGACAAGCAGCGTCGCGAGCAGTCCGGCGAAACTCAACGCCAGCACCCAGCGCTGCGCCCCGGTGAACGCCAGCGGCAGCGCCGCCAGCACCGTGAAGGTCGCAACGGCGCCGATACTCACGGGCCGTTCCGACGAGTCGCGGTTGCTGACCAGGACGGTGAACGCAACAACCAGCGCCACCGCCGCCGCGATCACTGGCGGCGCATTTCCTACCAACACCCAATACACCGCCCAGGGTGCAAACCACACCAGCACGCCCACGCACGGCAGTATAGGGACTTACCGTTGCAGCAACGGCAAGGTGAACTGATCTGAGCCGCTACCGATCAGGCGTCCAGCGTGTAGCCCATCGGCATCAGCACGCTCTTCTGCTGGGTGAAGTGCTCGACGCCCTCTTTACCGTTCTCCCGGCCGATCCCGGAATTCTTAAAGCCGCCGAACGGGCAGCACGGGTCGAAGGCGTACCAGTTGATCCCGTACGTCCCGGTGCGGATCTTGTTGGCGATCTCAATCCCGCGCGGGACATCGGAGGTCCACACGCTGCCGGCCAGGCCGTAGACCGAGTCGTTGGCGATCGCGACCGCGTCGTCCTCGGTGTCGTAGGCGATGATGGACAGCACCGGCCCGAAGATCTCCTCCTGGGCGATGGTCATGGAGTTGTCCACGTCGGCGAACACGGTCGGCTCCACGAAGAAGCCGGAGTCCAGGCCCTCGGGGCGGCCGCCGCCGCAGACCAGCCGGGCGCCCTCCTCGATGCCCTTGGCGATGTAGCCCTCGACCCGCTCGCGCTGCTTCTCACTGATCAGCGAGCCGATCTGGGCGCCGGGGTCATTCGGCAGGCCGACCGGCAGTGCGGTGACGAAGTTCTTGACCGCCTCCACGACCTCCTCGTAGCGCGAGCGCGGCGCCAGGATGCGGGTCTGGGCCACACAGGCCTGACCGGTGTTCATGATCCCGGAGAACACCAGCATGGGGATCGCCGATGCCAGGTCGACGTCCTCGAGGACGATGGACGCCGACTTGCCGCCGAGCTCCAGCGTGCACGGCTTGAGCAGGTCCGCGGCGCGCTTGCCGATCTCCTTGCCGACGGCCGAGCTGCCGGTGAAGGAGAAGATGTCCACGTCCGGGTTGGAGGTCAGTGCCTGGCCGGTCTCGGCGCCGCCCGGCACCACCGACAGCACGCCTTCGGGCAAGCCCGCGTCGGCGAACGCCTGCGCCAGCAGGTTGGCGCTGAACGGTGTCTCGGCGGCGGGCTTGAGCACCACCGTGCAGCCGGCCAGCAGCGCCGGCCCCAGCTTGTTGACCGCCAGGAACAGCGGCACGTTCCACGCCACGATCGCGCCGACCACGCCGATCGGTTCGCGGCGCACGATCGTCTGACCGTAGGCGCCGGTGCGGACCTCTTCCCAGCTGACCTCGTCGGCGGCGGGTCCGGCGAAGAAGTTCAGGGCGCCCAGCGAGCTCATCCAGTGCATCGTCTCGACGCTCAGCGGGGGCTGGCCGGTCTCGGCGCCCAGCAGCGCGGTGAACTGGTCCTTGCGCTCTTCCATCAGCTTGATCGCCGCGGCGATCACCGCGGCCCGCTCGGCCGGCGGGGTCGACGGCCACGGGCCCGAGTCAAACGCGGTGCGTGCGGCGGCCACCGCGGCGTCCACGTCGCCCTTGGCTGCCAGCGGCACCTTGCCGACATACTCGCCGGTGGCCGGGCTGTGAACTTCGATCACCCGATCGGTGGACGGGGCGGTCCACTTGCCGCCGATGAAGAGGGTGTCGTATTCGGTGATGCTGGAGTCGGTCATGGGCGCCACCCTACCTAGCCGGCGGACGGATTAGAACACGTTGCAGTCAATCCGTTATTCCGGTTGCAGCACCAGCACCAGGTTGCTCACACCGAACTCGCGAATACCCGGCACCTTCGTCATCGACCACGCCCATCGCGGGTGATAACGGGGGAAAGCCGCGACCAGGGCGCCGGTGTGGCGGGCCCAGTCCAGACCCTCGGCGGCGGACACCGCGAACAATGACGAGCCGTAGTTGTTCTTCGGCGGATGACCATGCCGGCGGGTGTAGCGCCGGGCGGCGCGCTGCCCGCCCAGATAATGCGTCAGACCCATTTCGTGGCCGCCGAACGGGCCCAGCCACACCGTGTAGGACAGCACCGCCAGGCCGCCGGGCCGGGTGACCCGCAGCATCTCGTCGCCGAGCTGCCAGGGCCGCGGCACGTGCTCGGCGACGTTGGATGACAGGCAGATGTCCACGCTGGCGTCGGCGAAGGGCAGGGCCATGCCCGAGGCCCGCACGAAGCTGCCTGTGGCATCTGCGGGCCGCGGGCCCGCCGCGTGCATCTCGTCAGGGTCGGGTTCCACCCCGATGTAGCGCAGCCCGGCGGCGGCGAACGCGGCGGCGAAGTAGCCCGGCCCGCCGCCGACGTCGAGCACCGTCTTACCGGCCGGATCGTCGCCGCAGACCCCCCGCCACAGCTCGCTGACCATGGCGGCAGTGTCGTCGGCCAGCGCGCCGTAGAACCGGGCCGGCTCGCTCTGCTCGTAGCGGAACTGGGACAGCAGGCGCACCGAACGGGCCAGCGTCGCGCGTCGCGCGAACAGGTCGGTGGCAGCCACCGAGCCAGCCTAGAACCCGGCCTTGAACCCGCCGAGGGTGAAGGTGGTCGCGCGCCGGGGGCCGAACGTGCAGCTGGCTTCACGCTCGACGGGGCGAGGAGACGGCCGACTACCCTTGTCGGCGTGCCTGCTGTCCGCTCTGTCCTGCTGCTGTGCTGGCGTGACACCGGGCATCCGCAGGGTGGCGGTAGTGAGACCTACCTGCAGCGCATCGGCGCCGAGCTGGCCGCCGCCGGCGTGGCGGTCACGCTGCGTACCGCCCGCTACCCGGGCGCGCCCCAACACGAGATCGTCGACGGGGTGCACATCAACCGGCGCGGCGGGCCGTACACCGTGTACCTGTGGGCGGGGGCGGCCATGGTGGCCGCCCGGTTCGGTCTCGGCCAGCTGCGCCGGGTGCGGCCCGACGCGGTGATCGACACCCAGAACGGGTTGCCGTTTTTGGCCCGGCTCGCCTACGGGCGGCGGGTCGCGATGCTGGTGCACCACTGCCACCGCGAGCAGTGGCCGGTGGCTGGGCCGGTGCTGAGCCGGATCGGCTGGATGGTGGAGTCGAGGTTGTCGCCCTGGCTGAACCGGCGTAATCAGTACCTGACCGTGTCACTGCCCTCGGTGCGCGACCTGATCGAGCTCGGGGTGGGGCCCGAGCGCATCGCGGTGGTGCGCAACGGCCTCGACGAGGCGCCACCGGCGACGCTGACCCATCCACGCTCGCCGACGCCGCGGGTGGTGGTGCTGTCCCGCCTGGTGCCGCATAAGCAGATCGAGGACGCGTTGGATGCGGTCGCGGCCCTGCGTGCCCAGGTGCCGGGTCTGCACCTCGACGTCATCGGTGGAGGTTGGTGGAGCGACCGGCTGGTGGAGCACGCCGCGGAGCTGGGGATCACCGACGCGGTCACCTTCCATGGCCACGTCGACGAGGTCACCAAACACGAACTGGTGCAACGGGCATGGGTGCACGTGTTGCCGTCCCGCAAGGAGGGCTGGGGCCTGGCCGTCATCGAGGCGGGCCAGCACGGCGTGCCCACCATCGGTTACCGGTCCTCGGGTGGGCTGTCCGATTCGATCGTCGACGGGGTCACCGGGATGCTAGTCGACGACCGCGACGAGCTGGTCGAGCAACTTCACCGGCTGCTGGCGGATCCGGTGCTGCGCGAGCAGCTCGGCGACAAGGCGCAGGACCGCAGCGCCGAATTCTCGTGGCGGCAAAGCGCCGAAGGGCTGCACACCGTGCTGGTGGCGGTCCGAGAACGCCGCTACGTCAGCGGCGTGGTGTGAGGTTTCGGCTCGCTAAGCAGTGCGCGGCCAGGGTTGGAGCCGCTCGAGGTGAGCGGCGAGGCCCAGCAGGGTGCGCTCGGACCCGGGTTTGCCGACCAACTGCACGCCGACGGGCAGGCCGTGGCGGTCGAGTCCGGCGGGCACGGTCATCGCGGGCCAACCGATGATGTTCCACGGTGCCGCGAAGGGGGCGTAGCGCGCGTTGGTGACCAGCGAGGTGAGCCAGCCCCGCTGAGCCCAGCGTCGCGATCTGATCGGCGGCTGAGCCAGCGTCGGCGTGACCAGGACGTCGGTGTCGGCGAAGAAGTCGAACGCGCGCTGCCGCCACACCTCGCGCCCCTTGGGGTTCGCAAGACCCCGCTTCTCGACAGCGTCTCCGATCCGCACATGGATGCGGTTGCGGCGCTCCAACAAGGACGTGTTCACCGAAGCGCGTGCATCGGCCGCGGCTCCCGCCGTCCACAACGCCAGCGCGGTCGTGTTCATCAGCGTGGCCGGGTAACGCGGGGTCGCCGACCGAATAACGTGGCCGCCGCCGCGAAGAAGATCGGCCGTCCGATGGACCGTCTCGGCCCAATCTCGCGCTACCGGCGTCGCCAGGCTGGGGGCCGAAGTCGACACGGCGATCCGCAGGGTGGGCCCAGGGATCAGAACCGCGGCATCGGGATCGTCGGCCATGACGGAGAACATCAGCGCGGCATCTGCGACTGTGGTCGCGAGCGGTCCGTTCTCCGACATCCCTCCCCAGGATGCGTGCGCCTCTCCGACCGGCACCACCCCGTGACCAGGCTTGAGGCCAACCAATCCACAGCAGGCGGCCGGGATCCGAATGGAGCCCATGCCGTCGTTCCCGTGGGCGATGGGTACCGCTCCCGATGCGACCGCAGCCGCGGACCCTCCGGACGAGCCTCCCGGAGTCCGCTCCGGATTCCAGGGATTGCGGGTGACGCCGAAGGCTGAATCGGTTGCGCCCCAAATGCAGAGTTCGGGGACTCGAGTCAGCCCGACGATCACCGCGCCGGCGGCGCGAAGGCGACGAACCACCTCGTGATCGGCTGCTCGAGGCGCCGCACTGGTGGCCAGCGTGCCGTCCCGCATCGGTTCACCGGCGACGGCGATGTTGTCCTTGATGGCAATCGGAACGCCCGCCAACGGAAGCGACCCGCGATCGTCACGGGCATCGATCGCGTCCGCCTCGGCCAGCGCAGCGTCGTTGCGGATCACCTGCCACGCGTTGAAGATCGGCTGGGTCTGCTCGATCCGGTGCAGCGCCCGCTGTGTGGCGGCTCGGGCCGTCAGCATTCCGCGCTGAACTGCGGCCGCAATCTCGGTCGCGGTGAACTCCACGTCGAGACCCTATCGCCCGCAATCCTCAGTTGGCGCCGACTTCCTACCGGTTGGCGAACTGCTTCATACTGGCCTAAGAGCCTAAGAGGTTGTGCAGACACGTGGAGGTGCGCCGGTGACCGACGACCACCCAGCTCCGGTGCTGCTTTACGACGGCGTCTGCGGAATCTGCAATCGATCGGTGCAGAGCATTCTGCGGTTCGACCGGCGCGGCACCCTGCGATTCGCGGCACTGGAAAGCGACTTCGCTCGCGCGATCATCGAGCGCCACCCGGAGCTGCGGGATGTCGATTCGATGGTCTTCGTGGAGAACCCCGGCCGGCCCGATGAGCACATCGACGTTCGATCCGCGGCGGCCCTGCGGGTGCTCAGTTATCTCGGTGGCCCGTTCCGGCTGCTGCTTGCGGCCCGCGTCATCCCGGCACGGCTGCGTGACTGGCTCTACGACCGCTTCGCCGCCGTGCGTTATCGATTGGGCGGTCGGCACGACACCTGCCCCATCCCGGGCCCCGGCGTGCGGGCCCGCTTCCTGGACGCCTAGGTGCCCGTCCCCGCTTATTTGGTAGACACTTTCACGACGACCAGGTTCCGCGGGAACCCCACCGGCGTGGTGCTGCTGGACGGTCCGGCCGACACTAGGTGGATGCAAGCGGTCGCAGCAGAGTTCAACTGCCCGGCAACAGCATTCATCGGTCTGGCCGAGTCGGACCCCGCTGCGCGACCCCTACGGTGGTTCAGTCCGGTGGCCGAACTGGCGTTGTGCGGTTCGGGAACCCTGGCCAGCGCTCATGTCCTTGGCGGTGATCAGTCGTTCAGGGCGGGCGACCGGGTGTTGTTCTGTACGACGGGGCCCGATGGTGCGATCAGCATGGGTTTTCCGGCGGATCCGGTGCGCGCCGAGTCGCCGACAGCGGAACTGGTGGCGGGCCTGCCCGGGGTGAGCATCCGCTCGGTGTGGCGGGGAAGCATGGACGTGGTGGTGGAAGCCGGCTCGGCCGCCGAAGTCCGTGCGCTGAACCCGGACACGGCGTCGCTGGCGAAGGTCGACGCCCGCGCCGTCGTGGTGACCGCAGGCGGTGACGGCGCCTCCGACGTCGTGAGCCGGGTGTTCGCGCCCCGCTTCGGGTTGCCCGAGGATCCGGTGACCGGCTCAGCGCACTGCACCCTCGCGGCGCTGTGGGGCGAGCGGCTGGGGGTCGCCGAGTTCTCGGCCGAGCAGGCCTCAGCGCGCGGCGGGGAATTGCGGGTCCGTTGCGACGGTGACCGTGTCCTTCTGATCGGTCACGCCGTCACAGTCTTCAGTGGCGAGCTGCGCCGTTAGCCGGCAGATGACGTCGTAGCGCGGGCGCCGCCAGTCCTCCCGCGCCCACCGCCAGCATCGCCAGCCACACCAGGTGGGCGGCCAGCGCGGCCCGGCGCGGCCCGGCCGAAGCCTTCGGCGCACGGCCCCCGACCCGGTACACGATGAAGTCCGAATCCTTGTAGGCCACCGGAAGCCGACTCAACGTCTTTGCTGCAGAGCCTATTTCGCCATCCGCGTCGGTCTCCTTGACCACCCATCCCACTCCGTTGACGCCGAGCGTGGCGGGTTCAGCGCCGGACAGCAGGGCCTGCTGCACCGCCCGGGCGTGGGTGCCCTCGCCGGGGACGGTCTGCCCGCCCACGGTCAGGTCACCGGTGGTGAGCACCTCGGCACGCACCCACCGGGGCAGCGGATCGAGCACCGGAGCCGGTCCCACCCAAAGGAAGTGGCGCATGGTGTCGGCCGGCAGCACGGCCACCGGGCGCGGATCGGCGTTGATCTTGGCCGCCACCGCCGCCCACCCGGGCGGGTAGTGCACCGGAGTGACCCGTCCGGCCACACCCCAGGCCAGGTCGGGCAGCACGACGACCAGCGCGACACAGCACACCAGCGCCGCGCGCGCCGGCGGCAGCCGGTCCCGCAGCCCCACGACCGCCCCTGCGCCGGCCAGCGCGTAGCCCGGCACCGCCAACGCCACCCACTTCTGACCGTCGCGCAGCATCCCGATCCCGGGCGCGATATCGGTGGCCCAGCGCAGCAGCGCCAGCCCCGGCCCGGTGGCCAACAGGGTGAACGCCAGCACCGTCGAGCCCGCCAGGATCAGCAGCGGCCGCGCCGCAGGCAGGTCACGCACCGACGACCAGCCCAGCCCCAGCACCCCGATGAACGCCGCCGTCGCCAGCAGCGCAAAAGCCGTTCGTCGCGAACCGGGCACCGCCTCGGCGTTCCAGATCCCGCCGAGCCCGGCGAGGCTGCCCAGGGTGCCCAGGCCGGGCTCGGCGCGGGCCGCGAATGCCGCCACCCCGGCCGACTCGCCCTGTGCGGATCCGGGGCTCAGCACCACCGCCATCAGCCAGGGCAGGGCGGCGGTCGCCGCGATCGCCACCGCACTCACCGCGCACCACCATCGCGGCGGCCCGGCACCGGGCGCCGCGACGCACACCAGCGCCACCACCGCCGCCAGCAACAGCCCGGTGGGGGTCAAACCGGCCAGCGCCAGGAACAACACCAGGCCGAAGAGTCCGGTCGCTCCGGCGCGCAATCCGAGCATCGCCGCCGCCACCCACGGCAGGCAGCCGTATCCGACCAGCAGGCTCCAATGGCCCTGCAACAGCCGCTCGGCCACATAGGGGTTCCAGATCGCCACGGTGGTCGCCACCAGTTGACCGGGCAGCCCGGCCTCCGGCAGCACCATCGCCACCAGCCGTGCCGCACCGCATCCGGCCAGCCACAGGCCCGCGAACAGCAGCGCCTTGACCACGGTGCCGCCGTCGATCAGTCGCGACGCCAGCGCCACCGCGAAGTCCTGCGGCACCGCTCTCGGTGACGCCTCACCCAACCCGAGGGCAGCCCCGGTCAGATATGAGCGGGGCGTCGAAACCGCGTCTCGCAACAGCAGATAACCCGGACGCAGCACTGGCGCCAGGATGAACAACGTCAACCCGAGTGCATAGCAGGGCGCGATCGCGCGCCTGGCTCGCACCACCGCGGAACTACGACTGGTCGGGAGCTGAATCCGGGGTGGCGCGCTCCGGGGGGCTCGATTCCGGAGGCCCCGACGGGCGGTCCAGCTGGGGACGTTGCGCCGGCAGCTTCTCGGTCTCGGCCTCGGCCCCCGACGGGCGGTCGGCCGTCGGGGCCTTGGGCGCGAACCCGCCGAAGAATCCACCGTCGGAGCCGTGCCGGTCGCCACGGCCCAGCGCGGCCTCGGCCGGCAGGCTGAACCAGCCGACCAGGATGCCGCCGATCAAGCAGATTAGCCCGGCCGCGGTGAAGGTGATCGGCAGGATCCGGGACCACAGTGCCACCCGGTCGCGCTCGTTGCGGGCCGCGTTGACCTGCGCTTCGATGGTCTCCTCGGAGCTGGTGACCGTGTAGTCGGCCAGCGCAATCTCGGGCTTGAGCGCATCCCGGGCGTAGTAGTGGTTGGCGTGCAACTTCGACTTCACGATGGTGCCTGAGACGGGGTCGACCCACATCGTGCGCTGCGCGGCGTAGTACCGCGTCATCGTGACGTCCTCGTCGGGGTCGGCGCCTTCGATGTTCCAGAGTCGGGCGGGCGCGGTGATCTCACCGTCTTCGTCGTGGCCGTACAGCGACGGGTAACGCACCGGCTCGGCCAGGCTGCCGTCGCCGTCGTAGCCGACGTTCTGGACGAACCGGTAGGTGGTCAGCCCGTTGACGTCGTCCTCACCCTCGTAATTGGCCTCGTAGGCCTTCTGCGCGATCGGGTCGAAGTACTGGTAGGACTGCTTCTTGGTGTCGAAGGGGAACCGGTAGGACAGTCCCTCGTGCGGCAGGGCGATGTTGGTGGGCGGGGTCTCGTCCTCAAAGTTCCGCGGCCGCTGGACCGAGCCGCCCGGGTGGGTGTCATCCGAAATCGCCTCGGCGGTCGTGCGGTTCAGCGTCACGGTGTCGACGATGGCCAGCAGCAGCCCGGTGTCCTTCTGCCGGTCCGCGCGGCGCAGCGACGAGCCGACCTGCAGGGTCACCACGTCTGCGTTGGCGGGCGATTCGACACCGATCTGCTGCTGGGACACCAGCGGCACGTCCTGGTCGACGACGGCGTGCTCACTGCCGAGGGACTCCGGGTCCAACGCGGCGCCGCTGCCGTTGCCGATCAGCGTGACATCGATGTCGAGGGGAATCTTGGCGATCTTGCCCACCGTGTAGGTGGACAGCAACAGTGCCGCGACCATCAGGGCGGCGCCGAGACCCATGACTGCGCATGCCGCGATACGCATCATGATTGCTCGGTTCACGTCGCCGCTTCCTCCTTTTGACCCCGTACCCAAATTTGTTTGACCCTAACAGCAGCAGACGCAACAGCTACTGTGTGTCCATCGATGCCTCGGTCGGAAAACAGATGAGTCAGCAGGTAGGTGGCGTACGCAGCTTCCTGCCCGCCGTCGAGGGTATGCGCGCCTGCGCGGCCATCGGGGTGGTGATCACGCATGTCGCGTTTCAGACCGGGCATTCGACGGGGATCAGCGGCCGGCTCTGGGGTCGTTTCGACATGGCCGTCGCGGTGTTCTTCGCGCTGAGCGGATTCTTGCTCTGGCGTGGCCACGCCGCGGCCGCGCGCGGACTGCGCCCCGCGCCGCCGACCGGGCATTACCTGCGGTCGCGGGTGGTGCGGATCATGCCGGCCTACCTGGTGTCGGTGGTGGTGATCCTCGCGCTGCTGCCCGACGCCGGGGGCGCCAGCCTGGTGGTGTGGCTGGCCAATCTCACGATGACGCAGATCTATGTGCCGCTGACCCTGACCCCGGGCCTGACCCAGATGTGGAGCCTGGCCGTGGAGGTCAGCTTCTACATCGCACTGCCATTGCTGGCGCTGGCGGCGCGGCGGCTACCGGTGCGCGCCCGGATACCGGCGATCGCGGGCGTGGCGCTGCTCAGCCTCGGCTGGGGATTCCTGCCCATCCACACGCCCTACGGGGTGAACCCGTTGAACTGGGCGCCGGCTTACGGCTGCTGGTTCGGGGCGGGCATGCTGCTGGCGGAGTGGGCGTACAGCCCGGTCGGCCGGGTGCACCGCCTGGCCCGTCGGCGGCTGCCGATGGCGCTGCTGACCGTGGTGGCGTTCGGAGTGGCGGCGTCGCCGCTGGCCGGACCGGAGGGGCTGACCTCGGCCACCGTCGGGCAGTTCATCGTGCGCACCGCGATGGGCGGCGTGCTGGCCTGGGCGCTGTTGGCACCGCTGGTACTGGACCGGCCGGACACACCGCACCGGTTCTTGGCCAGCGCGCCGATGGTGACGTTGGGTCGCTGGTCCTACGGGATCTTCATCTGGCACCTGGCGGCCCTCGACATGGTGTTCCCCGTGATCGGCCGATTCGCGTTCACCGGGGACATGGCGGTGGTGCTGGCGCTGACGATGGTGTTCACCGTCGCTATCGCCGCGGTCAGCTATGCCCTGGTCGAGCAGCCGTGCCGGGAGAAGCTACGCGGCTGGGAGACCCGGCGTCCGGCGGAGCGCCCCGATGTCGCTCAGGCGGCTTTGCCCGACGGGGTGTACTCGGCGGAGTCGCTGGTGAATTCGGGCGTGCCGTAAGCGGCCAGTCGCCGTTTGAGCAGCCGCAGCACGTAGGCGTTGGTAAGCCGGCGCAGGCCGGGGGTGCGCACCGCGCGTTGCACCACCAGCAGGCGGCCCGTCACGAACGGAGCCGTCAGGGCGATCCGCGCATAGTCGCCCGCACTGAGAGTGACGCTCATCTTCTTGGCCACGTCACGTTTCCCGCCGCAGAACGTCTTGACGAAAAAGGCCTTGCTGTAGCTCTTCTCGACCGCATCGGCGATGCGCTCACTGAGGGTCTGCTCCTGGCGCAGGTAGGCGGCCATCGTCGAGCGAACCAACTCTCCGCAGGTGGAGTCGTCGAAGTCGTCGCGCAACAGCGCAGCACGGGCGCTGAACACTCGGATGATCTCGTCGGGTGTGGTCGGCAGCAGCTCCTCGGGCAGGCCGAGCAGAACGCAGCGGTAACGGGTGAACTCGACCTGAGCGCGCTCGCTCGGCGTGAACTCCGTGCGCTTTTGGCGGCGGGCGTCCATCGCCAGCACGAAGAGGTTGATCATCCCGGCCGGCATCTGGTCGATCTGCGGAATCGGCAGGCCGTAGATGCCGATGTCCCACTTCGGGGATCGCTTGAGCGCGTTGAAGCGGACCATCGAGTGCATCAGCCGCACCATGGCCGCCGCCTCGAAACCCGGGCCGTGCCGGTCCAGCGCGCCGGGCAGCGTGGTGACGGCGAAGAAACTGGTGGTCTCGTTTACCCGCCCGGCGGCACGCTTGCCCGAGAGTGCGCCGGTCAGGGCCATCGGCAGGGCGGCGTAGGTGTTGAGGAAGGTCGCGATGAACGCACCGCGGACGACGAACGGCGCCAACAGCGCCATCGGGAGTCGGGAGTGCTCGGCGCCTTTTCGGACCAGGTCCATGTCCAGCCAGTCCGGGGTGGCCTCCATGTCGGCGATGAACGCCGCCAGCTCCGGCGGCGCGTCGGCCACGGCGTCGATACCGTGGCGACAGGCCTGCTTGAGCATGCCGATCAGGGTGCTGACGCTGTACTGGCCCATCAGTGCGGCGTAGGAGTCCGACACCACATCGCCCAGCCAGGTGGCCGTCGTGATCAATTCGACGGCGGCATCGTCGGCCAGCAACTTGGCCCGGTTGGCCGGATTGCCGGGCAGTGACGAGATGTCGTCGGGGGAGTTCGCCGTGCGGTAGGGCTGTACGTCGAAGTCCAGGTCGCCGTAGAGCTCCGGCAACAGCTCGGCCTGACGGCGCACGCGCTGGTGCAGGTCGGGGTAGTGCGTGGGCATTCAAGGACCTCCGAATTAACTAACAAGCTGTGAGTTGCAGCCAACAGAACCGGTGCCGGCGTTGTCAAGCGGGTGCGGCTACACGGGCTTCTCGGCCGGGGTGTAGTCGGCGGCATCGCTGGTGAATTCGGGTACCCCGTAGGTCTTCAACCGGTATTTCAGCAGCCGGATGATGTAGTCATCGACGAACGGCTGCAGCAGGGAGGAACGATTGGCTTTCTGCACGATCAGCAGTCGGCCGACGATAAACGGTGCGGTCAGCCCGATCCGGATGACGTCGGCCACCCCGATCGGCACGCCCATCGATTTCGCGACGGCACGGTCGCCACTGCAGAACGCCTTGATGAAAGCCGCCTTGCTGTAGCTGCGCTCCACCGTATCGGCGATGCGTTCGCGCAGGCTCTCGTTCGGGCGTAGGTAGGCGGCCATTGTGGAGCGGATCATCTCGCCGCAGGTGGCGTCGTCGAAGTCGTCGCGCAGTAGTGCCGCACGCGCGTGGAAGACGCGGACGATCTCCGCCGGTGTGCGGGGCAGCAGCTCGTCGGGCAGCCCCAGCAGGAAGTTGCGGTAGTGCGTGAACTCGACGACCGCGCGTTCGCGGGCACTGAACTCGGTGCGGCCCTGGCGCTGTGCGGCCAGCGACAGCAGGTAGAGGTTGATCATGCCGGCGGGCATCTGGTCGACTTGGGGGATCGGCAGCCCGTAGACGTCGACGTCCCATTTCGGGGACCGTTTCAGGGCGTTGTAGCGCACCATCGAGTGCATCAGCCGCACCATGGCCGCCGCCTCGAAGCCGGGCCCATGCCGCTCCAGGGCGCCGGGCAGGGTGGTGATCGCGAAGAAGCTGGTGGTCTCGTTGACGCGTCGGGCGGCCCGTTTGCCCGACAGTGCCCCGGTGAGCGCCATCGGCAGCGCCGCGTAGGTGTTGACGAACGTCGCGATAAACGCGCCCCGGGTGATGAACGGCGACACCAACGCCGCCGGGATGCGGGACTCGCGGGCACCGCGGCGCACCACGTCCATGTCCAGCCAGTCCGGTGCGTCTTCCATCGCGGCGATGAATGCGTGCAGTTCCGGTGGCGCGTCGGGGACGGCCTCGATTCCCTTGCGGCAGGCCAGCTTCAACATGCCGATCAGGTCGGTGACGCTGTATTCCGACATCAGGGTGGCGTAGGCGTCGGCCACCGCATCGCCGAGCCAGGTCGCCGCGCAGATCAGCTCGACCGCGGGCTCGTCGGCCAGATAGGGGTCGCGCTCGGCCACCCAGGCCGGCAGCGACGACACGTCGTCGGGTGAGGTTGCCGTCCGGTAGGGCTGGACGTCGAAGTTCAGCCCGCCGTAGAGAGCCGGCAGGATCTCGGCCTGGCGGCGAACGCGCTCGGCAAGCTCGGGGTAGTGCGTGGTCATCGACGGCCTCCGCATAACTCACAGGTTGTTAGTTACAGCTAACAGAGCGTTAATTATGCTGTCAAGTGTGATCGGGGGCAGTCGGCAGCGGATGACGGGCGAGGCACGACGCGAGCAGATCCTCGACGTCGCCCACGCGATCGTCGACGCGGAGGGCTTCCACGCCGCCACGCCGAACCGGGTCGCGCTCGGCGCCGGAGTCAATCGGTCACTGATCTATCAGCAGTTCGGAAGTCCCGCAGGTCTTTTCGTCGCACTCATCGATCGTGAAGCGGCCCGTGCCGCGGCCCAGTTCACCGCCGCGATCACCGGCACCGAGAACCCCGGCGCCGACGGCTTCCTGGCGCGGGTCTTCGACGGGGTGCTGCGCGCCACCGACGGCCACGCCGCCACCTGGCGACTGTTCCTGTTTCCGCCTCAGGGTGCGCCACCGGAGCTGCATGAGCGGCTGGCCGGCGCCGAGGCCGCCGTCCGGGCCTTCCTCACCCGTGAACTGCTGCGCAGCCTGCCCGATCTGCCGGATCCCGACTACACCGCGCGCGTCGTTGCCGCCATCGGCCGCGAATTGCTGCAACTGCGACTCAGCGATCCCGATCAGGCCACCCCCGAGCGGCTGCGCGCGATTCTCGATTCGCTGGAGCTCAATGTCGGCAGCCGGTCTCGACGAACGTAGGGCCTCAGTAGCCGCCGGAGTGCTCGAAGATCTTGCGCGGGTTGTCGACCAGCATGGTGCGTAGCTGCTCCTCGGTGACGCCGCGCTGTCGTAGCGCCGGAATCACGTCGTTGTGGATGTGCAGGTAGTGCCAGTTCGGTGCGGCCACCGAGCTCAGGTCGCCGGGCAGTGCATCGAAATAGCAGTTGGCATCGTGGGAGAGCACCATCTTGTCGGCGTGGCCGCGCTCGCACATGGCTGCCACCGTGTTCACCCGCTCCTCGAACGGCAGGATCAGGTCGATCCCGAAGCGGTCCATGCCCAGATACGATCCCGCCGCGATCAGCTCTTCCAGATAGCCCAGGTCGGTGCTGTCTCCGGAGTGCCCGATCACCACCCGGGACAGGTCGACGCCTTCTTCCTCGAAGATGCGCTGCTGTTCCAGGCCGCGGCGGGTGCCGGCGTGGGTGTGGGTGGAGATGGGTGCGCCGGTCCGGCGATGGGCGTTGGCCACCGCGCGGAGCACCCGCTCGACGCCGGGAGTCACGCCGGGTTCGTCGGTGGCACACTTGAGGATTCCCGCCTTGATCCCGGTGTCGGCGATGCCGGACTCGATGTCGCGGACGAACATGTCGGCCATGATCTCGGGGCCGTCCAGCATGGTGCCGGGCCCGCGATAGTGGTAGAAGAACGGCACGTCGTTATAGGTGTAGATGCCGGTGGCCACCACGATGTTCAGGTCGGTACCGGCGGCGACCCGGGCGATCCGCGGGATGTAGCGGCCCAGTCCGATCACCGTGAGGTCGACGATGGTGTCGACTCCGGCGGCCTTCAGCGCGTCCAGCCGGGTGATGGCGTCGGCTATTCGGGCGTCCTCGTCGCCCCAGGCTTCCGGATAGTTCTGGGCGATCTCGGTGGTCATGATGAACACGTGCTCGTGCATCAGGGTGACGCCGAGGTTCGCGGTGTCGATGGGCCCGCGCGCGGTGTGGCAGTGCGACATGGCTCGATCGTATGGAGATCGACGCGGCGGTCGGTTGCCTTCGCCGAGAATGCCTACGGGTGCTCGAGCAGATTGTCGCGGATTCGCGCGTAGGAGTGGGTGAACAGTTCCACCTCGCGCGGACTGAGCGAGTCGAACAGGCCGGCCCGCACCGCTTGCACGTGACCGGGTGCGGCGGCTCGCAGCTTGTCCATGCCTGACTCGGTGAGCTCGGCGTATTGGCCGCGTTTGTCTTCCTCGCACTTGACCTGGTGGACCCAGCCGGCGTCGGTCAGCCGTTTGACCGCTCGGGTCACTCCGCTGCGAGTCGTCACGGTGATGTCGGCCAACTCGTTCATCCGCAGCCGGCGTTCCGGCGCCTCGGACAGCAGCGCCAGGATCTCGAAGTCGGACAGGGTCAGTCCCGCATCGGCGGCCAGTTGTCGGTCCAGGCTGCGTAGCAGCAGCCGGGTGCTGTCGAGGTAGCCCCGCCACATCTGCTGTTCCTCCTCGTTGAGCCACCGTGTCTCCATGACGCCGAATATAGTTGACATGAGCACAATCGTCCAGGTGGCGTGGCGCGTTAAGCGGCCAGAAAATGCGGAAATGGACCGTCAACTAGTTGCGTTAGCAACTATCAGTTAGAGTGCTGACAACGAACCAAGGAGGGCCCGCAGTGACGACCACCGGTATGCAGTTCGGCATCTTCACCGTCGGCGATGTGACCGTCGACCCGACCACCGGCCGCGCGCCGACTGAGGCCGAGCGCATCAAGGCGACCGTGGCGATCGCCAAGAAGGCCGAGGAAGTGGGCCTGGACGTCTTCGCCACCGGTGAGCATCACAACCCGCCGTTCGTGCCGTCGTCGCCGACCACCCTGCTGGGCTACATCGCGGCGCAGACGCAGCGGATCCAGCTGACCACCGCCACCACGCTGATCACCACGAACGACCCGGTGAAGATCGCCGAGGACTACAGCGTGCTGCAGCACCTCGCCGACGGCCGGGTGGACCTGATGCTGGGGCGGGGCAACACCGGACCGGTGTACCCCTGGTTCGGCAAGGACATCCGGACCGCGCTGCCGCTGACGGTGGAGAACTATCAGTTGCTGCGCCGGTTGTGGCGTGAGGAGGTCGTCGACTTCAGCGGTGAATACCGCACCCCGCTGCACGGATTCACCCTGGCACCGCGTCCGCTGGACGGGGTTCCGCCGTTCGTCTGGCACGGGTCCATCCGCACGCCCGAGATCGCCGAGCTGGCCGCGCACTTCGGCGACGGCTTCTTCGCCAACCACATCTTCTGGCCGGCGTCGCATACCAAGCGGATGGTGCAGCTGTACCGCCAGCGCTTCGAGCACTACGGCCATGGTGGTGCCGACCAGGCGATCGTGGGCCTGGGCGGTCAGGTGTTCCTGCGGCCCAACAGTCAGGACGCGGTCAACGAGTTCCGGCCTTACTTCGACAATGCCCCGGTCTATGGGCACGGTCCGAGCCTGGAGGAGTTCAGTGATCAGACCCCGCTGACGGTCGGCTCGCCGCAGCAGGTGATCGACAAGACCCTGAGCTTCCGGGACTACGTCGGCGACTACCAGCGCCAGCTGTTCTTGGTCGACCACGCGGGTCTGCCGTTGAAGACGGTGCTCGAACAGCTCGATCTGCTGGGCGAGCACGTCGTCCCGGTGCTGCGCAAGGAGTTCGCCATCGGACGGCCCGCGCACGTTCCCGGTGCGCCGACGCACCAGTCGCTGGTCGAGGCTGCGCGGCAACCCGAGATTCAGGAGGCGTCATGAAGTTGATCGTGATCAGTGGCGGCCTGCGTGAGCCGTCGTCCACCCGACTGCTGGCCGACCGGCTCGGCGCGGCGGTCCGCGCCGAGCTCGGGCAGGTCGACATCGAGGTCATCGAGCTGCGCCATCTGGCCCGAGCGATCACCGACGCGATGTTGACCGGGTTCGCCTCACCGGAGCTGGAGGAGGTGTTCGGCGCGGTTGCGGGCAGTGACGGAGTGGTCGCGGTGACGCCGACGTTCAACGCGACGTTCAGTGGGTTGTTCAAGTCGTTCTTCGACGTGCTGCCCGAGCAGACGCTGGAGGGGATGCCGGTGCTGATCGCGGCGACCGGCGGTACGCAGCGCCACTCGCTGGTGCTGGACCACGCCCTGCGTCCGATGTTCTGCTATCTGCATGCGCTGGTATCGCCCACCGGGGTGTTCGCCGCCACCGCGGACTTCGGCGCGGACGGGTCCGGCTCGGGCCTGCCCGAACGGATCGCCAAGGCGGCCAGGGATTTCGCTCGGCTGTTGCGGGCGAGCGGCTCACGGCCGCACCGAGACCAGTTCAACGACGAGCTGACCGAGATACAGGGCCTGCTGACCGGCACGCACTGACACGACACAACAACCAAAGGAGAGATGGCAATGACGAAGTTGGCGGTTATCTACTACTCGGCCACCGGGCACGGCACCAAGATGGCCGAGCGGGTGGCCCGGGCGGGCGAGGCGGCTGGCGCCGAGGTCCGCGTGCGGCACATCGAGGAGACACGCGACCCGGAGACCTTTGCCCACAACCCGGCGTGGTCCGCCAACTACGCGGCGACCAAGGATCTGCCCGCGGCCACCGGGGACGACATCGTCTGGGCGGACGCCGTCATCTTCGGCTCGCCCACCCGCTTCGGTTCCCCCTCCGCGCAGTTCCGTAACTTTCTGGACGGGCTGGGTGGGCTGTGGGCCAAGGGCGAACTCGCCGACAAGGTCTATGCCGGCTTCACCTCGAGTCAGACCGCCCACGGCGGGCAGGAAGCCACGCTGCTGAACCTCTACGTGTCCCTGATGCATTTCGGCGGCATCCTGGTCCCGCCGGGCTACACCGACCCGATCAAGTTCGCCGACGGCAACCCGTACGGCGTCGGGCACATCACCGGACCGAACAACCAGAACGAGCTGGACGAGCCCACCCTGGCCGCCCTCGACCACCTGGCCACGCGGGTGGTGGGCGTCGCCGGCAAGATCGCGGCGGGCTGACGGCCGGCGTCAGGCCACCCAGACCGTCTTGAGGTTGCAGAACTCCCGGATGCCATGGCCCGAGAGTTCCCGGCCGTACCCGGATCGCTTGATCCCGCCGAACGGCAGCTCCGGGTAGGACACCGTCATCCCGTTGATAAAGACCTGGCCGGCCTCGATCTCGTCGGCAAACCGGCTGATCTCCGCCTCGTCGCGGGTCCAGGCATTGGATCCCAGCCCGAACGGGCTGGCGTTGGCGATCTCGATGGCCTCGTCGATGTCGGCGGCGCGGTACACCGATGCCACCGGGCCGAACACCTCTTCGGTGAAGATCGCCATGTCACGGCTGATGTCGGTGATCACGGTGGGCGGATAGAACCAGCCCGGGCGGTTGAGTCGCTTGCCGCCGCAACGGATTACCGCGCCGGCGGCGGCAGCGGCATCGACCTGCTGCGCGACCTCGTCACGGCCCGATTCGGTGGCCAGCGGTCCGACATCGGTATCCGGGTCGGTCGGGTCGCCGACCCGCAGTGCCGACATCTGACTGACGAACTGGGCGACGAAGTCGTCGTAGATGTCGGTGTGGACGATGAATCGCTTTGCCGCGATGCATGATTGGCCGTTGTTCTGCACCCGCGCGGTGACCGCGGTACGCACCGCGGACTCCAGGTCGGCCGAGGGCATGACAACGAACGGGTCACTGCCGCCCAATTCCAGCACGGTGTGTTTGACCTCGTCGCCGGCGATAGCGGCGACCGACCTCCCGGCGGGTTCGCTGCCGGTCAGGGTGGCCGCCACCACCCGCGGGTCGCGCAGCACCCGCTCGACAGCGCCCGAGGAGATCAGCAGGGTCTGGAAGCAGCCCTCGGGGAAACCGGCACGGGCCAGCAGGTCGGCGAGGTACAGCGCGGTCTGCGGCACGTTCGAGGCGTGTTTGAGCAGGCCCACATTGCCGGCCATCAGGGCCGGGGCGGCAAATCGCACCGCCTGCCACAGCGGAAAGTTCCACGGCATCACCGCCAGCACCACCCCGAGCGGCTGATAGCGTGCGAACGCCTTGGACGCGTTGACCTTCGACGCGTCGGCGACCTCGTCGGCCAGCAACTCCGCGCTGTGGTCGGCGTAGTAGCGGAACCCCTTGACGCACTTGAGTGCTTCGGCCTTGGCCGAAGTCAAGGTCTTGCCCATCTCCAGGGTCATCATCGCGGCGACCTCGTCGGCTTCGCCCTCCAGCAGATCAGCGGCGGCGTGCATCCATCTGGCGCGTTGAGCGAAATCGGTGCGACGGTATTCGACGAAGCGATTCGCCGCGCGGGTGATCGCGGCATCGACTTCCGCGTCGCTGGCGGCGGTGAACGTCTTGACCGTTTCGCCGGTCGCCGGGTTGGTCGTGGCTATCGGTGTTGCGGGCACGCGGGCCTCCTTTGGAGCGCTGCGGTGTGAGAGTGCATGTCCAGCCTGCCACCATCGAACCGCGTAGGCTCGCCACGAGCCAGCGTCAGTACATCGATACGGGAGTTGCCCGATGCGTTTCAACCCACCGCCCACCTGGCCGCCTGCGCCGCCCGGCTGGGCACCGGACGCCAATTGGGCGCCTGATCCGACGTGGCCGCCGCTGCCTCCGGGCTGGCCGCTGTGGGTGGAGGACGACGCTGCCGGTGTGGCCCCCGGGGGCTACCCGCCCTATGGTGCGCCGTGGCCCGTGCCGGCGCCTGAGCCCAGGTCACGCAAGGTGTTGTGGCTGTCGCTGGCGGCGGCTGCAGTGGTGGTTGTGGTGGTCGCCGGTCTGGTTCTGAGCCTGGGCGGCCGACTCACGGCGGAGGACAAGCCGTCTGGCAAGCCGGACATCAAGGACCTCACGTCGGAGATGCTCGTGGAGCGGTCCTCCTTCCCGGACCCGTCCGGCGGGAAGTGGATCAGCGGGGTGAACAGCGCCGGCGACGCGCCCTCGGATATGCCGAATCTGACGGTCGACCCGCCCGAATGCGCCGACTTCTACTCCAGCCCCTCCTCGGCCACCCAGACGGCGACGGCGACGCTGGCGAAGCTGCAGCCCGGCGGCCTGCACACGATGCGGGTGCGACTGGCCCTGACGCCGGATCACCCGAACCTCAAGCGGTACGTGGAGAAGTGCCAGACGTTCAAGCAGACCTTCGAGCAGGGTGGGCGTTCGGTGACCACCGACATCCAGATGAATCCGCTGGACGCCGATGGGGTGCCACCGTGGGCGGTCGCGACCGTCATCACGAGCGCGAGCAAGGCCGCCATCCGGTTGCCGATCTCGATCACCGCCTCCACCATCTCCGGTTACTACCGCGGGGTGCTCGTGGTTGCGACCAGCAACGACATCGGTTTGCGTATGGAGAGCGACGGATCCGAGGACTCCTCGCACGCCGATGATCTGGTGAAGCTGTTCAACACGCAGATCGAGAAGCTCGAAGCCGCGCAGTAGTCCCGGGCGCCGCAGGGGACTCACCGGCCTCGTGATGGAACCACGTAGTGCTGTTCGGATCGGCTAGCGCATGCGCTATCGCCTGCCGGTTGTTTCGTCGGTGATAGCGCCGTCGATATCCGATTCGAACAACACACAATGGCGGGCCGACGGTACGCGCGGTGCGGATGTGGCGCGCGGTTTAGGGGCGCTGGTCTGCTTCGCCCGACTCCGTCGGCCTCGCAACCACCGCTGTGGCCGCGAGGACCGCCACCGAGACCAGGGCCGCCAATTGCACTCCCGCGGAATGGCCGGCATAGCCGTCCACCGACCGCCAGGGATGCCGGCACAGCATCGCACCCGCCGTGATCAGTCCGCCGGCGCTCAACCCGAGCCGGGCCACATCAAAGGCGCGCTGCCGATGCCGCAACGCGATCAGCAGCACCATCGCGGCCCCGAACACCGCCGCGCCGGTGATCCCGGCGATCAAGAATCCGACCGTCAGCGCACCGGTCGCCGCCACGCGGCGGCTCGGCCCCCAGGGCTGCACCGGCGGCCCGGGATCGCGGGTCCGCCGCGCCGGCCACCAGGCCAGCAACGCCAGCAGCGGTAGCAGAGCCAGTCCGCCGGCCATCCCGAGTCGGTACATCCGATTGGGCCCGAATGTCAGGGTGATCGCGCCGTCGGTGCCCCCGGGCAGCACAAAGCCCTGCTGCCATCCATTGACCGCCACCGGAGCCAAGCGGGCGCCGTCCGACGTGCGGGCCACCCACCCGCCGTTGATGCTCTCCGGAACGACCAGCACTCGAGCGGTCGCCGCGGCAGGCACCGTCACCTCACGCCGGTCCGAGCCCCACGTGCCGAGGACCGCGGGTGTCGTCGCGGACGCTCCGGTGGCTGCTGACGGTCCGGACAGCGTCGCGCCATCGACGACGAAAGCCGGACCCGGGCTGATCATCAATTCCTGCGCGCCGGGCGGCAACGCGATCGGACGCTGGTCGCACGCCTGCGCCGCCACCGGCTTGTCGTCGAGCAGCGCGCCGACCGTGGTGCTGATCGAGGTGTGCACGAACCGGCCGGCGATCGCGATGATCGGGCCGTGGTCGCAGTCGACGTGGACCGGACGCGAGCGGTTGCGGGCGGGATCGGCGGGAGCAACCGGGCGTCCGTCGGCGCCGAGCACACTGACCTCGGCCAGCCCCGGCGGCTTGAGCTGGTCGAAGCCGATCGCGGTGCGGTCGATCACGTCCTCCCAACCCAGCAGGCTGATCGTGACGGTGTCGGTGACCCGCGGCAGCAAGCGCACCCGCTCATCGTCGGATTCCGCCAGGTCCCGGACTTGGGGACCGGAGCCCAGGTCGATGGCCACCAGCGTGGGATGCGCCGGCAGCGGGGACTGACTGGGAGTGAACCGCACTCCGGTCACCTTGACCGGTCGCGGCAGGGTGATGGTCAGGGTCGGCGGTGATCGGTGCGCGACCACTCGCTGCGACGCGGTCCATGCCGTGCCCGGGTCACCGTCGGCGGCGGCATACGCCGACCCGAGCACGTCGAGCACGTCGGCGTCACCGCGGGCCCGCAGGGCGCCCGGCTCGGCGATCAGGTCGACCAGGTTCGGGCCCTGACGCGGCCGCACCCAAACGGTCGGGGTCACCGACATGGGCCGCGGCACGTTCAGGGTGCGGCTGAAGCTGGCGGGCTCCTCGGGCTCCAACATCATCGACGCCGCGCAGCGCACCGCGCCGTCGGCCGTTGCGCAACCGGTCCGGCCCGGCAAGCCCGCCCCCAAGTCCCACTGCGCCACCTGGGCGCCCGCCGGCGGCGCGGGCACCAGCGCCGTGTGGCGCAGGTCGACCGGATGCGCGAAGCCCGAGGCGTCGTACTGGGTGATCGCCAAATCGGTGATGCCGAACTGGACGCCCGGGGAGCCGTCGTCGGTGCCCGATGCGGTGATCCGCACCCAAGGTGTTTCGCCGTAGGGCAGCGCTGCGATCAGGGGCTCGCCGGCGCGGTCGAACCGCAGCGTGGTGGTGCCGTTGACCGTGGAGATCTGGATCCGGCGCACCTGCGCGCCGACGGCCGTGGCGCTGGGCGTCAAGGTGATGGTGCCGTTGGTCAGCGGGTGATCGAAGTCCACCTGCAGCCATTGCCCGACCGCCGACTGCAGGGCGTTGGACACCCAGGCGGTGCCCGAGTCGCTGTCGAT
Source organism: Mycobacterium sp. SMC-19 (assembly GCF_045310815.1). Lineage (NCBI taxonomy): Bacteria > Bacillati > Actinomycetota > Actinomycetes > Mycobacteriales > Mycobacteriaceae > Mycobacterium > Mycobacterium sp. SMC-19. The sequence goes on along the minus strand of NZ_JBJIAM010000006.1, from coordinate 220,265 downwards.
GGCGGCCGCCGGTGAGGTCGACGGCGCGACGTCGGGCAGCGTGGTGGCGTCCGAAGACGAGCTGGAGGCGGTGAGCCGGCCTCCGAGCCAGCCGCCGAACACCGTGCTGGCGCCGGGCGTCGGATAGTCCGGCACCCGGCTCAGCGTGTGCCGGGCGTCGCCGGCCGCCCGGATCGTCGACGAGTGGTCATCGACCCGGCCGTAGTCGGTCTCGCGGGCCAGGGGTGTGTCGGTGACGGTGACTACCGGTGTGCCCAAGTCCGCGCGCCGCGCGTCAGCGGTCATCAGCACCGGACCCAACACCGGCTCACCGCGCAACCGTCGGTGTTCGTCGAGCCGCAGCAACACCTCGGGGCCCCCGTCGACCCGCGGCATCGCGTCAAGGTCAGCCAGGTACGGCGCGCCCGGGTTTGCGACGGCCCCCGGGTCACCGACCCGGTAGATCTCGATCGCCGGATAGGCCGGCCGCAGACCGCTGTCGGAGACGAATCCCGGGACCGTGCCCGACCCGACCGGATCGCCGAACTGGGCCACCCGCTGCAACCCCGGGGAGCCGTCGACAGCGCGATGCACCAGCAATGGCCGGGCCGACCGCGACGTGTCGGGGTCCAGATCGTTGCGCACCACCAGATAGGAGATGCCTTGTCTGATCAGGGTGTCGGCCAGCCCGGCCGACGGGCGGCCGGCGGCGAACAGGCGCTGCACCGAGTCGAGTGCCCGGATGGTCTGCGGCGGGGTCAGCGGGATCGAGTCGCGCACTCCCCACGGTCCGACGTCGAGGACCTGTAGGGGTTCGTCGTGGCTGGTTCCCCAGGTCTGGGTGGCGAACGGCGCACCCGGCGCCACCAGCACCCGGCCCGGCGTGGGGCCGCCACCGTTGTGTTCGGCGAGCCAGGTGGCGGCGTCGCGCCAGTACTGCGGCAGCGCGCTGAATGTCCCCGACGGCGCGAGCCGGCCGGTCCAGGCCAGAGACGTGGAGACCATCAGCGCCGTCAGGACCACCAGCCCGACCGCGGCCGACTTGTGGTGCTCGGGGTGGACGAACGCGCGCCGCCACACCAGCGCCGGCGCGCTGCCCGGCAGCGGGATGCGGCCCAGCAGATGGGTGAGCCCCAGGACCAGCGGGATCCGAATCACCGACTCGAGCTTGTGCAGATTGCGCAGCGGCGCTCCGGCTCCGTCCAGGAAGGCCTGCACCGAGTGGGCCAGCGGCGAGCCCAGCCCACCGGCATAGCCGATGGCCAGCAGCGTCACCCCGATCAGCAGCATGGTGACCAGCCGTCCGGCGCCGGGCGTCCGCCGAGCCAGCAGGCCGGTCAGTCCGGCCAGACCTGCGGCCGCGACCAGGCAGGTGCCCAGGATCAACACCGGGCGAGTGACCAGTGGCGCCCCGGCGGTGGCATTCGGCGCGACGAACGGGGTCCAGCTGTGGGTGCCGCGCAGCATCTCGGTCAGCGACGTCCAGCGGGTGGTGACGCCGGCCGATTCGATGAAGTCCAGGAACGGCGGGCTGACCCGGCCGAGCAGCAGCAGGGCCACCACCCACCAGGTCACCGCCAGTGCCAGCGCCAGCAGCCACCAGCCGGTGAACCGCCACCAGCGCCGGTTCGGGCGATGACACAGCCACCAGATCATCGCCGGCAGGCACCCCGCCAGCGTCGCGACCGCGTTCACGGCGCCCATCAAGGCCACCGCGACCCCAGCCTGGCCGGCCAGCACCCGAGCGGGCCGTTCCGGGGCGTCCTGGTTCGGATCACGCGGCGCGCCGAGCGCCCGGATGACCGGCAGCAGCACCCAGGGGGCCAGCATCATCGGCAGCGTCTCCGACGAGATCGACCCCAGGGTGGTGAGCACTCGCGGCGACAGGGCGAACGCGGCGGCGCCGATCACCCGCGCCGTGGGCGTCCCGATCCGCAACGTCTCGGCGACTCGCAGCAGGCCCCAGAACCCCACCGTGAGCAGCACCGCCCACCAGAGCCGCTGAACGATCCAGCTGGGGAGCCCCAGCAGGTCACCGGCCAGGAAGAAGGTGCCGTGCGGGAACAGGTAACCGTACGCCTGGTTCTGCACCTGACCGAACGGCAGTTCGCTGCTCCACAGATTGGCGGCACGAGCCAGGAAGCGCAGCGGAGCGATGGTCAGATCGAGCTTGGTGTCCGGAGAGATCCGGCCGGGAGCCTGCAGCAGGCTGAAAGTCAGAGAGACGGCGCCTACCAGCCACAACCAGCGCCGGGACAACGGTGTCACAGCCTGCGGCCTTTCCGGCGGACGCTCGGGCGTTGCCGGCGTCCGCAGGTCAGCCGCGGTTGCCGTATTCCACCCTGTTCAGCACCGAGGACTGCGGGTCGCCTCCGGCGATCTGCGGCTTGGTGTCTTGTTGCACCATCAGCGTGACCCCGAAGACGGCCGCCGCACCCAGCAACACCCCCACGACGATGCTTATTGCGGCCGGCACCACGAACCGAGGCATGGTCAGGCTCCTTCTGCACTCTCGTGACGTAGATCAGGGGCCGTCAATATCAGCCCCCGCTGGCCCCTGACCGCCAACGTAGCATGTGGGCCTTGCGCGCCCGGCTGTTCCGGCCGTGACAGCATGGTGCGATGCCTGGATCACTGACTCGACAACTGCCCGGTCTGCTACTCGCCGCCGCGCTGCTGCCAGCCCTCGTGACCTCGTGCTCCCACCGTGACGACGCGCCCTTGTCCGAGGCGTCCTCATCGACGCCGTCGGACACCGCGACGGCTGCGCCGCCGGTGGATCCGGTGTGTGAGCAGGTGTCGGCCCTGTCGGTCCGCGACAAGCTGGCACAGCTGGTGATGGTGGGGGTCCGCGATGCGGCCGACGCCCGCGCAGTGGTCACCGACCACCACGTCGGCGGCATCTTCATCGGCAGCTGGACCGAGCTGTCTATGCTCACCGACGGCTCATTGAAGGAGATCAAGGAAAGCCAGGCCCCCACCGGTCCGCTGCCGCTGGCGGTCAGCGTGGACGAGGAGGGCGGCCGGGTGTCTCGGCTGTCGTCGCTGATCGGGAAGTCACCGTCGGCGAAGGAGCTGGCGCAGACCAGCAGCGCCGCGCAGGTACGTGAGCTGGCCGCCGAACGGGGCCGCAAGATGGCGGAGCTGGGCATCACCGTCGACTTCGCGCCCGTCGTGGACGTGGTGGACTCCGACACCGACGACGACACCGTGATCGGTGACCGTTCGTTCGGCTCGGACCCCGCCAAGGTCACCGAGTACGCCGGCGCTTACGCGCAGGGTCTGCGGGACGCCGGGCTGCTGCCCGTGCTCAAGCACTTCCCCGGCCACGGTCACGGGTCCGGTGACTCCCACACCGCTGGCGCGGTCGTCACGCCGCCCCTGGCGCAGCTGCAGGACAACGACCTGGTGCCCTACCGCACGCTGGTCACCCAGGCACCGGTGGCAGTGATGATGGGCCACCTGGAGGTACCCGGACTCACCGAAGACCCCGCCAGCCTGAGCCCGGCGGCGGTCAATCTGCTGCGCACCGGCACCGACTACCGCGGGCCGGCATTCGACGGTCCGGTGTTCAGCGACGACCTGTCGTCGATGGCGGCCATCACCGAGCACTACGGGGTCGCCGAAGCGGTGCTGCGCAGCCTGCAGGCAGGAGTCGACATCGCACTGTGGGTCACCACCGACGAGGTGCCGGCGGTGCTGGACAGGCTGGAGCAGGCGGTGTCGGCCGGTGAGCTGAAGCAGGAGGCCGTCGAGGCCTCGCTGGCTCGGGTGGCTGCGGTCAAGAAGCCCGGTACGCACTGCCACGGGTAATTCCGGCGGCGCGGGCAAGCACACAAGTTACTCTTCGGTAAGATCGTGCCGAGGGGGAGCGCGGAAGGACCTCGAGGCGATGGCAGCTGGTAGCAAACGGTTACCGCGGGCCGTGCGCGAACAGCAGATGCTCGACGCCGCGGTGCAGATGTTCTCGATCAACGGTTACCACGAGACGTCGATGGATTCGATCGCCGCGGCCGCGCAGATCTCCAAGCCGATGCTCTATCTGTACTACGGCTCCAAGGAAGAATTGTTCGGGGCATGTCTGGACCGCGAACTGCGCCGCTTCGTCGAGACGGTGCGCACCGGAATCGACTTTCAGCAGCCCCCGAAAGACATGTTGCGCAATACCATTCGGGCATTCTTGCGCTACATCGACGCCAACCGGGCGTCGTGGATCGTGATGTACACCCAGGCCACCAGTTCGCAGGCGTTCGCCCATACCGTGCGCGAAGGCCGCGAGCGAATCATCGAGTTGGTCGGCCGCCTGCTGCGGGCCGGTACGCGTAAACCCGAACCGGGCGTCGACTTCGACTTGATGGCGGTCGCGCTGGTGGGCGCCGGCGAGGCGATCGCCAGCCGGGTCAGCACCGGTGACACCGGCGTCGACGAAGCCGGCGAGCTGATGATCGACCTGTTCTGGCGCGGCCTCAAAGAAGCCCCCGGCGGCCGCGACGGCGCCGACACCGTCGCGGCCGGGTAGCCCGGCGCGGCCTCAGGCCGTGAAGAGGCTCTGGAGGTCGGCGGTGATGTCCCGGATCGCGCCGTTGAGTGCGAGGAATTCGAAACCGGCGCCCAGCGTGCCCAACCCGATGATGCCGGCGATCGGCAGACCGACGGCGTTGAGGATGTCTCCTTCGGCGAGTTCCTGGGCGAACACGTCGAACGCGTACGCCGGTGCGGTGGTGAGTAGCGCGTTGAGGATGTCGGCGGTCGGAAGCAGCGCGGCGTACGCCGTCGAGGCGATACTGCTGAACGTGTTGACGATTTCGGTCAGGCTGGGCAGCGCGAACGAGGTGAGGTCGCCCGCCGAGCCGCCGAGGAAATCGGCTGCACTGGGGAAGGTCAGATTCGACAGATCGTCGACGAAGTTGGTCCAGCCCTCCTGCGCCCCGTTGGCCAGAGCCGTCAGAACCTCACCCCAGTCGAGGTCTGTCGGGAACAACTCGAACGTGGAGGCGACATCGGCCGGGCCGGAGGACCAGCCATCGGTGATGCTGCCGTAGCCAAGGTTCACCAGGACGCGCATGGCCGGTTCCAGTAGGTCGTAGAGCGGCATGCCGACGACCGGGATCGACTGCAGGGGCATCAACAGCGGCAGGATCTCGCTGGGAATCATGAAGTACTGGGTGTTTCCGTCGTAGCCCTCGCTCATCGGCAGTTCGATGGCCGTCCCCAGCTGCTCGGCGGTCAGGTTCGGGTAGATCGTGTGCTCGTAGATGATGCCCAGGACAGCGTTGAGGTCGGCGAGGAAATTGATCGGGTATTTCGGGAAGTCGGCGTAGCCGTCGTATTCCAGGGTGTAGACGCTGGTAGCCCACGGGGCGTCCTCCGGGATTGCACCGTTGAACGTGATGCCCAGGCTCGGGATGGTCGGGTAGCTGCCGTCGTCTAAGACGTTGAAACGTTCGAACAAGCCGCCGTTGGGATTGTTAGGGGCACCGAGCAGCACGAAGGACAGCTGGTCGGCGGTCGGCTGTTGGTCGGCGGGCAGCGCCAACAGATCGCGCATCACGACGGTGGAAATGGTGCTGCTCTGCGAGTAGCCCAATATGACGAGCTTGTTCCCTTCCGCGATCTGTTTGTTGATCGTGTCGTGCAGGATGGTGACGCCCTGGGCGAGCGACGGATCCAGTTCCAGGCTCTTGACGCCACTGTTGGGGTAGAGGCCTTCCGGTGTGACCAGGCCGTTCACCGCATCCACCGGGTAGCGGGGCTGGCCGTCGAAGAACGGCGTGGTGGGGTCGATGTAGCGGGCAAAGAGCGCGTCCATGTAGCTCTGCGGCGGGATCGGCAGGCCGCTGCCGCCCATGATCCACGCCTCGGTGTCCAACAGCTTCACTTGGGCCGCAACCGCTTTCGCCCCGGCCGTGACTGCGGGGTTCAGGGCGGGAATCGCACCCATGGCGACGGCGGAGGTGATGGCCAGCGGTACGGCGAGCGCATGGAGCGGCCGGCTGGTGTTGTCGAGACGAAACGCGAAGGTCATCGGAGTGTCCTTACAATTGCCTCATGGCAAGGTCTTCAGGCCTGAACAGCGGAAATGACGACCGAGCCCTAGTTGACTGTTCATCTGATCAGTCAGATTAGCTGTGACAGAGATGTCAACGCAATAGGGGAATCCCAATGAAAATTGGTACGCGGGCCGAGCAGCGTGCCGCGACGCGTCAGGCACTGGTGGGCGCCGCGGTCGAACTGCTGCGGGCCGAAGGGGTCGTCGCGGTGACCACGCGCCGGGTCGCCGGCGCCGCGAACGTCTCGCAAAGCACGGTGATGTATCACTTCCCGACCCGCGATGATCTGGTGACAGCGGCGGTCGCCCAGCTCGCTTTCGAGTTGGCGAATCAGGCCCGCATCCACTTCGAGGAGACGGCCGCGGCCGCCACTCTTGACGTGGAGGGCTACCTCGACCTGATCTGGCGCGAATTCACTACCCCGCACGCGCTTTCGGTGGCTCACCTGTGGGCTGCGTGTTGGACGGATTCACAGGTTGCCGAGACGGTGAAGTCGTTGGAGCAGCACATCTATGGCCTGGCGGTGGCGTCCGCCGAAGCGTTACCCGGTGCTGCCCCGGGCTTCTCCGCGCCGGCCTATATGGACACGGTGATGGTGGTGGTCCGCGGCCTGGTGATGTCGATCCCGGTCTGGGGTATCGAGGTGGTCAGTACTCGCTGGGAGGCCAGCAAGGCGAACTTATTGAGGGCGGCCGGCCTTCCGGTTGCTGACTGACGGCCCGATCAGACGTCGCCGGCGGACAGATGCACGGCGTGGACGCCCGGTGCTGTCGACAGCTCGTCCAACAGATTTTCCAGGTGCGCCTTGTCGGTGTGCCAGTGCTGCACCGATTCCGGCCTTTCGGCGGCCGCGCCCAGGGCCTGCCGGAGCGGGTCGGGCGCCTCGCGGTCGGTGGTGACGGCGGTGGCCGGGACCGTCGCTGAGCGGGGGACGCGACCGGCCCCGGCGGTGCCGGCCATGCCTCCCGCGGCGGCCTGCCCGACCAGGGATCCGGCTCCTGGCTCGACCGACGGCGCCGCGCTGGCGGCCGCCGTTACCGTTGCAGGTCCGGCGCCTGGTGCGGCGATTGCCCAGCCCGCCGACGCCGCTCGCACGGCGGTCAGCCGCGCGGGCGCGCCGGCGGCGGTCGTGTCGGTGCGGACCGGCCCCGAACCGGTGGCAGTCGATACCGGCGTCTGCGCCGACATCATTTCCGCCGCCGGACTCGATACCGCCGCCGCGTCAGCCGTCTTCAACACGCCGTCCAAATGCTGGGCGCCGGAGGACAGGCCGGAGATGACGCTGACCACGGCGCTGGCCTGGCCCGGTCCGGCGACGAAACCACCGATGGACTGCATCGCGCCGGCTACCGTCGTGAGGGTTGACGGGTCGAGCGCAGCCCCCGCGGCATTGGCGGCCTCGGCCGTGGCGTACGAGTCGGCGCTGCCTCGCAGCGTTTCGATGAACAGTTGCTGCAACGCGGCGGCCCGAGCGCTGATCGCCTGATACTGCTGGGCGTGCGCGGCGAAGCGCGCTGCGGTCATCGCCGAGACCTCATCGGCGGCCGGGGGCGGCGCCCCCAGGGTCGGGGCCGCCGCGACCGAGTTCTCCTCGCGCATCGCCGTGTCGAGGCCGGCCCACTGGGTGGCGGCCGTCGTCAGCAGGTCGGGTTGGGTGATCACAAAGGACATGTCCGCTCCTCAGGCTTTTCGTTCGTTGGGCCAGTCGGGGGCCTGGATGACGAAGATCGTGGAACCGGCCGCCGCCCCGGCCCGGCTGCCGCCGTGGGAAGCGACGACGCGGCTGGTGGCGCCGTTGGCGGCTAATGCACCGCCCGCCGCGCCGGCCAGGGCCATATCACCCGCCAGAACTCCGCGACCGGCGATCGGCGTCACTGCAGCGGGTTTCGCCACCGCCGCGGCGGGGCTCACCGCCGGGGCGGCGGCGATCCAGCTCGGCGGAACCGCCAGCCGCCCAACGGTTCCGGCGCGGCCGACGGAAGCCGCAGTCGATACGGTCACCGGCCGAATCTCCGATCGGACCGCGCCGTCAAACAACTCCGCGCCGGATGCGGGTGACGGCAGGGCCGCCACTTTCTGGGCCAACTCGGCGACGTTGGCCGAGACGGAGGGCAGGCCGTACATCTCGGTGCTGAAGAGGTAGCCGCCGAGGGCGGGGTTCAGCAACGACAGTGGCGAGAACGGTCCGGTGAGGCCGCCCAGGATGGACAGGCCCGGCATCGGGTCCGCCGCGGTGGAGGCCGGGCCGGCGGTGGTCTGCGGTGGGTCGCTGAACGGCGCCAGTTGCGAGGCGCTCGCCGCGGATGCGGCGTAGCTGAGCATTGCGGCGGCGTCCTGCTCCCACATCTGTAGGTACTCGGCCTCCAACGCCGCGATGGCAGCGCTGTTCTGGCCCAGGAAGTTGGTGGCGATCAGCGAAGCCTGCAGGCTGCGGTTGGTTGCGATCGCCGGTGGGGGCACCGTCGCGGCGAACGCGGTCTCGTACGCGACGGCGGCGGCTCGTTGCTGCGCGGCGGTCTGTTCGGCTTCGGTCGCGCTGAGGTGGATCCAGGCGAGGGTTCGTTGGGCGGCCGCCATCATCTGCGCCGACGACGGGCCGCTCCAGCCCGCGGCCAATGCTGCGACCACCGCGGCGCCCGAGGTCGCGGTGGCCGACATCTGCGAGGCAAGTCCGTCCCAGGCGGCCGCGGCCGCCAGCATTGGTCCGGCCCCCGGTCCGGCGTACATCCGCGCGGAGTTGACCTCCGGCGGCAGCAGCGCGAAGTCCGTCATCTCCAACAGCCTCCCCAGCTAGTTGACTCAGCAACTAACTCCAAGGATAGTGCCGATAGTTGCTTTGTCAACTAGTTGGGGGGCCGGGAATTGCCGGGTGCGTGCCCGGCGAATCGCTTACAGCGCCCGTACCGACCCGGTCAAGTAGGGATAGCCCTTGGCGACGTTGCGCAGTGCCAGGTCCCAGCCGCCATCGACCTTGTCGATGTAGAGGCCGGGGCTGGCCGGCAGCAACATCGGCTTGCCGAACCGCACCGTGTAGTCCACCGCGTCCGGAAGCGCGCCTTCGATGTTGGCCAGAACCGTTGCCGCGGAGAACATCCCGTGCGCGATCGCGGTGGGGAAGCCGAACAGCTTGGCGCCGATCGAGCTGGTGTGGATCGGGTTGTGATCGCCGCCGGCCGACGCGTAGCGCCGAATCTGTCCCGGGGTGACCCGCAGCACGGCACTGGGCGGGCCCAGTTTGGGTTGCTTGGCCGGCGGCGGCTTCGGCTCGTCGGACAGGCTGGTGCGCTGCTGATGAAGGAATGTCGTCACCTGATGCCAGGCAGGGTCGTTGCCCACATTGATGTCGGTGACGATGTCGACCAGCAGGCCCTTGCGGTGCTCCCGCAGGTTCTCGGCCCGCACCGTCACTGCGACGGTGTCGGTGACGGCGATCGGGCGGTGGCGGACGATTCGGTTCTCGGTGTGCACCGAGCCCATCGCGGCGAACGGGAAGTCGAACCCGGTCGCCAGCTCCATCACCGTCGGGAACGTCAGCGCGAAGGGATAGGTCAGCGGGACCTGATCGGCGAAGCGCAGCCCGGTGACGGCGGCGTATGCGGCGACGTGGCCGGGGTCGATGGTCAGCTCGTCGACCCGCAGCGTCCGGTTCGGCAGGGATTGGGTGCGCGGAACGAAGGGCAGCGCCCCGGCGACCGCGCGCAGCATGTTCCTCATGCCACTGGGTTGGGACATGGGTCTCACGCCCCCAACATGGCTTGGCCGCAGACCCGGATGGTGTTGCCGGTCACCGCATTCGAGGCCGGGCTGGCGAAGTAGCCGATCAACTCGGCGACATCGACGGGCTGACCACCCTGGAACAGCGAGTTGAGCCGCCGGCCGACCTCGCGGGTGGCCAGCGGGATCGCCGCCGTCATCTCGGTTTCGATGAACCCCGGGGCGACGGCATTGATCGTGATGCCCTTCTTGGCCAGCGTCGGAGCCAGCGCTTCGGTCAGGCCGATCATGCCGGCCTTGGTGGCCGCGTAGTTGGTCTGGCCGCGGTTGCCCGCGATCCCGGCCATCGACGATAGGCCGATCACCCGGCCCCCCTCACCGATGCTGCCTCCTGCGACCAATCCTTCGGTAAGACGCTGCGGCGCAAGCAGGTTGACCGCCAGAACCGCGTTCCATCGAGCGTCGTCCATGTTGGCCAGCAACTTGTCGCGGGTGATGCCGGCGTTGTTGACCAGCACGTCGGCCTTGCCTCCATGGTGCTCGGCCAGGTGCGCGGCGATCTGGTCCACCGCGTCGTCGGCGGTGACGTCCAGTGCCAGCGCTGTCCCGCCCACGCGGGAGGCCGTCTTCTCCAGTGCCTCGGCGGCCTGCGGCACGTCGATCGCCACCACCTTGGCGCCGTCACGGGCGAACACCTCGGCGATGGTGGCGCCGATGCCGCGCGCCGCGCCGGTGATGATCGCGACCTTGCCCTCCAGCGGCCGGTCCCAGTCGGCGGGCGCGGTCGCGTCGTCGGCGCCCACGTAGAACACCTGGCCGTCGACGTAGGCCGAGCGGGCCGAGAGGATGAATCGCAACGTCGATTCCAGGCCGGTGGCCCCGGGCTTGGCGTCCGGCGACAGGTACACCAGCTGCACGGTGGCGCCGCGCTGCAGTTCCTTGCCCAGGGAGCGGGTGAAGCCCTCCAGGGCGCGCTGGGCGATCTGCTCGTCGGCGCTGCCGGTTGCGGAGGGGGTGGTACCGACGACCACCAGGCGGCCACAGCGGCCCACGTTGCGCAGCAGCGGGGTGAAGAACTCATGCAGCTCGGTCAGCCCGGCGGGCGAGGTGATGCCGGTGGCGTCGAAGACCAGTCCGCCGAACGAGTCGGCCCAACGGCCGCCCAGGTTGTCGCCGACCAGCTCGTAGTCGTCGGCCAGTGCGGCCCGCAGCGGCTCGGCCACCCGGCCCGAACCGCCGATCAGCAGCGGGCCGGCCAGTGCCGGCTCGCCGACCCGGTAGCGGCGCAGGGTCTCGGCCTGCGGAACGCCCAGCTGCTTGGACAGGAACGATCCGGGTGCGGAGTTGAGGAGCTGGGACAACAGGTCCGAGGAGAGCTTGGGAGCCACTGAGCTGCCTTCCATGTGGGGACGTGCCTGGTGCGGGCTACGGTGTCGACAACGAACTTACTCCAGAGTAAGAATACTGGGTAGTATCAGCCCGACCGTCCCCGGCAATGCGGGGGGACCCACCATCAGAGACGAGAGATCGTGGCATCTACATCTGCTACTAAACCGGCCGAGGCAACCGCCGGCACACGACGCCGTGTCGCCGTCCTCGGGGGCAATCGCATTCCGTTCGCGCGCTCCGACGGCGCCTACGCGAACGCGTCCAACCAGGACATGTTCACCGCCGCCCTGGGCGGCCTCGTCGACCGATTCGGCCTGGCCGGCGAGAAGCTGGACGCGGTGATCGGCGGGGCGGTGCTCAAGCACAGCCGCGACTTCAACCTGATCCGCGAATCGGTGCTGGGATCGGCGCTGTCGCCCTACACGCAGGCATTCGACCTGCAGCAGGCCTGCGGCACCGGGCTGCAGGCGGCGATCTGCGCTGCCGACGGGATCGCCGCCGGCCGCTACGAGGTGGCTGCCGCGGGCGGGGTGGACACCACCTCGGATGCGCCCCTGGCCGTCGGCAACGAACTGCGCCGCACCCTGCTCGCGCTGCGCCGGTCGAAGTCGAACCTGCAGCGCCTCAAGCTGGCCGGCAAGCTGCCCGCCGCACTGGGGGTGGAAATCCCGGCCAACAAAGAGACCCGCACCGGCCTGTCGATGGGCGAGCACCAGGCCATCACCACCAAGCAGATGGGGATCAAGCGGGTCGACCAGGACGAACTGGCCGCAGCCAGCCACCGCAACATGGCCGCCGCCTACGACCGCGGCTTCTTCGACGACCTTGTCACGCCGTTTCAGGGGCTCTACCGCGACGACAACCTGCGGCCCCAGTCCAGCCCGGACAAGCTGGCCACGCTCAAGCCGGTGTTCGGCGCGAAGGCCGGTGACGCCACCATGACCGCGGGCAACTCCACCCCGCTGACCGACGGCGCGTCGGTGGCGCTGCTGGCCAGTGAGGAGTGGGCCGCCGCGCACAAGCTGACTCCGCTGGCGTACTTCGTCGACGCCGAGACGGCCGCGGTGGACTACGTCAACGGCGCCGACGGGCTGCTGATGGCCCCGACCTACGCGGTGCCGCGACTGCTGGCCCGCAACGGGCTGACCCTGCAGGACTTCGACTTCTACGAGATCCACGAGGCGTTCGCCTCGACGGTCCTGTGCCATCTGGCGGCGTGGGAGTCCGAGGAGTACTGCAAGGAGCGGCTGGGGCTGGACTCCGCGTTGGGCGCCATCGACCGGTCCAAGCTCAACGTCAACGGCTCGTCGCTGGCCTCGGGGCACCCCTTCGCGGCCACCGGCGGCCGGATCGTGGCGCAGGCGGCCAAGCAGATCGCCGAGGCCAAAGCGGCCAAAAAGGGTGCTGCGAAGAACAAGCCGGTGCGTGCGCTGATCTCGATCTGCGCCGCCGGAGGCCAGGGCGTGGCCGCCATCCTCGAGGGGTAGCCGAGGGCAGCGGCCTAGGAGTCGACGTTTGACAGTCGCCGTCGCCGGGTAGTCGAGACAACGGTTCGCTTCGCGGGCCGCTCGCCCCCGGTGGCACCGCGAAGCAACCTGCCCGGTCCGCCGCTGAACTGAGGGGATTCAGCGGCGGACCGTTTGGGTCCGCCGGTTGCGAACCGCGCCGATCGCCTGATCCCACAGCAGCAGCGCGCTGGCCTTCAGCTGGGCCGGCTTCGCCAGCTCCCGGGCCATCAGCGCGGTGGCCGCCGCCTTGGTCTGCACCGATGCCTTCGAGGTGTGGCCGGAGTCGAATGGCGGCTGCGGGTCGTACTCCATCGACAACTGAATCGCCTTGGCGCGGCCCTCCCCGCCGATCTGGCCGGCCAGCCACAAACCCAGGTCGATACCGGCTGACACCCCCGCACAGGTGACGATGTCCCCCTCGTGCACGATGCGCTCGTCGCCGACGGCGGTGGCGCCGAACGTTTTCAGCGCGGGCAGCGCCATCCAGTGTGAGGTGGCGCGCTTACCGGTGAGCAATCCGGCGGCGCCCAGGATGACCGAGCCCGAGCACACCGACGTCGTCCATGTCGCGGTCTGGTGGGCGGCGCGGACCCAGTCCAGCAGCTTCTCGTCGCGGGCGTGCTCCATGGTCGTCATCCCGCCGGGGACCAGAATCACGTCGGGGGAGGGCGTCTCGTCGAACGAGTGGGTTGCGCCGACCACCAGTACACCGGAGTCAGCGGTGATCGGCCCCGGCTCGTGCCACACGAAGCGCACCTGGGCATCCGGAAGCCAGCGCAACACCTCGTAGGGGCCGATGAAGTCCAGCGAGGTGAAGCCGGGGTAGAGCACGACTGCGATCTGCATGGGTATGTCCTTTCAGGCGAAGGTCTTGCGGTAGTGATCGGGTGAGATGCCGAGTCGGCGGATGAAGGTACGGCGCAGGGTTTCCGCGGTGCCGAATCCGCAGCGCCCGGCGATCGCGACGACGGTGTCGTCGGTCTCCTCGAGTTGGCGGCGTGCGGCCTCGGTGCGCACGCGCTCCACGTAGGCACCCGGTGCCATGCCCACCTCGTCGGTGAAGACCCGGGTGAAGTGCCGGGGACTCATCGAGGCCCGGGACGCCAGCTCGGTAATCCGATGTGGGCCACCGGGTTCGGATTCGATCAGCTCCTGCACATCACGGATGGGTGCGCGCCTGGATCGTGGCAGCCAAGCGGGGACCGCGAATTGGGACTGGCCGCCGGGGCGCCGCAGATACAGCACCAGCCAGCGGGCCGCGGTCTGCGCTACCTCGGTTCCGTAGTCTTCTTCCACCAACGCCAGGGCCAGGTCGATACCCGCGGTGACTCCGGCCGCGGTCCACAGCGCCGCCGAACTGCGCACGAAGATTGGCTCCGGGTCGACGGTGACGTTCGGGAACTCGCGGGCCAGCGCGTCGGCAAATGCCCAATGCGTGGTGGCCCGACACCCGTCGAGCAGGCCCGCCTGTGCGGCCAGAAACGCGCCGGTGCACACGCTGACCACCCGTCGGGTGTGCGCCGAGGCCCGGCGAACCCATTCGACGGTTTCGGGGTCGGCCTGCGCCGTGTGGACGCCGACGCCACCGGGCAGCACCAGGGTGTCGACGGGTTCGCTCGGCTCGGGCAGGGGACTGGGCGTGAGCGCCAGCCCGCTGCTGGTGGCGATCGATGCGCCGTCGACGCTCGCCACCGTCACCTGGTAGCCGGCGTCCCCGCGGCCCTGACCGAGCAGGACGAGCGTTGCGGTGGCGAACACCTCCGCCGGCCCGAAGACATCCAGCGCCTGGATGCCGGGATAGCCGAGAATGACGACCTTCCGAGTCATGCCATCAGTGTCGACTGCCCGGTCCCGTGGCGTCTACGACATATATCCCACCAATCAGGACAAGCCCGCGTCGTCCGGGCCAAGCCCCGACAATGCAGCAGGCCCCCAAGGGGTCTCCCCGGGGGCCTGCGCGGTCTGTGCTCAGCGCTTAGAACGCTGCTTCGTCGAGCTCCATGATCTCGTTGTCGATGGCCTCGATCACCGAGCGAGTGCTGGTCAGCAACGGCAGGAAGTTCTTGGTGAAGAACGACGCCACCGCGATCTTGCCCTCGTAGAAGGACCGGTCGGCACCCTCGGCACCGGCGTCGAGCTTCGCCACCGCCACCGCGGCCTGGCGGGCCAGCAGCCAGCCGATCATCAGGTCGCCGACGCTCATCAGGAAGCGCACCGAACCCAAGCCGACCTTGTAGATGCTGGAGATGTCCTCCTGCGCGGCCATCAGGTAGCCGGTCAGCGTGGCCGCCATGCCCTGCACGTCGGCGAGCGCGGTGGCCAGCAGCTCCCGCTCGGCCTTGAGTCGCCCGTTGCCGGTCTCGTTCTTGATGAACGCCTCGATCTCGCCCGCGACGTGGCCCAGCGCGGCGCCCTTGTCGCGGATGATCTTGCGGAAGAAGAAGTCCTGCGCCTGAATTGCCGTGGTGCCCTCGTAGAGCGAGTCGATCTTGGCGTCACGGATGTACTGCTCGATCGGGTAGTCCTGCAGGAAGCCCGAGCCACCCAGGGTCTGCAGGCTCTCGGTGAGCTTGGCGTAGGCCTGCTCGGAGCCGACGCCCTTGACGATCGGCAGCATCAGGTCGTTGATCTTGACCGCCAGGTCGGCGTCGACGCCGTGCAGTGCCTTGGCGACCGCTTCGTCCTGGAAGGTGGCGGTGAACATGTACAGCGCGCGCAGACCCTCGGCGTAGGCCTTCTGGGTCATCAGCGACCGGCGGACGTCCGGGTGGTGGGTGATGGTCACCCGCGGCGCGGCCTTGTCGGTCATCTGGGTCAGGTCAGCGCCCTGCACCCGCTCCTTGGCGTACTCGAGCGCATTGAGGTAGCCGGTGGACAGCGTCGCGATGGCCTTGGTACCCACCATCATCCGGGCCTGCTCGATGACGTCGAACATCTGCGCGATGCCGTTGTGCACCTCGCCGACCAGCCAGCCCTTGGCTGGTACGCCGTGCTGGCCGAAGGTCAGCTCACAGGTGGCCGAGACCTTCAGACCCATCTTGTGCTCGACGTTGGTCACGAAGGCGCCGTTGCGCTCGCCGAGCTCACCGGTTTCGAAGTCGAAGAGGAACTTCGGCACGAAGAACAGCGACAGACCCTTGGTGCCGGGCTTGGCGCCCTCGGGGCGGGCCAGCACCAGGTGGAAGATGTTCTCGAACAGGTCGTCGGAGTCAGCCGAGGTGATGAACCGCTTGACACCGTCGATGTGCCACGAGCCGTCCTCCTGCTGGACGGCCTTGGTGCGGCCGGCGCCCACGTCCGAGCCGGCGTCCGGCTCGGTCAGCACCATGGTCGAACCCCAGCCGCGCTCGGCGGCGAGGATGGCCCACTTCTTCTGCTCTTCGGTGGCGATGTTGTAGAAGATGTTGGCGAAGCCGGCGCCGCCGCCGTACATCCACACCGCCGGGTTGGCGCCCAGGATGTGCTCCTGCAGGGCCCACATCAGGACCTTGGGCATCGGGATGCCGCCGAGCTCCTCGATGACCCCGACCCGGTCCCAGCCGCCTTCCAGGTGAGCGCGCACCGACTTCTTGAAGGACTCGGGCAGCGTCACCGAGTGGGTGGCCGGGTCGAACACCGGCGGGTTGCGGTCGCCGTCGACGAAGGACTCGGCGATCGGACCCTCGGCCAGGCGGACCATCTCGCCGAGCATCTCTTGAGCGGTGTCGACGTCCAGGTCGGCGTAGTCGCCTTCGCCGAAGACCTGGTCCAAGCCCAGCACCTCGAACAGGTTGAACACCTGGTCACGGACATTGCTCTTGTAGTGGCTCACTACTTCCTCCTCATGGAATGCCACCTGTGGTTGGGTACTCAGGCTTAAGTTACCCACCAGTAACGTAACCTGAAATATACTCGCCAGTAGCCATAGTGCAAGCTGATGTGAGCTACGTCCTTTAATCGGGTAACCAACCGGTTGGTCTCTATCCGGGAAAGTGGCCGTCAGCTGGCCGATCTGCCGAGGCCACGGGGCGGCGAGTAGGGTTCTGGGCGACCAGATCAGACGAGGCGAATGGGTCCCCGGTGAATCCCCACGTGAGTTCCGCGAGCAACCTGACCCCACTGACCCCGTCGTCGCTACGGGAAGCCTTCGGGCATTTCCCGTCCGGTGTGGTGGCGGTGGCCGCCGAGATCGACGGCGTGCGGGTCGGCTTGGCGGCGAGCACGTTTGTGCCGGTTTCGCTGGAACCGCCGTTGGTGTCCTTCTGTGTGCAGAACACCTCGTCGACCTGGCCGAAACTCAAGGACTCGCCGCGGTTGGGCATCAGCGTGCTCGGTGAGGCGCACGACGTGGCGGCGCGCACCCTGGCCGCCAAGACCGGCGACCGGTTCGCCGGGCTGGAGACGGTCACCAACGACGGCGCGGTGTTCATCAAGGGCACCGGGGTGTGGCTGGGCAGCTCGATCGAACAGTTGGTTCCTGCCGGGGACCACACCATCGTGGTGCTGCGGGTCTGTGAATTGACCGTCGATCCAGAGGTCGCGCCGATCGTGTTCCACCGCAGCGGTTTTCGGCGTCTGGGCGGCTGATACCCGAGTCGCCGCGGGCCTGCCGGGGGTGCGATAACCACCGCGGATGTGTTGCTATGGGCAGATGGCGCCCCTGCGTAGCGACCCCGTGCAGTTGAGGACCACCGCCGAGACGCTGGTGGCCGAAGCCGCCGCCTTCGTCCGGCGCCGACGCGCCGAGGTGTTCGGCGCGGAGGGGGTCGAGACATCTTCGGCCCTGGTTCAGACGAAAAGCAGCCCGACCGATCCGGTGACCGTGGTCGACACCGAGACCGAGAACTTCATCCGGGATCGACTGGCCCGGCTGCGGCCCGGCGATGCGGTGCTGGGTGAGGAAGGCGGAGGCTCCGGCAACGTCTCCGGCCGTGAACCGGGTGTCGTCACCTGGGTGGTCGACCCGATAGACGGCACCGTCAACTTCATGTACGACGTCCCGGCGTACGCGGTGTCGGTGGCAGCGCAGATCGGCGGGGTGTCGGTGGCCGGCGCGGTCGCCGACGTGGTGGGTGGTCGGATCTATTCTGCCGGTGCCGGATTGGGTGCACGGGTCGCCGATGGCCAGGTCACCGCGGGGCTGCGCTGCACCGATGTCAGCGAGCTGTCGCTGGCGCTGCTGGGCACCGGCTTCGGTTATTCGCCCCGGCGCAGGGCCGCTCAGGCAGAGTTGCTTGCCCGGCTGTTGCCGGCGGTACGTGACGTACGTCGGATCGGATCGGCCGCGCTGGACCTGTGCATGGTGGCTGCCGGGCGGCTGGACGCGTACTACGAGCACGGGATCAAGCCGTGGGACTACGCCGCCGGAGCACTGATCGCGGTCGAGGCCGGTGCCCGGGTGGTGCTGCCGGGCCCGGAAATCGACAGCGGCGACGTGTGCGTCGCCGCCGCGCCGGGCGTTGCCGACGCCTTGATCGCAATGCTGCAGCGTGAAGGCGGCTGGGCCGCTATTGGCCAATAGCCCGATCGCGCGGGGAACATTGTGAGCGGGTTCACTTTTGGGCCGGTTTATTGCCTATCACTTGTTGACCGCCACTCGGCCGTGTCGGTAGAAACGGACATGCGGAAGCGCTGAGGCTTCGGTGGCCGCATCGACGCGGAAATAGCCAGAGTGGTGAAAGCTGGCTAGTAGCAGCTGGTTTCCCGGCTGATCGACACGTAACTAGTGATAGCAACGTAACGGAATGCGTAGGTCGAAGAGATGACGGTTTCTTTCGAGTTGGAATCCCTTGCGGAGACTTCGAAGTCGATTCCCCAGGTGTCCCTCAATGACGAGGTGGCCATGCCCGTGCTGGGGCTGGGGGTCGCCAAATTGTCCGACGAGCAGACGCAGGCATCGGTACTGGCGGCCCTGGAAAGTGGCTGCCGGCTCATCGACACCGCCGCTTCCTACGGCAACGAAGCCGTTGTGGGACGGGCGATAGAAGCGTCCGGCGTTCCGCGTTCCGAGTTGTTCGTCAGCACCAAGTTGGGCACGTCCAATCAGGGCTACGCCGCTGCCAAGCAGGCCTGCCAACGCAGCCTGGAGCAGCTTGGTCTGGACTACATCGACATGTATCTCATCCACTGGCCGGCTCCGCAGCTGGGCAAGTACGTGGAGAGCTTCGAAGCGATGATCGAGGCCCGTGACGCCGGCCTGGTGCAGTCGGTCGGGGTATGCAACTTCACCGAGGAACACCTGACCGAGGTGATCGACGAGACCGGTGTAACCCCGGCGATCAACCAGATCGAACTGCATCCGAGGCTCAGCCAAGCAGAACTGCGCGGCGCCAACGCCAATCGCGACATCGTCACCCAGTCCTACAGTCCGCTGGGGGTGGGTCGGCTGCTCGACGACCCCGCGGTCACGGCGCTGGCGACCGCCCACGGGCGAACACCGGCACAGATCTTAATCCGGTGGAATCTGCAGAGCGGCAACGCGGTGATCTCACGGTCTGGGAATCCCGAGCGGGTTGCGGCGAACCTGGACGTGTTCGCGTTCGAGCTGTCGGAGTCCGACATGGCCACCCTGGACGGCCTGCACGACGGCACCCGGGTGTTACACGACCCGATGACGTTTCTGGGAACCTAGTCTCAGTCGGCCTTGCGGCGGAAGATCTTTCGCCCGAGCCAGACGACGGGGTCGTAGCGGTTCCCGGCCACTCGTTCCTTCATGGGGATGATGGCGTTGTCGGTGATCGTGATGTGCTCCGGGCAGACTTCGGTGCAGCACTTGGTGATGTTGCACAACCCCAGGCCGGCGTCGTCCTGGGCGAAGTCACGCCGGTCGGCGGCGTCCAGCGGGTGCATGTCCAACTCCGCGAGCCGGATGAACATCCGCGGCCCGGAGAACCGTGGCTTGTTCTCCTCATGGTCCCGGATGACGTGGCAGACGTTTTGGCACAGAAAGCATTCGATGCATTTGCGGAACTCCTGCGAGCGCTCCACATCAACCTGCTGCATTCGGTATTCGCCGGGTTTGAGATCTGCCGGGGGCTTGAACGCCGGCATCTCGCGGGCCTTCTCGTAATTGAACGAGACGTCGGTGACCAGGTCGCGCACCACGGGGAAGGTCCGCACCGGTGTCACCGTGATGGTCTCATCCGGGTCGAACGTCGACATCCGCGTCATGCACATCAGCCGCGGGAATCCATTGATCTCCGCCGAACACGACCCGCACTTGCCGGCCTTGCAGTTCCAGCGCACCGCCAGGTCCGGGGTCTGGGTCGCCTGCAGGCGGTGGATGACGTCGAGCACCACCTCGCCCTCGTTGACCTCGACCTCGAAGTCCTGTAGTCCACCGCCGTCGACGTCACCGCGCCAGACTCGCAGGTGGGCGTTGTGTGTCATTACGCTCTCCGTCCCGGATGTTGCGCCAGTTCTTGGTCGGTGTAGTACTTCTCCAGTTCGGAGATCTCGAACAGCTCCAGCAAGTCCTCGCGCATCCCGGTCTGGGGCTCCGGCGTGATCGTGATGTCGGGAACCGCGCTGTGGTCCGCAACGCGGCAGACCAGCAGGGTCTTGCGCCAGTTGGAGTCCATCCCGGGGTGGTCGTCGCGAGTGTGCCCGCCGCGACTCTCGGTGCGTTGCAGTGCGGCTTTGGCCACGCATTCACTGACCAGCAGCATGTTGCGCAAGTCGACGGCCAGGTGCCATCCCGGGTTGTAGTGCCGTCCGCCCTCGACGGTGACAGCCGCGAACCGGGCCTTGAACTCCTCGAGGCGGACCAGGGCCTGCTCCAGCTCGCCGGCGTTGCGGATGATGCCGACCAGGTCGTTCATCGACTGTTGCAGCTCGGAGTGCAGGGTGTATGGGTTCTCCGGCGTGCGGCCGCCGGTTGGCCCGTTGAAGGGCGCCAGTGCCAGCGCCGCGGCGGCCTCCAGCGCCGCGGGCGTCACCGCCGGCCGAGTGGCCAGACCCTGGACGTATTGCGCGGCACCTAAACCGGCGCGGCGTCCGAACACCAGCAGGTCCGACAGGGAGTTGCCGCCGAGCCGGTTGGAGCCGTGCATCCCGCCGGAGCACTCACCGGCGGCGAACAGCCCGGGAACTACCGCGGCGCCGGTGTCGGGGTCGACTTCGATGCCACCCATCACGTAGTGGCAGGTAGGGCCGACTTCCATTGCATCCTTGGTGATGTCGACCTCAGCGAGCTGCATGAACTGGTGGTACATCGAGGGCAGCCGGCGCTTGATCTCCTCCGGCGTGAGACGGGAGGCGATGTCGAGGAACACCCCGCCGTGCGGCGACCCGCGTCCGGCCTTGACTTCGGAGTTGATGGCCCGGGCCACCTCGTCACGGGGCAGCAGATCGGGGGTGCGGCGGGCCGAGTCGTTGTCCTTGAGCCACTGATCGGCCTCTTGCTCGGTCTCGGCGTACTGGCCTTTGAACACCGGCGGGATGTAGTCGAACATGAAGCGCGTTCCGTCGGAGTTCTTGAGCACTCCGCCGTCGCCGCGCACGCCCTCGGTGACCAGAATCCCCTTCACGCTGGGCGGCCACACCATCCCGGTCGGGTGGAACTGGACGAACTCCATGTTGATCAGCGTCGCGCCTGCTCGCAGCGCCAGCGCGTGTCCGTCGCCGGTGTACTCCCACGAGTTCGAGGTCACCTTGAACGACTTACCGATGCCGCCGGTGGCCAGCACTATCGCCGGTGCTTCGAACAGTACGAAGTCGCCGCCTTCACGCCAGTAGCCGAATGCACCCGAAATGGCACCGGTGGATTCGTCTTTGAGTAGCTCGGTGATCGTGCACTCGTGGAAGATCTTGATCCGGGCCTCGTAGTCGCCGAACTCGGCGAAGTCGTCCTGCTGCAGCGAAACCACTTTCTGCTGCATGGTGCGAATCAGCTCGAGGCCGGTGCGGTCTCCGACGTGGGCCAGCCGCGGGTAGGTATGCCCACCGAAGTTGCGCTGGTTGATCTTTCCGTCGGGGGTGCGATCGAACAGTGCACCGTAGGTCTCCAGTTCCCAGACCCGCTCCGGTGCCTCCCGGGCGTGCAGTTCGGCCATCCGCCAGTTGTTGAGGAACTTCCCGCCGCGCATGGTGTCGCGGAAGTGCACCTGCCAGTTGTCCTTGGAGTTGACGTTGCCCATCGACGCCGCGCAACCGCCCTCGGCCATCACGGTGTGTGCCTTGCCGAACAGCGACTTGCACACCACCGCAACGCTCAGGCCCTGTTCACGGGCTTCGATCACCGCGCGCAGGCCAGCGCCGCCGGCACCGATCACGACCACGTCGTAGGAGTGCCGCTGCACTTCAACCATGAATTCTCGCTTACCCTTCGTGTGATCGCGGCAATTAGCCGACGAACCGGAAATCGGTGATGACGCCGCTGGACACCAGTGCGACGTAGAGGTCGGTGAAGGCCAGCGTGCCCAGGGTGATCCAGGCGAACTGCTGGTGGCGGCCGTTGAACCAGCTGATCTTCGTCCAGAACCAATAGCGGACTGGGTGTTTGGAGAAGTGGTTGAGGCGGCCGCCGAATACGTGCCGGCAGGAATGGCAGCCGCCGGTGTATGCCCAGAGCATCGCCACGTTCGTGAACAACACGATGTTGCCCACTCCGAACCCGAATCCACCCGGGCCGTCGTCGGAGTGCAGCGCGGCGAACGCGTCGTAGGTATTGAGCGCGGCCAGCGCGAACGCGGCGTAGAAGAAGTAGCGGTGGCTGTTCTGCAGGATCAGTGGGAAGCGGGTCTCCCCGGTGTAGTGGGCTCGGGGTTCTGGTACCGCGCATGCCGTCGGCGACTGCCAGAAGGCGCGGTAGTAGGCCTTGCGGTAGTAGTAACAGGTGAGCCGGAAACAGAGCAGGAAGGGCAATACCAACGCCCCCAGGGGAATCCATCGCGGAAACTCCGGCAGCCAGACGCCCAGGTGGCTTGAGCCGGGCACGCACGAGGCGCTGATGCACGGCGAGTAGAACGGCGTCAGGTAGTGGTACTTGTCAACCCAGTAGGCGCTGCCCCAGAACGACCGGACGGTCGCGTAGATGATGAACGCGTCCAGTCCGAGGTTCACCCGCAGCGGCGAGAGCCACCAGCGGTCGGTACGCAGCGTGCGATTCGCGATCCGTGCGCGAGTCGCCGAGAAGACGCCGGGACGATTCACGGCGGGTGCGCTCATTCTGGTGGGGTTCCCTTCGGCTCAGTTCGTCGGAGGGCGCCCCTTGGCCGCAAGCAGCACCCGGTGTGGGTCAGTACCTGCCTTGGCCGCCGACGCCTTCGTCGTCGACGTCACGCCAGAATTCGCTGTCGTATTCGGTGTCGGGGATGGTGATCTTCTCGTGCGACCGCTCGGCCGCCCAGCGCTCCAAGTCCATCTCTCCGGCGTCGGATTCGAGGAGCTGAACATCGGTGAGGATGCGCTCCGCATCCAGTTCGATGCGGCGCATTCCGGGAATGTCGCCGAACCG
Organism: Mycobacterium sp. SMC-19; assembly: GCF_045310815.1. Lineage (NCBI taxonomy): Bacteria > Bacillati > Actinomycetota > Actinomycetes > Mycobacteriales > Mycobacteriaceae > Mycobacterium > Mycobacterium sp. SMC-19. The sequence continues at coordinate 197,190 of NZ_JBJIAM010000006.1, read as the reverse complement.
GGTCTTCAGCCCCAGCACGCAACGCCGCAGGTCACCAATCAGGGTGTGCAATTCGGCGAGTTCGGTAGTGCTCGACACCAGACCTCCTCGGGTGGTACGGATCACAGTACGTACACCCGATGCTAATCACATGAGGAACGGAACGTGAGACAGATCACGTTGTGCGCATGACGTGTTCGACGCCGAAAACCCCCACACACGGGCGTGTGCAGGGGTTTTCGGGCCTCTCGGGTCCTGGCCGGCCTACTTGGTGATGGCGATGGTCTGCGGCGAGGTGCCCGCGTACACCCCGGCTACCCGGACCGTCAGTACGCCGGCGTCATACGACGCGGTCACGGCGTCGCCGGTGACGTGCGCCGGAACCGCGAACGAGCGGCGGAACGCGCCATAGCGCACCTCGCGCAGGGTGCGGTCGGTGTCGGTGTGCTCGTCGCGCCGCTCGCCTCGCACCACCAGCCGGCCCTTGTCGAGTTCGACCGTCACGTCCTTGTCGACATCGATGCCGGGCAGTTCCAGGCGGACCACGGCGTCGTCGCCGTCCTTGGTGATCTCCGCGGCCGGGCTGAACCCGTCCGGCGTGGGCGTCCGCCAGTCGCTGGCCGTGGCCGGGCTGAAGAAGTCGCGGACCCAACGGTCGGTGTCGAAGGGGGGCTTGCGCTGCCACAGGGTCAGGGTGCTCATGGGTGTCTCCTTGCGGTGATTACTGCGTGCCGGTCGGGTGCCGGTCCGTCACCGGATAGAACTTGAGTCGACCCCGCTAAAGTTCCGTGTTCGCCGAGGGTGAACGACCACGTCAGATCGGCTTCTCGTGAGCGGCCTCACAGCCGCGTGAGCACACCGTCACACGCTTGTAACGTATGGCGATATTCCGGCAATATCGGCTTCCTAACCTCTTTTCCATGACCACGATCGAAACCCCGCGCGCCGTCAAAGACCTTGTCGTGGTCGGACACGGCATGGTGGGGCACCGCTTCGTGGAGGCGCTGCGTAGCCGGTCCGGCGGCGGAAACTGGCGGGTCACGGTGCTCGCAGAGGAGTCCGATCCCGCGTACGACCGGGTCGGGCTGACTTCCTACACCGATGGATGGGACCGATCCCGGCTGGCGCTGCCGGGCAATGACTACGCCGACGACGAGCAGGTGCGCCTGATGCTGAGCACCCGGGTCGAGAAACTCGACCTGGCCGACAAGTCGGTGCTCGCGGCGGATGGACAGCGGTACGGCTACGACTCGCTGGTGCTGGCGACCGGATCGCGCGCGTTCGTCCCCCCGGTCCCGGGCCACGATCTGCCCGGATGCCACGTCTACCGGACCCTTGACGATCTGGACGGAATCCGGGCCGACATCGAGTGCATGCTGGAAGCCGGGAACACCCGCGCCGGAGTGGTGATCGGGGGCGGGTTGCTGGGGTTGGAAGCCGCGAACGCGCTGCGCGCCTCGGGGATCGAACCGCACATCGTCGAGATGGCGCCGCGGTTGATGCCGCAGCAACTCGATGACGCCGGCGGTGTGCTGCTGAGCCGGATGATCTCGGAATTGGGTATCGCGGTGCATGTCGGCGTGGGTACCGAGTCCATCGAGCAGCTGACCCACCAATACGGTTCGCCCACCCTGCGGGTGAAGCTGTCCAACGGCGACGCGATCGAGGCCGGACTGGTGATCTTCGCCGCCGGGGTGCGTCCGCGCGATGAGCTGGCTCGTGAGGCCGGCCTGGCGATCGCCGAGCGTGGCGGCGTGTTGACCGATCTGTCCTGTCGGACCAGCGATTCCGATGTGTACGCGATCGGCGAGGTGGCTGCCATCGAAGGTGTCTGCTACGGATTGGTCGGGCCCGGCTACACCAGTGCCGAGGTAGTCGCCGACCGACTGCTGGAGGGCGTTGCCGAATTCGGTGAGGCCGACATGTCGACCAAGCTCAAGCTGCTCGGCGTCGACGTGGCCAGCTTCGGCGACGCGATGGGAGCGACCGAGAACTCGCTGTCGGTCGTGGTCAACGATCCGGTGAAGCGGACCTACGCCAAGCTGGTGCTCTCCGATAACGCCAAGACCCTGCTCGGCGGGATCCTGGTCGGCGACGCCTCCTCCTACGGTGTGCTGCGTCCGATGGTCGGCGCCGAGCTGCCCGGCGATCCGCTGGACCTGATCGCCCCGGCCGGCTCTGGCGACAGCAAGAGCGCGCTGGGGATCAGCGCGTTGCCCGGGGCGGCACAGATCTGCTCGTGCAACAACGTCAGCAAGGATCAGCTGTGCGACGCGATCGCCGGCGGTTGCCACGATGTACAGAGCCTGAAGGACTGCACCAAAGCGGGAACCTCGTGCGGCTCCTGCATTCCGCTGCTCAAGGAGTTGCTGATCGCCGAGGGCGTCGAGCAGTCCAAGTCGCTGTGCGAACATTTCGCCCAGTCGCGCGCGGAGCTCTTCGAGATCGTCCAGGTCACCGGAATCCGCACCTTCTCTGAACTATTGGAACGGTTCGGCACCGGCTACGGCTGCGACATCTGCAAGCCCACCGTCGCCTCCATCCTGGCGTCCACCGGATCCGACCACATCCTCTCCGGCGAACAGGCCGCTCTTCAGGACACCAACGACCACTTCCTGGCCAACATTCAGCGCAACGGCAGCTACTCGGTGGTCCCGCGCGTTCCCGGCGGTGAGATCAAGCCCGAGCACCTGATCCTGATCGGCCAGATCGCCCAGGAATTCGGCCTCTACACCAAGATCACCGGCGGACAGCGCATCGACATGTTCGGTGCCCGGGTGGATCAGCTGCCCGCCATCTGGCGCAAGTTGGTCGACGCCGGCATGGAATCCGGTCAGGCGTACGGCAAATCGCTGCGGACCGTGAAGAGCTGCGTGGGCAGCGACTGGTGCCGCTACGGACAGCAGGACTCCGTGAAGATGGCCATCGACTTGGAGCTGCGTTACCGCGGGCTTCGCGCGCCGCACAAGATCAAGATGGGTGTGTCGGGCTGTGCACGGGAGTGCGCCGAGGCACGCGGCAAAGACGTCGGTGTGATCGCCACCGAGATCGGCTGGAACCTCTACGTCGGCGGCAACGGCGGTATGTCGCCCAAGCACGCCCAGTTGCTCGCCAGTGATCTCGACACCGAGACCGTGTTCCGCTACGTCGACCGGTTCCTGATGTTCTACATCCGCACCGCCGACCGCCTGCAGCGCACCGCACCTTGGATCGAGTCGATGGAAGGCGGTCTCGACCACGTCCGCGAGGTCGTCTGCGACGACTCCCTGGGGCTGGCGGAGGAGTTCGAGGCAGAGATGGCCCGCCACGTCGACAACTACACCGACGAGTGGAAGGGCGTGCTCGACGACCCGGAGAAGCTTTCGCGCTTCGTGTCGTTCGTCAACGCCCCCGACGCCGAAGACCCGACCGTCGCGTTCACCGTGCGTGATGGCCGCAAGATCCCGTTACCCGTCCCGGTAGTGCGCTCATCTGAGGAGGAATTATGAGCACCAACAACATTGACACTTGGATCACCGCCTGCCGCTACGACAGTCTGATCCCCGGACTCGGCGTCGGTGTCTTGCTCGCCGACGGTAAGCAGGCGGCGCTGTTCCGGCTTGACGACGGCTCGGTTCGTGCGGTGTGCAACATCGACCCGTTCTTCCGGGCTGCGGTGCTGTCTCGCGGGATCGTCGGTGACCGCGGCGGCCGTCTGTCGGTCATCTCGCCGCTGAAGAAGCAGGCCTTCGCGCTCGACGACGGCAGCTGCCTGGACGACCCGAGCGTCTCGGTGCGGGTCTACCCGACTCGGACCACCGCCGAGGGCTATGTGCAGATCGGCCAGACCGTCCCGGAGAGGGCGGTCGCTTAGCCCGCCTCCTGGTCCACCTGGTCCACGGCCAGGCGGTACCCCCGTTTGACAACGGTGGCGACAATATTCTTGTCGCCCAAGGTTGTCCGCAGCCTCAGTACGGCGGTCTCCACCGCATGAGTGCTGGCGCCGTTGCCGGGCAGCGCCTCGAGCAGAGTCTGTCGTGAGACGACTCTGCCGGGCCGGTGCGCCAGCGCTCGTAACGTAGCCATACTCGACGGTGACATCGGCTTGGGCTCCCCGTCGACTATCACGCAACTGCCGCGGACCTCGATGCGATGGCCGGCGGCGTGAACCGTGTGGGTGCGCAGCCGAGGCAGCTCGTCGACGATATGGCGTGCCAACGCGCCCAGTCGCATTCGTCGCGGCGAAGAGGTCGGGACCTCCAAGAGGGCCAGGGGCCGCGCGGTCAACGGTCCTACGCACATCGCGTGCACGTCGGACCGCAGCGCGCCAAGCAGGGCGTCGGAGATGCCGAGATCGGCGGCACGTGTCAGTGTCGCCATCACGGCGGCTGCCGAGGTGAAGCTGACCGCGTCGAACTGGCGTTGGGCGATCTGCGAGGTGAGCTGATCGAACTCTCCGCCGGGATGCGCCGGCCGCCAACGGTAAACCGGGATGGGTAGTACATCGGCCCCCGCCTTGCGGAATTGGTCGAGCAGCTCGGGGGCGGGATCCCAGTCGCCCGTGGTGCCGTGCAGCTGTACTGCCATGCGGGCGCCGGCAATGTTGGATTTCAGGTATTCGACCACCGCGGCTGATGACTCAGATTCGGGCGACCACTCCTCGGGCAAACCTACAGTGCGCAAGGCGCCCACGGCCTTGGGCCCACGGGCCACGATGCGGGCGGCGGTCAGGGCGGAGATCAGCTGATCGGCGATGCCCCATCCTTCGGCGGCGGCGATCCAACCGCGGAAGCCCATGGCGGTCGTAACAATCAAGACGTCAGGCGGTTCCTCGATCAATGATTCGGTGCGCCCGCGCAATACAACGTCGTCGGTCAGGTCGATCATGGTGATGGCCGGGGCGGCGCAGACCGAGGCGCCGTGGCGCCGCAGCATGGTGCAGAGCTCGTCAGCGCGCCGCGCTGACGTCACCGCGACCCGGTAGCCGCTCAGCGACGTGGACACCTTACGCCGGCGCCAGCGCGGCCCGAGCCGGTTGAGTGGCGAAGAACGGCCGACGTACGTACCTCAGCCAGGTCAGCGCCGCGGCCCCGACATAACCCACCAGGAAGATCCAAAACGCCGTCGTAGCCGAGCCGCTGGAGATATACGACTGGCGCAGAGCCAGATTGATTCCGACGCCGCCCAATGCACCGATTGCACCGGCAAATCCGATCAGCGCTCCCGACATGGCTCGCGCCCAATGCCGACGATCGCTCTCGTGCATACCCATTCGGTGGCTGTGGGCCTCGAAGACCGACGGAATCATCTTGTACACCGAGCCATTGCCGATTCCGGACACGATGAACAGCGCCACGAAGCCGATCACATAGCCCACCATCACGGCGCCGGACGTGGGACCGCTGCGATGGCTGTCCAGGGTGCTCACACTCACGAGCAACCCGGAGGCTGCGAACAAGCCGCCAAAGGCAGCCAGCGTGACTCGGCTGCCGCCGAGCCGATCGGCCAGTCGACCGCCGAAGATCCGCGAAATCGACCCCAAAAGCGGCCCCAAAAAGGCGATTTGAGCAGCATGCAAGGAGGCCTGCGCTGGGCTCTGGCCGCCGCCCACGAAGCTGATCTGCAGCACCTGGCCGAACGCGAAAGAGAATCCGATGAAGGAGCCGAACGTCCCGATGTAGAGCAGTGCGACGATCCAGGTGTCGAGCTCGGGAAGGATCGAGCGCATTGCGGTCAGGTCGGCCCTTTGGCCATCGAGATTGTCCATGAACAGCGCGGCACCGATAGCGGCCACCGTGAGGACGACCAGATAGATCGCACACACCCAATACGGCTGACGGTTACCCACGGTGGCCAACACTCCCAGTCCGACCAGCTGGATCAGCGGAACCCCCAGGTTGCCGCCACCGGCATTGACCGCCAGGGCCCACCCCTTGAGTCGGTGCGGATAGAACGCGTTCACATTGGTCATCGAAGCGGCAAAGTTGCCGCCGCCCAGACCTGTTAGGGCCGCACACACCAGGTAAGGCCACAGCGGCAGGCCTGGATGGGCCAGCAGGCCCATCATCCCGACGGTCGGGATCAGCAGCACCAGTGCGGAGAAGATCGTCCAGTTACGGCCGCCGAACGCCGCGGTGGCCAGCGAGTACGGTATGCGCAGTACGCCGCCGGCGAGCGTAGCCGTGGCTGCCAGCAGGAACTTGTCTCCCGCGGTGAAGCCGTACACCGACTCGGGCATGAACAACACCATCACCGACCAGATCGACCAGATGGAGAAGCCGGCGTGCTCAGCAACTGTCGACCAGATCAGATTGCGCCGCGCGATCTTGTCGTTGCCGGCCGTCCAGGCCACGGTGTCTTCGGGATCCCACTGGGTTATCAGGTGTGAACGAGCCATGTGGTCACGGTAGAAATCTTTCGTTACCGCAATGCTGCACGAGATGACTCGCCCGTGAACTTCTCCTCACGGTGCTGTCGACCGAGTGTGAGGCGGCGGAGTCGGTCCGCCGAACGCGAAGGAATGCCGGTGACACCTGTCAACGTGGCGGGGCCAGAAAGGAATTCAGGAAGTCCGCTTCAGCGCGAACGCCGCGCGGACGAGGACCGTTGCTGAAAACGGTTTAGCGCACTGGAATCCGCGTGTGGGCGGTGATGAACCGGTCGGCGACGACCTGGGCGATACCGGGATGCGTGCCCAGCGGCTCGGTCACCAGATCCGCGCCGGCGTCGCGCAGGCGGCGCTGGAAAAGGCCGTCGGCCAACAAGTACGACGCGATCACCACGCGTGAAGCGCCTTGGCTGCGTAGGTCGGCGACGGCTTCACCGACGCTGGGACCACCGGTAGCGGCGAACGCCACCGTGACCGGCGAACCGAGCAGCCCGGAAAGCATCTCCGCTGCGTGCTTCAAGTCGTTGTGCGCGAGGGGGTCTGATGAGCCGGCCGCGGCGAGAACCACCGAGTCTCCAGCGTGCCAGCCCGATTCGGTCAGCCGAGCGGCGACCACCGCGGCGACGCGATCGTCGGGGCCCAGCGCCGGAGTGATCGTGACATCGGGGTGACCGCTGGCCGCGACCTGGGTGGGTACGTCGACGCCCACATGGTAACCGCGGGCCAGAAAGGCGGGTACCAGGATCGCCGGGCGGCCGCTCTCGGCCTCAGCGGCAAGGATCTCCGCCGGGTTGGGTCCCAGCACGTCGACGAATGCCACGCGCACCGGTTGCCCCAACAAGCTACTGACCTGTTCGGCGAGTTCGCCGATCATGACGATCCCCTCGGGCTGACGGGTGCCATGCGCCACCAGGATGGGAATCATGCTGCCCCCTGCTCGCTGTCGACCGCCAGTCGGTACCCGCGCTTGACCACCGTGGCGACGATCTGGCTGTCGCCCAGCGCTGTTCGCAGCCGGAGCACGGCCGACTCGACGGCATGCGTGCTGTTACCGCGTCCCGGGAGGGCACGCAGCAACGTGTCCCGGGCAACCACGTTGCCCGGACGAAGCGCCAAGACGCGCAGGGCGGCCAGGCCGGCTGGAGAGACCGGTTTGACCATCCCGTCCACGAGAACCCGGCTTTCCTCGATCTCGATGCGGTGACCGGCGGCGTAAACGGCGGTACTCATGTATAAGATTTAGCCCCAGTCGATTTCATCTGTGTTACCGACCGATTTCGGATCCGTTGCCCGATTCGTGTTCCGGGTCACGCCGAGATCTTCTCGCCGTCTGCCGGAACCCGGGAGCTTTGGCCGCCCCGAACCCGCGGGGGCCGGCGAACGTACATCACCCAGGTCAGTGCCGCAACGGCGCAGTACGACGCCAGAAAGACCCAGAACGCGGGTGTCTCTGTTCCCGAGCTGGCGTAGGCCTGACGCAGGATCAAGTTGATGGCGACCCCGCCGAGCGCGCCGACCGCGGTGGCAAACCCGATCAAGGCGCCGGAATGTGAACGTGCCCAATGCCGGCGCTCGGCTTCGTCGGCATCCAGTGAGCGACTGCGCGCCTCGAAGATCGACGGGATCATCTTCAACACCGATCCGTTGCCCATTCCGGCGAGGATGAACAGCACCATGAATGCGGCGATGTAGATCACGATCGTCGATGTGGTTGCGCGGCTGTTGTGGTCGTCGATCGTGCTGGTCACAAGCAGTACGGCTGACGCCAGGATCATGCCGAGGAACACCACCAAGGTGACGCGGCCGCCGCCACGGCGGTCGGCCACCCGGCCGCCGTAAATGCGGGCCAAGGCGCCCAACAGTGGGCCTAGGAACGCGATTCGCGCAGCGTAGAGCGCCGCCTCGGCGGGGCTGTGGCCGGCCTTCTCGAAAGTGACGTGCAGCACTTGGGCGAATGCGAAAGCGAAGCCGATGAACGAGCCGAACGCGGCGCAGTACAGCGCCGAGACGATCCAGCTGTCCGGGACCGACAGGATCGACCGGATGCTGCCCACCTCTTCCATGCCGTGGTCGAGGTTGTCCATCCACAGGGCTGCGCAGGTTCCGACCACGGCAAGCAGCACCAGATACACCGAGCAGACCAGTTCGGGCTTGGTGTTGCCGACGGTAGCCAGTACCAACAGGCCGACCAGCTGGATGGCTGCTACCCCGAGGTTGCCGATGCCGCCGCACAGTCCGAGGGCGACGCCCTTGAGCCGCTGGGGGTAGAAGGCGTCGACGTTGGCCAGCGACGCGGCGTAGTTGCCGCCACCCAGGCCGGTCAGTGCGGCGCACACCAGGTACATCCACAGCGGCTGACCGGGGTTGACGAGGAGCAGCAGCGTCCCGACGGTCGGGACCAGCAGGATCAGCGAGGAGGCCACCGCCCAGTCCCGGCCGCCGAACTTCGCGGTGGCCCGGACGTAGGGCACGCGGACGCATCCACCGACCAGAGTGGCGACCGCGGCCAGCAGCAGTTTGTCGCCGGGTTTGATGCCGTAGACCGACTCGGGCATGAACAGCACCACCACAGACCACAGCGACCAGATGGAGAACGCGACGTGGGTACTGGCGGTGGACCAGATCAGGTTGCGTCGTGCGATGGCGGCATTGCCGGTCTCCCAGGCGGCGCAGTCCTCGGGATCGAAATTGCTGATGTGGCCGTTCGTCATGCGATCTCCTCAGGCTCTAGGCCATCGCCACGCGGACAATCTCGCATCACGATGGACGGTCTGCGAACCTACCGACCCGATCTGGCAAGTGGCAGAACAGAACCTGAAAATGCGGTGGGCACACGGCCTCTCAGTGGCCTACGTCACGTATTGGCCGCGCGCGCAGGATATTTCGCCTGGTTGACCGACAGAGTGGAGAAGCGTTGCGTTCGGTTGGAACCTTCTGTCAGCTGACTGGAAGCCAGGCGTTGACGGCCTTCGCGATCTGGAGATACAGCGGAATCCCAATGGTCACGTTGTAGGAGAACGTCAGGCCCAGCGATGCGGCCAGTGGAACCGTCGGACTGGCCTCGGGGATCGCCATGCGCTGCACCGCCGGAACGGCGATATAAGAAGCCGCGCCGCACAGTACAGCGAACAGCACGTAGCTGCCGGCTTCAAAATGGGTGCCGGTGATCTGCGAATAGGTGTGGATGATGAAAATTCCGGCTATCGCAAAGAGGTTGGGTGCCAACAACCCAAAGGCGATCAGACCGCGTCCCGCGGACCGCAGGTCCTTGAGCTTGCGTGAGGCAGTCATTCCCATTTCGAGCAGGAAGAGGCACAACATTCCCTGGAACGCGGTGACGAAGACGTGGTCACCGTCCTCGATGACCGAGGCGCCCTGCAAGCGGCCGACGAAGCCGATGAGGATCCCGCCGAACAGCAGGTACAGCCCCGGGTTGAGCAGCACCTCCCGCATCAGGGCTCCGCTGGACTGTGCCGAGACCGTGGTCGCCGTCACCGCGCCCGGCTGAGCGTGCTCCTGCCTTTCCAGCGCCAGGTCGATCTCGTCTTGAATGCCCTGGTCGTGCCGCGTGGTGGTGCGCGCTCCGTTCGCCTGGGCGGCGGCGGCGACCAGTTGCCGGCTGGCCTTCTTGTTGTAGCCGGGCTCGTCTGCCATGTTGCCGCGGGCGTCCATTCCGCGTGCACGCAACCGTGACACCAGGACCAGGGCCACAATGCAGCCCGGGATCTCCATGACAGCCAGCATCACCGGCATGTAGGCGTCGAACGCGATGTCCAGCGTGGCGAGCACGCCAAGGCAGGTGGCGAAAGTGCCGGCGGAGTCTGACCCGTAATACCCGGCGACGGTGGCACGGTCGATACGTCTCATTTTGGTCATTCGGGTCAGCAGCCAGTAGGCGACGAACCCGATGATCAAGTTGGTGGCAAAGCCGAGCACGATGAAGCCCAGGACGCCGCCGATGTTCGACGAGTCGACGGTTGCGAGCTCTTCGCCGCCACGCCAGCCGATGGCGAGCAGCAAATACAACGTCAAGCCCTGATACAGCACGTAGGGGAACTCGAACTGGATCTTCAGCAGGGGGATGAGGAACCCCATGTAGAAGAAAAGCAAGAGTGGCTTGAACAAGTTGTGGGTGAAGTTGTGCCAGAACTCGTACAGCATGAGGGTGCGTCTTTCGAGAGGGGGGCCGTGCAAGGCCGGGGCCAAGCCGTGACGGTCACACCATAAGGCCACTTTTGTTGGGCGTCGCCCTGAAGTCAGCCCCCTGCAACTATTGGCAGCAGAGTGGCAGGGAGCCGCAAAATCCGGCCTTGCGTTCGAGGTGTGTCCGCGCCGGGCGCGGGAAGCCGACGCGGTCGACGCGGCCAGTATGTGCAGGTCAAAGCCCTGAAAGCTTTCTTGACAATGGCGAACAGCCGTAATGCCGGTGTCGCCGCGCCCGTTCGCCTGTGAGACTGACGCAATATTAAGTTAACAATCAATCCTGCTGACGCTTGAATCGCACGGCTGATTCTTATGAACACTGCAGGGATTGTGAGCCACCTCACTGGAGTCCCGCTCGGTCACCGCGCATACACCGGTTGTCTACGGTCTGTTAACCGTGCGGCTACCACACTTGGCCGTCGCGCCAGTCGCAGCTCAGCTCGGCGGAGGTGTCCAGATCGGTGTCCACCGGCATGACAAACACAGTGCCGTCCGCCTCGGGGGTACGCACCGGCCCGGTGGGGGCCAGGACGGCAGTGGGTCCGCGCCACAGCAACCATCCTCGGGCGGTGTACAGCCGGCGGCTGATGCTGGGTGAACTGAGCGCGCCGAGTTCGAAGGCGCCGCGGATCACCTGCTCGCACGCCTGGAGTACGGCGGTGCCCAGGCCCCGCTCCCGGTGATCGGCCTGGACGGTGACGGCTTCTATATAGCCGCACCGCAGCGATCTGCCGCGATAGAGCAGTTGGCGCCTGATTACGCAGCCGTGAGCGATCAAGACGCCGTGGTGCCAGATCAAGGCGTGCATGCCACCGAGCGCATGCTGCCAGTCGGCGTCGGAGAGTGTGCCCCCGGAGGCCTCGGTGACCAGCCGACGTGCGCCGCGGCGGGTCTCATCGTCCAGATCGCTGGTGTGGATCAGGCGGGCGGTATGAACCTGGCCGGGCACCCGAAGGGCCTACCAAGCCGAGCGCGCGGCGGGATGTTGACGGGGCCGCGACCAGTGCATCCGCACCGTCTGCCCGGGCCGGACCTGGGCCAAGGTGTCGATGTCCTCATCGACCACAACCCCGACCACCGGATAGGCCCCGGTCACCGGATGGTCGGGGCCCAGGATTATCGGAAAGCCGTTCGGCAGGATCTGGATGGCGCCCCGATCGGCACCCTCGGCGGGCAATTGCCTTTCCGGCCAACGGTATTCCAGAGGCATCCCGACCAAGCGCATGCCGACCCGGTCGCTGCGGTTGCTCACCAGCCAGTTGGTGCGCACCATGATGTCGGGGTCAAGGAACCAGTCGTCGCGCGGCCCGGGCGTCACCCGCAACTCGACCACGTCGTCGGGGATGGTCGCCACCGGTGCCTGGTCGATCTCGGGGTAGTCGCCGGTCCGTTCGCCGATCTGCAGCACATCGCCGTCGCGCAACGGGGCCGGGCCGATCTCGCCCATCACGTCGTAACTGCGGGAACCCAGTACCGGGGTTACGTCGATGCCGCCCCGCACCGCCAGGTAGCTGCGCAGCCCCGACCGCGCCGTGCCCAGGGAGACCACCTGGCCGTCGCGGACGTGTTGAATGCTGTTGGTGCCGAAGCTGACTCCGTTGACATTCGGATCGGTGTCGGCGCCGGTGACCGCGATGTCGACGTCGCCGCCGTGGACCCGCACGGACAATCCGCCGAATGCCACCTCGATGGTGGCTCGATCATCGGGATTGGCCAACAGTCGGTTGGCCAACCTGTGCGAGCGACGGTCGGCGGCACCGGAACGGCTGACACCGAGATGCCCTAACCCGGCCCGGCCCAGATCCTCGACCAGGGCCAACGGGCCGGTGTGCAGAATTTCCAGAGTGGTTGTCATGGCGGTCACGCGGCCCGGAATTGCACCGACAGGCCCGGTGTCAGCAGTGCCGGGGCAGGACGGTTCAGATCCCACAACACGGCGTCGGTGTGGCCGATCACCTGCCAGCCGCCGGGCCACTGACGCGGATAGATGCCGCTGAACTGGCCGGCCAGCGCCACCGAACCGGCTGGAACCGGACGCAGCTCGGCGCGGCGGGGCACCTGCAGCCTGGGGTCGCCGCCCAGCAGGTAGGCGAAACCCGGTGTGGATCCGCCGAAGCCCACCAACCAGGGCGTGGTGGTATGGGCGTTGATCACCTGGGCCACGCTCAGGCCGGTGTGTTCGGCCACCTCGGTCAGGTCCGGCCCGTCGTAGATGACGTCGACAACCACGTCCGCGGGGCCTTCTGAGGCGCGAGTTCGGACCGCATCGGGGTCGGCGTCCAGGGTTGTCAGGCGGCGCCGGACACCTGACAGGTATCGGGGTGCGGCCACTTTCACCAACACCGTGTGCGACGCCGGGACGATGTCGACCACGCCGGGCAGCGCTGCCGAATGCAGCGCCGCGGTCCATGCCAGCACGTCGGTCGTTGAGTCGAACTGCAACAGCAAAGCGCTGTCGCCATAGTCGAGGACCATGTCGGTCTTGGTGAAATCCGTGAAATCCAATGCCACGCTCATGCCACGACCGTAGCCCCGAATGGCGGCAAATAGTGACGTAGAACACAATTCTGCGGGGTATGCCAGAGGGGTCTTACCGAACGCGCAGAGTCGGCCCTAGCCGGTGATCTTGGCGATCAGCGCCGGTAGCTGCCCGGCCACCAGCGGGTAGCTCAGCGGGGAGGCGAAGGCGATCGCGCCGGCCTGGTCTTTGGTGGTGAAAATGCTGCGCGACTCGAACCCGGCGATATCGGGATCGGCCAGCAGAGCCGTGCGCTCGTCGTCGCTCTCGGTGGTCCAGATCAGCACGTCCGCGCCGCCGAGTGCGGATGCGATCCGGTCGTGCTCGATCACCGAGGGTCCATCGGCGACGGTCAATCCCATCTGGGTGAGAAACGCAGTTCGCCACCCAGTGGCGGCGCTGACGTTGCCCTGGTCCAGTCGACCGGCCAGCAGCAGTACCTTCTTGCCTTTGAAGCCAGGGCGCGCGCTGGCGACGTCGGTGAACGCGGCGTCGACCCCGTCGACCAGCGACTGCATCTGCTGACCGCGGTGCACCGCTTTGCCGATGGCGGCGGCCTGAATCTTCCAGGGCTCGAAGAAGGCGTCGCCGCCCGACTGGGGCACGGTCGGCGCGATGGCCGACAGCTTCTGATAGGTATCAGCGTCCACGCCGGCATTCGTCGCGATGATCAGATCCGGTTTGAGGTCGGCGATCTGTGCGACCGCAATCCCGTTGTCCAAGTTCAGCACTACCGGCTTGGCGTCCCCGAGCTGCCGCTGCGCCCACGGCCACACTGCAAAAGGCTGGTCACCGAACCAGTTGGTCACCGCGATCGGAACGACGCCGAGCGCCAGCAGGTCGTCCTGCCCGGTGTAGCCGGCGCAAACCACTCGGGTGGGCGGCTCCGGGACGGTCGTCTCACCGAAGATGTGGGCGATGGTGGTCGGTCCGGGTGCGCCGTCATCGCCGTGCTCATCCGACGAGCAGGAGGCCAGCAACGCGGCGGCACCGGCCGCGCCACAGAGGCCGAAGAAACCACGCCGGCTCCACTGGTCCCGCATCCGGTGAGATTAACCCGCGATCAGCGGGACTCGCCATACCCGCCGCCGCCCGGAGTTTCGATCACCAGCACATCACCCGGGCCGACGTCGGTGGAATCGCAGCCGGCCAACTCGGTCACCGAGCCACTCGCGCGTTCCACCCGGTTGCGTCCCAGTTCGCCGGTCTGGCCGCCGGCCATACCGTAGGGCGCGACCCGCCGATGCCCCGTCAGCACGCTGACGGTCATCGGCTCGCGGAACTCGATCTTGCGCACGCCGCCATCACCGCCGCGCCAGCGTCCGGACCCGCCGCTGCCGTGCCGGATCGCGAACTCGCGCAACAGCACCGGGAAGCGCATCTCCAGAATTTCGGGGTCGGTGAGCCGCGAGTTGGTCATGTGGGTCTGCACCACCGAGGCGCCGTCGAAACCCTCGCCCGCGCCCGATCCGCAGCCCAGCGTCTCGTAGTACTGGTGGCCGGCGTTGCCGAACGTGACATTGTTCATGGTTCCGGAGCCTTCGGCCTGCACCCGCAGCGCAGCCAGCAGTGCCCCGGTGATGGCTTGGGAGGTCTCGACGTTGCCGGCGACCACCGCGGCCGGGTAGGCCGGCGACAGCAGGGTGCCGTCCGGGATCGTGATCTTTAGCGGGCGCAGGCAGCCATCATTGATCGGGATATCGTCGGCTACCAGAGTGCGGAACACGTAGAGCACCGCGGCGGTGGCCACCGAGGACGGCGCGTTGAAGTTTGTGGCCAACTGGGGCGATGTTCCATCGAAGTCGATGGTGGCACCCCGCGCCGCGCGGTCGACGGTAATCCGCACCGCGATCGTTGCGCCGGAGTCCATCTCATAGCGGTACTCGCCGTCATCGAGCGAATCGATGACCCGGCGCACCGCTTCCTCGGCGTTGTCCTGGACGTGGCGCATGTAGGCCTGTACGACGTCCAGCCCGAAATGCGAGATCATGGAGCGGATCTCGTCTATGCCCTTCTGATTCGCGGCGACCTGCGCTCGCAGATCGGCGAGGTTGGTATCGGGGCTGCGGGAGGCGAATGTGGCCCCCGTGAGATGGTCCCGGGTCGGTGTTTCGCGGAACTGGCCGCCGTCGACCAACAGCCAGTTGTCGAACAGCACGCCCTCCTCGACAACGGACTTGCTGTCGGCGGGCATGGAACCCGGTGTGGTCCCACCGATTTCGGCATGGTGACCGCGTGAGGCCACGAAGAACAACACGGGGTCGTCCGGGGTTGCGCCTTCGGCGTACACCGGAGTGACGACGGTGATGTCGGGCAGGTGGGTGCCGCCGTGGTACGGGTCGTTGACCGCATAGACCTGGCCGGGCTGCATCGTCGAAGCCCGGCGGGCGATCACTTCCTTGACGGTCGCACCCATCGATCCCAGGTGTACCGGGATATGCGGCGCGTTGGCCACCAGATTGCCTTCGGCGTCGAACAATGCGCAGGAGAAGTCCAGCCGCTCACGGATGTTCACCGACTGGGCGGTGGCCTCCAGCCGGGTGCCCATCTGTTCGGCGATGGACATGAACAGGTTGTTGAAGATCTCCAGCAGTACCGGATCCGCCGCGGTCCCGGCCGCGGCCGGTGCTGCGGTGGTCAGCCGTTTCAGCACCAGTTGCCCGTCGGCGGTCAGCTGGGCCTGCCAGCCGTCGTCGACGACGGTGGTGGCGTTGTCCTCGGCGATGATGGCCGGCCCGATCACCACGTCGGTGATCGATTCCCGCCGGTGCAGCGGCGCATCCCGCCAGGCGCCACCGGTGTAGAGGCGCACGATCTGGCCGGCGTGATGAGATGCGTCGGCAGCGCTTCGCTGCAACAGCTCGGGTTGCTCGGTGAGGCCGGTCGCCTCGACCGAGACCGTCTCGGCGATAAGCGGACGGTCCATCAGGAACGAGTACATGCCGCGGTGGATGTCTTCGAACGCCGCCGTCATCGCAGCGACGCCGTCGAACTCGACCGGGATCGAGGTGTCAGTTCCCTGGTAGCGCAGCTGAACTCGGTGGATCACCCGTGTCCGGTCGGGCGGAATGTCTTGGTCGGCGAGCTCCGCGCGAGCTGCCCGCTCCAGGCCGTCCGCTACCTCGCGCAACCCGGCGAGGGCGGTGGAATCCAGCTCGGTCTCGACGGCGCGCTCGCGGATCACGGTGGTGTCGGCCAACCCGATCCCGAGTGCGGAGAGCACGCCCGCCATCGGCGGTACCAACACCGTACGGATGCCGAGCTCGTCGGCGACCGCGCACGCGTGCTGTCCGCCGGCGCCACCGAAGGTGGTCAGGGCGTAGCGGGTGATGTCGTAGCCCTTGGCCACGGAGATCTTCTTGACCGCGTTGGCCATGTTCGCCACGGCGATGCGCAGGAACCCTTCGGCGACCTGCTCGGCGGTGCGGTCATCGCCGGTGGCGATGAGAATATCGTCGGCCAGGGCGGCGAAGGACTGTCCGACCGTTGCAGCATCGAGCGGTTCGTCGCCGGCCGGTCCGAACACTGCTGGGAAATGGTCCGGTTGGATGCGCCCGAGCATGACGTTGGCGTCGGTGACGGTCAACGGTCCCCCGCGCCGGTAGCAGGCCGGGCCCGGGTCGGCGCCCGCGGACTCCGGGCCCACCCGATACCGGCTGCCGTCGAAGTGCAGGATCGAGCCGCCGCCGGCCGCGACGGTGTGGATATGCAGCATCGGTGCTCGCAGCCGCACGCCGGCGACCTCGGTGGTGAACACCCGCTCGTATCCGCCGGTGGCGGTGTAGTGGGATACGTCGGTGGAGGTTCCGCCCATGTCGAAACCGATCACCGAGTCGAAGCCGGCCATCGCCGACATTCGAACCATGCCGACGATTCCGCCGGCTGGCCCGGACAGGATCGCGTCCTTGCCGCGGAAATGATCTGCCGCCGCCAGCCCCCCGTTGGACTGCATGAACATCAGTCGCACGCCGGTGAGCTGGTCGGCCACCTGTGCGACATAGCGACGCAAGACCGGTGACAGATAGGCGTCGACGACGGCGGTATCGCCGCGTGGGATCAGTTTCGGCAGCGGGCTGACCTCGCACGACAACGAGACCTGGGTGAAACCGATCTCGCGGGCCAGCTCTCCGATTGCCCTTTCATGCACCGGATTTCGGTAACTGTGCAGGCATACCACCGCGCACGCGCCGATCCCCTCGGCGTGGGCGGTGCGCAGCTGTGCGGCCAAGTCATCCAGATTCGGCGCCTGCAGCACCGTCCCGTCGGCGGCGATGCGTTCATCGACCTCGATGGTGCGTTCGTAGAGTTGCTCGGGCGTCACGATGTGCCGGTCGAAGATGCGTGGCCGATTCTGATAGGCGATGCGCAGTGCATCCCCGAAACCCCGCGTGATCACCAGCAGGGTGCGTTCACCGGCGCGCTCCAGCAGGGCGTTGGTGGCCACCGTCGTGCCCATCCGCACCGCATCGATCAGCCCGTCCGGAATGGGCGCCTCGCCGTCGAGCTGCAGTAGGGCGCGGATTCCGGCCACCGCCGCGTCTCGGTAGTGCTCCGGATTCTCCGAGAGGAGCTTGTGCGTGAGCAGACGCCCGTCGGGGTGGCGCGCCACGATGTCGGTGAACGTGCCGCCCCGGTCGATCCAGAACTGCCATGTAGCCGACACGGGTCACATTCTGCCGTCGGGGGACACCGGCGGGGAAGCCAGTCCGAGGCCGCGCGGTTTGGTGAGCAGCGAGACCGCGAAATCGGCGTAGGTGCGAGCCGTTTCCTCCGGAGTGGCGGGGCCGTCGGGGTTGAACCATTGTGGCAGCGAGGTGCACATCGTGGTGATGGCGCGTCCGGCGATCCGGCGGTCGAGAACATCGGCGATATCTACATCGCGCTCCCGCGCTGCGCGGTCGACGGCGGCGTCCAGGGTGTGCTGCAGTTGATTTCGTGAGTCGGCGATACGTTGTCGATTCGTCGCGGTAAGGCTGCGCATCTCGCTGGCTCCGATGAACGCCAGCTTCTGGCGGTGCGTGTGGAACAGGGCCAGCGCCTCGACGACCAGCCGCACCTCCTGCAGCCCTGTTGCGGCGTCGGCGCGGGCCGCGGTGACGCGCCAGTGCAGTTCTGACATGGTCAGATCGAGTATCGCGACCAGCAGCGCCTGCTTGTCGGGGTAGTGGTGGTAAATCCCGGGAACGCTCATGCCCGCGCGTGCGGAGACATCCCGCATGGAACTGCCGTGGTAACCGGTTTCGACGAACGCATCGATAGCCGCCGCCAAGACGCCGTCGAGGGCCAGCGGCGGAAACCTTCGCCAGTCGCGCTGCCCGGAATCGGCGGCGTCGGCGCGCGCGTGGTCCAAGTGCGTCGCCGCCACCGAGACGGTGCCCGCCAGGATCTGGGCCGGTGTGACGCCCAGCGCCCCGGCGCACTCCTGAAGCCTCGACACCGAGACCCCGGTCTTGCCGTTCTCGATGGCGCTGATCGTGGCGGGACTGACCCGCAGACACTGGGCAAGCTCGCGCACGGTCAGACCCCGGGCCCGACGGGCGGCGCGGATCGCCGTGCCGCACCCAGATGATCCCACCACGGCCACCTCCGGTTTGTTCAGTAATTCTGAACTATATCGCACGGATTGATGCCGGCTTACGGTCGATTTTGACGGGAAATGCCCTTCTGTGTCACAGTCCGTAGTGTTCGGGCCGAGCGAACGGTCGGTCATTGCGAGAGTGGTGATGGGGTGTCATGGCGATCGAGTTGAGCTACTCGCCGGAAGTGTCGGAGCTCGTCGAAAAGACGCGGGCGTTCATCGAGGACGTGGTCCTGCCGGTGGAGGATCGCTTCGGCGGGGACATCGCCGCCGCGGGCGGGGACGCCACGGTGCAGGAACTGCAGGCCGCGGCTCGAGAGGCGGGCGTGTTCGCGCCGCACGCGCCCGTCGAATACGGCGGTCTGGGCTTGAACATGTCCGACCGGGCGCCGGTGTTCGAGGCCGCCGGGTATTCACTGTTCGGCCCGGCGGCGGTGAACATCGCCGCCCCCGATGAGGGCAACGTGCATCTGCTGGCAGAGGTGGCCAGCCCCGAGCAGAAGGCGCGCTACCTCGCGCCGCTGGCGGCCGGTGACGTGCGGTCCGCGTTCGCGATGACCGAGCCGGGGCCGGGCGCTGGTTCGGACCCGGCCGCGCTGACGACCAAGGCGCAGCGCCGGTCGGGAGATTGGTACATCACCGGTCGCAAGTGGTACATCACCGGCGCCGACGGCGCGGGATTCTTCATCGTCATGGCCCGCACCTCCGGGGAGCCCGGCCAGCGCGGCGGCGCCACCATGTTCCTGGTCCCCGCCGACACCGCGGGTCTGACCGTCGGCCGACACATCCCGACACTGGACCGGTCCATGGTGGGCGGGCACTGTGAGGTGTTCTTCGATGACGTTCGGGTACCCGAGGAAGCGGTGCTCGGCGAGGTGGACCGCGGCTTCGAATACGCCCAGGTGCGTCTCGGGCCTGCGCGCATGACCCACGTCATGCGCTGGCTCGGCGCCGCCCGCCGTGGTCACGACACCGCGCTGTCGCATGTCGTGGAGCGTCAGGCATTCGGATCGGCGCTCGGCGATCTGGGCATGATCCAGAACATGGTGGCCGACAACGAAATCGACATCGCCGCCACCCGAGCGTTGCTGGTACGCGCATGCTGGGAACTCGACCAGGGCTCTGGTGCCGGCGACGCGACGTCGATCGCCAAGACGTTCGCCGCCGAGGCGATCTTCCGGATCGTCGACCGCAGCGTCCAGATGTGCGGCGCGCTCGGCGTCACCGAGGACCTGCCACCGGCGCGGCTTTCCCGCGAGGTGCGCCCGTTCCGGGTTTACGACGGCCCCTCCGAGGTGCACCGCTGGGCCATCGCCAAGCGGCGCGTCGGGGCGGCGCGGCGCGCTCGCAAGGACGCCGCACAGTGACGGTCGAAGCGCTGGATCCGGTTGCCCTGCGGCAATACCTCATCGCCAACAACGTTCCGGTTCGCGGTGAACTCACCGTCGAACTGATCGCGGGAGGCCGCTCCAACCTCACCTTCAAGGTCAGCGACGAATCGTCGGCGTGGGTCGTGCGCCGACCTCCACTCGGCGGCCTGACCCCGTCGGCTCACGATGTGGGCCGCGAATTCGTGGTCACCGACAAGCTCTACGGCACCGGTGTTCCGATCGCACGACCCGTGGCGCTCGACGCCGACGGCGCGGTCTGTGGTGCGCCCTTGACCGTCACGGAGTTCGTGACCGGCCGGGTCTACCGGCACAAGGACGATCTGGACACCCTCTCCGATGCGGAACTGGCGGCCAACGCCAAGGCGCTGGTGCAGGCTCTGGTGGATCTGCACGCGGTCGACTACCGTGCCGTCGGCCTCGAATCCTTCGGTAGGCCAGACGGATTCCTGGAACGCCAGGTGCGCCTGTGGGCTCGCCAATGGGAGCTGGTCAAGACGCCTGCCAACGATGAAGCGCTGTCCGACGATGTCTCGAAGCTGGCCGCGGCACTGGCCGACACCATCCCACAGACATCGCAACCCTCGGTAGTGCACGGCGACTTCCGCATCGACAACACCATCTGCGATCAGGAGCGGGCGGACGTCATCCGGGCAGTTGTGGACTGGGAGCTGTCCACCCTGGGCGATCCGCTCACCGACATCGCCCTGATGTGTGCCTACCGGTCACCGGCATTCGACCTGGTGTTCGGCCACCCGGCCGCGTGGACCAGTGCACGCCTGCCATCGGCCGACGCCCTCGCCGAGGAGTACGCACGGCTGTCCGGCCGGGACCTGGGCGACTGGAACTTCTACCTGGCGCTGGCGAACTTCAAGATCGGGGTGATCGCCGAAGGAATCACCCACCGAGCCCAGCACGGCGCGAAAGACGTGCAGAATGCCGGTGAAGCGGCACAGGCTGCGCCGGAGTTCATCGCTGCGGCGCGAAATGCGTTGAAATAACCGTAAAAAGTCGAGAAAGGTGAGTCGGGTGAGCGTACTGGACAAGTTCCGGATGGATGGCAAGGTCGCCGTAGTGACCGGGGCGTCCTCGGGCCTCGGCGTGCATTTCGCTCGGGCCTTCGCCGAGGCCGGCGCGGACGTGGTGCTAGCGGCGCGGCGGGTGGAGAAGCTCGCGGAGGCGGCCGAACTCGTCACCGCTGCCGGACGCGCAGCACTTCCGGTGGCGACCGATATCGCCGACCCGGAGGCGGCGACCAAAATGGTCGAGGCCGCCATCGAGCGATTCGGCCGGGTCGATGTGCTGATCAACAACGCCGGCATCGGAACGGCGCACCCGGCCACCCGGGAAACCCCCGAGCAGTTCCGCGAGGTCATCGACGTCAACCTCAATGGGGCCTACTGGGCGGCGCAGGCCTGCGGGCGGGTGATGGCGCCGGGTTCGTCGATCGTCAACATCTCCAGCGTCCTGGGGCTGACCACGGCTGGGTTGCCGCAGGCGGCCTATGCCGCCAGCAAGGCCGGACTGATCGGTCTGACGCGGGACTTGGCGCAGCAGTGGGGAAGCCGAAAAGGTATCCGGGTCAACGCGATTGCTCCCGGATTCTTTGCCTCGGAGATGACCGATCAGTACCGCCCGGGATACCTGGACAGCGTCGCTCACCGAATCGTGCTGGGCCGGATGGGCGACCCGGAAGATCTCGCAGCCTCGGTTCTGTGGCTTGCCTCGGATGCCGGTGGCTACGTCACCGGACAGACCATCGCGGTCGACGGCGGCTTCACGATCAACTGAAGCCGCCGATCCCGCGGCGGATCCGCGATAGCCTCGGCTGATGGATCCCGAGCCGATCCGGCTGTCCCAGCTGGATTCCGGTGCCGATGCGGTGCTGCGGCTCGTCGCGCATTTCGACGCACTCGTCGAGTCGAACGCCGATACCGAGACAGTGATCCGATCGGCCGAATCCGTCGCGCAATGCCCGGTGACCGTGCGATGGATATCGGAGACCGAGCCCGAGGTTCGGCTGGAGCGGGCCGGCACCTCGGCGCATCCAATCGACGGGGTGCTGGCCGACCGGGTACGTCACGCGCTGCGTATGGCGGCGTCGCGGGCGGGAGCGACCGTCCGGCTGGGTGACCCCGCGCTGCTGGAACTGGTGTTGTCCGACAACGAATTACCTGCGGAGCGGGCCCGGGCGATCCGGCTGTTGGGTCTCGATGAGTCCCGCGAGGTCCGCGTGCTGGCGGTCTCGGCGGGATCGCCCGCCGAGGCGCTGCGCGTCGTTGTGAGGGAACTGGGCGACCAACCGGTCCGCTCGGTCACGATCGGCGCCGACACGGCGCTGCTGTGTTACAGCTCCGAGGATGCCCGGACCCTGTCGGACCGGCTCGATGCGGCGATCATCGCGGCCTTTCCGCCACCGTTACCGGCACAGCTGGGACGCGGGCCGTGGGTGGGGATCGGAGCCAAGTCCACGGTGTTCGGTGCGGCGACATCGTGGCAGCAGGCGCAGCGGGGGCTGCGATTCGCTTCGTCCACGCACTATGGGCGCCGGGCGGTCGCCTACGAACGCCTCAGTGTCCTGGAGCTGCTCGCCGACCTTCCGCTGGAGCGGGTGCTGCGGCACCACGATGTGGCGCGGATCAACGCCATCGCGGCCAAACCGGCCGGTGCGCACGACGTCGATACCACCGAGGCGTTCTGCGTGCTCGGCTCGCTGCGCCGCACCGCCACCCAGTTGCACCTGCACCACAGCACGGTGGCGTCCCGTATTGCCCACGTCGAGTCGGCGATGGGCTGGGATCTGGCCGACCCGATCGATCGGTTCACGGCCACCCTGGTGCTCTTCGTGCGCCGGATTGCGCTGTCGGCGGCTGAGCTCTCCGTCACGGAACCGACAGACGTCGGGCAGAATCCGTAAACCAGCAGACGTATGGCGGATGACCGGCATCGGCGATTGCAGTGATGATGATCACCACCTGAATAGAAGGAGCGAGAATCGTGGCCGTGATCGACCCCAGCCGGACCTGGGCCCCCTTGGAGAAGCGGTTGGCCGAAACCACCAATGAGCGGCACCGGGCCGCGCTCCAAGTGGTGATCGAGCACATGAAGGGCGAGGCTTCGCCCGACCTCGACCAGGTGATGGGCACGCTGAGCGCCGAGCCGGACTACCACTTCTGGATGGGCGGTCAGGATGTCGGTCCCAAAACCACCGAGGGAGTGCACACCTACTACACGAACTTCATGGCGACCCGTACCAACGTGCTGGAGTTCGCCATCGACCGGCTGGTGGTCGACGACGACTGCGTGGTCACCGAAGGGGACATGAAGCAGCTCTACCCGGGCGCCTTGGCGACCGCCATTCTCGGGGTGGAAGTCGAAGATCCCGACGCCGACTACTTAGTGGTGTACCGACAGGTCCTGCTGTGGCCACTCGATGCCAGCGGCAAGATCGTCGGAGAGGACTCCTACTTCGCCGGCGTGCGCAGCGTGACTCCGGTGGCCCGCGAAGACCTCCCGCAGTCCTACATCGATCTCGTTCACGCACCCGCGGCGAATGCCCACTGATATCGCGGGGATGCTGCTCGACCGCCTCGGCGACCGGCATCTGGGGTTGCGCACCCGGCAACGAGATTGGACCTGGGACGAGGTGGTGCGCGAGTCCGCCGCGCGCGCCGCGTTGGCGACGGATCTGCGCCGGGACGGACCGTTTCACATCGGCGTGCTGCTGGACAACGTCGAAGACTTCGTGTTCTGGCTCGGTGCCGGCGCGCTGGCGGGCGGGGTCATCGTCGGCATCAATCCCACCCGCGGCGATGCCGAAATGGCCGCGGAGATCCGCCACGCGGATTGTCAGCTGATCGTCACCGACACCGCCGGATCAGACCGGCTAAGCGGCCTGAACCACGGCCTGGAGGCGGAGCGCTTCCTGGTGATCGACGACCCCGGCTACGACGCCCTGGTCGGTGAACATCGGGTGGAGCCGGCCGCCGCCGCGGGCGTGGGGCCGGGATCGCTACTGCTGCTGTTGTTCACCTCCGGCACCACCGGTGCCTCCAAGGCGGTCAAATGCAGTCAGGGCCGGCTGGTCCGGATCGCCGACATGGCCACCGCCAAGTTCGGCCACGTGCGCTCCGACGTCGACTACTGCTGCATGCCGCTGTTTCACGGCAACGCGATCATGGCGCTGTGGGCGCCCGCGCTGGCCAACGGAGCCACGATCTGTCTGACACCCAAGTTCTCGGCTACGCAGTTCCTGCCCGACGTGCGCTACTTCGGCGCGACCTTTTTCACCTACGTGGGCAAGGCGCTGGGTTACCTGCTGGCCACCGCCGAACAGCCCGACGATGCCGACAACGCGCTGGTCCGCGGCTTCGGAACCGAGGCGTCGCCGCAGGATCAGGCGGAGTTTCTCCGCCGGTTCGGCGCTGTGCTGCACGAGGGGTACGGCTCCAGCGAGGGCGGCAACGCCGCGATACCCGACCCGGCCGCACCGCCCGGCGCGCTGGGTCGTCCGGCGCACGCGGGCATCGCCATCGTCGACCCGCAGACCCGTGCCGAGTGCGCCACCGCGGTCCTCGACGAGCACGGCAGGGTGTCCAACGCCGACGAGGCGGTCGGCGAGATCGTCGACAGAACCGGGGCCCGCGACTTCGAGGGCTACTACAAGAACGACACCGCAGACTCGGAAAAGATCCGCGACGGCTGGTACTGGACCGGTGACCTCGGCTACCGCGACGCGGCCGGCTTCCTGTACTTCGCCGGCCGCCGCGGCGACTGGATCCGGGTCGACGGGGAGAACACCTCCGCGCTGACCATCGAACAGGTACTGCGCCGGCATCCGCTGATCATCAGCGCCGGCGTCTATGCGGTACCCGACCCGCGCTCCGGTGACCAGGTGATGGGTGCCGTCGAGGTCGCCGATCCCGACAGCTTCGACGCGGCGGCATTCGCCGAGTATCTGGCCGCCCAACCCGACCTGGGCCGCAAGGGCTTCCCGCGGTTCCTGCGGATCTCGGCCGGTCTACCGGTCACCGGCTCGAACAAGGTGCTCAAACGCGAACTGCAGGCGCAGCGCTGGCACACCGACGAACCGGTATACCGCTGGGCCGGGCGGGGTACTCCCGAGTACACCCGCATGACCGAGAACGACAAGGGTTCGTTGGACGCCGAATTCACGTCCTACGGTCGGCAAAGCTACCTGCGAGGCGAAGGGTAGAGACGATGAGTGATTGCGCGATCCGGGCGCTGGACCACGGCACCCCCAAGAACCGGTATGCCCGGGGATGGCATTGCCTGGGCCTGGCGGAGACCTTCCGCGATGGTAAACCGCACGGCATCAACGCCTTTGGCATGAAGCTGGTGGTGTTCGCCGACTCTCACGGCGACGTGCATGTGCTGGACGCCTATTGCCGGCACATGGGCGGCGACCTGTCCCGGGGCACGGTCAAGGGTGACGCCGTGGCGTGTCCGTTCCACGACTGGCGTTGGCAGGGCTCGACCGGTCGGTGCGCCATGGTGCCCTACGCCAAACGGGCGCCGCGGACGGCGCGCACCCGACGCTGGCCCACCTGCGAGGTCAACGGCCAACTGTTGATGTGGCACGACCCGGAGGGCTCGACACCACCCGCGGAACTGACCCCACCTCAGATCGAGGGAATGGACGCCGGCAAATGGTCGCCGTGGCAATGGGATTCGGTCTTGATCGAGGGCGCCAACTGCCGAGAGATCATCGACAACGTCGTCGACATGGCGCACTTCTTCTACATCCACCACTCATATCCGACCTACTTCAAGAACGTGATCGAAGGTTCTCACGCCAGCCAGTACATGGAGAGCAAG
Source organism: Mycobacterium sp. SMC-19 (assembly GCF_045310815.1). Classification (NCBI taxonomy): domain Bacteria; kingdom Bacillati; phylum Actinomycetota; class Actinomycetes; order Mycobacteriales; family Mycobacteriaceae; genus Mycobacterium; species Mycobacterium sp. SMC-19. Next base: position 171,319 of record NZ_JBJIAM010000006.1, on the reverse strand, counting down.
GTCCGGCCGGACTCTCCGGGCGCCGATAAGCTGTGGGAGGGCACCTACCTGCGCTCCGAGGCGACCTACTTCGGGCCGGCTTACATGATCAACTGGCTGCACAACGATCTCGCACCGGATTTCACCGCCGAGATCGCACTGATCAACTGCCACTACCCGGTCACGCAGGACTCCTTCATGCTGCAGTGGGGAGTCGCCGTCCAGCAGATGCCGAACCTGCCGGCGGAGAAGGCCACCAAACTCGCCGCGGCCATGAGCCGCTCGTTCGGAGCGGGATTCCTCGAGGACGTCGAGATCTGGAAGCACAAGGCGCCCGTCGAGAACCCGTTGCTCACCGAAGAGGATGGCCCGGTGTATCAGCTGCGCCGGTGGTACGAGCAGTTTTACGTCGACGCCGCGGCCGTCACCCCGGACATGACCGACCGGTTCGAGGTCGAGGTCGACACCGCCCATGCATTCGGCCACTGGGAGGCCGAAGTCGCCGCGAACCTGGCCGCCGGTATCACCGTGCCCTGACGCGCGGATCAGCCTTTCGCGCCCTTCTTGCCCCAAGGGCTGTAGTCGGCGATCAACTCTTCCTGGGGTGGGCGCTGTGCCTCTTCCACGTGCTGCAGGTTGATCCGGACTCGATACCAGATCGAACTCGGGCCCCGCATACCGTCGAGCAGAACATCTTCGGGCGCCAGCTGTTTCGTCGCTGCGGGGTGCCGACCCCGCCAGACGTCGAGGGCGGCCATCGCCTCGTCGCGAGTCTTGGTACGGGCGATCTCGATCAACGGCAGCGGTGACGTGCGACGACCGTCGACGCTCTTGCGTGCACCGCGTGGCGCCTTCTCCGCCGGACCCTGCGCTTCGGCCAGCTCCAACAGCGACTCCAAGGAGCCGACGGTGTCGTTCATGCCCGCCCACGGGTCGCCGACCTGCTCGAAGCGGTCCGGCACGGTATCCACGGTGAACGACGCAGGGTCGACGTCGGCGACCTCGTCCCAATGCAGCGGCGTCGACACCCGGGCGTCAGGGGTGGCCCGCACCGAGTACGCCGAGGCGACGGTCCGGTCCTTGGCGTTCTGATTGAAGTCCACGAAGACGCCGTGCCGCTCCTCTTTCCACCACCGGCTGGTGGCCAACTGCGGTGCGCGCCGTTCGATCTCGCGGGCCACCGCCTGTGCCGCCAGCCGCACCTGGCCGAACTCCCATTGCGGTGCGATCCGTGCGTAGATGTGCATGCCCCGTGAGCCGGACGTCTTCGACCACGCCGTCAGCCCGTGGTCGGCCAGTACTTCACGGGCCAGCAGCGTCACCTCGACGATCTCCGACCAGCCGACTCCCGGCATCGGATCGAGGTCCACCCGCAGCTCGTCGGGATGGTCGAGGTCGCCGGCGAGCACCGGGTGCGGATTGAGGTCCACACAGCCCAGATTGATCACCCAGGCCAGGCCGGCCGCGTCGTCGACGACGACCTCCTGCGCCGACCGGCCCGAGGCGTAGTGCAGCTCCGCGACCGACACCCAATCCGGGCGGTTGGCCGGTGCCCGCTTCTGGAAGATGGCCTCGGCGTCGATGCCGTCGACGAAGCGTTTGAGGATCATCGGCCGCCCGGCCACCCCGCGCAGCGCACCGTCGGCCACCGACAGGTAGTAGCGAATCAGCTCGATCTTGGTGCGCGGGGTGGAGCCTGGTCCACCGGGGAACACCAACTTATCCGGGTGGGTGACCACCACCCGGTGTCCCGCAACCTCCAGCGACATCCCGCCGGCCATGACGTCATGTTAATGAGAGGCCGCAATCCGCCGCCCGACGGCGATCTGCGTCACATAAGGTTGTCCCATGGCTAAGCTCACTGACCTGCCCAGCCAGGCTGCAAACAAGCTCGGTCGCTATCTCGAACGCGGTGGCGCCGAGTTGCATTATCTGCGCAAGATCCTGCAGTCCGGCGCGCTGAAGCTGGAGTCCCCGCGGGTGATCGCCAGTGCACTCGCCGATGGAGCGCGCTGGGGCGAGCTGGGGATGATTCCCGCGCTCAATGCCCGTCGTAACCCGAACGGCGTCGCCGTGATCGACGACGACGGCAGCATCACGTTCAAGGAACTGGACGACGCCGTCAACGCGGTGGCCAACGGCCTGCTGGCGATGGGGGTGCGCGGCGGTGACGGCGTGGCGATCCTGGCCCGTAACCACCGCTGGTTCCTGATCGCCAACTACGGCTGCGCCCGGGTCGGTGCCCGGCTGATCCTGCTGAACAGTGAATTCTCCGGTCCGCAGATCAAAGACGTCTCCGAACGCGAAGGCGCCAAGCTGATCATCTACGACGACGAGTACACCGCCGCCGTGACGCAGGCCGAACCGACGCTGGGCAAGTTGCGGGCCCTGGGCGTCAACCCGGACACCGATGAACCGTCGGGCAGCACCGACGAGACACTGGCGCAGCTGATTGCGCGCAGCAGCAAGGCGCCGGCGCCCAAGATCACCAAGCACGCCTCGATCATCATCCTGACGTCCGGCACCACCGGTACCCCCAAGGGCGCCAACCGCAGCACCCCGCCCACGCTGGCGCCGATCGGCGGCATCCTGTCGCACGTCCCGTTCCGGGCCGGTGAAGTGACGTCCTTGCCGTCGCCGATGTTCCACGCGCTGGGCTACCTGCACGGCACGCTGGCCATGTTCTTCGGCTCGACGCTGGTGCTGCGGCGCCGCTTCAAGCCGGCCACGGTGCTGGAGGATCTGGAAAAGCACAAGGTGACCGGCATGGTCGTCGTCCCGGTCATGTTGTCGCGGATCCTCGACCAGCTGGAGAAGACCAGTCCCAAGCCGGACCTGTCGAACCTGCGGATCGTGTTCGTCTCGGGGTCGCAGCTCGGCGCCGAATTGGCGACGCGGGCCCTGAAGGACCTGGGGCCGGTCATCTACAACATGTACGGCTCGACCGAGGTCGCGTTTGCCACCATCGCCGGCCCCGCCGACCTGCAGTACAACGCCGCGACGGTCGGACCGGTGGTCAAGGGCGTCAAGGTCCGCATCCTCGACGACAACGGCAACGAACTGCCGCAGGGCCAGGTCGGGCGGATCTTCGTCGGCAACTTCTTCCCGTTCGAGGGCTACACCGGTGGCGGCGGCAAGCAGATCATCGATGGGCTGCTGTCGTCGGGCGACGTCGGCTACTTCGACGAGCGCGGGCTGCTCTATGTCAGCGGACGCGACGACGAGATGATCGTCTCCGGCGGTGAGAACGTCTTCCCGGCCGAAGTCGAGGACCTGATCAGCGGACACCCCGACGTGATCGAGGCGACCGCATTGGGCGTCGACGACAAGGAGTGGGGTGCACGGCTGCGGGCCTTCGTGGTGAAGAAAGAAGGCTCCACCGTCGACGAGGACACCATCAAGGTCTACGTCAAGGAGCACCTGGCCCGCTACAAGGTGCCACGCGAGGTGGTCTTCCTCGACGAACTGCCGCGTAACCCCACCGGCAAGATCCTCAAGCGCGAGCTCCGCGACCTGTAGGGCACGCTCAGGAGACGGTTTCGATCGCCCGTTTCCAGGTGGCGCCGCTGATGTCGGTGAGCACCAGCGTGTAGGAATGTGCGGCGTTCCACCGGGCGGGCCCGGTGTCGATGGTCAGCTGTGCTTTGGCGCCCAACGGGACGATCAGGCTGTGCGCGCCGGGTTTGACCTTGGCCACGTAGCGGTTGGCGATCGCCGCCTCGGGCAGCCGGCTGAGCTGCGCGCCGTCCAGTTGTACGACGGTATCGCCGGTGGTGTCGTCGACGACGCTGACACCGATCAGGAAGGAGCCGTACACATCCGCACCTTCGGTGCGGAACAGCTGAAATTGCAGGCCGTCGCCGGAGATATGGGCATTGGCGATCTCGACGTTTGGCGCCACTGATTTGTTGTGCAGCGGGCCGTACACCCCGCCGTGGAAATGCTGGTTGGTGAACAATGCCAACGCCAGGATGGCCAGCGAGCCGGTGAGCACCGCTGGCGCCTTGATGGTGACCTCGCCGGAGGTCAGCCAGCTGAGCCGTCGCTGGGTGAGCCGCGGATACCTCGCGGAAAGGACGCGGTCCACCGAATAGTGTCCGCCACCGCTCAGAAACAGCATGAACCCGCTGGCCACGCCCAGGATGCCGATCTGCCACTCGTCGAGGCAGGTGGTGCCCAGCCAACCGGCGCTGAGCAAGATGCCGAAGGCCAAACCCAGCACGGCCAGACTCGTGACCCTGGTGAACAAGCCGACGATCACGCAGATCCCGACGATGCCTTCCACGATGGTGAACACCGTCATCGCCACGGCGAGCAGACCGGGGTGGGTCAGGAGATGCTCGATGATCGGGCCGATGCCCAGCGCGTTCGGGAGGAAGTGATTGAACTTCTCGCCGACGTAGCCAGGCAGGTCCGGATTCAATTTGTCGTCGAGGCCGACTCGTCTCCAAAAGGCCGAGAAGTAGGTCCATCCGATGACGAGGCGGACGGGCAGTGCGAAAAGTGCGGCGGTAGCGAAAGGGCGTTCGGTGATCTTCGTTTCGTCAGCAGCGTCAGTGGTCACGTAGGCAGTCCTGAGGCAGTCGTTCCTGGCGATCTCGCCCGCCATGCTAGCAGCGCGGTCGGAGTCGTATCCGAAACCGGTTGCGCCGTCAAGCTGTTCGCGCCTGGCCGCCCGTCCCCGAGTGTGCGCTTTCGTTGGGCAAGGGACCTTTTCGCCTATGAAAGCGCACACTCGGCGCCTACCACGACCCCGTTAGGGATCGCGGGGGAGGCCCAGCAGGCGCTCGGCGATGATGTTGAGCTGGACCTCCGAGGTGCCGCCGTAGATGGTGGTGGCGCGGCTCATCAGCAGGTACTCGGCCCACTTACCGGGCAGCTGCTCACGGTCGCCGATCGCGGCATCACCGGCGAACGTACCCACCGCGAACTCGGCATAGCCCTGCCCGGTGCGCATCGACAGCAGCTTGGACACCGCCGCCGCCGGCATCGGGTCCTTGCCCGCCAGGGTCAACAGGGTCGAGCGCAGGTTGAGCAGCTTGGCGGCATGCCCTTCGGCGATCAACTGGCCGGCCCGGCGCTGTTCGCCTCCATCGAACTGGCCGTCCCGCATGAACTCCACGAAGCCGTCCAGGCTGGCCAGGAACGGCATCTCGGATCCGCCGATCGATACCCGCTCGGCCGTCAGCGTGTTGCGGCTGACCTCCCAGCCCCGGTTCACCTCGCCGAGCACCAGCTCGTCCGGGATGAACACGTCGTCGATGAACACGGTGTTGAACATCGCTCCGCCGGTGAGTTCACGCAGCGGACTGACCGTCACCCCCTCGGCCTTCATGTCCAACAGGAAGTAGGTGATGCCGTCATGTTTGGGAGCGCTCGAGTCGGTCCTGGCCAGCAGTGCTCCCCACGAGGAGAACTGCGCGGCCGACGTCCAGATCTTCTGGCCGCTGATCCGCCAGCCGCCGTCGACCTTGGTTGCCTTGGTAGTCAGGCTGGCCAGGTCCGAACCGGCACCCGGCTCGGAAAACAGTTGGCACCAGATCATTTCGCCGCGGAACGTGGGCGGGAGGAAACGCTGCTTCTGCTCGTCGGTGCCAAACGCCACGATCGACGGGATCAGCCACGCGGCGATACCCATCGCCTGGCGACGCACCCGGCCGGTGGAGAATTCCTGCTCGATGATGATCTGCTCGATCGGCTCGGCGGCCCGCCCCCACGGCTTCGGCAGGTAGGGCAACACCCAGCCGCCCTCGGCGATCGCGACCGTGCGCTCGTCGTGCGCCATGGCCTTGAGTGCAGCGACCTCGGCCCGGATCTCGGCCCGTAGCTTCTCGGTGTCGGGGTCCAGGTCGATGTCGATCTTGCGCATGCCACCGGCAGTGGCGGTATCGACCACCTGTTGCGGGTATGCGGAGCGGCTGCCGAAGGAAGCAGCCAGAATCAGTGCGCGCCGGTAGTACACACCCGCGTCGTGCTCCCAGGTGAAGCCGATTCCACCGTGCACCTGGATGCAGTCCTGGGTGCAGTGCTGCGCGGCGCTGGGCGCCAGCGTGGCCGCCACTGCCGTTGCGAACTGCACCGCAGAACCGGCAGCGTCCCAACCGTTTTCATCAGCCTCGTCGATAGCCCGGGCGGCATCCCACACCGCGGCGGTGGCCCGCTCGGTGTCGGCGATCATCTCCGCGCACTTGTGCTTGATCGCCTGGAACTGGCCGATCGGTCGGCCGAACTGCTCGCGGATCTTGGCGTAGTCCGCCGCAGTGTCGGTGGCCCAGCGGGCCACACCGACCGCCTCCGCGGACAGCAGCGTCGTGATCAGTGCGTGCGCCCGCGCCGACGAGAGGTCACGCAGGATCGCGGTGTCGTCGACCTCGACGCCGTCGGCGCGCACGTGGGCGATGGGACGCAGCGGGTCCACGCTCGTCACCGGCTCGATCTCGAGCTGCTCGGCGCGCAGCACCACCCACACCTCGGCGCCGTCGACGGCCACGGGCAGCACCAGCAACGACGCCTGCGCGGCGGCCGCCACGGCGCGGGCCTCGCCACCGATCACCAGCCCCGACCCTGAAGAGGTGCCGGTCAGTCCGGGATTGATTGTGTAGCTGGCGATCACCTCTCCGCCAGCCAGCCCGCTCAGCTCGGCGGCAGCCGGATTGTTCGCGGCGATCAGGGCGCTGGCGATTGCGGACGGCACGAACGGCCCGGGAACCGCGCCGTAGCCGAACTCGGCGAGCACCACCGCCAATTCCAGGATTCCGAAACCCTGGCCGCCGGCATCCTCGGCCAGATGCACACCCGCCAAGCCCTGCTCGGCGGCCGCCCGCCAATACGGCGGTGGATTCTGGATCGGGGTGTCCATCGCGGCGTGCAGCATCTCGGCCGGCACTGCGCGGGTCACAAACGACCGCACGGAATCGGCCAGGTCCTGATGTTCAGAGGTGATCGCTATCGGCATCGATACGCCTTTCGGTGTGTACGTATAGTCAATCTAACAACCAGTCGGTTGGTTGACTACGGTTGGTTGACGACGTGGGCCAGCGGTTGCCCATCGCGCAACCGGCGGCAGTTGTCCACAGCGGCCGCCAGGTAGCGCCGCATGGTGTCGGCGGTGTACCAGCTGACGTGCGGAGTGAGCACCACGTTCTCCAGGCTGAGCAGGGGGTTGTCCGCGGTCACCGGCTCGACGGCGAACACGTCGAGGCCGGCACCGGCCAGGCGCCCACCGCGCAGCGCGTCGGCCAGCGCGGCCTCGTCGACGATTGGACCGCGCGCGGTGTTGACTAGCACCGCCCCGGGTTTCATCCGCGCCAGGGCGGCCCGGTCGATCAAGCCCTCGGTGGCCTCGGTCAATGGAACGTGCAGCGAGACGATGTCCGAGGCGGCCAGCAGTTCTGGCAGGGGCCGCCAGCCGGGCGTGCCGTCGTCGCGGGTGCTGGTGTGCAGCACCTGCGCGCCCATGGCGGCCACGATTCCGGCCACCCGCTGCGCGATGCTGCCGAAGCCGACCAGGCCGACGGTGCAGCCGCCGATGTCGCGGCAGTGCTCGCCTAGATCGGGATCGGTCGGCCACCCGCGGACCTCCCGGGTGGCGCGATCCAGCGGCAGCAGCCGGCGCAGCACCGCGAGCATCAGCAGCACGGTGCCCTCGGCGACGGACGCGGCATTGGCGCCGGGCATATTGGCCACCGCGATGCCGCGCTGGGACGCGACGTCGACGTCGATGGTGTTGATGCCGACACCGAACTTGTGCACCAGCCGCAGTGCAGGCCCACTCAGCAGGTCGTCGCCCGAGAGCGGTCGCAGCACGTGCCAGAGCACCTCGGCGTCGGCCAGTTCACGGCGGAACGTGGCGTCGTCGTCGGCGGCGCACCACCGGATGTCCAGCCAATCGGATTCGGGTGCAACGAATTCCTCGACCTTCGGGCCGGGAATGAAATGCGCCAGGACTCTCAACGCCATGCTCAGGAATTCTCCTCGGTGTAGATCGCCCGATAGAACACGTTGGCCAGCGTGCGAATACACGCGTCATCGTCGGGGCCCTCATCGCGGGGCGTGGCGAGCTGGACATAACAGAACTGGTTGAGCATCGACACGATCGCCACCGCGAGCAATTCCGGGTCGTCATTGGGGCAGTAGCCCTCGGCTTGGGCGCGCTTGACCGTTTCAGTGATGTGGCCGACGGGAACGGCGCAGATATCCGCCCAGTACCGGGCGAAGTCGTCGTTGACCATCGCCAGCTGGGAGACCCCGATCATCTCGGCCAGCCGGTTGCGGTAGGTGTGCCAATGCGCGGCGGTGGCCTGCTCGATCCGTTCGCGGTTGGTCAGCCCGTGCCGCACCATGCTGGATGCGCGCTCACCGGCCTCATCGCGGAACCGCAGCGCCCATTCGGCGACCATCGCCTCTTTGGAGTCGTAGTAGTTGTAGAACGACGCCGCGCTTCGGCCGGCTTCGGCCGCGATGTCGGCGATGGTGGCGGCCAGAACTCCCTTGCGGGCGATCACCGCGCGCGCCGCCGAGTCGATCGCGGCTTGGGTGCGTCGGCCCCGGTGGGTGGGCAACGGGTCGCGGTGGCCGGACTGCTCGGGGCTGGTCGACACCGGAACACACTCCCTGTCTTGGTGGGGCTGGATCAAACCTGAATCTGATGTTAGATTCAGTTTCAGATCTTGACCAGAGGAGTGTCCGCACATGATCAAGCCGCACGGTGTCAACACCGAATTCGAAATCAGCGGGATCAACCACGTAGCGATGGTGTGCTCCGACATGGAACGCACCGTCGACTTCTACAGCAACACCTTGGGCATGCCCCTGATCAAGTCGCTCGACCTGCCCGCGGGTATCGGTCAGCACTTCTTCTTCGATGCCGGTAACGGGGACTGTGTGGCCTTCTTCTGGTTCCGCGACGCGCCGGACCGGGTGCCCGGGATCTCCTCGCCGGCTGCCATACCCGGAATCGGCGAGATCACCAGTGCGGTAAGCACGCTCAATCACCTGGCCTTCCATGTGCCGGCGGACAAGTTCGACGCCTACCGCCAGCGGCTGAAGGAAAAGGGTGTGCGGGTGGGCCCGGTCCTCAACCACGACGAGTCCGAGTGGCAGGCGAGCCCGACGTTGCACCCGGGTGTGTATGTCCGCTCGTTCTACTTCCAGGACCCCGACGGCATCACGCTGGAATTCGCTTGCTGGACCAAGGAATTCACCGGTGACGAGGAGCACGTCGCGCCCAAGACCGCAGCCGATCGGCGGGTCCCGGCCAGCACTTAGAAGCTGCGTCAATGCGGCGCGAGCCGGACGACCCGGTCCAGTTCGTCGATGCAGGTGTCGATGGAGGCAATTAACGCGGCGTTGCCGGAGTGTGCCACCAGCGTGTGACTGCGGGCCGATGTCGCGTGCGCCGCTGCGGCAACAGGCTCGTCACGGGTGAGGGCGGAGGCTGCCGCGGCGAGCTCGCCGACGGCTTCCCGGACCGGTTCGACGAGCGGTTCGGCGGTCCCGGTGATGGTGCGCGCCAGTTGCACCACGGAAGTGGCCAGCAGGGACAGTTGTGCGGCCTGGCGATCGGCGGCTCGCGTCGCGTCGCGCAGCGACCAGCGAAACGGGCATACCCGCGCCAACTGTTCGGCGGTACCGCGAGCTTCGGTCAGGCGAGCCAGACGGTGGTGCAGCTCGGCCGCGGCTGACAGCATCCAGTCGGAATCGCCGGTGTGGCTGTGTGTCTGGGTGAGGATGTCGTGCACCGCCGTCAACACTTCGATCCGGGCATCCCCCAGGACCACTACCGGGTTCCGGGGGAAAATCAGGATGCTGAAGGTTGCCGCGATCCCGCCGCCGACCAGCGCGTCGAACAGCCGCTCCGTTCCGATACCGCTGTGCGGCAGGGACAACACCAGGATGGCTGAGATGACCGTCTGGTTGACGAACATCGGACGGTGCTGCAGGAAACCTCGGCCGATGAGCAACGCCGCAGACAGCGAGACCAAGACGACTACCGACATCGCGATCGGCCCGGTGCCCAGCACCATGTTCACCAAGCTGCCTAATCCGATGCCCAGTCCCACCCCCACCACCATCTCGGCCGCAAGCTCTGCGCGGACCACGTTGGTCGCCCACATGCACACCGCGGCGGCGATCGGCGCGAAGAACGGGGCAGGGTGGCCGAGCACGTCGCGGGCCAGGTACCAAGCCACGCCCGCGGCGAGCGCGGTCTGCAGGATCGCCCATGCGGTGGCTCGCAGTCGCGACGTACCGATCATGTTGCCAGCAAACAGCATGTGTCGTGTCAGCGCACCACTTCCCGGTAGACCGCATCGATTCGGCGAGTCCAGCCGCGGGCATCGAGATACTCCAGCAAGGGGATCGCCACCCGCCGGGTGGTGTTCAACGCCTGCTTGGCCTGAGTGGCCGTGAAAGGCTGCGTCAGCGAAGCCAATTCACGCATCGCCAGCGCGGGCGCGGTTGGGAGCAGGACGAGATTCTCGCCGAGCCGCAACAACCGCCCGACCCGTTCAGCCGCCGCCAGCTCCCGGATACCCAGGTGCAGCGCGGCCAGATCGTCGGCCTCCGGGGCGTGAAACGGGGCCGCGGTCAGCCGGGATTCCAACTCGGCGATCGCGTACTCGGCAGGGCCGAGATCGGCACGGTCGTCCGGCACGCGAATCAGTCCGTCACGTTGTTCCAAACCCGCGGCACCTACCAGCTCATCGAGCAACGCCGCTTCGGGCAACGCAAGCAGATCCGCCGCCGCACCCCGGGACAGACCGGCGGACAGCGGATCGCGCTCTCGCAGTTCGCGCGCCGCAGTCTGCAGCCGGTCTCGCCAAGCCTTGTAGGTCGCAGGGTGCACCCACCAGCCGCCCATCACCGTCACCTCCGGCGGTGCCGGGGAGACCTCGTGTCCGAGCAACCGCAGCTGGCGCTGCGACACCGCGCCGCGGCGGGCCACCTCGGTAAGTACCCGGCGCGCCTGGTCGGCCGGATCGGAGCCGGCGAGCTCCTCGGCACGTCGGGCCGCGTCACCGCGTCGCCGCAGGGCCGGTGGATCGGCGTCGAGCACCACCACCCCGCCCAGCACGCGGCGGGCACCCGGGTCGCGCAGTACCAGACGATCGGAAAACATCAGCGGCAGAGGGTGTTCCAAAGTGATTCGGGCGTGGTCGGTGCCCAGAACCCGAAGCCGGGCGGACACCGCAGCCGTGCCGACGTGCACCACGATTCGCTCGGGTGCCTCGGTCAGGGGACAACCGGTGCTGCGCCGGACGTCGACCACTGTCGTGGTCAGCCACTCGTCGGGGCTGACCAGGGTGTCCCCGCGGCGCACCTCGCCGGCCGTCACCCCACGCAGATTGACTGCCACTCGCACCGTGGGGTGCAGTTCCGAATGCGCCTCGCCGCAGCTTTGCAGTCCTCGGACGGCCACCGCACGCAAGTGGCCGCGATCCAGCAACTGCAGGTGATCGCCGCTCGCAAGTGTGCCCGCGGTCAGGGTGCCGGTCACCACCGTCCCGGCCCCGGTGATGGTGAACGACCGGTCGACCCACAGCCGGAGGCGCCCCATGCGCAACGGTGGCGGAAGCTCGGCCAACAGGTCGTCGAGCACAGCACGCAGCGTGTCCAGGCCGGTGCCGTCCAGCGCCGAGACGGCGACGATCGGGGCGTCGTGCAGACCCGTCTGGGCCAGTTCGGCGCGGACCTGTTCGGACACCTCGGCGACACGTTGATCGCCGGCCCGGTCGACACGGGTGAGCACCACCAGTCCCCGGGTAATGCCCAGTGCCGCAATGGCGTCGCGGTGATCGTCGGACTGGGCCCGCCATCCCTCGTCGGCGGCGACCACGAAGCACACCACCGAGGCCGGTCCCAGGCCGGCGAGCGTGTTGGGCAGAAACCGTTCGTGGCCAGGGACATCGACAAAGGCCACTCGCCGTCCCGACGGCAGCGCGGTCCAGGCGAAACCCAGGTCGATGGTGAGTCCGCGCCGTCGCTCCTGCGCCCAACGGTCGGGTTCCATCCCGGTGAGCGCCCGCACCAGGGTGGATTTGCCGTGGTCGACGTGGCCGGCGGTGGCAATAACAAACATGGCCGAACGCCCCTCACCCCATCCGGTCGAGCGCGGCCCGCACCGCCGCCAGCAGCCGTCCGTCGTCGGCTTCGGGCACACAGCGCAGATCGATCAGGCAGGCGCCGTCGTGCACTCGGGGCAGCACCGCGGGATCGCCGGTGCGCAGCGGAGTGGCCGCCGCCTCGGGCAGTCGGACCGCCCAGCCCGGCAACGGGACTCCCGGCGCACCGCCGCCACCGACGCGGCCGTCGTGGGCGATGACGGTGCCGCCGACCGCGCTGGCCAACCGCTCGGCGCGCGATCGCAACTGGTCGGGATCGGCGTGCAGCGCCCGAGTCACCGGTGCGGGGGCGCCGGAGACGGTCGCCTCCAGCGCGGCGAGGGTGAGTTTGTCGGCGCGGACCGCGCGGGCCAACGGGTGTCGGGCAAGCCGGGAGATGACCCCGGCGCGGCCCAACACGATTCCGGCCTGCGGCCCGCCGAGCAGCTTGTCACCGCTGGCGGTCACGACGTCGGCGCCGTCGGCAAGCGTGGTGGCCGCATCCGGCTCGTCGGGCAGCAGCGGATCGGGGGCCAACAGTCCGCTGCCTAGATCGGCCACCAAGGCAACGTCGTGTTCGGTTGCCAGTGGCCGCAATTGCGCCAATCCCACCGACGCAGTGAAACCGTGGACGGCGAAATTGCTGGGGTGCACCTTGAGGATGCACCCGGTCTGCGGGCCGATCGCCTCGGCGTAATCGCGCAGGTGGGTGCGGTTGGTGGTGCCGACCTCGTGCAGCCTCGCCCCGGTGGAGGCGATCAGGTCCGGTAGGCGGAATCCGGCCCCGATCTCGATCAGTTCGCCCCGGCTGACCACGACCTCGCGGCCGGCGGCCAACGCGGTGGTGGCCAGCACCAGGGCCGCGGCACCGTTGTTGACCACCAGCGCGTCCTCGGCGCCCGGGCAGGCAGCCAGCAGCGCGGCGCGCGCTGCGACCCCATGTTTGGAGCGCGCGCCGGTGGTCAGGTCCAACTCGACGTCCACGTAGCCGCCGGCTGCCACCAACGCGTCGACCGCGGCGGCTGACAGCGGCGCTCGACCCAGATTGGTGTGCACCAGTACGCCGGTGGCGTTGAGGACCGGCCGTAGCGCCGTCCCCGTCCGCACTGAAATGCCCTCCAGTACGGCGCTTTCAACCTGTTCCGGTGCCAGATCGCCGCGTCGCGCTCGATCCTGGGCGTCGCGCACCAGGCCGCGGACCACGTGCTCACCGAGCCGTGCTCGGGCCGCACGAACCGGAGGCAGCATCAACAGTGCGTCGGTGCGTGGAATGGTGCGGCGCGGATCGGCGTCGGTCACGGCTCCTCCTGGCGATACGCGGCTGGCGGAGGCGGACGGGAATCGAACCCGCCAGGCCGAGCTACTCGGCCTCACCGGTTTTGAAGACCGGGGAGCCCACCAGGACTCAGACGCCTCCGCTGATCAACCTAAACCTTCAGCCGATCTTGGCGTGACAATGCCCGCTCACCGCAGAAAAACGCACCGAAATCGTGGGTAGCATGACCCCGAAGGAGGCCGTGACTATGACGAGCCAAACCAAGCCGGCGGTGGGCGGGCACACCTATGAGCCGGCCGGCGTGGAGATCCACGCCCGCAATGTCGAGTTCGACTGGTCCCAGACCCCGCTGCACTGGATCAAAGGCGAGCCGGTGGCCTCCGATGTGGTGAGCATTCTGCACCTGATCCTGCCCGAGGGCGAGCGCTGGTTCTGCGAGGTGTTCAACGAGGCGCTGCCGTACGTCAAAGACGAGGATCTGGCGCGGGCCATGCGCGGCTTCATCGGCCAGGAGGCGATGCATGCCGAGTCGCACGACAAGGCGGTGACCGAGTTCCTGGAAGCGCGCGGCGTCGATACCGGGCCCATACTGCGGCAGTTCGAGTACTTGTTCCGCAAGCTGCTGGCGCCGCGCAGCCAGCGGTTCGCCCGCACCCGATACAACGACATGGTGCAGCGGCTGTGGCTGATCGCGGCGATCGAGCACTACACCGCGATCCTGGGCGACTTCGTGCTGAACTGCTCGTGGGACGACTACGACGTCGACCCGACGATGGCCGACATCTGCCGCTGGCACGGTGCCGAGGAGATCGAACATCGCTGTGTGGCACACGATGTGGCGAACTACTTTCACCCCGGCTACCTGAACCGGTGCCGAGCGATGGTGGTTGGCCTGGCCTATCTGGTGTTGATGATTCACCGGGCGATCGGATTCATGTGCCGCTCCGACGCCACCATCAGCCATTCCTATTTCTGGCTGTGGCGTCAGTACCTGCGCGGGTCGCGGCGCAACATCCTGCCCCAGCTGCGGCAGGTGCTCAAATACACCTTCGTCTACTTCAAGCCGTCGTTCGACCCCGCCTCCATCGGCTCCACCGCGCAGGCCGTCGCCTACCTGGCGACGTCGCCGGCAGCACGGAGGGCGCGGCGTTGACGTCAGGGCACGACGCCGCGGGATCACGATTCCGGCCGCTGGGCGAGATTCCGGCCGACATTCCACCGCAGCTGTACGGGCGGTGGCGCCACGACCCCCTGCTGCGGGTCTCGAATCTGCTGGCCAAGATCGCGTTCCCGGCGTTCAGCGTGTTGATGCGGCGCTGGAAACTGGCCGAGCCGGATCGCACCCGCGAGTTGCGGGTGGCCCGACGCGAGATCGTCGCGCACGACAAAGATGTGGTGGCGCTGACCCTGGTCGCCATCGACGGCAAGCCGCTGGCCCGCTGGACACCCGGCGCGCACCTGGACCTGCTACTGCCCTCGGGCAAGATGCGGGAGTACTCGCTGTGCGGGGATCCCGCCGACTCCGACAGCTACCGCATCGCGGTGCGCCGCATCCCCGACGGCGGTGGGGGGTCGATCGAGGTGCACGACACGTTGCAACCGGGCACCACTGTCACGATCAAGGGTCCCCGCAACGGTATGCCGATGGCCGTTCCCGGTTTCGGTTCGCCGGCGCAGCGTCTGCGGTTCGTCGCCGGCGGTATCGGGATCACCCCGATCCTGCCGATGATGCGCGCCGCCGAGCGCCTGGGTCTGGACTGGTCGATGATCTACACCGGCCGTTCGGCCGACACCATCCCGTTCATCGATGAGGTGCAGCAGTTCGGCGACAAAGTGGCCGTCCGCACCGACGACACGCATGGGCTACCGACGGCCGCCGATCTGATCGGCGATGCGCCGGTGCCGACGGCGCTCTACGCGTGTGGCCCGCCGGCGATGCTCGAGGTGCTCCGCCAGGGCCTGATCGGCCGTACAGACGTGGAGCTGCACTATGAACGGTTCTCTGCCCCACCGGTTCTGGATGGCAAGCCGTTCACCGTCACCCTCGCCAAAACCGGCACCGTCGTCCCCGTCGACGCCGAGCAGACCGCGTTGGCAGCGATCCTGCAGGTCAACCCGGCTACCCCCTACTCGTGCAAGCAGGGATTCTGCGGCACCTGCCGGGTGCGGGTGCTCGACGGGGAGATCGACCACCGAGATCAGACCCTGACCGATACCGAGCGTGCCAACGGCGACATGCTGATCTGCATCTCCCGTGCTGCCGGCGACCACCTCATCATTGACGCATGACCGAACTGCGATTGACCGGCTACGCCCACGGCGGCGGCTGCGCATGCAAGATTCCCCCCGGTGAGCTGGAGGAGGCGGTACGCGGCCTGACCGGGCAGTCCGGGAAGAACGTTCTGGTGGGCCTCGACGACGGCGACGACGCTGCGGCCGTACTGGTCCGCGACGACCTCGCGGTGCTGTCCACCGCGGACTTCTTCACCCCCGTCGTCGACGACGCCTACGACTGGGGCCGGATAGCCGCCGCCAACGCGCTCTCGGACATCTATGCGATGGGCGGGCGCCCGGTGGTCGCGATCAACTTGGTCGGCTGGCCGCGGGAACGGCTGCCCCTGGAGTTGATGACCGAGGTGTTGCGCGGCGGGCTGGCGGTGGCCGAGCAGGCGGGCTGCCCGGTGATCGGCGGCCATTCCATCGACGATCCCGAACCCAAATACGGCATGGCGGTCACCGGGGTAGCCGACCCGACCAAGCTGCTGCGCAACGACGCCGCGCGGCCTGGCCTGCCGCTGACCTTGACCAAGCCGCTGGGAGTGGGACTGCTCAACAACCGGCACAAACGCACCGGCGAGGTGTTCGACGAGGCGATCGCGACCATGGTCGGGCTCAATCGAGACGCCGCCGAATCCGCAGTGTCGCTGGGGGTGCGGGCGGCGACCGACGTCACCGGCTTCGGGCTGCTCGGCCACCTGTACAAGATGTGCCGCGCGTCGGGGGTGGGTGCGGTGCTCGACGGATCCGCGGTGCCACTGATCGCCGGCGCACGCGAAGCCCTGCGCGATGGCTACGTCTCCGGTGGCACGCGCCGCAACCTGGACTGGGTGCGTCCGCACCTGCGCCCCGGCCCCGGGGTCACCGAGGACGATCTGCTGCTGCTGGCCGACGCCCAGACCTCCGGGGGCCTGCTGGTCGTCGGCGAGTTGCCCGGCCACCCCGTGATCGGACATACCGTGGCGGCCAGCGGAATTGACATCCTATGAGGGGGAACTCTGATAGGTTCCTCGATCACCATGAACCTTTCTCGGCGCGCCGTTCGCAACTCGTCCCGCGCGGCGGCAGTGTGCGCTGCCGCAGTCATCACCGCCGGTCCCGCATACGCTGATCCGCCGTTGCTCAACGGCGAATACCAGGGCGGTGACCAGGAGTTCGCCTGGACGATCGCAACCAGCTGTAGTCAGGCCGACTGCAACGGAACGGTGTCCAGTAATCAGGGCTGGACCAGTCCCATGAGCCTGGTCGACGGGCACTGGCAGTTCAGTGTCACCAAGCCGGACGGGGGGATCTGCGCGGACGGCAACTATGCACCGGCAATCATTCGGGTGTCGATCGACCCGGTATCGCTCGGCGGCGTGGTCACGACCAGCTCCGATGGCGAATGTCCGGGAAGTGCGCTGTCCTCCAGGCCCTTTCAGCTACACCAGCTCGGTTGAGACATTCCGGCAGGTCCTAATCAGCCGTGGTGATCGAATCCCCGGTGATCCCCGCCGCCTGGCGCTCCGCCAGCCGGCGCTTCTGCGGCTCGATGGTGTATCGCGGGTCCTTCGCCGAGGCCATGCCGGCTTCGAACACCCCGAAGCGGGTCAGCGCGGAGGCGCCCAGCAGCGCCAGCCCCGACAATGCCGCCACACCGCGGTGACGCCCGCCCAGGAGCGTCCCGATACCTCCGGCGATCGCCAACCGTTCGCTCCAGCGCAGCATCGCCCCGGCCCGGCCCTCGTGTAGCGGTTCCGCTGCGATCGGGTCCATCCGGTGCTCCATGGCCCGGGTGGCAATGACATCGCCGAGCACCCCGAGCACGGCCAATCGGCGGGCCGGCCCGGCCTCACGCACCGGGGTGGTCAGCATGGCCAAGCCGCCCGAGGCCAGGCTCGCCGAGCTGACGAACACGAACGGCAAGTCGCGGTGCGCGCCGTGCCAGGTCGGGGTCGCGGTGTCGCCCAGCAACACCGCGGTATAGACGGCCAGCGGCGCCGCGAACACCGCGGCCTCCAAGCCGGCCGGCCCCTCTGCCGCCTGCAGCACGCCGCGTAGCGGGCCCAGCGGTAATCGCTTTCCGGTCAACCGATCCAGCTCGGCGGCCGCCGCCACCGACGTGCCCGCGCCGAACCCCGACAGGATCCACGAGCCCAGGCTCATCGGCGACGTCAGCTTGATGGTGCGCAGCATGTTGACGAAGCGCTCCGGACGGCCGAGGTCGCTGATCAGGGCCGCCGCACTCAACACGATCGCCCCCAGTGCGGCCAGCCGGGAGTTGCGCCGCAACACTTTTCGTCCGGTCAGCTGGGCGCCGGCGGCCAGCAGACCGGATCCCCCCGCCACACCGCCGAGAAACAGGTAGGCGGCGATCTCGTGTGACCACGGTGCGGGTTTGACCACCGGACGGCCGTAGTAGGAGCTGAACTGCACGTCGGGGACCATCGGCATCTCGCGGCCACCGTCACCACCGCCTCGGCGTCGGCGCCTGCCGCCGCCGCGGCGCGGACCATCGGACACCACGTTCATGAGCGTCCCCCGAGGAAGGCGACCGCCTCGGCGGCAAGCATGCCCGCCGCGGCCAGCGCCGATCGCTTGAACATCGTCGGCAGGTCGGCGGTGCCCACCCGCGGGTCGGGCGGCAGCCCGTACACCTCCGGCTCGTCGAGCAACAGGAAGACCGAGCCGGTGCCGCCGACACCGTCATGCTCATTGGCGCCGTAGAGCCGGGCCTCGGTGCGGCCCTGGGCATGCAGCTGGGCCACCCGCTGCCGGGCCCGCTGCACCAGGTCATCGTGATCACCGAACCGGATGGACTCCGTCGGGCAGGTCTGCGCGCACGCCGGCGGCTGGCCGTCGACCAGCCGGTCGTAACAGAGTGTGCACTTCTGGGCGACCCCGGTGTTGGGCACCGGTTCGGGGGCGCGGGCACTCTTCGGCGCGGCGGTGCCGTCGGTGCGACGCTCGATCACCCCGAACGGGCACGCCGGCACACAGTTGCCGCAGCCATTGCAGACGTCGGCCTGCACCACCACCGTGCCGAACTCGGTGCGAAACAGCGAGCCCGTCGGGCACACGTCCAGGCACCCCGCGTGCGTGCAGTGCTTGCAGACGTCCGAGGACATCAGCCAGCGGAACTGATCGGTGTCGGGAGGAGCGACATCCGCCGTCTCGCCGGGCATCTTCGGCAGACCCAGGCTGATCAACTGCCGGCCGGATTCGCGGGCCTCCTCGATGCGGTCACGGTTCTGCTCGATGAACGCCACATGCCGCCATGTGCTGGCGCCCAGCGCACCGGTGTTGTCGTAGGACGAGCCGAGCAGCTCCAGCGGGCCGTCCTGCGGGTTGTGGTTCCACTCCTTGCACGCCACCTCGCAGGCCTTGCAGCCGATACAGATCGAGGTGTCGGTGAAGAACCCCTTGCGTGGGTGTTGCGGCGACCACCGGGCGTCGGCGGCGGGGTCGGTCGGTCCGGACAGTTGGCCCATCAGTCCCGCCCTTCTGGATCGACAGCGGCATTGCCGGTCTCCGGTGTTGTGCCGGAACGGCTTTGATACTCCGAGATCAGGCGCAGCAGCGCCTCACCGTGCGGCCGCCGGCCCGGTTGGATATCGCATGAGCCGGCCTTGGACTCCTGGATCTGCACGTTGGGGTCCAGGGTCACCCCGAGCAGATCGTTGGCGGCGTCGCCGCTGACCACCGCGTCGCCGCCGACCCCCCAGTGGTAGGGCAGCCCGATCTGGTGCACCGTGTGGCCGCCCACGATCAGTGGCGTCATCCGGTCGGTCACCAACACCCGGGCCTCGATCGCCGCCCGCGGCGAAATGATGGTGGCCCAGCCGAAGTTCTCCAGACCCCGTTCGGCGGCCAGCGCGGGGGAGACCTCGCAGAACATCTCCGGCTGCAGCTCGGCCAGGTACGGCAGCCAGCGGCTCATGCCGCCGGCGGTGTGATGCTCGGTGAGCCGGTAGGTGGTGAACACATAGGGATAGACATCGGCGCCCGGCTCACCGGCGCTGGGTGCCGACAGGTTGTCCTTGCGGGGGAACGTGATTCGGGCGGGGTTGCGCTGTTGACGATAGACGGCGTTGGCTACCGGCGACTCCTGCGGCTCGTAGTGGGTGGGCAACGGCCCGTCCACCACGCCCTTGGGTGCGAACAGCCAGCCCTTGCCGTCGGGCTGCATGACGAACGGGTCGTCGCCGGCCAACGCATCCGGGCCGCCCAACGCCGGATCCGGTCGAGCGCCCGGCGCGCGATCGACCACGAAGTCGGGCACGTCCTTGCCGGTCCAACGGCCGGCCGCCGCATCCCACCACACGTAGCGTTTGCGTTCGCTCCACGGCACCCCGTCCGGGTCCGCCGACGCGCGGTTGTAGAGGATCCGCCGATCGGCCGGCCAGGCCCAGCCCCACTCCGACTGGTTAGGGCTCGGCCCGCCGCGCGGTACACGGCGGGCGGCCTGGTTGACGCCGTCGGCGTACACCCCGGAATAGATCCAGCAGCCGCCGGCGGTGGAACCGTCGGCGCGCAGCTCGGTGAAACCCGAGACGCAACGACCGGCATCTGGACCGGTGAGCTGATGACCGTTGATCTCGGCCAGCACGAACTCCGGATCGGGATCACCGTGGGCGTCGACCGGGTAGTCCCAGACCAGGTCCAACAGCGGTCGGTCCCGCGGATCAGTCGACCCGGTGAGGTGAGCACGAATTCGGTTGCCCAGCTTGATGAAGAACTCCAGCTCACTGATGCAGTCCCCTGGCGGGGCGACGGCCTGATGGCGCCATTGCAACAGACGCTGGGTCTGGGTGAACGTCCCGGCCTTCTCAACGTGGCTGGCCGCCGGCAGGAAGAACACCTCGGTCTCGTTGTCCTGCGCGCGCAGCTCGCCGGAGGCGATCTCCGGGCCGTCCTTCCACCAGGTGGCCGACTCGATCAGGTTCAGGTCCCGCACCACCAGCCACTTCAGGTGCGACATGCCCAACCGTTGTTGACGGCCGTTGGCCGAACCGACGGCCGGGTTCTGGCCGAGCAGGAAATAGCCCTCCACTTCGTCGTTCAGCATTCCCGTCACGGCCTGGTAGGTGCCGTGCGGTCCGGTCAGCCGGGGCAGGTAGTCATAAGCCCAGTCGTTGTCGGCGGTCGCAGCGTCCCCCCACCACGCCTTGAGCAGGCTGACCAGATACGCGTCGGCGTTGGCCCAAAAGCCCTTCTGGCTCTTCGATCCAACGCGGTCCAGGTACTGGCGCAGGGTGTCGTCGCGCCCAGCCTTGGGCATCGGCAGATAGCCGGGCAGCATGTCGTAGAGCGTGGGGATATCGGTGGAGCCCTGAATGCTGGCGTGCCCGCGCAGCGCCATGATCCCGCCGCCAGGCCGGCCCACGTTGCCCAACAGCAGCTGCAGGATTGCCGCGGTGCGGATGTACTGGGCGCCCAGGGTGTGTTGCGTCCAGCCCACCGCGTAGGCGAAGCAGGTGGTGCGTTCGCGCCCCGAGTTGGCCGTGACCGCGGCCGCCAGGTAGTCGAACATCGTGGTGTCGATACCGCAGACGTCGCGGACCATCTCCGGTGTATAGCGCGCGTAGTGCCGCTTGAGGATCTGGAAAACCGTGCGCGGGTGCTGCAGCGTTTCGTCGCGTTGCACGCGGGCGTGGTCCAGTGCCGGGCCACCGCTGCCGAGCGTCTCACCGACCGAGCGCGCCGATGCGCTGGCGCCGTGCTCATGGCCGCCCCCGGGCGAGCCGATGTCCTCCTCGTAGACTCCTCGACTTTGGTACGCCCAGCTCGACGGGTCGTACTGCCCGGTCTGCGGGTCGAAGCCGGAGAACAACCCGCCCAGGTCCTCGGTGTCGCGGAAGTCCTCGCTGACCAGCGTCGCGGCATTGGTGTAGGCAAGCACGTAGTCACGGAACCACAGGTCGTGGGTGAGCACATGGTTGATCAGGGCACCCAACAGCACCACGTCGGAGCCGGCTCGGATCGGAATGTGCTTGTCGCACACCGCCGACGTGCGGGTGAACCGCGGGTCGACGTGGATCACCACCGCGCCGCGGGCTTTGGCCTCCTCCACCCACTGGAACCCCACCGGGTGGCACTCGGCCATGTTCGAGCCCTGGATGACGATGCAGTCGGCATTCGCCATGTCTTGCAATGTTTGCGTCGCTCCACCGCGACCGAAGGAGGCTCCCAGACCGGGAACCGTGGCGGAGTGTCAAATACGAGCTTGGTTGTCGACCTGTATGACGCCCGCAGCGGTGAAGAGTTTCTTGATGACGTAGTTCTCTTCGTTGTCCAGCGTCGCGCCGCCCAGCGAGGCGATGCCCATGGTGCGCCGCAACGGCCGGCCGTCGGCATCGTGGTCCTGCCATGCGTTGCGCCGCGAAGCGATGAACCGCTCGGCCACCATGTCGATGGCGGTGTCCAGCTCCAGCGGCTGCCACTGCGTGGCGCGGGGAGCCCGGTAGAGCACGGTGATCTGCCGGCCGGGCGAGTTGACCAACTGTTCGCTGGCCGACCCCTTCGGACACAGGCGCCCACGTGAGATCGGTGAGTTGGGATCGCCCTCGATCTGCACGACCTTCTCGTCCTTGACGTAGACGCGCTGGCCGCAGCCGACCGCGCAATACGGGCAGACGCTGCTCACCACGCGGTCGGCGGTAGCGGTTCGCGGCGCGATACTGCGGGTGCGTTCGGAGGTGACCGCCGGCCCACGGCCGAACACGTCGCCGGTGCGCAGTTGCCGGATTACCGGCCACTCCAGGAATTTTCGCTGAACCATTCCTGCAGCGTAGTCCCGTGGTGTTCGCGCGACGCGCTGTTCCGCGGCAACCGGGCGCGTATGAGAACCCGACCCGCGATGATGGAGCGATGAGTCGGATAACGCAGCGTCGGCGGGTCAGCCGCCTGGTCGCAGGGGATGCGACGCAGCGGCCCGAGACGCTGGCGGTGGAGGAACCACTGGAGATCCGGCTGGGCGGCGTCCCGCTCACCGTCACGATGCGCACACCCGGTTCGGATATAGAGCTGGCGCAGGGTTTTTTGCTCTCCGAGGGCATCATCGCCGGGCGTGACGATGTGGTGAGCGCGCGGTACTGCGGCGAGTCGGCGACCCCCAACACCTACAACGTGCTCGATGTGACGCTGGCGCCGCATGTGCCGCCCCCGGCGGTGGACATCTCCCGCAATTTCTACGCCACCTCGTCCTGCGGGATCTGCGGTAAAGCCTCACTGGACGCGGTACGCCTTGCCAGCCGGTACCAGCCGGGCGACGACCCGGTCCATGTTTCAGCGGCGGAGCTGACCGCGATGCCCGATCAACTGCGAGCCGCGCAGGACGTCTTCGCCAGCACCGGGGGTCTGCATGCCGCAGCGCTGTTCGACGTCACCCACGGCGGCGCGATGTTGGTGGTGCGCGAGGACATCGGCCGCCACAACGCCGTCGACAAGGTGATCGGTTGGGCGCTCGAGCGGCACCGGATACCGCTGTCCGGGACGGTACTGCTGGTGAGTGGGCGGGCATCGTTCGAGCTGACCCAGAAGGCGGTGATGGCCGGGGTGCCGGTCCTGGCCGCCGTCTCGGCGCCGTCGTCGTTGGCGGTCGACCTGGCGGTCGAATGCGGGCTGACGCTGGTCGCGTTCCTTCGGGGTGACTCGATGAATGTGTACAGCCGGGACGACCGCATCGTCGGCTGATCGGCAGCTCGGCTACGCCGCGCAATCGCGAAAAAACCGGAGTGCATGGGCCGCAATGGCGGAAGATAACGGCCCATCCGTGTTGCTTTTTCGGTTTCAGGGATTAGTGTGACGAGACTGAGTAAACCCTGGTCGGAAACCCGAGGAGGTGCTCGATGGCCAGTCGCCGTCAGGACCGGAGTCGCCTGTTCGGCAGGCGTCTGAGCAGCGCCGGCGCCACGTCCGGAGCGTTCCTGATCGCCGCCGTAACGCCGATCGGCCTCGCGCCGACCGCACACGCCGATCTGTGGGATCTGTTCGTCGACCCGATCGCAGACGTCGTCGACGGCGGGCCGGCTGCCGACCCGTTCGGGGACTTCGGCGATCTGGGACTGGGCAGTGCCGAGGCCGGACCGCTGGACTTCTGGCAGTCGATCAACGACTCGCTGCAGGAATGGCTCGCCAGTGCTTCGGGCATGCAGCTGGCCGAGATGATCAACCAGCCGTTTGTGTATCTGTTCGGGCGCGACCTGATCGGCAACGGCCTCGACGACTTCACCGACGCCAACACGTCGCTGTTCGGCAGCTCGGGCATCTTCGGTGACCTCGGTGACGGCGGATTCCTGTTCGGCAACGGCGGGGCCGGGGCCGCGGGTGAGGTAGGCGTGAACGACGGGGTCGGCTGGGCGGGCGGCTCGGCCGGGATGTTCGGCGACGGCGGCGACGGTGGTGCGGGTGCGGCGGGCGCGGCGGGTGGTGCCGGCGGCGACGGCGGCAGCATGTTCGGCAACGGGGGCAATGGGGGCGCCGGTGGTGATTCCACCGGCATCGCGGTCCCCGGCGGTGACGGCGGCGCGGGCGGAAACGCCGGCTCCTGGTTCGGCAACGGCGGGAACGGCGGTGACGGCGGCCTGGGCTTGCTGGGCGTCCAAGGGGTGTCCGCTGGGGCCGGGAGCGCCGCCGGCAACGGTGGCGCCGGCGGTAATGGCGCATCTCTGGGCTACGGCAACGGTGGTAACGGCGGTGCCGGCGGCACAGGTGGCGACGGGGCCGCGGTGAGTGGCAGCGGAACCGGCGGCGGTGGCGGCGGTGGCGGTGGTGGCGGCGGTGGAGGAGGCGGCGGAGGCGGCGGCGCCTCGGGCACCAATACCGCGGGCGGCAACGGTGGTCGCGGTGGCGCGGGTGGCAGCGCCGCCCTGATATCGGGCAACGGCGGCAACGGCGGTGACGGCGGCAACGGCGGTTACGCCGGAATCAGGGGGCCCGACAGCCCCGGGGGCCAGGGTGGCGCCGGTGGCCAAGGCGGCGCGGGCAGCATCGGCGGGAGCAACGGGGAAGCCGGCACCACCGGGAACACGCCGGGCAGCCATGGCGGCGGCGGTGGCGGATGCGTCCCCAACCCCGGTGGCGGCGGCCCGGGCGGCCCGGGCAGCGGTACCGGCTGTAACTCCTAGCGGGTTTGCGGGGCTGCCCAGTCGATCGCGGCGGCCATCACCCAACCGAGGACTCCGGCCACCAGGCCGAAGCCGAGGTGATACAGCGCCTTGTCGCCCAGGCCCACCATGCTCGCATGGTGACCGCCGATGAGCCCCGTCGCAATCGGAACAGCAAGCGCGACAAGGTGTATCGGAGCCGCGGCCAGCGCGATCAGCCATCGGCGGCTTCGCACGGCCGGGTTGGTTGTCAGCAGGCAAAGGAACGCCGCGGCGCCCAGGTAGCGAACCCCGGCCCAGGGGCCGGGACCGGACTGCAGTAACACGGTGGCTGCCGTGGATGCCGCCCCCACCGCGAGCACCGTCTGAGGCCGTCGCGCGGTGAGGGCGACCGCTACCAGCAGGGTCAGCCACACCAGGCCGCGATGCCCCGGCAATCCCAGCGGCATCCGCATGTCGGACGCCCACGTGATCACCAGGGCCGCCGCGGCCGGGAAGACGACGTCGCGGGCCACGAGCAGGCTGGTCGGTCTCCGCACGGTCCACGGCATCACGGTCATCGCCTCAAGGTAGGCCTCGCCGACCGCGCTGCACAACCTCAGTTGAGGGTCAGATGGCTGTGTGGACACTTGAATACGTGGCGACGCCTGCTTACGGTCATGCACATGCGGTCATCTGCTGTGCGCCTGGTCGGGCTGGGTCTAGCGGCGCTTGTCGCCGGCGCTGCCGTGGCGGGGTGCGCCGCCGACTCCGATACCGACACGTCGACGGGGTATCGCCTGGTGATCCGGCAGGACGGCCGAGTGCTGGACGAGTTCGATCTCGCCCGGCTGGGTGGCCTGCCGCAGACCGAGATCGCCACGCCGCAATCTCACGGAAGTCCCGTGCAGCGCGGCCCAGCGGTGCGCGCGGTACTCGACGCCGCCGGGGCCGACGCGATCCGCAGTGTTCGAGTCGAAGGACGTGACCCGGCGCAGACACTGACCGCCGCCGAGCTCACCGACCAGGTCGTGTTGAGTTTCACCAAACGCGACACGCTCAAACTGGCCGGTGCCGAACTCGAGCGCGACCGGTGGGTTCGCGATGTCAGCACTGTGGTCGTCAACCCGTGACGGTTTTTGCCGGTGTCGATCTGCTGATCGGCATCGACGACACCGATGACCAGTTCAGTCCCGGTACCGGCCGGCGTGCCCGGGCGCTGTTGCGGGAGTTGGCCGCTGCCGGGCTGGGTAGCGAGGCCGGAGCCACCCGGCATCAACTCCTCGTCGACGACCGCGTCCCCTACACATCGCACAATTCCAGCGCCTGCCTGGCCTGGCGCAGCCCCGGCGCCGACCCGCACGCGGTGCGCGACCAGATCATCGACTTCGTCGCCGGATTCCTGGAACGGGTCTGTCCGCCGGCCGCCGATCCCGGTCTGGCGGTAGCGATTCCGGCGGATGTGCCAGACGTCGGCCCACTGGTGGAGTTCGGTGGGCGGGCCAAACGAGAAGTGCTGCAGCGGGCGCATGCCCGTCGCCTCGGCGATGAACTGGGTGTCCACGTGTCCGGGCACGGCGGCACCCACGACGGGGTGTTGGGGGCCTTGGCGGCGGTCGGTCTGCAACTCTCCGGTGACGATGGCCTGTTCATCACGCTGCCGGGGTTGGGGAATCTGCCCACCGAGGCGACCGTCGACGAACTGCTGGCCAGTGTGCCCATTGACGATGTCCGTGACGGCAGCGACCGCCGTCCGGCGCCGGGAGAAGTGATCGAGTTGGGCGACTGGGTTCGGCCCGTCCTGCTGCGGGGGCGCGCCGTGCTGCTGCTGGACCCGCCCGTGCGGTGCGCCGATGGCAGTCTTCGTTGGCGCACCGCACCGCGGTCGGTGGTCAAGAAGCATTGAGGTGTATCCGCAGTTACGGGAACGACAAGGGCTTGAGTAGGCATATCGTGACTGCAACTGCGTCATTATTCCGCAGGTAGGGTTGGCGACGTACCGGCCGGAAGGGGGTTCCGTCATGGTCCTGGATGTTTTGCCTGAGGGCTTGGCTGCGACAAGCGCGGCGGTCGAGGCGATCGCCGCGGCGCTGGCGGCGGCGCATGCGACCGCGGCTCCGTCGATCACCGCGGTGGTAGCGCCGGCGATCGATCCGGTGTCGCTGCAGGCCGCGGCGGAACTCAGCCTGCAGGGCAGCGCGCATGGGGCGGTCGCTGCGCGCGGTGCCGAGGTGTTGGGCCGCGCCGGGGCGGGGGTCGCTCAAGCCGGCGTCAACTACCAGGTCGCGGACACCACGGCGGCGTCGGTGTTCCCGCGATAGCGGTGTGGTGATGTCGGCCCCCGCCACCTGGATGGCGGCCCCGCCGGAGGTGCATTCGGCAATGCTGAGCACCGGGCCGGGGCCGGGGCCGCTGCTTGCCGCGTCGGCAGCCTGGGCGACGTTGAGCAGTGAGTACCTCGGTGCCGCAAGCGAACTCACCGCCGTCCTCGGCGATTCTCAGCAGGTCTGGGCCGGCCCAACCGCCGAGGCGTACGCGGCGGCGCATCTGCCCTATGTGGCCTGGCTGCAGCTGGCCGGCACGCTCAGCGCCCGGACCGCCACCCAGCACCAGGTAATCGCGACGGCGTACAGCAGCGCTCTGGCGGCCATGCCGACCCTCGCCGAATTGGCCGCCAACCACGCCGCCCACGCGGTGTTGGTGGCGACCAATTTCTTCGGGATCAACACCGTGCCGATCGCGGTCAACGAGGCCGATTACGCCCGGATGTGGACCCAAGCGGCCACCGTAATGAGCGCCTATCAGGCGACCGCCGAGACCGCGCGCAGCTTGGGACACACCAGCGGCAGTGCGCAAGCCGGAGTCGCGGCAGCCGGAGACGGCACGGGCGGCGGCGGTGGGGGAGGCAACGGCGGCAACAGCGGGGGCGGTGGCGGATCCTTCGACCTGCCGACGCCGGCCGAGATCTGGCAGATGCTCTTCGGGTCCGACGGTCAGCAGGTGCCCGGACAGGGCCAGCCCAACTGGAGTCCCGCGGAATTCCTGCAGAACCTGTCCAATTTCGTCAACGGCAGTGAGAAGGCGCTGGCCTGGCTGCAGCAGAACTTCCAAGGTGTGCTGACGCCCGCCCAGTGGTGGCAGCTGACGAGCTACTTCGTTGCATGGCAGACCTACCGCGCCGTCAACTGGACGCTACGCAGTCTGCGCTTCCTGCTGCAGCTTTCCCCGCTGCTGGCGGGCGTCGGGTTGAACCTGGCGATCGGCAGCCTGGCTGCGGTCGGACCGCCGGCCGGCCTGGCCGGCTTGGCAGGACTGGCCGGCGTCCCCGCACCGGCGGTCCCGGTGCCGGCCCCGGCTGCGATGTCACCGGTCATCCCCGGTGGCGCGCCGGCGCCGAACCCTGCGACGGTGCCGGCTTCGGCAGCGCCGGCAGCCCAGGCGGCGACGCTGCCCGCCCCCGCTGCCTCCGCCGGCGCCGCACCACCACCACCGGCGGCGCCCCCGCTGATCGGCACCGAGGGCACGTTCCACAGCTACCTGGTGGGCTGGCTTCCCTCGGCGCAGAACGCTGCCGGCAGGGCGGGCGCGAAGTCGGCCCGGCCCGCCGCGGGTGTTGCGGCCGCCGCGACGATAGGCGAACCAGCAACCGGCGCGGCGCGACACGGCGGCCGTCGGCGCGGCAGGCTGATCGACCCCGGCTACCGCTACGAATACCTCGAGGACGACGACCCGGGTCGCGAAGCGGGCGGTGTGTCGCAGGCCCGCTACAGCACAACGGGCTTCACGGGGACGCTCGGCAAACCCGGCGTGGCCCGGGCCGCCGGTCTGGCGGGGTTGACCGCAGACGCGTACGGCGCAGGCCCAACCCTGCCGATGTTGCCCACCTCCTGGGACGGCCAGGGCGAGGCCCCGCCCGCCGAATAAGTTAATCCGCATTCGCGGCTACTAATCAGATTAAAGGTACGTATAACGAGGTAAATGTCGTAGCATTGGTCCTCAGTTATTGACCGGACTGACTCCGCCGGCGTGCTGGTCCGGGAGTGCTGCAGCCGCTCTCAACGATGCGAGCAACAGGCGGTCACGGCCTCCATGGAACCCGAGCGGCGCGGGCCACGACTAATCGATAGTTGAGAGAGGAGCGCGGGGATGAGTTTGTTGGATGCGCATATTCCGCAGTTGGTGGCGTCGGAGTCGGCGTTTGGTGCCAAGGCGGCGTTGATGCGGTCGACGATGGCGCAGGCGGAGCAGGCGGCGATGTCGGCGCAGGCGTTTCATGTGGGTGAGGCGGCTGCGGCGTTTCAGGGGTCGCATGCGCGGTTTGTGGCGATGGCGGCGCGGGTGAATGCGTTGCTGGATATGGCGCAGGTGAATCTGGCGGATGCCGGTAGCGCGTATGTCGCAGCAGACGCAGCAGCGGCTTCCGGTTACACCGGCGTTTAGGGATATCGGGGCCAGAAGAGAGGAGCGCAGTCTGATGTCGCAGATTATGTACAACTACCCGGCGATGTTGGCCCATGCGGCTGAGATGAATGGATATTCGGGCACGTTGCAGGCTGTGGGTGCTGATATTGCCAGTGAGCAGGCGGCGTTGTCGGCGGCGTGGCAGGGCGATACGGGGATGACGTATCAGGCGTGGCAGGCGCAGTGGAATCAGGCGATGGAGGAGTTGGTGCGGGCCTATCACGCGATGGCCACCACGCATGAGACCAACACCTTGATGATGAACGCGCGCGACACCGCCGAAGCCGCCAAGTGGGGTTAGCGGAGCGCAAGCTCTGGCCTGTCATGGCCGGTTCCGGCCGCATTCGGCGGGCCTTCCAGCGCGCTCACGTCGGCGTAGGGTCCCTGGAATGCCTCTAATGCGTAGTGAAGGTGACAGCTGGGACATCACCACGAGCGTCGGTTCGACGGCCCTGTTCGTGGCCACCGCCCGGGCGCTGGAAGCGGCCAAACCCGACCCAGTGGCCGTCGATCCGTATGCGGAGTTGTTCTGCCGGGCTGCCGGCGGGGACTGGGCGGCCGTGCTGGACGGCAACCTGCCCGACCACGAGTTGTTGTCCAGTGAATTCGGGCAGCACTTCGTCAACTTCCAGGGTGCACGCACCCGCTACTTCGACGAATACTTCAGTGGCGTCATAGAGGCCGGGGTGCGCCAGGTGGTGATTCTGGCGGCCGGGCTGGACTCCCGTGCCTTCCGGTTGCCCTGGCTGGACGGAACAACGGTCTTTGAGTTGGACCAGCCGCAGGTGCTCGGCTTCAAGAGTTACGTGCTGTCGCAGCGCGGCATCCGTCCCACGGCCGAGCGGCGTGAGGTCGCCGTCGACCTGCGTGAGGACTGGCCCCGGGCGCTGCGTGACGCCGGTTTCGATCCGACGCGTCCCTCGGCATGGATCGCCGAAGGGCTGTTGATCTACCTACCTGCTGTTGCGCAGGAGCAGCTGTTCGCCGGTATCGATGGCCTTGCCGCTTCGGGCAGCCACGTCGCGGTCGAAGACGGCATCCCGATGCCTCCGGACGCCTATGAAGCCGCGGTGGCGGCCGAAGTCGAGGCAGGCGACGACACCCGCAACTTCCATCGGCTGGTCTACAACGAGCAGCATGCTCCGGCGGATCAGTGGTTCGGTGCTCGCGGCTGGACCGCGGCGGTGACACCCCTGGCGTCTTGTCTGCAGGGGTTGGGTCGCCCCGTGCCGGAGCCCGACAGCCCAGCCGGTCAGATGATCCTGCGGAACTCGCTGATGTGGGCAGTCAAGAAGTAGCGGCGGTCGGTGACCGCTGGGGGGTGAACCGTTGTGGAAGACGAAACCGGCATGCGGTAGCGTGCGGGATAATCGAAAATGATTTTCAATAAGGAGTCGGTGATGGGTTGGAACGACGTGGGCGTGCCGACGTCCCGTTTGTGGGCTGCGAAGCCGCCTGCGGGAGTGACGGAAGTCGCCTGTCGATCGTCTCGATCGATCTCGACAGTTAGCTTATGCAATGCTAACTTCAGCCGGGTTGGTGCAGTCAAAAACAGTGAAGGGGCGAGCCACGCATGAATAACGGTGATGCGGCTCTGCTCACCCCGCAACCACGGGTCGACGAGGAAACCGTCAGCCGGTTTGCCACCTGCTGCCGCGCCCTTGGCATCGAGGTTTACCAGCGGAAACGCCCTGCAGACCTGACGGCGGCGCGCGCTGGATTCGCGGCACTCACCCGGGTCGCGCATGAGCAGTGCGACGCCTGGATCGGCCTGGCCGCCGCCGGCGATCAGTCGCCGCGGGTGCTGGCCGCGATCTCGCAGACCGTCGCCGGCGCCGGCGCCCTGCAGCGGCGCCTGGATCTGCAGCAGGGTGCGCTCGGGTTCCACTACGACACCGGGCTGTACCTGAAACTGCGCGCCACCGAAGCCGACGACTTCCACCTCGCTCACGCCGCGCAACTGGCGATGGCTGGCCGGTGCGCCGAGGCGAACGCGGTGGTCGCCGAGATCGCCCAGCGGCGTCCCGATTGGAATGACGTTCGCTGGATGGCGATCGCGGTGAACCACCACGCCGGGCGCTGGTCGGACATGGTCAAGCTGCTGACTCCGATCGTCAACGACCCCGACCGCGACGAGTTGTTCACCCACGCCGCCAAGATCGCCCTGGGGATCGCCCTGGCTCGGCTGGGCATGTACGCCCCGGCGTTGTCCTACCTGGAGGAGCCGGAAGGGCCGATCGCGGTCGCCGCCACCGACGGGGCCTTGGCCAAGGGGCTGATCCTGCGGGCCCAAGACGATGAGGAATCCGCGGCCGAAGTGCTGCAGGATCTCTACGCCGCCAACCCGGAGAACGAGCAGGTTCAACACGCCTTGCTGGACCACAGCTTCGGGATCGTCACCACCACCGCGGCCCGGATCGAGGCTCGGACCGACCCCTGGGACCCCGACACGGAGCCGAGCGCCGAGGACTTCGTCGACCCGTCCGCCCACGAACGCAAGGCCGAACTGCTGGCCGAAGCCGAGCGCGAACTCGGCGAGTTCATCGGGCTGTCCGAGGTCAAGAACCAGGTGCAGCGGCTCAAGAGCTCGGTGGCCATGGAGGTGGTGCGCAAGCAGCACGGTCTGGCCGTCGGTCAACGCACTCACCACCTGGTCTTCGCCGGGCCTCCCGGGACCGGTAAGACCACCATCGCCCGTGTGGTGGCCAAGATCTACTGCGGCCTGGGCCTGCTGAAGAAAGAGAACATCAAAGAGGTGCACCGTGCTGACCTGATCGGTCAGCACATCGGTGAGACCGAGGCCAAGACCAACGCCATCATCGACAGTGCGCTCGATGGCGTGCTGTTCCTCGATGAGGCGTACGCGTTGGTGGCCACCGGCGCCAAGAACGACTTCGGGCTGGTGGCCATCGACACCCTGCTGGCGCGGATGGAGAACGACCGTGACCGGTTGGTGGTGATCGTCGCCGGTTACCGGGCTGACCTGGACCGATTCCTGGACACCAACGAAGGTCTGCGGTCGCGTTTCACCCGCAGCATCGACTTCCCGTCCTACCAGCCGCCGGAGCTGGTCGAGATCGCGCACAAGATGGCCGAGCAGCGCGACAGCCGTTTCGAGCAGTCCGCACTCGAAGACATGGAGGCGCTGTTCGGTCAGCTGGCCGAGGCGACGCACCCCGACGCCAACGGCGTGGCCCGGCGCAGCCTAGACATCGCCGGTAACGGCCGCTTTGTGCGAAACGTCGTCGAGCGCTCCGAGGAGGAGCGCGAATTCCGGCTTGACCATTCCGAACAGTCCGGCACCGGGCTGTTCACCGATGAGGAGCTCATGACCATTACGACCGAAGACGTTCGTAACTCGGTGGCGCCGTTGCTGCGTGGCCTTGGCCTGGAGGCCAAGGCATGAGCGCGGCCCAGTCCGACCGGTCCGATGACGAGCGGCGCTCGTTCGCCTCGCGTACCCCGGTCAACGAGAATCCCGACCGGGTCGAATACCGGCGCGGCTTTGTCACCAAGCACCAGGTCAGCGGCTGGCGTTTCGTCATGCGGCGCATCGCCTCCGGCGTAGCCCTGCACGACACCCGGATGCTCGTGGAGCCGCTGCGCTCCCAAGCGCGTGCAGTGCTGATGGGTCTGCTGGTGCTGGCCACGGTCGCGGGCGGCTGCTTCGTCTTCACCCTGATCTGGCCCAACAGTGCGGCCAACAACGACCCGGTGCTGGCAGACAAGTCCACCTCCGCGCTGTATGTGCGGGTCGGGGACCAGCTGCACCCGGTGCTGAACCTGACCTCCGCGCGGCTGATCGCCGGTCGGCCGGTCAACCCGACCGTGGTGAAAAGCACTGCGCTGGACAAGTTCGCCCGCGGCAACCTAATCGGCATTCCGGGAGCCCCGGAACGCATGGTGCAGAGCAGCGCCCGGGACGCCGATTGGACGGCGTGCGACTCGGTGACCGGTTCGACTGCAGGGGTCACGGTGATCGGCGGGCCGTTGGCCTACAGCGGTTCTCGCGCCGGTGCGCTGGACGCGCAGCATGCGGTGCTGGCCGACAACGGTGCCGGCGCCTGGCTGCTGTGGGACGGCAAGCGCAGTCGAATCGATCTGTCCGACCACGCCATCACCGGAGCCCTGGGTCTCGGCGAGCGCGGTTCGGCGGTGCCCACTCCGCGCTCGATCGCCACTGGACTGTTCAACGCGATCCCGGAGGCGCCCGCACTGGTGGCGCCGGTGATCCCCGGCGCCGGCGGCAAGCCGTCGTTCGACCTGCACGCGGCCGCGCCGGTGGGCGCAGTTGTGGCGGCACACTCCCTGGACGGCAACTCCGACGGCACCCTGCGCTACTACGCGGTGCTCGAAGACGGGTTGCAGCCGATTTCTGGTGTGGTGGCGGCGGTGTTGCGTAACACTGATTCGCAGGGTTTGGATCGGCCGCCGGTGTTGGGTGCTGATGATGTTGCGCGGTTGCCGGTTTCGCGGCTGTTGGATGTGTCGCGTTTTCCGGAGCAGCCGGTGAGGGTGGTTGATGCGGTGTCGGCTCCGGTGACGTGTGCGCATTGGAGTAGGCCTTTTGGGGCGAGTACGAGTTCGTT
Organism: Mycobacterium sp. SMC-19; assembly: GCF_045310815.1. Lineage (NCBI taxonomy): Bacteria > Bacillati > Actinomycetota > Actinomycetes > Mycobacteriales > Mycobacteriaceae > Mycobacterium > Mycobacterium sp. SMC-19. The sequence continues at coordinate 137,571 of NZ_JBJIAM010000006.1, read as the reverse complement.
GTCGTTGTTGTCGGGTTCGACGTTGCCGTTGCGTGAGGGTGTGCGGACTCTGGATTTGGTGGGTGCTGGGGTGGGTGGCACTGCTGCGCGTGTTGCGCTGGTCCCGGGGTCGGGTTATTTCGTCCAGAGTGTTAACAGTGATCCGGCGGCTAACGCCAGTGCGGGTCCGTTGTTTTGGATTTCGGACACTGGTGTGCGGTATGGCATTAACACTGAGGCTGGCGTCAATGGTGGTGAGGGGGACACGGTTTCGGCTCTTGGTTTGAGTGAGCCGGCGTTGCCGGTTCCGTGGTCGGTGTTGTCGCAGTTTGCTGTTGGTCCGACGTTGTCGCGTGGTGATGCGTTGTTGGCGCATGACGGGTTGGCGCCTGATGGGCGTCCGGGTCGTCGGGTGGCGTCGGAGTTGGGTGGCGTTTCTAGTGTTGGGGAGTCCCGATGAGTCGTTTGATTTTTGAGGCCCGTCGTCGGCTTCCGGTTCCGCCTACTGATAGGGGCACGATCACCGTTGAGCCGCCGCCGGAGTTGCCGCGGTTGGTTCCGGCGTCGTTTTTGCAGCGGGCGTTGCCGGTGGTGATTGTGGTGTTGATTGTGGGCATGGTGATTGCCATGGTCGCTACGGGGATGCGGTTGGTGTCTCCGGTGATGTTGTTCTTCCCGTTTGCGTTGTTGGTGGCGGCGGCGGGGATTTATCGGGGTGGGGATAAGAAGGCCCGCACTGTTGAGGTGGATGCTGAGCGGGCGGATTATCTGCGGTATTTGTCGGTGGTTCGGGACAATATTCGGGGGTCGGCGGCTAAGCAGCGGGCGGCGGCGGAGTGGTCGCATCCCGATCCGGAGGATTTGGCGGCGGTGCCGGGTTCGCGTCGGCAGTGGGAGCGCGATCCTCATGATGAGGATTTCTTGGTGGTGCGCACGGGCCGGCATGCGGTGGCGTTGGCCAGTGCGGTGCGGGTGAGTGACACTGCTGATGAGATTGATTTGGAGCCGGTGTCGCATAGTGCGTTGCGGGGCTTGCTTGATACCCAGCGCACGGTGCGTGATGTGCCCGTGGGTGTGGATGTGACGAAACTGTCGCGGGTCACGGTGCTGGGTGAGGGTGATGATGCGGCCGCCGATGTGCGGGGTGCGTTGCGGGCGTGGGTGGCTCAGGCCGTGACGTGGCATGACCCGACCATGTTGGGGGTGGCGTTGGCGTCGCCGGAGTTGGAGTCGCCGGCGTGGAGCTGGTTGAAGTGGTTGCCGCACACTGATATCGCCGGCCAGGCTGATGGGGTGGGCCCGGCCCGCTATTTGGCGGGCAGTGGTGAGGAACTGGCTGCGTTGTTGGGCCCGGTGTTGGCGACCCGGCCGGCGTTTACCGGTGAGGCCGGTGAGTCGGGTCGGCATTTGTTGGTGATCATCGATGATCCTGATTTTGATGTGGCGGCTTCGGTGTTGGGTGCAGCGCGGGCCGGGGTGACGCTCATTGTCCGTGGTGCGCTGGCCCCGAATCGGGAGCAGTACTCGGACCCCGAACGTCCGATTCTGCGGATCACTGCCGGTGGGGTGGCGATTGATCGGTGGCAGTCGGGGGGCTGGCAGCGTTATGTCGATGCCGCCGATTCGCTGGGTGCTGCGGAGGCGGCGCATCTGGCGCGGCGGTTGTCGCGGTGGGATTCGAACCCGACGCATGCCGGGTTGCGTTCGGCGGGCACTCGGGGGGCGACGTTCACCACGTTGTTGGGGATCAGTGATGCCTCCCGGTTGGATGTGCCGGCGTTGTGGTCCCCGCGTAGCCGTGAGCAGGAGTTGCGGGTCCCGATCGGGGTGACCGCGACCGGGGAACCACTGTTCTTTGATCTCAAGGATGAGGCCGAGGGCGGGATGGGTCCGCACGGGTTGATGATCGGCATGACCGGTTCGGGTAAGTCGCAGACCTTGATGGCGATCTTGTTGTCGTTGTTGACGACGCATTCGGCGGATCGGTTGATCGTGATCTACGCGGACTTCAAGGGGGAGGCCGGCGCGGACATCTTTCGGCATTTCCCGCAGGTCGTTGCGGTGATCTCGAACATGGCCGAGAAGCGGTCGTTGGCGGATCGGTTCGCGGACACGTTGCGTGGTGAGGTGGCGCGGCGGGAGTTGTTGCTGCGCGAGGCGGGCCGGGCGGTGCAGGGCAGTGCGTTTAACTCGGTGACCGAGTATGAGGCGGCGATCGCCGCCGGTCATGATTTGGCGCCGATCCCGACACTGTTCATTGTGGCCGATGAGTTCACGTTGATGTTGGCTGATCATCCCGAGTACGCCGAGTTGTTCGACTATGTGGCCCGTAAGGGTCGTTCGTTCCGGATCCATATTCTGTTTGCGTCGCAGACGTTGGATGTCGGCAAGATCAAGGACATCGACAAGAACACCTCGTATCGGATCGGGTTGAAGGTCGCTTCGGCGAGTGTGTCGCGGCAGATCATTGGGGTCGAGGACGCCTATCACATCGAATCGGGCAAAGAACACAAGGGCGAAGGCTTTTTGGTGCCGGCCCCGGGGGCGGCGCCGATCAAGTTCCGCTCCACCTATGTCGATGGGATTTATGACCCGCCGCGCCAATCGCGGGCGGTGGTGATGCACGCGTTGCCCGAACCGAAACTGTTCACCGCGGGTGTGGTCGATGCCGGTGAGCAGGCCACGATTGTGGGTGAGGTCGAGCAGGAGGTGTTGGGTCCGCCGCGCAAGCTGATCGCCACCATTGGGGATCAGTTGGCGAACTACGGGCCCCAGGCCCCGGCGTTGTGGTTGCCGCCCCTGGATGAGCCGATCCCCCTGGCGGCGACGTTGGCTGGTGCCGGAATTTCCGAGCGGCAGTTGCGGTGGCCGTTGGGACAGATCGACAAACCCTTTGAGATGCGCCGCGATCCGCTGGTCTTCGATGCGCGTTCGGCTAGTGGGAACCTGCTGATCCACGGTGGCCCCAAATCCGGTAAGACCACCGCGCTACAGACCTTCATCCTCTCGGCGGCGAGCCTGCATTCGCCGCGGGAGGTCAGTTTCTACTGCCTCGATTACGGCGGCGGGCAGTTGCGGGCCCTGGAGGGGTTGGCGCATGTGGGCAGTGTCGCCTCGGGCCTAGAACCGGAGAAGATCCGCCGCACCTTCGGCGAACTCGAACAACTGTTGACCGCACGCCAGCAGCGGGAAGCGTTCCGTGATGGCAGCATCGGTTCGCTCAACGACGGCTACGGTGAAGTCTTTTTGGTCATCGACAACCTGTATGCGTTCAGCCGCGATAACACCGACCAATTCAACACGCGTAACCCGCTTTTGGCCAAGGTCACCGAACTGGTCAACGTGGGCCTGGCCTACGGCATCCATGTCGTGGTGACCACGCCGAGCTGGCTGGAAGTACCGTTGGCGATGCGCGACGGTCTCGGACTGCGCCTCGAACTCAAGCTCCACGATGCCCGCGACAGCAATGTGCGGGTGGCAGGGGCCCTGACCCGTCCGGCCGAAGCGGTGCCGGCCAACCAGCCGGGTCGTGGTCTGACGATGGCCGCCGAGCACTTCCTGATCGCGGCACCGGATCTGACCCAGATCGAGGCGATCAATGCCCGCCATCCGGGGTTGGCGGCGCCGCCGGTGCGGTTGTTGCCGACCAACCTGGCCCCCGAAGAAGTGGGTGTGGCCTATCCCGCCATCGATCATGTGGTGATCGGGGTGCGCGAAGAGGACCTGGCCCCGGTGCAGGTGGACTTCACCGCCAACCCGCTGCTGCTGGTGCTCGGGGACGCCAAATCCGGCAAGACCACCTTGCTGCGGCACATCATCCGCACCGTGCGGGATCACTCCACGGCCGATCAGGTGGCGTTCACCGTGCTCGACCGGCGCCTGCACCTCGTCGACGAACCCCTGTATCCGGACAATGAGTACACCGCGAATGTGGATCGGGTCATCCCGGCCATGCTCGGACTCTCAGCGTTGATCGGCTCACGCCGGCCCCCCGCAGGATTGTCGGCCGCTGATCTGGCCAGCTGGAGCTATCAAGGCCACACCCATTACCTGATCATCGACGATGTTGATGCCATCCCCGACACCCCGGCCCTGACCGGCCCCTATGCCGGGCAGCGGCCGTGGACCACCCTGATCGAACTGCTCTCCCAAGCAGGCGATCTCGGCTTGCGGGTCATCGTCACCGGACGGGCCACCGGCTCCGCACACGCACTGATGACCAACCCACTACTGCGCCGGCTCAACGACCTACAAGCCACCACCCTGATGCTCTCAGGCAACCCCGCCGACAGCGGCAAAATCCGCGGCCAACGCTTCGGACGCCTCCCCGCAGGACGCGCAATCCTACTAGCCGACAACGACGAACCCACCTACCTACAACTAGTCAACCCAACATTCAGCGAAACCTTGACGCGCTGATGCGCATCGAATTGGGGAAGGGGAAATTGTCATGACGCTCAATGTGGTTCCGGAAGGTCTCGCCGCCGCCAGTGCAGCGGTCGAGGCATTGACTGCCCGTCTGGCTGCCGCGCAGGCCAGTGCCGCACCGCTGATCACCGCGGTGGTGCCGCCGGCGGCCGACCCGGTGTCGCTGCAGACCGCTGCCGGTTTCAGTGCGCAGGGCAGTGAGCACGCCGCGGTGGCAGCTCAGGGTGCTGTTGAGTTGGGCCGCGCCGGTGTCGGTGTCGGTGAGTCTGGCGTCAATTACGCCGCCGGTGATGCCGCGGGTGCGTCGACATACTTCTTGGGCACGCGCGGCTGATGTTTTCCGCCCCGGTCTGGATCGCCTCCCCGCCGGAGGTGCATTCAGCATTGCTGAGCAGCGGCCCCGGAGCGGGTCCGTTGTTGTCGGCTGCCGGGGCGTGGAATTCACTGAGCGTCGAGTACGCCTCAGTGGCAGACGAACTCACCGCAGTGCTCGGTGCAGTGCAGGCCGGTGCATGGCAGGGGCCCAGCGCCGAGCAGTACGTCGCCGCGCACGCGCCGTATCTGGCGTGGCTGGGCCAGGCCAGCGCCGACACCGCCGGGGTAGCGGCACAGCACGAGGTGGCCGCCACGGCGTACACCAGCGCACTGGCGTCCATGCCGACACTGGCCGAATTGGCCACCAATCACATGACGCACGGGGTGCTGGTCGCCACCAACTTCTTCGGGATCAACACAATCCCGATTGCGCTCAACGAAGCCGACTATGTCCGGATGTGGATCCAGGCGGCCACCACCATGAGCACCTATCACACAGTGTCCGGTGCGGCCCTGGCGTCGGCGCCACGCTCGGTGGAGGCACCGCCGGTGGTCAAGTCTGATTCGGCGCTGCCCGCCGACGACACCTCTTCGGGCTCCGGGGATTTCTGGACGGACCTGTGGAACCAACTGGTCCGGTTGTTCGAAGATCCGATCGGAACCATCAGGGCCATACTCGCCAACCCGTCGGCCTGGTTCCCGCTGTTGTTCTTCATCGCCTACGAGGCGTTCTTCATCCCCTTCGGCTGGACGTTCTGGTCGGTACTGCTCAGTTCGCCGTTCCTCTTGATGGGCATCGCAATCGGCGTGGTGAACGCGCTGTTGGCGGACGACATGGGCGAGCCGGTACCTGCCGCCGTAAAGCCGACGCCAGTCATGGTGCGCGGTGAACAGGCCCTCCCGCTGCCCGCGGCGGTGGGTGTCGGATCGGGCACGGTGCCAGCTGCGGGCGGCCCGGCAGCCGCTGGTGCACCGGCGGCCGGCGCGGCCCCAGGCGCGGTCCCCGGAACCCCGCTGCTCGCCTATTTGGTTGCGGGAGCACACCCCGGGAACAGCTTCGGTCCGACCCTGACCGATCGGGAACGGGGAAAGGCTCCCGCGGAAGGTATCCCCGCGGCCGCGGCGGGAGTGCGATCGGCGACACGCGAGAGTGCCCGGGCGCGACGCCGCAAGCGTGCGGTCATGCGAGACCATGCCGACGAGTTCATGGATCTGGATTCGGGCCCCATCAGCGGTCCGGCCGACGCTGCTGCGGTGGGTTCGGATCGGGGAGCCGGCGGCCTGGGCTTCACCGGGACGGTAGGCAAGCGCGGCACCGCAACGGCGTCGGGCCTTGCCACGATGGCCGGCGACGGGTTCGGTCGCGGGCCAAGTATGCCGATGTTGCCCGATACCTGGGGCGAGAAAGATCTTGGCGACTCCGCTGGGGAGTCGGAATCGGAACCGAAGTAGAAGTCAGGAAAGGAGTGCAGCGATGAGTATGTTGGATGCGCATATTCCGCAGTTGGTGGCGTCGGAGTCGGCGTTTGGTGCCAAGGCGGCGTTGATGCGGTCGACGATGGCGCAGGCGGAGCAGGCGGCGATGTCGGCGCAGGCGTTTCATGTGGGTGAGGCGGCTGCGGCGTTTCAGGGGTCGCATGCGCGGTTTGTGGCGATGGCGGCGCGGGTGAATGCGTTGCTGGATATGGCGCAGGTGAATCTGGCGGATGCCGGTTCGACATATGTGGCGGCTGATGCGGCTGCTGCGTCTGGTTACACCGGGGTTTAGGGAGGGTTTGTCTGATGTCGCAGATTATGTACAACTACCCGGCGATGTTGGCCCATGCGGCTGAGATGAATGGGTATTCGGGCACGTTGCAGGCTGTGGGTGCTGATATTGCCAGTGAGCAGGCGGCGTTGTCGGCGGCGTGGCAGGGCGATACGGGGATGACGTATCAGGCGTGGCAGGCGCAGTGGAATCAGGCGATGGAGGAGTTGGTGCGGGCCTATCACGCGATGGCCACCACGCATGAGACCAACACCTTGATGATGAACGCGCGCGACACCGCCGAAGCCGCCAAGTGGGGCTGATCCCAGTGATCCGCTCGATGAGGGAAGGCCGTGATGGGGACTGAACCCAACGCGGCCGAACTGACCGTCGAGCAAGCCTGGTACATCGCGGAAACCGTTGGTGCCGGGTCTTTTCCGTGGGTTTTGGCAATCACCATGCCCTACACGGACGCCGGGGAGCGGGGCGCGTTCATGGCGCGCCAGCGCGAGGAGCTCACCCGGATGGGAGTTGTCTCGCCTGAGGGCACGGTCAATCCGGCTGTGGCCGAATGGATCCGGGTGGTGTGCTTCCCGGACCGGTGGCTGGACCTGCGTTATGTGGGTTCGGCCGCCGGCGGGGCTCCCGAGATGTTGCGCGGTATCGTGGCGCGCCGCGACCAGAACACCGGCAAACCCGGCCGGACGGTGGTGGCACTGCGCAATGCGCAACTGGTCACGTTCACCGCGATGGATATCGACGATCCGCGCCTGCTGGTCCCGGTGCTCGGAGCAGGCCTGCGGCAGCGCCCACCGGCCCGGTTCGACGAGTTCACTCTGCCGGCCCGGGTAGGCGCTCGCGCCGACGAGCGGCTGCGTGCCGGTGCTCCACTCGCCGAAGTGCTTGACTACCTGGGTATTCCCGCCTCGGCACGGCCGATCGTGGAGTCGGTGTTCAGCGGGCCCCGCAGCTACGTCGAGGTTGTCGCGGGCTGCGCGCGGGATGGTCGGCACAGCACCACTGAGGTCGGGATGAGTCTGGTCGACACCGATGCGGGCCGCATCCTGGTCACCCCGTCGCAGGCCTTCGACGGCGAGTGGGTGTCGACCTTCCGGCCAGGAACAGACTTTGCGACTGCAGTCGCGATCGAACAGTTGACCGCCACCCTGCCCGAGGGCACATGGTTCCCCGGTCAGCGACTGTCCAGAGATTTCACCACCCAGCTGTCCTAAAAACAGCGAGAAGAACGTCCTAGCAGAGAAAAAGAATAGGGAACACCAATGACCGAAGCCCCGGTGCTGACCAGCGCCGTCATGCCGATTGTCCGCATCGCGGTCCTGGCCGACAGCCGGCTGACCGAGATCGCCGTGCCCGCGGAGTTGCCGCTGCGCGAAATCCTGCCTGCGGTGCAACGCCTGGTGGCCCCGGACGCCGGCGACGATGCCGAGCCGGCTGCCGGTGCCACCACCCGGCTGAGCCTGGCGCCGGTCGGCGGCGCACCGTTCAGCCTGGACGCCAGCCTGGACACCGTCGGGGTCGTGGACGGCGACCTGCTGGCGCTGCGTCCTGTCCCGGTCGGTCCGGCGGCGCCGGGCATCGTCGAGGACATCGCCGATGCTGCCGTCATCTTCTCAGCGTCTCGTCGTAACCCCTGGGGCGCCAAGCACATTCAACGCGCTGCGTTGGCCGCCGGGACGGGTCTGATCCTCGCCGCCACCGGGCTGGCCGCCGCGCACCGTGCGGTCACCGGTGAACCGGCCGGCCTGTTCGCCGCAGGGGCCATCGCCCTGCTCACGGTGCTCGCTGCGCTGCTGTGCCGCACGCGGTCGGCCGAAGCCGCACTCACCCTCTCGATTGCGGCACTGGTACCGCTTGCCGCGGTGGGCACCCTGGCGGTGCCTGGGCAGTTCAGTCCGGCCCACGTGGTGCTGGGCGCGGCCGCGGTCAGCGCATGGTCGCTGATCAGCCTGATCTTGCCGCCGGGCGGTCGTGGCGAGCGCGGGATCGCGTTCTTCACCGCCGCAGTGGTTGTCGGCGTCGGGGTGCTGGCGGCGGCTGCCGTCAAGACTTTCTGGGAACTGCCGTTCGTCACCGTCGGCGCTGGACTGATCACTGCGTCTCTGCTGCTGACCGTTGCCGCACCGCAGGTTTCGGCGTTGTGGGCGCGGCTGCCGTTGCCGGTGATCCCGGCGCCGGGCGACCCGACCCCGTCGGCGCTGCCGGAGAGCGTGCTTGCAGATCTGCCTCGCCGGGTCCGTGTCACCGACGCCCACCAGACCGGCTTCATCGCCGGCTCGGTGCTGCTCGCTGTGCTTGGTTCTGTCGCCATCGCCTTTGCACCTGAGGGGCTTTCGGGCTGGGCGTGGTACGTCGTCGCGGGTATCGCGGTGGCCTCGGTGCTGCGGGCCCGGGTGTGGGACTCGGCGTGGTGCAAGGCGTGGCTGCTGGCCGAGCCGCACCTGACCGCGATCGCCCTGCTGGTCGGCTACGCGGCCACCGGCCGGTACACGGCTGCCTTCGGTGCCGTGCTGGTCTTGGCCGCCTTGGTGGCGGTGTGGGCGGTGGTCTCCTTGAGCCCGTCCGTGGCGTCGCCGGACAGCTACTCACTGCCGGTCCGCCGCCTGGTGGGCTTCTTGGCTTCCGGTGTCGACGCCTCCTTGATCCCGGTCATGGCCTACCTGGTCGGTATTTTCGCCTGGGTTCTGTCTCGATGACCGTTGCCGCTCAACACAGTCGGAGCCGATCGGCGATCCGCGGAGCCGGCGTCGCGATGCTGGCCGCCTTGCTGACCAGCTCGCCGGCGTTGGCCATCACCCCGCCGACGGTCGACCCGACGGTGCCGCCGCCCAGCGGGGCACCCGGCCCCGTCGCTGCGATGGAACAGCGCAGCGAGTGCGTCAGCTCGGGCTTGATGCCGGGCAGCAACCTGAGCTCCGCGACGGCCGGACAGCGCATGCTCGACCTGCCCGCCGCGTGGCAGTTCTCTCGCGGCGAGGGCCAGACGGTGGCCGTCATCGACACCGGGGTACGGCCGGGCCCGCGCCTGGGGGCGGTGGACGCGGGCGGCGACTACATCGGCACCACCGACGGACTGACGGACTGCGACGGGCATGGAACCCTGGTTGCCGGCATCGTGGCCGGCCAGCCGGGTGATGACGGCTTCAGCGGGGTGGCCCCGGCGGCCCGCCTGCTGTCGCTGCGGACCGCCTCGGCGACGATCTCGCCGCGCCTGGGCGGAGACGATCCGCGGACAACTCGGGTGGTCACCGACATCACCGCCCTGTCGCGGGCGATCGTGCACGCCGCCGACCTCGGTGCGCGGGTCATCACCATCTCCACCACCACCTGCCTGCCGGCCGACCGCAACGTCGACCAGACGGCGCTGGGCGCGGCCTTGCGCTACGCGGCGGTGGAAAAGGACGCGCTGATCGTGGCGGCCGCCGGTGACGCCGGCCAGACCGGATCGGTCGGCGGCGGTGGGGAGGCGTGCGAGTCCAATCCGCTCACCGACCTGAGCCGCCCGCAGGACCCGCGCAACTGGGCCGGGGTGACGTCCCTGTCGGTGCCGTCGTGGTGGCATCCCTACGTGCTCTCGGTGGCGTCGCTGTCGTCGAGCGGCCGGCCATCCGGATTCACCATGGCCGGACCGTGGGTCGGTGTCGCTGCTCCCGGCGAAGACATCGTCTCGGTCAGCAACCGTGAAGACGGTGGTCTGGCCAACGCCCTGCCCGGCAACCAAGGCCGGCCGGTGCCGCTCACCGGCACCGGATACGCCGCCGGTTACGTGGCCGGCGTGGCCGCGCTGGTCCGCGGTCGCTACCCGGACCTGAATGCGATGCAGGTGGCGCACCGGATCGTTTCCACCGCGCACAACTCCGCGCGTGCACCTTCGGATGTGGTGGGCGCCGGAATGATCGACCCGGTGGCCGCCCTGACCTGGGAACTGCCCCCGGTCGCGGACCCGGCCGCCTCACCCGCGAAGAAGATCTCCCCACCCCCGGCGCCGCAACCCGAGGACCCGGCGCCACGGATCGTGGCCTTCGCCGGAACCGCGCTGCTGGCCGGGTTGGTCGTCGCCGTCGCCACCGGCGCCGCGGCGGCCGCTCGCCGACGAAAGGAAGACCAGCTGTGAGCTCGCACCGAACCACCATTCCCCGCCCCGGACCGGCCCGGATCACCTTGGTGCTGTTGGCTGTTGTACCCGCGCTGATGGCCAACCCCTGGGAGACCACCGCGCAGCGCTGGGCGCTTGCGGTGGGAATCGTCGTGACGATCCTGCTGCTCGGCTGGTGGCGTGGCCTGCACTTCACCACGATCGCCCGCCGCCGCTTGGCGATGTTGCGCTCGCGCGGCGGCGCGCACACCGACCGCCGGGACGCCGCCGGCGCGCGGGCGACGGGGGCGCTGAGGATCACGGCCTCGGCAGCGGGGAATGCTGTTCCGCTGTCGCTGATCGCGAGCTACTTGAACCGGTACGGCCTGCGGGCCGACACGGTGCGCATCACCAGTCGCGCAGGTGCGGGAACCACCGACACCTGGATCGGACTGACGTATGCGGCTGCACCGAATCTGGCCGCACTGCAGGCCCGCTCGGCATCCATCCCGCTGCAGCGAACCGTCGACATCGCCGTGCGACGCCTCGCCGATCACCTCCGTGAAATCGGTTGGGACACCACGATCGTCGCCGACGACGAGATCCCCACGCTGATCGACGCCGGTGCCCGGGAAGCATGGCGCTCGGTGGTCGACGGCTCAGGTGACCATGTCGCCGCCTACCAGGTCGGGATCGACGCGGCGCTGGCCGACACGATCAGCCGGATCCAGGCTGTCAATGCCGGTGAGACCTGGACGGTCCTGGAAGTGGCCGAAGACGACGGCCAGCAGACCATCGCCGCAGCCTGCGCGCTGCGTACCGGTTCGGCACCCGACGGTGGCGCCCCGCTGGCCGGACTCCTTCCGCAGCAGGGCAATCACCGCAGTGCGCTGCTGGGCTTGCACCCGCTGTCCGGCAGCCGCCTGGACGGCCACACCACGGTGTCGGGCGACGATCTCGCCGGCCTGCGGTGGCCTGTCACGGCGGCGGCTGCGGCCGCGCGCTAGCCGCCGTAGGGCTAGAACATGTAGGGCCGCAGGAACGCGGTCATCCTGCGCAGGTAGGTCGGTTGGCTGACGTGCAGCACATGGTTTCCCGGAAACCAGTGCAGCGCGCACTGATCCCAGTGATGCCACAGCATTTCGGATTGCTCCGGTGGTGCCAGCCGATCGCCAAGGCCGGTGATGATCAGTCGCCGTTCCTTGGCCACCAGCGGGGCGTAGTTCAGCGGTGAGTGGTAGGCCGTCGCAGCGACGAATTCGTCGCCGGCGACCTGCCCCAGCCGTTGTCCGCCTTGCAGCACCAGGTTGGCCGGAAACCAATCGCGGATCTCCGATTCGACGGCGACGACGGGCACATTCGGGATCACCGCCTGCAGGCGAGGTTCGACGGCGGCCAGCAGGGCAGTGGTGTAGCCGCCCAGTGACAGACCGGTCAAAGCGAAGCGGTCGACACCGGTGGACTCCAGATAGTCGACCATCGATCGGAAGTCGTGGACCGCCTGGGCCATCGCCTCGGCGAAGCCCGACATGCCGTGCGAGAAGTAGCCGTATCCGCTGAAGGGCGAGTGCTTTTCGGCCCGGCGACCGTGGAAGGGCAGCGTAAACAGGGCAACGTCGTACCCGGTGCGGAAGAACCACGGCAGTGAGAAGAAGAGCCCGTTGAACATGTAGGGCGACCCCATGAACCCGTGGATGACGCACAGCGTTGGCCGGGGTCCGTCGTCGTGGCGCCAGTGCTGAAATCGTGCGGTGTTGTTGTTTCCCAGGGCATGCCACGAATCGCGCATCGCCGGATTGACCGCTTCGAAACCGCTGCGGAACGAGACGTTTTCGACCGTGCCGCGCGCGATCCGCTCCGCGATCGGATTGGCCCGCCGCGCTGAAACCCTCGGCAGCTCCGCGGGTGCGGGAAATGACCGAATCGGGTCGTGATGCGACGCCAGTTCGGCATAGAACGCCAGCCGTTCCCGCTCCTGCCGTGACTGCTTGCGGCCCACCGCCGTGGTGAGCACCGACGGGATCATCGCTGCGGCAACCAGGGAGGCGACCGCGGTGCGCAAGCCGATGTCAGCGAAGGCCGACGCATCCACGATCGCCTTCTCCCGCAACGACAACTCGCTACGCCGCGGCAGGCCCTGTGCGCCGGCGTCGGCACCCGGAATATCGGGAATGGGGATGGGTGGGTTGATCGGGGTGACGTCAGTGCTCACGGTCGCCGGCCTTTCTCGGGTGCTGGTCGCCCTGGCCCTGCGGCCACCGGTGCGTCGTCAACCGGATGGTAACTCGATTGTGAAGAGCCGCGCGGCATTGTCGTGCAGAACCCCGCGTAGCCAGGTGTCGTCGACGCCGGGAAGGGCGGTGATCGCGTCGAGCGCCTCACGGTAGCCGTACGGGATGTTCGGAAAGTCGCTGCCGAACAGAATCCGCTCTCCCGCGGTGCGTAAGCGCGGATCGACGCCAGTCGGGAACGGCATGAGCTCGTCGACGAACGCGGTGAAGGCCATTGTGGTGTCGAGGTGCACGCTTGGCGAATCCAGGCAGATATCGAGGAATTCGTCGTACTCGGGCATGCCCATGTGCGCGATGATCAACGTGAGCCGCGGGTGGCGGCGCAGGAGTCGTCGCACCGGTTCAGGCCCGGTGAACCGGCCGGGTTGCGGGCCGGAGCCGCAATGGATGACGACCGGGATGCCGCAGTCCTCAATCACTCCCCAAACCTCGTCGAGCAGCGGGTCGGTCGGGTCGTAGTCGCCGACCTGGATGTGCGCCTTGAAGATTCGGGTTCCAGCGTGGATTGCGGCCTTGACGTAGTCGGCCGCCCCGGGCTCCGGGTAGAAAGTCGCCGTGGGCAGGCAATCCGGTGTGTCGTTGGCGAATTGGGCTGCCCACTGGTTGAGCCAGGCGGCCATATCCGGCTTGTGCGGATACACCAGAGAGGTGAATCGGCGTACCCCGAACGCACGCAGCGCATCGACGCGCTTGGACTCATCCATCCGGTAGGTGATGGGCCAGGGCCGGCCGACCATCGGACCGGCCGCATCGAAGTACTGCCACACCTTGTCCATCACCGACTTGGGCATGAAATGGGTGTGGACGTCGATGATCCCCGGCAGTCCGAGTCCCGACCAGACCTGGCGGACCGCGGCGGCTTCGTCGTCGTGTGTCATGAGATCTCCCAGGTGTTTTCGGACACGAACTCGCCCAGGGGCTGTCGGTAGGCCCACTCGTCGATCTCCAATGCCGGCCGGTCCGGAAACTCTGGGACCGGCCCCAGGCACAGGATCGCCACGGGCTCGGCGTCCGAGGGCATTCCCAGCAACTGCGCCAGCGCCGCAGGTTCGAACAGTGACACCCAGCCCATGCCCAGCCCCTCGGCGCGGGCGGCCAGCCAGAGGTTCTGAATCGCACATGACACCGACGCCAGATCCATCTGCGGCAAGGTGCGACGACCGAAGATGTGTGCCTGCCTGCCGTCCCGCAACGCCACCACCAACAGTTCGGCGCACTCGCGGATGCCTTCCACCTTCAGGGCCAGGAATTCCTGTTCGCGACGGCCCAGTGCCTCGGCGGTGCGATGGCGTTCCTCGTCGACCAGGGCGTGGATCCGGTGTCGAAGGCCGTCGTCGGTGATCCGGACGAACCGCCACGGCTGCATGAGGCCCACACTGGGGGCGGCGTGAGCCGCCGCCAACAGGCGCGCCAGGACGTCGGGGTCGACTGTGCTGGCGGGCACGAATCGGCGCATGTCGCGTCGCTCGGTGATCACCCGGTACACGGCTTGGCGCTCCTGCACGGTGAACGATGGATCAGCCACGGGATCATGGTAGGAGCCACATGAAGGGACGCTCGTCATGAAACGTTCGCAACTGCTCGACCACTTCTCCGCCGATGCCGCCGCAAACCTCGTTTACGGCGAACCTCACCAGACTCCGGACGGGGCGACGGTCATCACCGCCGCGCGGGTGACCGCGTCGGGCCCGGGCGGTTCGGACGTGACCGCCACACCTCTGGGGGTAGTGGTGATCCGCGGCGACAAGGCCAAGTGGGTGGCCGCGGTCGATGCGAACCGGATCGCGCTGGTCGGGGTGCTCACCGGGTTGCTGTCCGCCGTCATCGCCTCCCTGGCGGTACTGCGCCGTCCGCCCTGGCCGGACCTGCGTGGCACCGGGTCTTCCCGCGGTGGGAACTAGGTGGTGACGTCTTCGGCGGCGCGTGCAGCGCTGATCTCGGTGGCGGTCGCGGCGATGGTCTATGCGCTGATGCTGATGGGTTATCTGCAGGGCTGGGGCTGGCTGGCCCGCGTCGACGCCGCCGCACTGGACGCGAGCTACGACGTCGCGGTCAAACACCCGATCTGGGTCCGGTTCTGGGATGGCATCTCCACCGTTTTCGAACCGGCGGTGTTCCGGGCGGTGGGCATGGTTGCGGCCCTGGTCGCCGTGCTGCGCCGTCGGTTACGCGCGGCGTTGTTCCTCTTAGCTGCCGTGGAGACCAGCGGGCTGCTGACCGTGCTGGCCAAGGGCTCGGTCGGCCGGCCGCGGCCGGTGACGGCGCTGGTCGCGGCGTCCTCGACCTCGTTTCCCTCGGGGCACGCACTGGGGGTGACGATCGGTGTCGGTGCGCTGCTGCTGCTGGCGCTACCCGCGCTGCGGCGCAACGCCAGGGTGGCGGCCGTGAGCGTCGGCGTCCTGGTGGTGGGTGCGGTCGGGGTCTCCCGGGTAGCGCTCAACGTGCACCATCCCTCCGACGTGCTGGCCGGCTGGGCGCTGGGCTGGGCCTATCTGACGGTGTGGGCTCTGATGCTGCAACCGTGGCGGAGAGCGGAGTTGACCGGGTCCGCGGGTGCGTCGCAGGATGATCGTGATGACCAGCAGTAACGCCGATCCGGTGGGCGCACTCGTCTGTTCCCGCAAGGGCTGCAGCGCCGACGCGGTGTACGGCATGCTGTGGAACAACCCGAAACTGCACACCCCCGAACGTCGCAAGGTCTGGCTGACGTGTCCGCAGCACCGGGAGTACTTCCGCGACTATCTATCGTCGCGTGGCCTGCTCAAAGGTGAGGCGCCGGTCGAAGATCTGCCGCGCCGGGCGGAGCCGTGACCGCGGCGACCTGAATTCCGGCGCGCCGTGAGCGGTGTTTGACCCGCTTCGGGCGTGCGCAGATGATGAGTCAATGCGCCGACTTGTGAGCTTGTTCAGCGCTGCCCTGTGCACGGTTGCTGCCGCGCTGACCGCGGCGCCAGGAGCCCAGGCCGATGTCATGCCGTGGTTTGCCCGCTCGGTGGGCAACGCCAGCCAGGTGATTTCGGTTGTCGGGGTTGGCGGTTCGGACGCCAAGATGGACGTCTACCAGCGCAGTGCGACGGGTTGGCAGCCGGTGGCCGCCGGGATCCAGACGCACGTCGGTTCGGCGGGCATGGCAGCCAAGGCAAAGAGCGGCTATCCGGCCACTCCGATGGGCGTCTTCACCCTGCCGTATGCGTTCGGCACCGCGCCGAACCCGGGCGGGGGACTGCAGTATGTGCAGGTCGGTCCGGATCACTGGTGGGACGGCGACGATCACAGCCCGACGTTCAACACCATGCAGGTGTGCAAGAAGGCGCAATGCGCGTTCGACACCAGTGAGAGCGAGAACCTCGAAATCCCGCAGTACAAGCACGCTGTGGTGATGGGGGTCAACACCGCGCGCAGTCCCGGTGACGGCGCCGCCTTCTTCTTTCACACCACCGACGGAGGCCCGACCGCGGGCTGCGTCGCCATTGACGACGCCAAGCTGGTGCAGATCATTCAGTGGCTGCGCCCAGGCGCGGTCATCGCGATCGCGAAGTAGTTTCCTCAGGCCTCTTCGCAGTAGGACGCGCGGGCGATGCTGACGAACTGCGACGCTCTGGTCAGGGTCAGGCTGGGGTTGGCGTTCTTCACGGCCTTGGCCGCCTGATTGGGGGAGTGCCCCCCGACGAGGTACTCGCACACCGAATGCCCGCCGGCGACCGCATCGGCCGCATCCGGGTAGGAGATGCCCATCTTGTCGAGCGCGCTGAGGAAGCCGCTGTCATCGGTATCGGCGGCCGCCGGTGCGGCCAGGCCGAGCGCACCGGCCACCGCGAAGGCAGTCACGGCGAGTGTGCGGGACATGCGAACCGTCATGATCTTCCTCTGTCAATCGGTGATCGAGTCGGGGCAGAACGCCACTTGGGAGAACGTCACGAACCGGGCGGCGTTCTTCACCGACATGCTGCGGTTGGAGATCCGCACGGCACGCGCGGCGGAATCTGAGTGATGTCCCTCGCCCAGGTAGGCACAGACTTCCCGGCCGACGGCGACGGCGTCGACCGAATTGGTGTATTCGATACCGGCCTGCTCGATCGCGCTGATGAACAGGGCGTCGGTATCCGGGTCGGCGGCTGCCGGTGCGGCCGCGCTGACCAGCGCCGCAGCGCCGATCGCGATCAAGGCCCATCGTGGATTTATCACAGTGACAACAGGATGGCTGACCTGAATTAACCCCTAGCGGCAACAAAATGAACCATCGGTGAACACCGTCGGTACGGTGTGCGCCGGTTGCGTCGCGCCGGTAGACGGCCGCCTAACAGTTCATTTACCCGCTACCCTGTTGACCACTTCGGCTTAACCTATGGTTCACCTGCGTGCCGTTTCGTAAGGATCGGAATAGCCGTTCGCAAACCGCTGAAGGCCACTGGAGTGCCACCTAGTGCCGTGAGCGAGGAGACATCGTGTACCTGGACTACGGGGTGCTGCCCCCGGAGATCAATTCGGGACGCATGTACGCCGGCCCCGGATCCGGCTCCATGCTGACCGCCGCTTCTGCGTGGGAGAACCTGGCCGCTGAGCTGAATACCGCTGCGGCGTCCTACGACTCGGTCACGTCAGGCCTGGCCGCCGGGCCATGGACCGGACCGGCAGCGACGGCGATGGCCGCCTCCGCGGCACCGTATGTGACCTGGCTGCGTGGCGCCGGCGCCCAGGCCGAAACCACGGCTCGCCAGGCCACCGCGGCGGCGGAGGCCTACTCGACTGCGGTGGCCGCGGTGGTGCCCCCACCGGTGATCGCCGCCAACCGCGTCCTGCTCAAGCAGCTGGTCTCCACCAACTTCTTCGGTCAGAACTCCCCGGCGATCGCCGAAGCCGAGCTCCAATACGCCGAGATGTGGGCCCAGGACGCGGCCGCGATGTACCGCTACGCCGGTTCCTCGGCGGTCGCATCGGCGTTGGCCGCGTTCAACCAGCCGCCCCAGACCACCAACGCGGCGGGGCAGTCTGCCCAGTCCGCCGCGGTTGCCCAGGCCGGGGTCGCGGCGGCCGGCAACGGTGCGGCCACCGACATCTTCAGTTCGTTGATTTCGATCATCGGTCAGATATCGCCGTTCACCGGGTTGGCCACCCAGGGCCTGAGCGCCACCATGACCGGTTGGTCGGGTACGGCCAACATGCTCAGCAACGTCAACAACGGGATCGGCCTGGCCGCGTTTCAGGCGGAGAACCCCGGCGGCCTGGACGAAATACTGCACCCGCCCAAGATCGGCCCGGCCGGTTTGGGCTTGGGTGGCCTGGGACTAGGCAAATCCGGACTCGGCACCGCCGGGCTGGGTGCCGGACTGGGCAGTGTGGGGTCGTCGGCAAGCGCCGGCACTGCGCTCAAGATCGGGGCGTTATCGGTGCCCCACGGCTGGGCGATGCCGGTCACCCTGACCTCGGCGGGCGTGCCGTTACCGGCCGCCGCGGTGCCGGCGGCGCCGGTCCTGGCCGGCGGTGTGCCAGGCGGGGCGTTCGGTGAGACCATGCTCGGCACCTTGGCCGGCCGGGGTCTGGGTGCGGCGACGTCGCGAGCTGCCGCTCATCGCCGGACCGTGGTGCCGCGTCCGCCGGCCGCAGGTTAATCCCCCAACGACATGGACTTTGCGTTCCTCCCCCCGGAGGTCAATTCCGGCCGGATGTACACCGGCGCGGGGGCAGCACCGATGCTCGCCGCGGCGGCCGCCTGGGATGCCCTGGCCGCCGAACTGGAGACGGCTGCGGTCGGCTACGCCGGGGCGATCGAGAGTCTGATCGGGCACGCGTGGTCCGGCCCGACATCGGTGGCGATGGCCACCGCCGCGGCACCCTACGTGGCGTGGCTGCAGGCCGGGGCCGCCAACGCCGAGCAGACCGCGATACAGGCCAAAGCTGTTGCCGCGGCCTATGAGTCCGCCTTCGCGGCCACTGTCCCGCCGGCGGTGGTGGCCGCCAACCGGACCCTTCTCGCCACCCTGGTCGCCACGAATTTCTTCGGCCAGAACACTCCGGCCATCGCCGCCGCTGAGGCCGCGTATGCAGAGATGTGGGCCCAAGACGCCGTCGCGATGTACGGCTACGCGGCGGCGGCGATGCCGGCCAGCGCACTGCCGGAACTCGACCGGCCGCCGCAGACCACCAACCCGGCCGGGCCCGGCGCGCAGTCCACGGCGGTATCGCACGCGGCCGCCGGCAACGGCCAGGCATTGACGCAGGCCACGCTGCAGCAGTTCGCGAATCCGGCGGCCTCAACAGACCCACCGACGTGGTGGGAGACCCTTACCTCCGAATTGGGCCAGCTGACGCCGTTCAGCAGCATCGCCAGCAGCGGGCTGAGCTTCGACTCCAGCTTGTACACCGTGGTGAGCAACGGCGCCGGCTGGGGACGGCTGGTGTATGTCCGCGGTGGGACGGAGGGGGCCTTGACCTTCCTGGGGATCGGGCCGCGCGGTGTGCTGTCGGCGTCCACGACGCCGGTGACGGGGCCGGGTATCGGTAGGGCGATCCCGATCGGCGGGCTGTCGGTGCCGCCGAGCTGGGCGACCGCAGCCCCGGAGATGAAGCCCATCGCCTACACGCTGGCCGCCGCGCAGACCCCGTTGCCGCCGGCCGCCGGACTTCCGCCGGGAATGGCGTGTCAGGAGGCGATGATGGGAACGACCGCGGGCCAGGGCGCAACGCCCGCCACCACCGACCGCCGCAGCCAGAAGAGCAACGGCAAGAACGACGATCAGGACGGCAAGCCGATCACCACGCTGACCAATGGAAGCGGCTGGCTGGCGTCGTCCTGGGCGTATCACACCCGGCAGCGCGAGGGGCAGCCGCTGCCGTCGCACTGGCGGACGGGCTAGCGATCAGCTAACCGCGATCGCGCTGCAGGTAGTGGGCGACCATGTCGATCAGCGCCCGCCGCTCGGTCTGCCAGTCGATGGGTCCTCCCATGATCATCTGCGCCAACACAATTCCCCGCAGCGCTGCCCAGATCACCTCGGCGACACCGGAATCCGCGGGATCATCTGAGACCAGCCGCCCCAGCCTGTTGATCGCGGAGTTCATCTGCAGCAGGTGCTGATGGGACTGCTCGCCCAAACTGCCGCGAGTGGCCCGCAGGATCTCGAATGCGGCCAGTGAGGTCGGGCTGGCGTAGCAGCGCCACGCGGTGTCCACCACTGCCTCGATTCGCTCATGCAGCCCCAGCTCGCTGACGTCGACTGCGGACAGGCTCGTCAGCAGTTCGGCCACCCCGTCGTCGACCACGGCCATCAACAGGCCGTTGCGGTCCCCGAAGTGGTACTGGATGACCCCCCAGGTCACCCCGGCCCGCTCCGCGACGTGCTTGGCGGTCGCCGCGCCGAAACCCTCTTCGGTGATACAGCGCACCGTCTCGTCGATGATCCGGGCGCGGGTGTCGTCGCCGCGCTTGCGGGGCGCGCTGGTCCGTCGAGTGGGGCCAGTCGGCCGGGCGGAACCGGCGGAAATAGTCATTGTTGACTTTATAACATAGACACAACTATTTTTTAGCTCGTGACCGAATCCAGGTATGCCTCGCTGTCCCGCGAGGAGTTGGCTGTCCTCGTGCCCGAACTGCTACTGATCGGGCACATGATCGACCGCTCCGGAATGGCCTGGTGCATCTCGGAGTTCGGCCGCGAGGAAATGGTGCAGATCGCCATCGAGGAGTGGGCGGGCTCCAGCCCCATCTACACCCGGCGTATGCAGCGCGCGCTGGGCTACATCGGCGACGACGTGTTCACCATCTTCAAGGGCCTGCAGTTCGACATCGGATCACCACCGCAGTTCATGGACTTCCGCTTCACCATCCACGATCGCTGGAACGGCGAATTCGAGTTGGCCAGCTGCGGCGCGCTGCTCGACGTGGAGCCGATGGGTGACGACTACGTCTTCGGCATGTGCCACACCATCGAGGATCCGACGTTCGACGCCACCGCGGTGGCCACCAACGTCCACGCGCAGTGCCGTCCCGTACATCGCCCGCCCCGCACGCCGTCGGACCGGCAACCGCACTGCCACTGGACCGTCATCATCGACGAGGACTACCCGCCGGCCCAGCCGATTCCCGCGTTGGCGGTGATCAGTGAAAGCAAAGCCGCCACTTGGCAACTCGACGACATCGATGCCGCCGACGAAGGGCTGGCGGACTACACCGGACCGCTGCTGGCCGACGTCGACTTCACCGCGTTCTCTCACTCGGCGTTGGTGCGTATCGCCGACGAGGTGTGCCTGCAGATGCACCTGCTCTACCTATCCTTCGCGCTCGCGGTGCGGGCCCGGGCGGACTCCGACGAACTGGCCGCATCGGTGGGTCGGCGTCAGCTCACCGGCCTGGCCGGGCTGGGCGCCCAGCGAATCAAGAACGCGCTGAAGCTTCCTGGAGACATCGACGGTGCGCGACGCACCTTCGAGCTGCATCCGTTGCTCAATCCGATTGGCTACGTGCGCGCCGACATCGGCGAGAACACCATCGCGGTGCACCCCTCGCCCGCGCACGACGACGGCGCGTGGATCACGCTGTGCTCGCCCCAGGACGTCAACCCGCTGCAGGCCATCGCGACCGCCGTGAACCCGCTCCTGCGGGTGGAGGTCGAGGGGTCGGCAAACGAGTGGACGGCCCGGCTGATCGAGACCGACACCGAGGCAAAGGAAATGCCCGAGGTGATGGTGACCAAGGTCAGCAGCGGCGCGGATTTCGTGTTCCGCACCCGCAAATCGCTGCCGCTGACCGTGGTGTGAATCGGCTGATAGCCCGCCGACCGCCGGTGTGTCGGCGTTCCTGACCGGTTCGGCCCCGCCTATGGTGAGGCCATTCCAGCCGTTGTCGATCCAAGGTAGTCAGCCATGTACGACCCGCACGACGACGAGGCCACCAGGGAAGCAGAAGCGGTCGACGCAACTGACATGGCGCCGACCGTGATGTCTGCTCCGGGTTCCGGTGCTGTTGTGGACGCGTTCGCCTGGTCTCAGGAGGACGGCAGTGCTGGTGCCGAGCCGGTGCCCTACGTCGAGGACCCCTACTACGACCAGGATCTGAGTACCGGACGCCGCCCGACGGTTTCGGTGCCTGCTGCGCCGGTCCCGGGCCGTCGCGCGCCTTCGCGGCTACCGCGGTTGGCGTTCGGTGTGGGCATCGTGGTGGCGCTGATCGCTGTTGCCGGAGCGCTCTACAGCTTGGCCCGCAGTCAGGACGACGAGACGCCGGTTGCGCCCGAGACCAGTGCCGTGGTGCCGCCGACCCCGACGCCCAGTGCGCCACCGCAGCCCAGCGCCCCTGCGCCGCCGCCCGTGGCCACAACGTCGACACCGCCGCCGCAGACCACCACGGCGCCGCCGCCGACCACGACGACGGCGCCGCCCACCACGACCACCACGACCACCACCGCGCCACCGACCAGCACGACAACGACCACGACGGCTCCGTCTACGACGACGACCACGACCGTCCCGCCCACGACCAGTGAACCGCCCAGCACCACGGTGCCGCCGGCCACCACCGTGCCGATGACAACCGAATACCTGCACATTCCCTTGGTGCCGATTCCGATCCCGATCACGGTTCCGCAGAACTAGCTTTGGGCGTCGCCTGAGACCGTGGCCGGATTCGCCCCGCGCAGGCACACTGGGGTGTGGCGACCGGGCGAAAGGAGCTCGCAATGGGCGACAACGGTGCGTTCGGATTCGATTCCGAGGATTTGGACCGCATGATGCGTGAGGCGGGCGAGGGGCTGCGCGCAGCATTCGACCGCTTCTCCGGGACATTCGGCTCCGCCGGGGAGAAAGCCGGCTGGGGTGCGATCTTCGCGGACCTGGCCCGGGCGGCGCGGGCTGAGCCGGCGACCACCGGCGAGACCGGTGACGGCGTGTGGGCTATCTATACCGTCGGCGGCGACGGGGCAGCGCGCGTCGAGCAGGTTTACGCCACCGAGATCGACGCGTTGCGCGCCAGTCAGCGCAATCCCGACCCGAATCGCCGAGTCCGGTTCCTGCCTTATGGGATCGCCGTGGGCGTGCTCGACGACAGCGTCGAAGACGATGAGGTGACATAGGCCACGTGGGCGGGCTTGTCTTGTTTGACACCGGTGCGGTGTGGGTTAGATTGCCACCGTGTCCGAGATGAACCGCCGCCAGGTCATGATGATGCTGGGTGCCGGCGCATTGGCTGCCGCAGCGCCCACCCCCCAGGCCAGAGCCGTTCCCGCGGTCCCGGGAGCGCCCGGCGACCCGGCGCAGCCGCCGTCTGGTCCCGCTGCGCCTGCGACGCCCCCGACCGGTGCCGCCAAGCCCGGTGGCTTCATCTGGCATGACGAGTTCGACGGGCCGGCCGGCTCGGCCCCCGATCGGTCGAAGTGGACGATCTCCAATCACCGGACCCCGATCCGTCGTCCGGTCGGCTGGGACCGGCCCGAGTACTTCTACCAGTACCGCGACAGCCGCAAGAACGTCTTCCTCGACGGCAACTCCAACCTGGTGATCCGGGGCACCCAGGAGGGCAACACCTTCTTCGGCGGCTTGGTGCACGGCAACTGGCGTGGCGGCATCGGCACCACGTGGGAAGCCCGCATCAAGCTGAACTGCCAGACGGCGGGCTGCTGGCCCGGATGGTGGTTGTCCAACGACGACCCGGGCCGTGAGGGCGAGATCGACCTGATGGAGTGGTACGGCAACGGCGAGTGGCCCTCGGGCACCACCGTGCACGCCAACCCCTACGGCACCGCGTTCGAAACCTTCGCGCTCCCGGTGGACGGCAACTGGCACAACTGGCGGGTCACCTGGAACCAGAGCGGGATGTACTTCTGGCAGGACTATGCCGAGGGTATGGAGCCCTACTTCTCCGTCCCGGCCGTCGGCATCGAGAACATCGACGAACCGGGCCGGGAGTGGCCGTTCAACGACCCGGGATACACGGTGTTCCCGATCCTGAACCTGGCTATCGGTGGATCCGGCGGCGGTGACGCCCGAGTGGGGAGTTACCCGGCCGACATGCTGATCGACTGGGTGCGGGTCTTCTAGCCTGCTGTCCGCCTCGCCCGCCGTGCCGGTTCCGGCCGGCGGAGAGTTCGTGCACTAATCGCGACACGGGTTCTTTTGCTTCCGCCCCTCGCCGGAAACGTTAACGAAACAGGCTGTCTTTCACAGGATCTCGATCAAGTTAGCCGTCTTGGCTACTGGTCGGTAGGGCTTTGGAAATCGTACGCGGCACGACGAGGCGGAATGTGATTTGCGCCACATCATCGGAGTCTGCATGTGGAATCTGTTGCAGCTCAGCGGCATTGGCGAGCGACTCGACGCCCGTCAAGTCTGGGCAGGGTCCGGCAAGCAGGTGGATCGCTGAGGTAGCGTCCCCCTCGCTCGCCATCTAAGGCGATGCTGAGGGAGACACGACTGCCTGACGGCAAGTCCACAGGAGGGGATTTCTTTGATGAGTCAAGGTCACAACGGCGGCGCGCGTCGGCGCGTGGTGGGCGCTGGGAGCGCCGTGGGTGCGTTCCTGGCGCTGGGCCTGAGCCCGCTGGCCGCAGCTCCGGCCGCCAACGCGGACTTCGACTTCGACTTCGGCGATGTGCTGAGCGCGCTCGGTTGGGACGACTCGGCCGACGGCACTGCGGCCTTTGACGGCTCGAGCTTCGACTTGGCCCTGCCCGGCGCCGCGGACAGCACTGGGCTGGAAGGCATCTACGACTCGATCTACAGCAGCATCCACTCGATGGGCGACATGCTGATTCCGATCTTCGATGCGACCGGCATCAACACGCTGTTCGCGTTCGATGGCAGCTGTGGCTTGGTGTGCGATGGCGTTGACGCGTCCATCAGCGACGACGGTGTGCTGACCGCAGCCACCAACGGTGGTCTGCTGTTCGGCGACGGCGGCAACGGCATCGCCGGGTCCGCGGGTGGCGACGCCGGCCTGATCGGTAACGGTGGCGACGGCGGCGCCGGCGCGTTGGGTGCCATCAAGGACGCCGAGGGCAACGTGATCGAGGGCACCAACAACGGTGGCGATGGTGGCGCCGGTGGTTCGTTGCTGGGCAACGGCGGCAACGGCGGCAACGGTGGCGTCGGCGCCGCCAACGGTGGTAACGGCGGCAACGGTGGCTCGGCGGCGATGCTGGGTGCCGGTGGCGATGGTGGCGTCGGCGGTGCCGGCAGTGCTGGAGGCAAGGGCGACAACGCAACCAACACGACGGCCGCGGAGACCGGTGCCAACGGTGGCAACGGTGGCAACGGCGGTAACGGCGGCAACGGCGGTTCGCTTATCGGTAGCGGCGGCAACTCGGGCGCCGGCGGCGCCGGTGGTACTGGTGGCGCCGGTGGCGACGGTTCGCTGGTCAACACCACGTTCAACAACAACGGTGGCAACGGCGGCGTCGGTGGCGAGGGCGGCGCGGCCGGAGCGAAGGCTGGAACCGCGGGCATCCTCGGTGGCAGCGCCGGCACGATCGGCACCGGCGGCAACGGTGGCGTCGGCGGCGCCGGCGGTACTGCCGGGTTCGGTGCGACCGCCGGTACGGGCGGCACCGGCGGTGCCGGCGGTGACTCGACCTCGGGCAACGGTGGCAACGGCGGTGCCGGTGGCACCGGTGGGGCTCGCGGCTCGAACGGTCTGGCGTCCGGTACCGGTGGCGTCGGCGGCGTGGGCGGCGACAGCGCCACTGCTACCGGCGGCAACGGCGGTACCGGCGGTACCGGCGGCAGTGCTTCGGGCGGGCTTACGGCCGGCGACGGTGGCCACGGCGGTGCCGGTGGCGCCTCCGGCGAGACCGCGGGAGCACCGGGCTCCGCAGGCGCCGACAACAACGGGACCAACCCCGGTGCTGGCGGCCAGGGCGGCGAGGGCGCTGCTCCGGCAGCCGGCTAAGGGCCGCTACAACAGGCGACAGGAGCCCCGCACACCTTCGGGTGTGCGGGGCTTCTGCCATTGATGCCTCGGCCGCTGTAGTGGTTTCATGCGAAGGTGGCCGAGATAAATCGACGCAGCCTGATGTTGACGACCGGATTCGGCATGCTTGCCGCCGCGATGCGCATGCCGGAGGCATGGGCCCGACCGGGGCCCGCCGATCCGCTGCCCGACGCGCCGTCGCAGACCTACCTCTTCAGCGACGAGTTCGACGGCCCGGCTGGTTCCGCGCCGGACCCGGCGAAGTGGGCGGTGGCGCAGGCCCGGGAATCGATGAAGGACCCGACGTTTTGGGAGCGTCCCGAGAACGTCGGCCAATACCGTGACGATCGCAAGAACGTGTTCGTCGACGGCAAGTCGAACCTGGTGCTGCGCGCCGCCAAAGATAGCGACAACTACTACAGCGGAAAAATCCAGAGCCGGTGGATGGGCGGTATCGGGCACACCTGGGAAGCCCGGATCAAGCTCGACTGCCTCACCGCAGGGGCTTGGCCCGCCTGGTGGATGGGCAACGACGATCAAGGCGAGATCGACGTGCTGGAGTGGTACGGCAACGGCAATTGGCCATCGGCGACCACCGTCCACACGAGATCGAACGGTGCCGAATGGGCAACCCAACAGATCTCGATGGACAGCGCCTGGCACACCTGGCGGTGCCGTTGGGACACCGACGGCATCCGGTTCTGGCGCGACTACGTCGACGGAGCCGCACCCTACTTCTCCGTTCCGGCGAACTCGATCGCGGACTGGCCTTTCAATAATCCCGGCTACCACGTGTTTTCGGTGTTCAACCTGGCGGTGGCCGGTTCCGGTGGCGGTGATCCTCGATCGGGCAGCTACCCCGCCCAGATGCTCGTCGACTGGATCCGGGTCTTCTAAAGCGGTCTTACCTCGCCGGTCTCGCCGGGGCTGGCACCGTCTTCGCGCGCCTGGAGCCAAGCCACGCCTTGTTCGGCCGCTCGGATCAGCGCGCCACGCTCGCCGAAATAGGCGGCGAACAAACCCAACCCGGGCAGTGCCCCCAGACGCTGATAGAACTTCTTGGGGTGCGGGCGCTTGCTCACCTCGTCGAAAGTCGCCCGCAGGATGCCGGCCAGCTGCCAGACGGTGCGGGTGATCACCACCGGGGTCGATGACGTGATCGACTTCAGCGGCTTCCACCCCGGCGGCGGTGTTTCGGGAAGCGGTGCGGGATCGGGTTGCGTTGGTACGTCGACGTTCTCGGGAAGATGGCGCCCGCACAACACCTCGGCGAGCAGCCGCACCTGCTCGCGCCGGTCGGTGACGCCGTACTCGCGGGCCAGCGCGCACAACACGATGGCGTGGTTGACGAATCCCGCCAGCTCGCCCACCGGGACCACTCGGGTCAGCCAGCCGAACACCCCCGGGGAGGCGACCACCACGGTGTTGAGCGCACCCACCCGGTGCACCCACCAGTGCACCCGTTGCTCGCGACTCATCCGCTCCCACGCCGCGGTGCCGGGCAGATCCGCGGCGTTGATCAGCTGGGCCCCGGCGTTCAAGGCGCGGTTGGTGACGTTGGGGCCGCGACCGGCGTCGTGACGGCGCCGCCGCAGCCGAAACCGCCGGATGCGATGGGACAGGCCGCGGGGCGGGGTGAGCAGTCGGCGGGTGCGTTTGCGCAGCCCGATCGGATCGGCCTCGGCGAGCAGGTCGAGCAGCGGATCGATAACCGCGACCGCGCGGCCCAGCGCGTCGGCGACCTCGGTGTCGGTCAAGGTGGCGTGTGGCTTCGGAAACAGACCCATACCGGAGATTGTGGCGGGATCAGCCGGCTTGGGGGCCGTTTGGGGCGAGTGCACTGCGCAGCGCGACGTCGGCCAGCCGCCGCGCATGTTCCTCGGTGAGCGTGCAGTGGCCGCTCATGCGGCGAAAGATGAGCGGCCCGAACAGCAGATCGATGACGTCATCGATGGCTATGTCGGCGTCGACGTCGCCGCGGCTGACTCCCCGTTGCCACAGTTCGGTGATGGCCGCGCGGCGGCCGTCGAGAAAGTAGTCCCGGAAATAGGCGGCGCCCGCCGCGTCTTCGACGCAGGCGGCGAGCAGCTGCGCGAATACGTCACCGCGACTACTCGCGTAGAACGCCGAGACCCGCACCACCTGCTCGGTGAGATCGCCGACGGTGCTTCCGGTATCCGGCAGCGGCAGATCCTGGGCCATCATCGCGCCGAAAGCCTCGGCGGCCACCGCAGTTCGTGACGGCCAGTGCTTGTAGATGGTGGCCTTGCTGGCCCCGGACCGGGCCGCGATCGCGTCGACGGTGGAGGCGGCATAGCCGCCCTCGTCGAGCAGTTGCGCGGTCGCATCCAAGATGGCCTGGTGGATGCGATCGCTGCGGGCACCGGTAGGTCGGACGAAGGTGGATTCGCCCGACCGGCCGGCGGTTTCAGACGACATCGTCGAAGTCGGTCGATGCCGAGACGCCGCGCCACTGCGCCAACTCGGCCTGCACGTGGGCCAGCTTGCCCTCGACTGCGGCGATGGTGTCATTGCCCAGCAGCAGGCGCACCGGGGGCCGCTCGGATTCGACCACATCGATGATCGCGGCCGCCGCCTTGACGGGATCGCCGGGCTGGTCGTGGTTGCGCTCGCCCGCGGTGATGCGCATCTTGCCCGCGGGCCCGTCGGCGTAGTCGTCGATGGTGTGCTGCTGGACCTGCAGGCTGGACGAGTCGAGGAAGTCCGTGCGGAAGTAGCCGGGCTCCACCACCATCGCGTGGATTCCCAGGGGCTGCAGTTCGGCGTGCAGCGCCTCGGAGAGGGCTTCGACGGCGAACTTGGTGGACGCGTACACGCCCCATCCCGGGGAGCTGACGAACCCGCCCACCGACGAAATGTTGACGACGGTGCCGGACCGCTGCGCCCGCAGTACCGGTGTGACCGCGCGGGTGACGGTCAACAGACCGAACACGTTGGTCTCGTAGACAGCGCGAACCTCGGCGTCGGTGGCTTCCTCGACCGCGCCCAGCAGTCCACGGCCGGCGTTGTTGATCAGAACGTCGATGCGACCGAAACGGTCCACTGCCGCCTGCACGGCCTGGCGGGCCTGCGTCTCGTCGGTGACGTCGAGGGCCACGGCGAGCACGTTGTCGTTCTCGCCGAGCGCCTCGGTGACTGTTGCCGCGTCACGCGCGGTCGCGACCACCTGGTGGCCGCGTTCCAGCAGGTCACGTGCGATCTGCAGACCGAACCCGCGGGAAGCTCCTGTGATGAACCAAACGCTCATGTTCTCGCCTTCCGTAACTGAACTGCACGGCTAGTTTAGCTAATGGGACCGGGCGATGCAAGATTTGAGTCGAAGCCGCAGGATGTGCGGCTATATTCGCTGGTATCGACATCAACACCCGCAAGCTGCGCCACTTCGTTGTGGTTGCCGAGGAGCTGAATTTCAGCCGCGCCGCCACCAGCCTGTGTATGACCCAGCAGGCGCTTAGCCGCGAGATCAAGGAAATTGAGGCGTCGGCCGGTGCCAAACTGCTGAACCGCACGACGCGGAAGGTGACGCTCACCCCGGCCGGCGATATCTTCCTGGCCGGGGCGCGGGAGATGCTGGCGACGCTGGACGCCACCACCACCGATATCGCACGGGCGGTCCGCGGACTGTCGGGGACGCTGCGGCTGGGTTTTGGCCCCGGTGGCGCACTGGAGTTGACCGGCCTGATCGTCGACGAGTTCCGTCGTTGCTATCCCGGCGTCGACGTCACCATGCGTGAGTTCCCGATCGGCGACCCGTCGGCCGGGCTGGCGTCGGGGGTCAGCGATGTGGCGCTGCTGCGGTTGCCGGTAAGCACCCCCGATATTGAGACGGAATCACTGTTCGTCGACCCGGTCGTCGCGATGGTCTCCGCCAACCATCGACTTGCCGCCTGCTCCTCGGTATCGGTGCTCGATCTCATCGACGAACCGATTACGGTTACCGACACCACCGATGAGAGTCACCGTGCCTTCTGGTGTCTGGATGCCGTGCGCGATGATGCGACCGCGGTCCGGCGGTTCCCGATCAACTCGGTCACCGAGGAGGCACAGCTGGTTCAGGCTGGGGTGGCGGTCGCAATTACTAGTGCGGCAGTCACGCAGTACCTGCCGGCGCCGGGCGTGCGCTGCCTGCCGGTCGACGACTGGCCGGGATCTGTGGTAGCGGTCGCCTGGCTGCGCGATGAACCGAGCCCGCTGGTGGCGCGGTTCGTCGAGGTGGCTTGCGCCGTTCGAGACCGGGAGGTCGACGTGGTACGTGCAATCGAGGGCCGACTGGCGGGGCGCTCCTAGGGCGAGGGCCGCGCCTTTGCCTCGCCAGGGTTCGTTCATTTGCCGTTGCAAACGGAAAACATCGTTGACACATGACGCCGTTAGCGTTCGCGCTATGAGAATCGCCGTCACAGCGGTATTGCTGGCTACTACGTTCACGGGCGTGGCTGCGCCCGCCACGGCCGCTGCGGCGTGCGGAGATCCCGGCCAATCACTGTGTATCGGAAGCGTTCCCACCGCCGACGAGGTGCTCGCCGCGGTGGCCGAGTTGACCGACCCGAACATCCCCGCGGCGAACAAGACCAACGTCGTCACCCCCGGCTTCACGCCCGAGGAAGCCCAGACCATCGACGATCGCCTGCGCGAGACCCAAGAGGCCGGACTGTTGCCCTACCACTTCGTGGTGTCCGACATTCAGCCCGCGGGCGACAATCTCGCCGGAGCGACCGTCACCTCCGTGGGGGGCTTTCATGAAGAGAGCGCACCCGAGCCCATCGGCCTGATCAACCAGGGCGGGCACTGGCTGATAGCGCACGACACCGCCGTCTCCGCGCTGGAGCATTTCTGGCACAACGCCAACCGGCCGTTTGTGCCGATCGTGCCGTGGGTTAAATGAGCGGGTCTCCTCAGCAGGCCGGCACTGCTCAAACGTGGAGCCGATGACGGGAATCGAACCCGCGTAGCGACCAGTCATCTTTTCTTGAGGCGGTGCCAGGCGCGTCTAATCAAGCCGCCCCTCGAGCGTTGAATCTCCACTGCGTGTTGATCGGCGTGCCGGGCTCGTTGCGCCTGGACCGGGCTGAGATTCTGACGCCAGTCGACTTCGCCTCGGGTGATGAAATAGTGGGAGTTACACGGGAGCCCCGTAGCTGCCACCGACGGCCATAGCGAGACCTCGCCATCGAATGTGATCCGCCATCGGGCTGGGGAGAGCTTGGTGACGACTTGATGCCGGCATCCGCAGGGGCATAGATGACCGGCTGTGGAGTAATTCGGCGAGACGTACAGGATGCCGGGCTCCATTGGTGTAGGGAACGACTCGACGAATTCGGCGGCGTAGCGATCCGCGCGGGTCATGTCGTGTCGCCGTTTCGAAGTTCATTGAGAAACAATTTGTAGATGGTCTCGGCCGCCGGAGTGTGGGTGGCGTAGAAACCGAGATGACGCTTCCAGCTGATGACGGCGAGTAATGCGTTGAGGGCGTTCAGGTCTGCGACTTGTATGTTCGTACCGTAGTCGTCCTGGCCCGGTGTCGCCGGAGGGTTGACCGGTGACGTGATGTGGTTGTCGGGGAGGTACATGGTGGACCGGACGAGTCCGGTGAGACCCCCGTCTTCTTGATGGAGTCCCATCCCGACGTCGACAAACGGGATGTCGTGCTCGCTCAGCCAAGTCATGATGAGGGGCCGCTGGTCGGCGTCCGCCGCCGCAAGGAAGACGAAAGTGGTGTTCGCGAGCAGATCGATGTTGCTCATGGTCAGGTGTTCGGGATGTGCAGTGATGCCGGTGTGCATCCGGGAGTACTCCTCGGCGAAGTACTCCGCTTTGTTCCGTCTCGCCTGAAGTGTTTCAAGTGCAGCGGCGCCGGGTGCGCGGAAAGCATTGTGATTCTCGAACACGTCACCGTCGAAGAGGTCAATGCAGTCAACCCAAGTCTTCGCGACCTGGTCAAGGATGTAGCTCCCGCTGCCCCCGACGCCGATGACGGCGATTCGGTGGCCACGAAAGACGTTGTTCAGTGGTGTGAGTCCTGCTCGGGTGGAATTGGTATCGCGGTAGACGAGGGGCAGGTCGTCTTCGACGGCTTGGAAGGCGGCTCCGGGCGTCGTGGTGAGGGTCGAGTCGACTTCACGAGCGGGGATGCTGAGGATGCGAGCGTAGGAGCGCACCTTCTCGTACAGGCTGGGATAACTGCCGCCGGGTGGCTTGAAGGACAACATGAAGTTGACGCTGCCTGCTTTTCCGAGGTCACGGGGGCTCGCGCCGCCGAGGGGCGCTCCGCGCTCGTCGCGTGGTTCGTTGCCGCTGAACCAGATGGTGTGGTCGCCAATGGCATCGGTGATGACACCGCCGCTGTCATTCACCGGCAGAACCAGCCGGCCGTCGGCGCGCGGGCCGTCAGCGGTCAGGTAGGGCACACGATCGATGATCAGGTGTCCGGTCTGCAATTTCAGGTCGTAACCCTCGGCGAGCAGACGACCAATGGGTTCCTCAGGACCGATTAGTGGGTTCGACATCGAACGTCATTCCTTCCTTGACGCGAACACTCTCGCCCGGCCGCAGGGACTTATCTGGGCCGTGGCCCCGGCTGATTTCGACGGTCGTGCCCGCGGGGTCGTACGGTTGGCCGGGGGAGGCGAGCTCCACTACCTGCTCGAAAGTGATGTCTTTGCCGCCCCACAGGTGGGGCTTGGTGTTGACGATGATCGTGACCCCTTCACTCTTCGTACTGACGAACTCGTCTCCGTCGCGGACGGTGATCAGCTGCTCGTCGGCGAACCGCTCACGTCCACCTGCACCATTGACCCGAGCCAAGTCGTATTTCGCTGGGTCGAGCCCGGCCAACCGCAGCAGCGCCGCCGCAGTCTGGTCGTCGTCCCAACTTGTGTGCGGCTCGCCGTCGATCGTGAAGTGCACCTTGCGGCGGGTGTGGAACTCGTTGCCATCGTGCAGATCGACGATCTGCTTGTCCTTGATGTGCGACTCGATGCCGTGCTGGTCGACGATGAACAGGTCATAGTCCCTCGGGTCCCGGCCCGCGAGGCGAAGCAGCGACGCTGCCTCCTGGTCATCGTCAGTGACGAGGCGTTCGACGTTGTCGATAGTGATGCGCAATGTGGTCACGATCAGGCACTCCTTCTGCTCGGCGGGAGGTCAACCCGCGGCGTTGTTGCGACCGCGGTGCTCCACTGTGCGCGTGTTCGCATGTGTGCGTACATCATGACATTAGCATCATGCGTCGGCAATGTCTGTCAGCGCGGTGCGCGTGCGCTAGTTTGCGAACATGGCGAGTCGTGGCGCGGGCAAACCGCTCGGTGATCGGGTAAAAGATGCGAGGGTCGAGGCGGGCCTTACCCTGCGCGGCGTTGCGAAGTCGCTAGGCCTGTCGCCGTCCTACCTCAACGACATTGAGTACAACCGACGCACACCCTCGGATGACGCGCTGCAAAAAATCTCAGCTCTGTTTGGTCTCGACCTCGACGAACTGCTGGCCGCCGCAGGGCGTGTCGGCATCAGTAAGGATGCCGAGCAGTATATTCGGGAAAACCCCAGTGCTGGAGTTCTTTTCAGGCGTGTGACCAATGAGCGAATTCCTGAGGCGGAGCTCAAGAAGCTGATCGAGGCCGTTGACGAGTTGAAGCGAGATCGCGGACTGGAGTGAGCGATGCAATGGTATTCCGGCCCCGAGGGCGACCAGCGAATTTGGTACGAGGCTGACGAGATTGAGCAGATGGCTGTCGAGCAACTCCGAAAAGCAGAGCTGTTGCCGAGTCTGACGGATCCAGTAGCCGATTTGGAGCTGCTAGTCGAGGGTTACCTGCGATGCGATCTTGACCTGTATGCAGACCTTCCGTCGGATGTACTCGGTTTGACGATCTTCGACCCTAAACGGAAACCGCGAGTGCAGATCAACAGTGAGTTGACCTGCGCTCGGGATGAGGAGGGTGCCGGCACCGCCGCGATCGGACGTTGGAGAGCAACCATCGCCCACGAAGCGTCGCACGTTTACCTGCATCGGTACCTATACGAACCCGAGTTCGCGCGGCTCGCCGGAGCTGCGCAGCCGTTAACTGAGGCGGGTGCGAGAGTCGAGTGTCTGCACCGCGATATTTCGCCGGAACCTGTAGATGCCGTTTTGACGCGCCGGAGATCCGACTGGCGCGAGGTCCAGGCAAATCGAGGAATGGCGGCGTTATTGATGCCACGCAGATTGTTTAATCGGGTGGCACTCAGAGAAATGGGGCGCCTAGGTCTTGGGACGGCCGTCGCTGTTGACTCTGCTGAGCATCAGACATTGACTTCCGTGCTGGCCAGTACGTTCGAGGTATCGCTGCAGGCAGCCGGAATCCGTTTGAAAACTGCGTCGTTCGTCACCGCGGCGTAGGCGCCGGGACCAATGCCCAGATGCTCTGCCGCGTTTTGGCCGCACCAAAAGGCTGCCGTGGAGATGGTTCCCAACAGAAGCGCGGTTGGTGCTCGACTTGACTGCTCCGCTACGGCACCCGAGGTTCTGCAAAGCGGTGTACTGGCCTGCGGTGTTGCGGGCGAACCGGAAACGTTGTACCGCTGACGGGCTAGCTGACCGGTTCGGCGTCCCGGGCCTCCTGGCCGGTACGAGCAAGGATGTTGTCGCACAATGCCCTGAACTGTTCTTCGCTCGCCAACGCCTTCTTGTGTTGGTCGCCGAAAATCACGTCATCCACCTGTAGTTCGAAAATGGCCCGTCGCATGTTCTGCGCATACGGAACGAGGCTGTGATAGTTCTTCAGATCGCCGAGATCCGCGCCCCGGGCGAGGGCCGGATCAGCCAGGGTGGCATCTGTGCCGGTCCCATCTCCGAATTCGGACAGTGGCAGCAGTAGACCGTCGTGGAATGCGCCGGGCATCTGTTCGATCCAATGCCTGAATGCCCGCGTTGCCTCGCCCCTGTAGATATTGAACTGTTGTCGGACGTAGCCAAGCGTCTTTGGCAGTCCCAACGGAATGTCGAATGCCAACCCACGCGGGCAGACGGTCAATGCGGTGGCCCACTGCCGCACCCAAGTCTCCAGGCTGCCGCCGACGCTGGGTAGGGCCCGGATGGAGAACAGGTCGGCCGCCAGCGGCACAATCAGGTAGTCGCTTCCGAGGAGCACAGCCCTGTTCAGCGCGCCAACATTGGGACCAAGGTCAACAAAGGCATAGTCCGCGTCAACCTGGTCAGCAAGTTGCTGGATCAACCGATAAGGCGCACTCGTGACCCGGAAGCCGCGCTCGTTACCAGCCAACGCTTCGGTCCAGGCACTCGGCATGATGCCTTCGAAGTTGGTTAGACCGAGGTCGCCAGCCGCCAACCAAACTCCGCCGGGCCGTACGACGTGCGCCTCAGGGAGTGCGATGTCCCCGGAGCCGCCGACCAGCGGGTTGAACGCGTGCGCCACAGTCTGGTTTGTCGCACCGGCAACGAACAGCTGTTCCAGGGCTTCGTCGGGAAGGCTGATGGCGGTCAAGTTCGCCTGCGCGTCTAGGTCAACCATGAGCACGCGCATCCCGAGACGGGACATCTCGATGGCCGTGTTGAAGAGCATCGTCGTCTTGCCAACGCCGCCCTTGTGGTTGAAGAAGGAAATGATCTGCACGCGCGCCCCTCCACTGCCCGAGGCCCCTTTGCTGGAGCCGCCCTGCCAATCGACATTACGCGAACATCAGTTCGATGCAAGTGGACCGCAGATGACTCTTGACGGACGGGAGTAGAGACAGGGGTGCCCACCCCGGCGGCGTCTTGCAGGCAGAGCAAGGGACCGTTAAGGGACCGCCGGGCGGGTGAGGTGAGCTGATCGGGCTAAAACCCCTGCTCAAACGTGGAGCCGATGACGGGAATCGAACCCGCGTATTCAGCTTGGCGTCGAAGCGTCTGCTGAAGATTGCTGAAGTCCGTTAATGTATTGCGCTGCAAACGATCACGCTTGCTATCAGTGCGTACGGATGCGGGTAAGTACGCGGCGTGTCGTGCACGTTTATACGGGGAAAATACGGAGCAGCTGCAAACAATCTGTCGCCCTTGAACCGTTGAGTTCCGATCAAGTGCGCCGCATTGGGCACGAGGCCTGATCCCGCTAGGTCAGCTCTGCTCCAGCGCTGCCAGCGTGGCCAGGTCTTCACGGATCGCGGCGATATCGTCGGCATCGAGCGCAGGGTCATCAATGAAGTTGACCACCGCGTCGACCAGGTTCTGCGGCAGGCGGATGCTGCGGATCGCAGCCTGCTCAACCAGGTCGATGATCGCTGCGACGTATTCGCCGGCCGCAATCGCGCCCTTGATCGCCCAATCCCCGCTAGGGGCGGCCACAGCGAACAGCTCCTCGGCAAGGTCGCGATCATTCACAACCCAGATTCTACGGCCGGAACCAGTACAGGCCTGCCGCTAAAGGAGAAGCCTCGAACGGCAAGCCATCTCCGACTGCCCTAAGCGAAAATCGGTATCGTCCTCCGCCATGACCCTCCCCGTGAATACCTACTCGCTGGCTGAGGTCGCCCGGTCGGTATGCGGAGATGACCTGGAACACCCCGGCCTGTGGCTGCTGCGCCTGGTCCGGTCAGGGGAGGTGTCCGCACTGCGGATAAGTAGGGGCGTTTACCGCTTCACCCAGCAGCAGGTTGATGCTTTACTTGCGCAACTCGACACCAAGCGCGCAGCAGAACCGAAGGCTGAAGTGCCCACAGCCGAGGGTGCAGAGCCTCGCATCCGCACGCTTTCCCTTACCCCAAGATCCGCCCGCCGCCTTCGCAGCATCAACGCGATACATGACGATGCGGGACGCCAATCCCCCGTGGAACGGGGGGACGTCCCGCACGATCCAGTCTAACGACGAAGGGTGGGGAGGCAGCCAACCCCTTTGCAGGATCGCCGCTCGTGGCTTAGGCATTTACCCCCCATTCCGTTTTTTCCACACCGGGGGAGGGGGGGTATGTCGGGGGGAGTAAACGCCTAAGCCACGAGCGGCGGTGTAGGCGGCCGAGGGGGTCACCCCCCCACCCCTACCTTTGGCGCTGCTGCCCCGCCGGCCCAGCGAAATGGCAGGTCAATCCGTGGGCGCATCGGTGCGCCCCTCAGCTTCATTTGCGGCCTTGTCGGACCGCTGCGCTACCGTGCCGTGTTTGAGAACGGATGGCGCCTTCAGCGCGCTAGTCTTCGTATTATCGGTTTGGCGTGTACCGCCAGTCACCTGGGTCACGAAGGGGGCAGCCTTGCGATGCAACTCGCATACCGGGGCGCCTTCGAGCGCGAGATGATGGTGGTGGAGGTTTGGAAGTGGTAGGCGTGTTGAGTCAGGGTGCGGTGGAGGCGCCGCGATCGAGACTGTCCTATTCAGCAATCGCGACGTACGCCGAGCAGATCGCGGGCGAACACGGAGTCATCGCCACGAACGGCCACGTCAACGTGCACGAGCTGCTCAGGAAGCTCGGCGGCGAGATCATCGTCGACGACCGCGCCGAGTCGCTCGAAGTCCGGGACAAGGGCGACTTCACGGTGATCATCCCCACGCACACCTCGCAGCTGCGCGACCGGTTCACGATCGCCCACGAGTTGGGCCACTACTTCTTGCACTACCGCGCGCCGGAGACGCATCGCGTCGGTGAACGCGTCTCCATCTTCACGCGGCTGGGCCGCAACGTGGCCGAGACGCAGGCGAACGTGTTCGCTTCGAACCTCCTGATGCCGGAGGAACACTTCAAGTCGGCGTTCAAGCAGCTGAACGGCGACATGGTGATGGTCGCTCGTCGCTTCGAGGTGTCGATTCCGGCGGTGAAGGTGCGCGCCGAGTATCTCGGCCTCGACACCTGATGGCTTCGGGCGCCAACCGTGACGGATCGATCCTCTTCCTCTCCTGTGACCTGCAGAACTCGACGCAGTTCAAGCAGAGCGAGGAGAACGACTGGATCAAGACGTTCCTCGCCTTCTACACGGAGTTCCCCTCGATTCTGTCGGCGGAAGTGGCGAAGTCGTGTGCCGGTCTCAGCGGGCGACTGTCGCTGTGGAAGGCCATCGGGGACGAGCTGATCTTTTCGGTTCTCATCGACTCCGAGCAGGAGTGCAGCGATGCAGTTGACGCCTGGCTCGCGGCGATGCTGGCCTTCGAACAGCAGCACCTCCTCTTGAAGACCCCGATGACCTTGAAAGGTGGCGCCTTTCTGGCGACGGTTCCTGCCCCGGACCGGCGGGTCGCGATCCCGCGAAAGGTTCAGGTGCAAGATCCGAAGTCGCAGATCGATGCGGAGGCCGCCAACGAGAAGACCCTCAACGATGCGAGTCCAGACGACGACACCTTCGCCGCCGAGTTCGCGATGGACTTCGTTGGTCCGAGCATCGACACGGGTTTCCGCGTGCTCAAGTACGCGACGCGCGAGTACTTCGTGCTGACCGCAGAAGTAGCGCACCTGCTGTTCAAGCACTACAGCGCTGCGGAGCTCAACAACCGCAAAGCCCATCTCGTCGGCACCCACGTACTCAAGGGTGTGTGGGGTGGTCAGCCGTACCCTGTGTTCGCACTCGCACGCGCGCTGGACGAGCAGACGCCGGCGCAGACGTTGGCCACACTCTTCGACGACAGCAAACTGATCACCGAAGACTACCCGGTGTATCCGTCACGTAAGCCGCACGATGTCCTCGATCCGATCACCCGGTACCGCAGCGCTCGCGGTTGGCAAGGGGGGATATTCGCGC
Source organism: Mycobacterium sp. SMC-19 (assembly GCF_045310815.1). Lineage (NCBI taxonomy): Bacteria > Bacillati > Actinomycetota > Actinomycetes > Mycobacteriales > Mycobacteriaceae > Mycobacterium > Mycobacterium sp. SMC-19. Next base: position 99,111 of record NZ_JBJIAM010000006.1, on the reverse strand, counting down.
CCGAGGCGGCCCACCCCACATTCCGCAGTCATCAGGCCGCCGTTGATATGCGCCGGAGGCTTGAGGATGACTTCGTCGACACGTCGGAGGATTCACTCGACAAGCTGAACGATCTGGGTGAGCAGAACGTCGTGGGCTCCGACCTGCCGCGTGACTGAGGCGATCCGTCCCAGTCGGTGATCTTGGAAAGAAGATCCCTGGGGGGGCACCCCTTCGGCCACCGACAGTGCCGCTCGTGGCATAGGCATCAATCTCTCCCCGTCAAGAAAAAAAAAGAACTCCCTCTATTAACGCCTATGCCACGAGCGGCGTCGTGGGGGGTCGGAGGGGTTCCCCCCAGGGTATGTGCAGTGCAGCATGGATATGAAGACCTGCGGGGATGGTCGGTCGGGTGGTACTTGTTGTGGATGATTGGAATCAATGCGCGGAGTCGTGTTGTGTCGGTGGCCGGTGTCGGTGTGGCCTGCCTGGGGTTGCTGCTCGGAACAGCCGCAGTGGCGAGTGCCGACAAGCAGGAGTTTCTGGACTTCATCCATGCGCAAGGCGTTCCGCCGAGTTACTTCAGCACGCCCGGCGCCGATTACAGCAACATCATGGTCGCCAACATGGTGTGCGACGTATTCCATAACGGCGGCACCGCAGCCGACATCCCGTTCCTCGGACTTCAGCAGAACGCATACCGCGATCCCCTGATTGAGGGTGCGCAGCGATACATGTGTCCCGACACGCTGCCGCAATAGATCGTCAAAACAAGTCATTGGAGCCGAAGAGAGTCCCGATTGCGGACCACATGGTTTGTAGCGTGCGGACGGCTTGCCCCATGGGGTCTTCCTGCTCCGACCCGGTCCCGATCGTCACGTCGAAAGTCTTCGGGGTGGACTCGTCGTAGTGCATACGGATCGCCGTGAACTGGTCCGTGTAGAGCAGACCGTCGATCTCGAACAGGGCGCGCGTCCCAAGATCGAAGTCGTAGTAGACCTGGTAGGGCCGGCGGTTCCAGATGCTGACCTTGAACGACTGGTAGGGGCGGGTCTTCCAATGCCCCTGCCGCAACGTCAACGCTGAACTGATCGTGTAGGCGGTCCCGCCACCCTCCTGAGTGAAATACTCCAAATAGCCCATGTCCCCGGCTGCGATCTCCCGCATCGGGTCCGTGTGCCGCATGAACGCCAACAGCATGTTGTCGAACTGCCCTTGGTAGACCTCTTCAAGCCCGGATCCTTGGGGGGCGGGGCCGGCCACAGCAGCGCCAGCGCCGCCGTATCCGTATGCATGCGTGACCTGGATAAAGCTGAGCCCGAACTTGATCCCGAACGTCTGTAGCTGGTTCACCCATCCGGGGCTCTTGCCTCCGGCCAGAATGGATTTGGCCTTGCTCTTGAAGATCGCCCGTTCCGACGACTTGATCGGTGACTGGTCCAACGAGTCCCGGAACACAATGTTCGGCAGTTTCGGTGCAGTGCCCAGGAAGTCCTGAATGTAGGGCTTCACGTTCTTCCCGGTGCGTGGGTCGATGGCGTCGGCGTCGCGGAACTCGTACAGGATCTCCGAGATCAAGTCATCAGCCGTCGCCGCAACCAGATTCACGGCCCCGTCGATTGCAGTACCCGTCAAACCAACAACTCCGGACTGGTCCTCAACCGCCAGGACGATGCAGTTCCGGGAAGGCCGCGCAGCTTCCTCCCCGACGAGAACCGCGAGTTCGGGGTGCGGCGAGTCTTCGTCCTCCGTCAGCCAGGTGTAGGCGCGGACGTTGCATCCCGCATCCTTCAACATTCCTTCGGTGGTGTCGTGGGCCGAGGACCAGCGTGACGCCAACACACTGAACCGACTGGTATCGGTGAGTGGGTTGACGAACTGCATCTGGATCGGCCACCCCAACGGTGACCACAACCGCCCATCCGTCAAGGGCTTCAGCCACGCGCCGGGGTTGACGAAGTTGTCGATTATCCCCAACGGCGGGTAGAAGATCCGCGCCAAGTTGACGAACCCCGATACCGCCGTAATCGTCCGCGTGTTCCCCGGTAGCACCCATGCTTTGAGGGGCTGGAATTCCGGGGCACACCAGGGTGTGGCCGCGAAGTAGAGGTGTTTCCAGTGCTCCCGGTTCTCCGCTACATCGAAATGCAGCTCATGCAAGCCCTTCTCAGTGCGCACGTTACGGACAGCAGTGACTTTGCCGCCCCACCGCCACCGCCAATTCCGGTTGTTCGGATACGGGTCGACGGTGATGTTAAGGTCATCGTTGGATCGGACATCGGTGCGTAGGAACTTGTTGATCCAATCCGAGCCCCGCAACACAATCGAACCGGTACCGGTGTCATGCAAACGGGTCTCGATATCAACGGACTTCTCACCACCGATACGGCCGATGAACTTCATGTCCTTGTCCCACAACCGGATTAACGGCCGAGCACGCGACTCCGCATCCTTCGCATTACGCTTCGCGTCCGCCCACATATAGGCCGAGATCGGGGCCAAGACAGGATCAGGTACGCCGTTCTCGCCGATTGCGGGCATTTTGAGCATGTGCCCCCTTCCTATGTGTGTGTGGGTGCGTGGCCGGTGCCTGGCTGACCCAGGGCGAGGCCATCAGGAGACGGCGACGGTTCCGAGGGAGCCGGGACGGTAGGTTCTGCTGGTCGGCTTGGTGGCGTTCGCCGGTGGGGTCTCCGCGAGCTTCCGGAGCTGGCCGGCGGTGTCGTCAGCCGTCAGTATCGACGGTGCGGCGGTGCGGATGATGGAGGCCAGCTCGGTGGGCAACGCAGGCAGCGGGACTGTAAAAACCATCGCCACAGCGGTGTTGAAGTTTCGGCCGGTGGGCAGCGCGTCCAGCTCCGTGTAGGCGCCGGTTTGTCCGGTGCCGGCGGCGTAGGCGGCGGCGACATCGGTGATTCCTTGGGTATCGGCGCGGGCCGCGATGGCTCGTGCCATGAGGTCGTCGCCCCGGTCGAGGGCGCGTGCCATGAGGGGGCCGTATTCGTCGGGGTCGGTGATCTTCGCGGCGCGGTCCTCCGCGTCCCGATAGACCAACACCGTGGCGGGATCGGCCCCGGCGGGCAGGCCGAACAGCTTGCGGGCGAGCTTGCGGCGAGTCTCTTCGCTGGTGGTGACGAACTGGTCCCGCAGTTCGACGGCCAGCGAGCGGGCATCGAGGATGGCCTTCGCGATCTCGTGAACCTTGCCGTCTGTCGAGTACCTGGCGTTCGCGCAGACGGTGTCGACCTCGGCCTGTAGGTCGGCGCGGATGGCGCTCATCTTGGTCTTTGCTTCAGCGAATTGCATTGCGATTACTCCTGTTCAGGTGGCTTGTGTGATGTTGAGGTGCTGCGGGCGGATCAACCACCGGCCACCGCAGCGGGTGGCGGATATCCGGCCGTCGCGGCACCATTTGCGGACGGCGCGGTCGGTGCAGCCCAACAGTTGGGCTGCTTGAGCGGTCGTGATCCATACATCTGAGTCTTGCGGGTTGCGTTGCCGCCCTGCGGTTTCTGTTCCGGTACCGGAACGGTGATGTAGGGCGGCAAGGTGCAAGGCCGCAAGAATCTCGTAGGCCGGCGGGTCGGTGACGCGCAGCCCGATTCGGCGGTCAGCGGTCAGTCCCGCTTTCGCTTCCAGCCACGCCGCGATCCGTGGCGGCACGGTCACTGAGCCATCTGGGCCGACGTGTCGGGCGATTCGGTCAGACCAACTGTCACCTGTCACGGCAGTTCAACCAAGACCAGCTCAGCGCCATCACGCTCAAGGTCGGCGTAGTACGCCAGGACCGGGCCAAGGCCATGGCCTGACCCGTGTGCTTCGGCCTCTTTGATGCGGCGGCAGGCTTGGCGCCAGAGTTCGGGGGGATGTTCCGCGCCGACAGCGAGGGAGGACTGCGGCACCCCGAAGAGCAAGCTCAGCCCAGCGGGGTCGATGTAAAGATCCTCGCCGTCCATGGCATAGCGCACGACAATCCTGCTGGGATTGCTCACGATGCCTCCTTCGTGGCCGTAAACGCGCCGACGGAATTAACTTCTGGTCCCACAGAACTAGAAGTGCTTACTGGGCTGGGGTGGAGTAATCCTGCGGTGACTCCGGTCGGTCGGCGGCGGGACGGTTGTGCCTCGACCCATGTACGGCATTCGGCGAGGGCAGGGCAGCGTGCGCAGATGCGTATGGCTGCTTCAATCCCGTCGCGCAGCTCATTCTCGGCGGCGAAGAACACCGTCGTGTGGTTCCGGCAGGCGGCTCCGGTCAGACGTGGTACGCCGGACAAGATTGCGCCGAGCACGGTGATGGTGGCGTCAGCGTCTGGAAGGTTCGCGTGTGAAACGTGACCCCTTGAGACGGGGGTGGTCATGATGCCTCCCTGGGGTGTCGGGGCTCGCCGAAATCGACGGGGGTCAGGGGCGTGTTTTTCCCGGCTTCAGGCATTGGGATGTCTGCGTTGGCGATTCGGCTGACGCACGGCACCTTGCTCACCCGACCGGTGGCTTTGGTGCAGGGGTTGCCAGGCTGGGCGCCGCAGTGGGGGCAGGGGACATCCCATGCGCCCGTGTCCCGATAGGCGGCGAGTACGACATGGCCGGCGGTCACGAGACGGCCTGGTGCTGGTAGTCGATGACGCGTCGCACGGTTGAGAAGCCGACATTGAGGCGGCGGGCGATCGTGCTGGGCGCGGTGCCGGAGGCGTGGGCTTCGAGCACCTGCGCGACGCGTTCGACTCCGATGCGCACAAGGCCAGTCGCGACGAGGCGGTGCGCGGCGTCCAGATGTGCACCGTCGTGCGCGGTCGGTTCGGCAGAGTGCAGTGCGTTGCTTACCGTGTTGTGCACTGCGACATGCACCGAGGGTGGCGTGTCCGTGTGATGCTCGGCGGTGTGCGCCTGCGGTGCGGGTTGGCTAAGCGCCAGGAGCGCGACCATGCTGGCGGTCATGCCCAGATCAATGATCAGGGGCGCTATCCACGCTATGCCGGGGGCGATGCCCGCCCAACCGATCACCAAGTCGCGCAAGGCGACGTAGTTGAGCGTGAACGCACCGATGGCGAGCACCACCGCGGCGGCCACCGCGGTGCGGTATGCGGCTCCGGCGATCCGGGCCTGCACCAGCATGTGCACTCCAAAAGTGGCGCATACCTGGATGCACACGACTGTGGCAGCCAGAGCGGATGCGATCACCGGGGAGCGCGCGTTGCCGAGCGCGGCGTGCGTCACGACGCCCGTCGTCGACACTGCCGCCGAGGCGATAAGCCACGCCCAAAAGAATCGCCTGGCTGTCCGGGTGGCGGTCATGAAGTGGCCTCTGCGGGAGCGATGGCATAGACGGTGGACTGGCCGATGCGGCGCACGAAGCTCAGTTCGGGGCTGCGCTGGATGTAGGTGGATACGTTCGGCGCCCCGTAGCCGTTGGCACGTCCGGCAGCGTGCACAGCAAACGATGTGACTTCGGTTTCGCCGGCGGCGCGGAGGTCGTCGATGTACTGGGCGAGCCAGTCCGGGCAGGACAGCTTCGCCTGGCTAGATTCCGGCGACCTGCGAGAATCGAGATCCGTGACGGTAGCTGAGGGTTCAGCGGTGAACTCCGGGGTCAGCGCCTCTGAACTGGCATTTTGGGTGCTGAACTGCGGTTCAGCGGTGAACTCCTGGGCCAGCTCGTAGTGCGTGCCGCCCTGTGGGGCCGCGACAGCTGACACCTGGCCGTCGGCAGCTAACTCGGCGATAGCCGAGTCGAGCAGTTCTCGGTATTCGCGTTTGCCCATCCTGGACATCAGATCCCGCCGCGCGGTGCGGCCGTTGGTCAACACCTTGAGCACCCGGCGCTTCACGACGTCGAGGCGTCGGCCGTCTATGACCTCTTCGCCTACTGCACGACTGATCGCGCGATCGCGAAGCTTGGCTCGGGCTGCCTGGCGGTCATAGTCGATCACTGCGTTTCGGGTGGCGTCGGACTTGGCCATGACGACCTCGGACAGTTGCCAGTCCAGTTCGGAGATGACCGACCGGTGATCGAGAATTGCGAGCGCCGCTGCGACCTTGAGTCGGGTCAAGGTTCGGTGGCCATCGAGGGCGTCAACTTCTCCGCGCTGATTGGCCAACAGTCCCGCTGCGACGTACTCAGCAATCTGCGGGGTGCCGTACTGGATCAGCACCGGCTTGTCCGCCAGCGCCCACCCCGGCAGATTCGTGGCCAGCACCCGGTCAGGTTCCGGACCGGGGATGTCCGGGATGGAAGGGTCGGTGACCGATCCCCACACCAGTCGTTGTGGCGTGCCGCCCGATACGTCGTCGAGAAGGACCCCGCAGTGGCCGAACTGTGCGCTGATGGACAGGCCCAGCCGGTAGCTGTCAGCCGGGACTGAGCGCGTCGTAGCAGTGGATGCACCCTTGCTGCCGAGCCTGTCACCTGTCAGCGCCGCTTTGAATGCCGCCCTGGTGTTGTTGCCCTGCCCGGCATTGAGGGCGGTCAGGTGGTCAATCTCTGAGACGGTGATCAGGGCGCGGGTGATCCGGTCCTCGGGATCTTTCGTTTCCTTGAAGAGGTCGTGGATGCCCTGCCCTGAACCGAGTCCTTCTTCGTGAATGTCGTCGCGGGGCCAGACAGTGCGAGCCAACTTGTCAGTGACCCCCTTGCCGGAACCTGACCGGCCGACGAGAACGATGCCCATGTTCAGCGATGCTGGGGCTGGCGGGCCGGGCAACATCACGCGGTGGCTGGTGGACAAATCCACCCGTAGCAGCACCGTGAGTAGCAAGGCCATCGGTGCTACGTATCGTGCCCGTGCCCATTGGTGAATCAGGTTGAGTTGGTCGGTGGCTGACCAGAATTCGTCGTCAGTCAAGATGCCCTCCTGGGGATGTATGCAGGGCCGCGTCCGGCCCGGATGCACCGGGATACGGCGTGCCAGTTCTCCGATGCGGCAATGGCTTTGGATGCGTCGGCAGCGGCGGTTTGGGTGATGTCCCATTGCAGGACGGCGTGCTGGCCAGCGTCAGCGAGGGCAATCAGCTTCTCTATGCTGTCGTCGGGCATGGCGCGCCATTCCGGGGAGCCGGCCAGCGGCAGTGGCCCGCAGTTGGCGGCCTTGATTACCTCGGTGATGAACCGGTTGACTTCCGACCAGGACACCTGGCGGCTGCTCGTCATCCGGCCTCCCGCACCGCACACGAGGGTCCGATGCCAGCGCGGACACTCTGAGGGTCGGTCAGCCACCGATTGCAGCAGCGACACTGCACCGCGATCCGCCACGGCACGAGGTCGGTGGGGACACCGGGCCGAAGCCCGATGCCGCCCTCCGTGATGATCTGCGCCTTGTTGGACATCAGAGGCCGCCCTGGATCTCGGCGGCGACCGTCAACAGGTGCTTGGCCATGACGACTGCTTCGGCTGGCGTCAGCTTGAACTCCGTATCGACGCTCCAGAACGGGCGGCTGCTCTCCCGGTAAACGTGCAGCGCGACGTATGGCAGCCGGTAGTAGCGCCCACACGCGTATGCGCTGATATGCGGATCGGCGCCGATGTCGAGTTCCTTGTGGGCTGCCGGGGCGGCCTCTTCGAGACTGCACCCGACTGTGTAGAGCTGCCCCTGGCACCACTGGTCTTCGCGGTGAGATTCCTGCGGGTGGCCGTCGCCTTCAAGGCACCAGGGGGCGCAGGGCCAACTGTTGGTGAGAGTCGACTCTGCCGTAGCCCGCATCGTTGTCGTCAGAGAGTCGGCGGTCATCACTGCACCACCCACTGGTCGGTGAGATCAGCTGCCGCCAGCAGTGCCCCGGCCAAGGCCCGTGCGTCCGCGGCACTGTAGTTGCCGCTGTCAGCGAAGATGCGCGGCGCTTCCGGCCCCTCAATGACCAGGGTTCCGTCATCGAGCTGGACTGCGCCTACCCGGATACCAAGGTCAGGCAGAGGGGCGGGCAACTCGAAGGTCGGCGACCAAACGCACCTACTGGTGATCCCGGTGGTGTCATCGGTCTCGAACTCGTCGGTGTGCCCCGGATCGGCACCGGGCGGCTGGGGGACGGTGTAGGTGCTCATCGGGCCCACCACCCCGTTGACTAGGGCCAGCAGGTGGTTGGCAAAGGCGACAGCCTCGGAGTCGGCCAGGTGAAGGGTGCGGCCGCAGAAGTTCAGCGTGACGATGCCGTTGCGGAGGTAGGCGACGGGCCGGTCAACGTTGATCGGATCGACCAACAGGTACGGGATCGGCTGATGGTGTGCTTTCATGGTGTTCAGGACTCCTGTTCTTGGATGAGTGGGGGTTTCTGCGAGCCCTCGGCGGTGTTGGCGCACCGACCGGGGGCATTTTTCGTACGGAGGTCTTCCGTCTTGTCCGCCTCGTCCCAGATACCGAGGTCGGGGTGCGATTCCTGCGGGTAGACGCGCATCAGGCCGCATCACCACCGGTTTGGTCGACGCGGTCGATGTAGTCGTTGATGGCCGTCTCGGAGACCAACCGCCGTCGCCCGACTTTCACCGACCGCAGCTCCCCGCTGCGTATCAGATCGAAGACCATGCTCCGGCCGATCGACAGCCGCTGCATGACGGCCTCGACTGTCCACAACCGGCTGTTGAACCGGTCGACCTGCTCCTGTAGCTCGGGCGCCACGACCCCTCCTCATTCGTAAGGCGAAGAATTTCCTCGTCTTGCGCAGATTAACACGGACTTATACGGACGCAAGCGCGTGTGGCATAATTTCTTCGCATGGCGAAGGAGCGGGTATATCCCAGCGACGGCGACAAATGGGCTGCTGAACTGGTTGAACGCATCGGTTCCGCTATGAAGAGGGCGCGCGCGGGCGGAAAATCCGCCGCATGGTTGAGCGCGCGCACCGAAGAGATCGGCTACCGAATATCACCTACGGTGGTATCCAAGCTGGATTCTGGACACAGGGGCGGCGTACTAAGTGTCCCCGAGCTACTCGTTATCGCGGCAGCTCTGGAAATTCCAGCGCTCGACTTGCTCTACTCAGACCATGACCAGCAGGTATGCGTACTCCCTGGCGTCAACGCCTCGACCAAGGTGGCGCGCAACCTGTTCACTGGCCACGATCTGGAACGTCTGGAACGCATCGATGCCGAAGTGCAGCAAGCGAACGACATGCTGCGGGAGGCAATTGAGGAACATCGCCAGGCGGTTGAGGGTCAGCAGCAGGCCAACAACAACATGCGGGAAGCGCTCGCGGCGCGACGCCAGGCAGTCGAGGAGTTTCGTCAGGCCGCCGAGGAACTGCAAGCCGCAATCGAGATCAGGCAGCAGGCGATCGAAATGCAGCGGACACCAAGAGGCGACGATACGGCCGGCGATGCCTAGGCAGCGGATGGAGCCAGGCGAGCACGGCAAGATTGCCGAGCGCGTTGTCACGCACGAACTGAACGGAACGAAGCAGGAAATCTTCTACGCCTCAACTTACTTGCGGCTGCACAGTGGGAAGCTGCGTGAGCGTGAGGCGTCGTCGCGAAAGTCGGCCGAGGATGCCCGGCGGGAGCTGAAGCGCCGCATCGCCGACGAACTCGAAGCCGGGGAACCCACGGGCGTAATCAACCGGACCACCACCCTGTCAGAACTGTTCGCGGCATGGATTCCGGCCAAGATCGCCGAGGACCGTATCGGGGAGCGGACCGCGACCATCTACCGGGATACGTGGCGGCTGCACGGTGAACCGTGGGGCGGTGACCTACGGATCGCGGAACTGACTACCAGCCGGGCCGATGCGCACCTGAAGGCGTTGCCGTCGTCGTCGGCGATCTACTTGAGGATCATCTTGTCGGGGATGTACAGCCTGGCGGCCCGGTTCGACGTGGTGAAGCACAACCCGATCCGGGAGACGAAGACGGCCAAGCCGGAGCGCAAGAAGGCGCGTGCGCTGACGGGCATGGAGCTGGAACAGGTGCGCCGTGCCGTCGAGGTGTGGTGCGGGCATCGGGGGCCGGGGCCTCGTCGGGGGTTGATGCTGCCGGCGTTCGTGGAGCTGCTCGCGGCGACGGGTGTGCGGCCGGGGGAGGTGCTGGCGATCGAATGGGATGAGGTCGACTTGCTCGCCGTGCCGCCGACCGTCACCGTCTCCGGGACTGTGCAGGACGCGGGGCGGGTGGCCGGTAAGCCGCTGCACCGTCAGGACCGCCGCAAAGGGGATGCGCCGCCGCACACGGTGACACTGCCGAAGTTCGGCGCCCAGGTGCTCACCGACCTCTACGCGATCACCGGCCCGACCGGCACGGTGCTCAAGAACAGAGACGGCGGCCTGATGTCCCTGTCCAACATCCGATCATCACTGCGGGAGGCACTGGCACCGCACGCTGACCTGAAGTGGGTGACACCGCACAGCTTCCGACGGTCGGTGGCCACCGTTGTGCGGGACGGGCTCGGTGTCGAGGCGGCCCAACAGCAGCTGTCGCACGCCCAGCTCGCGACCACCGAAGGGCACTACGTTCAGCGGGTGACGGCCGGACCGGATACCCGCGCTGTGCTGGAAGAATGGGCCAGCAAACCGACCGGCTGACCCAATTTACGGGGAAAATGCGGGATTTCGCGAATGCAAGTTTGCTGGCAAACTTCCGAAAGCCTCTGACCTGCATGTATGGAGCCGATGACGGGAATCGAACCCGCGTATTCAGCTTGGGAAGCTGATGTTCTGCCATTGAACTACATCGGCACTGGTGCGCTAGCAGGCTAGCATCCGGGCGCCCAGCCGCTCCGCGAGTGTGCGGAATCGTTGGCCGAACCGCCGAAAACCGAATCAAACCGCACACTCGGTGGCCACCACGGGCTTGGTCATCCGGCCCGGCCCGCGGGTCGAGCGATACGCTCGTGCCGTGCTGCTCTCCGATCGCGATCTGCGGGCCGAAATCGCTGCTGGCCGGCTGGGCATCGACCCGTTTGACGACGAGCTGGTACAGCCGTCCAGCGTGGACGTCCGCCTCGACAGCCTGTTCCGGGTGTTCAACAACACCCGCTACACCCACATCGATCCGGCCAAACAGCAAGACGAGCTGACCACGCTGGTCGAACCCAAACCCGGCGAACCGTTCGTGCTGCATCCCGGGGAGTTCGTGCTGGGCTCCACGCTGGAGTGCTGCACCCTGCCGGAGGATCTGGCCGGCCGGCTGGAGGGCAAGTCGAGCCTGGGCCGCCTCGGCCTGCTGACCCACTCCACCGCGGGTTTCATCGATCCCGGCTTCTCCGGGCACATCACGCTGGAGCTGTCCAACGTGGCGAATCTGCCGATCACGCTGTGGCCGGGTATGAAGATCGGCCAGCTGTGCCTGCTGCGATTGACCAGTCCGGCCGAGCACCCGTACGGCAGTACGCGCGTAGGGTCGAAATATCAGGGCCAGCGCGGGCCGACGCCGTCCCGCTCGTACCAGAACTTCATCAAGTCCGGTTAGCCCTCGGACCTGACGGCCGCCCCGCGGCTGCGATGAAGCCGGTATCGGCCAGCCCTGGTGGGGGTTCGGCCCACATACCTGGCCGATAAGCAGTAACAGGGGAGGTTTCGTGGAGATCGTTCTTGGGGTGTCGGTGGCACCCTCGGCGGTCCGCATGGTGTTGGTGGAAGGCGAGAACGCCGACGGGGTCACCGTGGAGCACGACGACTTCGACGTGATGGATGGCGCCCAAACCGCGCCGGAGCGTGTGGTGTCGGCGATTCTGGGCACCCGTGAGGGCGCCCGCGAGGGCGGCTATGAGCTGAGCTCCACCGGCGTGACCTGGAGCAATCCGGCCGAGGCGAACGCGCTGCGCGAGGCGCTCGCGGGCCGCAAGGTCGAAAACGTGATGCTGGTGTCGGCGTTTCTTGCCGCGGCAGCGCTGGCCCAGTCGGTGGGCAGTGCGACGCGTTACGCCCGGACAGCGCTGCTGTTCGTCGAGCCGGAAGCCGCCACGCTGGCCGTCGTCAATTCCGACGACGGTTCGATCACCGAGATTCACCGTCAGTCGCTGTCGAACGACGATGAGCGTGCGGTCGGCGAGATCACCGAGCTGGCCGCCGGTGCGCAACGGCTGGAGTCGAACCCCGACGGCCTGTTCGTGGTGGGCTCGGGCGTCAACGTGGCGATGATCAAACCGGAGTTGGACAAGGCCACTCCGCTGCCGGTCAGCGTGCCCGAGGAACCGGACATGGCGCTGGCCCGTGGGGCAGCGTTGGCCAGCGCGCACGCCCCGCTGTTCTCGTCCTCCACCCGGGCAGTGGCCTGGGCGCAGGACCCGGGCACCGGCGAAATGGATCCGGCACTGGCCGGTGCCGGATACGCCTACGTCGCGCCCGACGGGGTCAACTACGACGAGGTGGACTACAACGCCACCAGCGATAACGAGCCACTGGCCTACAGCGCGCTTCCGGACAGTGGCGTGGTCCTGGGGGCCGCGCTTCCGGATCTCGCCGACGATCCCGAACTCGTCGACTCCCGGATGCTGGACTTCAGTACCGGCATCCAGCCGCGGGAACGCAAGCCGATGCTGGTCACCGGCGGGGTCGCGGCGATATTCGTGATCGGGGTGCTGGGGCTGGCGATCGCGTTGGCCGTCGGGATGCGGGCGGCCAACCAGCACCGACCTGACGTGCGGGCGAACGTCGTCACCCATCAGGCACCGCCGCCGGCTGCCGTCGTCACGCCCGCACCGGCGCCTCCGCAGGCCCCGCCCGCTCCGGCCGGCGAACCGGCTCCGCCGCGGGCTCCGGCGCCAGCTCCCGCTCCAGTGCCCGAGGCCCCGGCTCCAGCAGCCCCCGCACCGGTGGCACCGCCTCCACCGCCTCCGGCGCTCCCGCCGCCACCGCTTCCCAACCTGGGGATTCCGGGCCTGCCCGGCGGTCCGCCGCTGTTCGGCCCGCCCCGGGGCGGTTGGGGCGGCGACGACGACTGGGGGCCCGGTGGTGGTCATGGCCGCGGTGGCGGTCATGGCGGTGGCCACGGTGGTGGTCACGGCCGCGGTGGTGGCGGGTTCCCGTTTAAGATCCCCGGCCTTCCTTTCTGAGTGGGGATTCACATCCAACAGTCGTAAGATGGGCTAATAATTCGCCGGCCGTAGTGGAGGAGGTGCGGTGGACATCGTTCTGGGGGTCTCGATGGCACCGCCATCGGTACGCATGGTCCTCGTCGAGGGGGAGCGCGCCGGTGGCGTGACCGTCGATGAAGACGGATTCGAGGTGGATGCCGACGAGAAGGCGTTCCCCGACCAGGTCGTGTCGGCCATCCTGGGCACCCAGGAAAGTGCCCGGGAGAGCGGCTACCGGCTGGCCTCGACCGGGGTGACCGTCGCCAACCAGCTGCAAGCCGGCCAGCTGCGTGATGCGCTGGCCGGTCACCGGGTCGAGAACGTGATGCTGGTGTCGGCGTTCTTGGCCGCGGCAGCACTGGCACAGACGGTGGGCGGGTCGATCGGCTACGAGCGGACCGCGCTGATGTTCATCGAGCCCGATGGCGCGACCCTGGCCGTCGTCGACTCCTCGGATGGCTCGATAGCCGAGGTGCAGCGGGTGGCCCTGCCATCCGATGACGCCGCCGCGGTGGGCGCGCTGACCCGTCTGGCCGCCCAGGCCGGCCGCCTGTCGTCGCGACCCGACGGCCTGTTCGTGGTCGGTTCCGGAGTCAACGTCGGCATGGTCAAGCCCGAGCTGGACGCGGTCAGTGCCATCCCGGTGAGCGTGCCCGAGGAGCCCGAGACCGCGCTGGCGCGCGGCGCGGCGCTGGCCAGTGCCCATGCGCCGCTGTTCGACTCCTCGACTTCGGCACTGGCGTGGGCACGCGACCCGGGCACCGGCGTGATCGACCCGGACTTGGTCGCGCTCGCCTATGCCCACCAGGCCGACTATGACGCCACCATGGGCGAGTATGCGCTGGCCTACAGTGCGGTGCGCGACGACACCGCCGACAGCGGCTATCTGAACCTGGTCGACGGTGACGGCTTTGACGGCGCTGTCATCGAGGACGACGACTACCCGCCGAGTTCCGGTGTGGATCTGTTCGAGGACAGCAAACCTCTTCGGCGACGCAACCCCTTCCTGCTGGCCGGCAGCGGGCTGGCGGCGTTCTTCGTGGTCGGGGTCTCCAGCCTGGTGGTGGCGCTGGCGGTCAGCATCCGGCCCACCGCCGCAGATCATCCGCCGCCCGCCGGTCACATCGTGGTCCCCACCCAGCAGGCCCCGGCCCCGGCGCCTGTCCCCGAGGCGGCGCCCCCACCTGCCCCCGCGCCGCCACCGGCGGCCCCGCCCGTCACCGAGGTCCCGGTAGCTCGGCCGGCGCCGGCCGCGCCTGCTCCTGCGCCAGCACCGGCGGCTCCGGCTCCCGCCCCAGCGGCCCCGGCTCCCGCGCCGGTGGCCCCGGTGCCGATTCCGGTGCCCATCCATGTGCCCGCGCCGGTCGAGGCGCCGGCACCTGCTGCACCGGTCCCCGCACCGCCTCCGATCCAGCAACCCGAGCTGCCGCCGATCTTCCGGCCACCGTCCAACAACGGCGGCAACCCTTCCTGGCTGCCGGGCAACAACAACGGTGGCGGCAACAAGGGTGGTAACCCGTCCTGGCTGCCCGACAACGATGGCGGCGGCAAGAAGGGTGGTAACCCGTCCTGGCTGCCCGACAACGATGGCGGCGGAAAAAAGGGTGGCAACCCGTCACCCTGGCTGCCCGGCATCGGCGGCAACGGTGGTGGCGGGAACCCGTGGTTCCCGGGCCTCGGCGGCGGCGGCAACGGCAACGGTGGTGGGCGCGGCGGTGGCGGTGGCGGCGGCTCCTGGTTCCCGGGCCTCGGCGGTGGCGGAGGCGGAGGCGGCCACGGCGGTGGTGGCGGTGGCGGCAAAGGCGGCTGGCCCTTCTGAGCCGGCACAGAATCCACTAGCCTGACGGCGTGGACTACGCCGCAGCATTGCTCGATGAGACGCGCGCGTTCGGGGGGCTGATCCGCGCCGGCGATCCGCAGTTGGCGATCCCGACTTGCCCGGAGTGGAACCTCACCCAACTGTTCCGGCACTTCGGGCGTGGAAACCGTTGGGCCGCACAAATCGTCGCCGATCGAATGGACGGTCCCCTGGACCCGCGTGACGTCGTCGACGGCAAACCGCCCGCCGAGCCCGACGCAGCCCTCGACTGGCTGCACGACGGCGCACAGCGTGTGTTGGACGCGGTGGCCCACGCTGGGCCGGAGACGCCGGCGTGGACGTTCATGGGTCCACGTCCGGCCTCGTGGTGGGTGCGCCGCCGGCTGCACGAGGCAACCGTGCACCGCGCCGACGCCGCGCTGGCGCTCGGCGTTGACTTCGCCCTGTCCCCGGAGTTGGCCGCCGACGGGATCGGTGAGTTGCTGGACCTGATCCCCACGCTCATCGCGCGCAATGGGCAGACGTTGCCGCTGGCCGAAGGCCACAGCGTGCACCTGCACGCCACCGATGACGGCCTCGGGCCGGCCGGGGAGTGGACCATCAGCAGACCGAGCGGTACCGACACGGTGAGCTGGTCGCATGAGCACGGCAAAGGCTCGGTGGCCCTGCGTGGTCCGGCGCGCGACCTGTTTTTGGCGGTGATGCGCCGGGTGCCGATAGCCGATACCGACATCGCGATCTTCGGCGACGCCGCGGTGTGGCAGAACTGGGTCGACCACACCGCCTTCTGATCGGGCGGTAGTTTTGGCGACCATGAGCACATCGGAGATCGCAACGGTCCTCGCCTGGCACGACGCCCTGGCCGCCGGTGATCTGGACACCCTGGAACAGCTGTCCAGCGACGACATCGAGGTGGCCGACGCAAACGGGGCCGGGCAGGGGCATCAGGCGTTGCGCGGGTGGGCCGCGTCGGCGCAGGTGAGCGCCGGAATCGGCCGAATGTACGTGCACGACGGCGTGGTGGTGGCCGAGCTGACCCCGGTGGGAGCGGGCACAGCCCAGGCGGTCGCCTTCCGGGTGGTGCGCGATCACGTCACCGCGGTGTTCCGCCACGACGACCTGGACCACGCCCTGGCCGCCACGGACCTCTCCGAAGCAGATCGGGTCGATTAGCCCGCTGTGTTGATGACGTCGACCCGCTGCGCCCGGCTCCGCCGCGCTTGCGATCGCCGTTAGGCTAGGCGGCATGCGCGGGATCATCCTGGCCGGTGGCTCCGGCACCCGCCTGCATCCGATCACCATGGGCGTCAGCAAGCAGCTGCTGCCGGTGTACGACAAGCCGCTGGTCTACTACCCGCTGTGCACGCTGATGCTGGCGGGAATTCGGGACATTCAGGTGATCACCACCGGCCACGACGCGCCCGCCTTCCAGCGACTGCTGGGGGACGGCAGGGCGTTCGGGGTCGACATCAGCTACGCCGTCCAGGAGCAGCCGGACGGACTGGCGCGAGCGTTCGTGATCGGCGCCGACCACATCGGCACCGACTCTGTTGCGCTGGTGTTGGGGGACAACATCTTCTACGGCGCCGGCTTGGGAACCAGCCTGCGGCGTCACCAATCCCTTTCCGGTGCAGTTATTTTCACGTACTGGATGGCCGACCCATCGGCCTACGGTGTGGTCGAGTTCGACGCGAACGGGTCAGCGGTGTCGGTGGTGGAGAAGCCGACCTCGCCCCGGTCGCACTACGCGATACCCGGGCTGTATTTCTATGACAACGACGTCGTCGAGATCGCCCGGGGCCTCAAGCCTTCCGCGCGCGGCGAGTACGAGATCACCGACATCAACCAGACCTACCTCGAGCAGGGCCACCTCACGGTCGAGACCCTGGCCCGCGGTACCGCGTGGCTGGACACCGGGACTTTCGACTCACTGCTGGACGCCGGCGATTACGTCCGCACCGTCGAGCGGCGCCAGGGCCTCAAGATCGGTGTGCCCGAAGAGGTGGCCTGGCGGATGGGCTTCATCGACGACGCCGCACTCGCCGCCCGGGCCGCGGCGCTGTGCAAGTCCGGCTACGGCGACTACCTGATGGGCTTGTTGGATCGTCGGTGACGGGTGCTCACTGACGAATGGCGTCGGCCGCACGTCGCAGTGACAGCTCGGCGCTTGTCCGACTGTCGCCCATCCCGACGAACAGGTCGATGGTCATCGGGCTGAGGATGTGAGTCAGCGCCCGGCCGTCCTGCTCGAACGTGCCGACAAGTTCCAGCAGCACCACGCCGTGGATCATGCTCCAGATTCGCCCGGCCAGTTCAACGGCGTCGTCGGCGCGGATCCGGCCGGTGGTGACAATACGATCCACGGCGGCGACGAGTTGGTCGAAGGTCGCTGTCGCTACGGGTATTTCGGGGACGTGAAACTTCTGGGGTGCGGCGAGCCCGAACATCAGCCGATAGCGTTGCGGGCTGGCTAGCGCGAACTCCCGGTAGGCGTAACCCATGACGAAGAAGTCCGCCATCGGATCGTCGGTCTTGGGTGCGGACGCCAGCGCGGCGCCGAAACGCTCGAACGCGGCGGAGACGATTGCCTCCAGGAGCCCGTTCATCCCGCCGAAGTGGGTGTAGACCGCCATGGTGGAGGCGCCGATCTCGGCGGCGACCTTGCGGGCCTGCAGAGACTCGGGGCCCTCGCTGTCCAGCAGTCGGGTACCGGCCTCGATCAGGCGATCGCGCGGGCTCGAATTCACCCTTGCCATCCTGCCATAACAGTGTTATACATGGTCCATAACATTGTTATGGACAGGAGGTGTCCGATGACCAATCCTTACCTTCAGGGCGGATTCGCGCCGATCGCACAGGAGCACACCCTCACCGAGCTGGCGGTGACCGGGACTATCCCGGACTACCTGGACGGGCGCTACCTGCGTAACGGGCCCAACCCGGTCGGCGAGATCGATCCCGCGTTCTATCACTGGTTCATCGGGGACGGCATGGTCCACGGCGTGCGCCTTCGCGACGGCAAGGCCGAGTGGTACCGCAACCGGTACGTGCGGGGCCCGCAGACTGCGGCCGCGCTCGGCGAATCGCCGCGCCCCGGCCGGCACGGCGGGGCTTCCGGGATCGGCGCCAACACCAACGTGATCGGCCACGCCGGGCGGACCCTTGCGCTGATCGAGGGCGGGATCTCCTGCTACGAGCTGACCGACGAGCTGGAGACCGTCGGCACCTGCGACTTCGACGGCACGTTGTCCGGCGGGTACACCGCGCACCCCAAACGTGACCCCGACACCGGTGAGCTGCATGCCGTGTCGTACGCGTTCAACCGCGGAAACACTGTCCAGTACTCGGTGATCGGCGCCGACGGTCGGGCGCGGCGCACCGTGGATATCGAAGTCACCGGTTCTCCGATGATGCACGACTTCTCGCTCACCGAGAACCACGTCGTCTTCTATGACCTGCCGGTCACGTTCGACGCCCGCCAGGTCGCCGAGGGTGCAGCGCCGCCTGGCCTGCGGCTACCGGTGCGGCTGATCATGTCGGCTCTGATCGGCCGGGTGCGCATTCCGGATCCGATCATGGCCCGGTTGCCGATGCCCAAGAGCAGTGTTCGCACCATGCCGTATCGGTGGAACCCGAAATACCCTGCGCGGGTAGGAGTAATGCCACGTGACGGGGGCAACGACGACGTTCGGTGGTTCGAAGTGGAACCGTGCTACGTGTTCCATCCGATGAATGCCTACGACGAGGGTGACACCGTCGTCCTCGATGTGGTCCGGCATCCGAAGATGTTCGACACCGAGATGCGTGGCCCCGCCGAGGGGCTGCCCACGCTGGAACGGTGGACCATCGACCTGGCCGACGGCAAGGTCCGCGAATCTCGGGTTGACGATCGTGGTCAGGAGTTTCCCCGCGTTGACGAACGACTGGTCGGCAAGCGGCACCGGTTCGGCTACGCGGTCAGTATCGGCAACGGCGTAGTCCCCGACGCGACGCTGCTCAAACACGACCTGGTCGGCGGGTCGGCAGCGACGCGTTCATTCGGTGAGGGAAAACAGTTGGGTGAGTTCGTCTTCCATCCGGCAACGGCGGACGCGGCCGAAGATGACGGCGTTCTGATGGGCTTCGTCTACGACAGCTCGACCGACACCAGCGAGCTGGCGATCCTGGATGCGGCCACGCTGGAGGACATCGCGGGCATCCACCTGCCGCACCGTGTCCCGGCCGGATTTCACGGCAACTGGGTGCCTAACGGCCAATAGGGGTGCGACACATGACCACACGATTCGTCACGCCATCGGATTCTGCTGTACGAGTAGGTGACGCGGAGCGGGGCCGCACCGCCGACCATCTCGGTCAGGCGTTCACCCAGGGCTACCTGTCGATGGAGGAATACGAGACACGACTGGCCTGGGCGTTTGAGGCTCAGACAGCCGGAGCGCTCGAGGATCTCCTCACCGATCTGCCTGTCGCGCAGATCATCAGGAGAGACCCCCGCCGTTCTGCGCAACGCAGCGCGGCCGCCCGACGGGGCGTCCAGATTCACCTGGGCGTCTACCTGGCCGTGTCCGTGTTGATGATCGGCATCTGGCTGGTGACCGCGGTGACCGCCGGTGCGTGGTACTTCTGGCCGGTCTGGCCGATCCTCGGATGGGGCATCGGGATCGTCTCGCACGCGATTCCCGTCGGGGCGTGTGCGCGCAGGGCTTCGGGTGCCGTCGAGCCTGTTGTTAGCGAGTTCGGTACTCGAACTTTCTCGCGCTAACTACAGTTTCGGCGCAAGCGCCGAAGAAACTAGGGGCGGTAGCTGACCAGGAAGTTGCCCAGCCGCTCGATGGCGCTGGACAGGTCGCGGGCCCACGGCAGGGTCACGATGCGCAGGTGGTCGGGCGCCGGCCAGTTGAACCCGGTGCCCTGGGTGACCAGGATCTTCTCCTGCAACAACAGGTCCAGCACCAACTGCTCGTCGTTGTCGATCGGATAGACCTCCGGGTCCAGCCGCGGGAACGCGTAGAGCGCACCACGGGGCTTGACGCAGGAGACACCGGGGATCTCGTTGAGCTTGCTCCAGGCCACATCACGCTGTTCGAGTAGCCGCCCACCCGGCAGCACCAGATCATCGATGCTCTGGTGGCCGCCCAACGCCACCTGAATGGCGTGCTGGGCCGGCACATTCGGGCACAGCCGCATGTTGGCCAGCAGGTTGATGCCCTCCAGGAAGCTGGTTGCGTGCTCCTTGGGGCCGGTGATCGCCAGCCAGCCGGAGCGGTAGCCGGCCACCCGGTAGGCCTTCGACAGGCCATTGAAGGTCAAGCACAACAGATCTGGCGCCAGGGTGGCCAGGCTGGTGTGCTCGGCGTCGTCATAGAGGATCTTGTCGTAGATCTCATCGGCCAGCAGCAGCAGCTGGTGCTTACGGGCCAACTCGGCGATCTGGCCGAGGACCTCGCGGCTGTAGACCGCCCCGGTCGGGTTGTTCGGGTTGATCACGACCAACGCCTTGGTGCGTTCGGTGATCTTCGATTCCATGTCGGCGATGTCGGGCTGCCAGCCCTGGGTCTCGTCGCACAGATAGTGCACCGGGGTGCCACCGGCCAGCGAGGTCGACGCCGTCCACAGCGGGTAGTCCGGGGCCGGGATCAGCACCTGGTCGCCGTTGTCCAACAGCGCCTGCAACACCAGCGAGATCAGTTCGGAGACGCCGTTACCGAGGTAGACATCGTCGACGTCGAAGCGGGGGAAGCCTTCCACCAATTCGTAGCGGGTGACCACCGCGCGCCGCGCCGGCAGGATGCCCTGGGAGTCCGAGTAGCCCTGCGCATACGGCAGCGCCTGGATCATGTCCCGCATGATCACGTCGGGCGCGTCGAACCCGAATGGCGCCGGGTTGCCGATGTTGAGCTTGAGGATGCGGTGCCCCTCGGCCTCCATCCGGGCGGCCTGGGCGTGGATCGGGCCGCGGATCTCGTAGAGGACGTCCTGCAGCTTGGTCGACTGCGCGAACGTACGCTGCCGTGGCTGACTGCCGGTGGCAGGCCAGGGCATCTGGTGCGGCAACGAATGAGCGGTCACGTTGGCAATAATCCCATAGCTGTCCAATCAAAATTTGCCCGAGAAACAAGTTGGGGCCGTATGTGCACCCATACGGCCCCAACCTGTTATCTCAGCGTTTGCCAGGCGGTCGTGCTCCGCGCTGGATTCCCAGGCCCTTCACCGGCGGCTGTTCCTTGGGTGCCTCCGCTGCCGGAGCCGCCTCGGGAGCTGCCGGAGCCGTCTCGGGCTCGTCAGCAACCGGCGCGGAAGCCGGTTCGGGGGCGGCTTGCGCGGGCTCGGCGGCCGGAGCGGCCGGGGCGGCCTTCTTGGCGCCGGGCTTGCGGGCGCCTGCTGCCATGCCCAGGCCCTTGACCGGCGCAGCCGGTGCGGCGGGTGCCGCGGGTGCGGCCGACTCAGCGGGCGCCGCGGGAGCGGCGGTGCTGGCCTCGGGCGCGGGGGCCGCGGGGGCTGCGGCCGGGGCCGCCTTCTTGGCGCCCGGACGCTTGGCGCCGCCCGCCATCCCCAGCCCCTTCACCGGGGCAGCGGCAGCCGCCGGTGCGGGGGCGCTGGCCTCGGGCGCGGGGGCCGCGGGGGCTGCGGCCGGGGCCGCCTTCTTGGCGCCCGGGCGCTTGGCGGCGCCGGCCATCCCCAGGCCCTTGACCGGGGCCGCGGCCTTGGCCTCGGCAGCCGGCTTCTCCACCGTCGCGGTGGCCACAGCAGCCGCAGCAGGTGCCGGCGCCTTCTCCTCGACCTTCTTCGGACCCGCCTTGGCGGCGGCCTCGGCGGCAGTGCCCTTGGCCGGCAACGTCACCGAGTCCATGTCGAGGGACTCCAGCAGCAGCTGGGCGATGTCACGCACGTCCACACCGGAACGGCCGGACGCCTCGATGCGGTCGTCGATGCCGTCGCTGACCATCACCCGGCAGAACGGGCAGCCGGTGGCGATGGTGGTGGCTCCGGTGGCCAGCGCCTCGTCCACGCGGTCGTGGTTCACCCGCTTGCCGATGTGCTCTTCCATCCACATCCGGGCACCGCCGGCGCCACAGCAGAACGAGCGGTCGCGGTTACGCGGCATCTCGACCAAGTTGGCACCTGAGGCCTCGACCAGCTCACGCGGCGGCTCGTAGACCTTGTTGTGGCGACCCAGGAAGCACGGGTCGTGGTAGGTGACCTCCCGCGACACCGGAGCGACCGGAATCAGTCGCTTGTCGCGGACCAGCCGGTTGAGCACCTGAGTGTGGTGCAGCACCGTGTATTCGCTGCCCAGCTGCGGGTATTCGCGAGAGATCGTGTTGAAGCAGTGCGGGCAGCTGGCGATGATCTTGCGGTCCGGCTTGTCCAGGCCGTCGAACACCTCGTTGAGCATCTCGACGTTCTGCGAGGCCAACTGCTGGAACAGGAACTCGTTGCCGGCACGGCGGGCCGGGTCACCGGTACAGGTCTCGCCGGTGCCCAGCACCAGGAACTTCACGCCGGCAGCGGCCAGCAGCTCCGCGGTCGCCTTGGTGGTCTTCTTGGCGCGGTCCTCATAGGCGCCGGCACAGCCCACCCAGAACAGGTACTCGAACCCGTCGAAGCTGTCGACGTCCTGGCCGTAGACCGGGATGTCGAAGTTGAGCTCGTCGATCCAGGAGGTGCGCTCCTTGGCGTTCTGCCCCCACGGGTTGCCCTTGTTCTCCAGGTTCTTGAACAGCACACCCAGCTCGGAGGGGAACTCCGACTCCACCAGCACCTGGTAGCGGCGCATGTCGACGATGTGGTCGATGTGCTCGATGTCCACCGGGCACTGCTCGACGCAGGCGCCACAGTTGGTGCACGACCACAGCACGTCGGGGTCGATCACGCCGCCTTCTTCGGCGGTGCCCACCAGCGGGCGGACGGCCTGCTCCGGGCCGGAGCCGCCGATACGCTCGAAGCCCTTCTCCGGCACGTGGTGGCCGGGCAGCGGCTGGGCGTCGGCCAGGTCGACCTCACCGGTCGGCATCGGCTTGTCGCCGAGCAGGTAGGGGGCCTTGGCCATCCAGTGGTCACGCAGGTCCATGATGAGCAACTTGGGGCTCAGCGGCTTGCCGGTGTTCCAGGCGGGACACTGCGACTGGCAGCGGCCACACTCGGTACAGGTGGCGAAGTCGAGCATGCCCTTCCAGGTGAAGTCGTCGATCTTGCCGCGACCGAACACCGCGTCTTCCGGCGGGTTGTCGAAGTCCAGCGGCTCGCCCTGGTACTCGATCGGCAGCAGCGGGCCCAGGGCGTTGGGCAGACGCTTGAAGGTGACGTTGATCGGGGCCAAGAAGATGTGCAGGTGCTTGGAGTTCAGCACGATCAGCAGGAAGCCCAGTGCCACGGCGACGTGCAGCAGCAACGCGGCGGTCTCGATGTTCTCGTTGACGGCGAGCCCCAGCGGCGCCATGACCTTGCCCATGAGGTGCGACAGGTAGGCGCCCTTGCCGTAGGGCAGGGTGCCGGTGTTGGCCGCGGCCCCGCGCAGCAGCAGGAAGGTCCAGACCACGTTGAGGATCATCACCAGGATCAGCCACGCACCGCCGTTGTGCGAGCCGTAGAACCGGGACGACCGGCCGTGCTCGGTCGGGTTGCGCAGGACCCGGATGACCATGAACACGAAGATCGACAGGGTGACCGCGGTGATGAAGAAGTCCTGCATGAAGCCCAGGAAGTCCCAGTGCCCCACGAGCGGGATGGCGAAGTGGGGGTTGAACATCTGACCGTAGGCCTCGATGTAGACCGTGATCAGGACGAAGAACGCCCACATGGTGAAGAAGTGCGCGATCCCGGGGATATTCCACTTCAGCAGCTTGGCCTGGCCGGCGACCTCGCGGATCTGGGTCTCGATCCGGGACTTGATGTCGTTCGTCCGTTCGGCACCGACCTTCTGACCGGACATGACCAGTCGGAAGAGCCAGAACACCCGGCGTGCGGCCAGCAGGCCGACGAGTCCCGTCATGGACAGGCCGACCACCAGCCTGATCAGCATCTGGGTATTTTCGGTCACGGAGAGCCTCTCCCATCCACAAGTTACCGGTCAGTAACTTAGCTATGGTTACTGACGGGTAACTTACCGCCAATCTTGCGCAGCACCAGTTCAAGCCCTGCTCGGTGCTCGCTCATAGTGCCACTCCGAGGCCGTTCAGCGCGACAAAGGCTGGCCTAACTGTATCGGCCGGCGACTGTTCGGCCGGGCTTTCGCGCCCGGTCAGGCGGTCGGAATTCAGAGTCCGGGCAGCGGGATGACGATCGCCGGTGGCTGTCGCGTCGACGTCGGGGTGGCGGGGGCAGCCGTGGTGCTCGGGGCCGTCGTAGTCGGGGCCTCGGACGTGGTCGGCGGCACCGTGGTGGTGGTCGGCGGTTCGGTGGTTGTCGTGGTGGTCGGTGCCTCGGTGGTGGAAGTGGGGGACTCCGACTCCGTCGCCGGCGGCGGGTTTTCGGCGGTGGGGGCGTCGGACGGGGCCTGTTCCGGGCCCGTGTCGGCGGGCGCTTCGGCGGGCGCGGTGGTGGTAGAGGTCACCGAACTGGTCGCCGGGGCGGTGGGGCTCGGTTCCTTGTTCACCAGCCGGACCATGCCCCACACCAACAGGGCGATCAGGATTGCGGTCACCACGCCCAGGCCGACCAGCGCGACTGGTCGCAGATACCAGGGGGTCGGTGGTGGCGGCTCGGTCCACTCGGGCTGGCGTCCCGTGGGCTCGCGGTACTCGCTGTAATAGGCCGGCTCGCCGTAGTTACCGTTGCCGCCGTAGTCGAGCCGGCCATCTGGGTCGGCTCGTTATTCGGGTCGTCCGGCGATCGGTTCACACGAACCGAGGGTAGGGGCCGCGCCTGACGAAATCCCGCGACGACACTGGCGGAAACCCGTCAGCTGTCCGAGCGGCGACGTGCGACAAGCTCGGAGACGGCTCGCCAGCCGAGCAGGAACACGGCGGTCACCGTCGACGCGACCAGGATGAAACTCCTCGCCACGCCGGCCGAGGTCGCTTCGCGCAGCAGCATGCCGACCAGCACCGTCGATACCCAGACCGTGACCCCGGTGGGCCAGAGCGCGGTGGGATTGCGCCAGGCGCGCGATAACAGCCAGCCCAGCGCTGTGCCGCTCAGAAATGGCCAGGCCGTGGTCGCCAAGCCGCTGAGGGTGATGCCCTCGTCGTGACTACGCCGGCCGAGAGCGCAGAAGATCAACACGGCCACCACGTCAATGCCGAGCCAAGCCGGCTTCCGGGGTGGTTGCATGCGGCGAGAGTACCGGGCCGGTGGACTACCGGCGCGGCGGCAGTGTGATCACCGTCGGCAGCTCGGGAACCTTGGGGATCGGCGGGATGGTGATCACCGACGGCAGATGCGGCAGGTGACGGTGCGACGGCTCGCTCGGTGGCGGCGCCTGCTGTGCCGGAGGCTGCGGCGGCGGGGCCTGTCGGGGCGGGGCGGCCGACGGCGCGGTGGTGCTGGGCGCACTGGACGTGGCACTGGTCGTGCTGCTGGTCGTACTACTGGTCGAGCTGCTGGTGGTGCTGGACGAGCTGGTCGCCGGGGTGGTGCCGCCGCCGGGTCCGTGGCTGGTCAGCTGGATGATTCCCCAGACCACCAGCGCGATCATCACCGCGATGAGCCCGAACCAGGCGATCAGCACCGATCGGCGGCGAAACCAGGGGATGGCCGATGGCGCAGCGAAATCGGCGCCCGTCGGATCGGTCGGTTCGTCGAAGGCGTTGTAGGAGGCGTACTGGGTGGGTGCGTTGCCCGGCTGGTAACGGGCATCGCCTGGGTTACGTCCCGGGTTGGCGGGGCCGAAGGGGGCCGGGGGCGGTCCGGGCGGCCCTGGCGGCCGTGGGCCGCGCTGGGCGGCGGGCATGGACCGAGTCTGGTCCTCGCTGGGTTTGCCGGAACCGTCCGAAGATCCGAAGCGCGCCATTTCACCGATCGTATCGGAAACTACTAGCAGGCGACGTGGCCGAAAAATCAGAAAGTATCGATGTTCTCGATGCTGACGACCATGCCGTGGCCGGTGCGGTCGTTGGTGAACCGCGTGCCGTTGATGTCGGCGTTGATCGTCCAGCCTTGAGCTTGGTAGGTGAGGTAGTCGATGGTGACGACCGGGATGTCACCCAGGTTGCCCAACACCCATTTCACGGACCCGTCGGTGCTGATACTGACCCCGTTGGCGTGCTGTCCGTCCTTGAGCGGGGTATTGGTGAACTGGGCCTCGCAGTCGACCTGCGCCGACGAGATCTGACAGCGGGTCCGGCCGGATTTCGTCTCGATGAAGACGTAACCGTTGTCGTCGGGAGGCAGCGGGATGGCATCGGCCGGCCGGTTCGGAGTGGCCGACTTGGTGGGGCCCGGCGAGCTCGTCGGGGTCGGCGGTGCGGTGCTGGTGCGGGGCGGCCGAAACGACGGCTCCGGTGGTCCACCGCCCGGAACCGCGGTCGGGTGGCCGTCGACGGTGCTACTGCAACCCGCCAGTAGTAGCGCAGCCGCCAGCGCCAGCTTCCCGGCCGTCCGGCGCCTCGTCTGGTCTGGTACCCGCACTCATTCCCCCGCTGACATATGTTGCGGACTAGCCTACGCATCCAGTGACATCAGTGGCTGTAGTGACGCGCGGTACTACGGAGCGACGTCCGGTGCGCGGCCTGCGGTCAGGAAAAGTCGCGGAAGGCCAGCGCCGTACCGGCGACCGCCGTCACCGCGGCGAGCGCATAACCCACCAGCGACCACCAGCCGGCGTGCAGGTAGGCGGTGACGGCGACGATCGCGATGGCGCAGAAGACCAGCACCATTCCATACAGCGGGGGTCTGGCTGCGTAACGGTTGCGGGCCATCTGGTTTCGGGCCTTCTACTCGTCGGGATCCGGCTGCACGGCCATGGCCGGGGTCTGCTCGGGGGGCGTCGTTTCGGCGAGCGCTGCGGCGGCCTGCACCCGCCCGCGCACCAGGAACCAACCGACGATCAGTGCAGGTGTGCCGATGAGCAGCACTCCCCACACGAACGGGCCGCTGCGGTGATCGAACAGCATGAGCACCAGCACGCCCGCCAGGAACAGCAAGGTCGTGTACCCGCTGTAGGGGGCCAGCGGCATTCGGAACGACGGACGTTTCAGCACCCCGGCATTGGCCAGCCGGAGCAACCGTAATTGGCAGGCCACGATCGTCGCCCACGCCGCCATGACTCCGACCGCGGCGATGTTGAGCACGATCTCGAAGGCCTGGCCGGGACGCAGCGCGTTGAGCACGACGCCCAGCAGCCCGACGCCACTGGTCAGCAGAATGCCGCCGTAGGGCACCCCGTTCTTGGAGATCTTGGCGGTGAACGCCGGGCCGCTGCCGTTGACGGCCATCGAGCGCAGGATCCGACCGGTGGAGTACAGCCCGGCGTTGAGGCTGGAGAACGCGGCGGTCAGCACCACCAGGTTCATCAAGCTGCCCGCGCCGGTGAAGCCGACCTTGGAGAAGAACGTGACGAAGGGGCTCTGGTGCTCCTTGAACGCGGTGTAGGGCAGCAGCAGTGCCAGCAGCACTACCGATCCCACATAGAAGATCCCGATGCGCGCTACCACGGAGTTGATCGCCCGCGGCATGACCTTCTCGGGGTTGGGGGTTTCGCCGGCTGCGGTGCCGACCAGTTCGACCCCGGCGTAGGAGAACACCACTCCGGAGGTCACCAACACCAGCGGGAGCAGGCCCGTGGGCAGGAATCCGCCGTTCTGGGTCAAGAGGTGCAGGCCGGTTTCCTGACCGTCGACCTGGTAGCGGCCGCCCAGAAAGATGGTGCCGACCACCAGGAACGTCATCAGCGCGAGGACCTTGATCAGCGCTGCCCAGAATTCCAGCTCGCCGAAGAGCTTCACCGAGATCAGGTTCATCGACAGCACCGCCAACAAGGCGATCAGCGCCAGCGTCCACTGTGGGATCACCTCGAACAGGTGCCAATAGTGGAAGTAGCTGGCGATCGCGGTGGTGTCGACGATGCCGGTCATCGACCAGTTCAGGAAGTACAGCCACCCCGCGACGTATGCGGTTTTCTCCCCGAAGAATTCGCGCGCGTAGGAGACGAACGATCCCGGCGACGGCCGGTGCAGCACCAGCTCGCCGAGCGCGCGCAGGATAAGGAAGGCAAAGGCGCCACAGACCGCGTAGACCACGAACAGGCCCGGTCCGGCCGAGGCGAGCCGGCCGCCGGCACCGAGGAACAACCCGGTCCCGATGGCACCGCCCAGGGCGATCATCTGCAGCTGTCGGGGTGCCAGGTCCTTGTGGTAGCCCTCGTTCTCACGGGTCAGTGCAGCCGTGGAAACCGGGTGCGGGGCGGGGGAAAGTGACATCGGTGCGAGGGTAACGCACCAGGGTTGCTGGTCAGGACCAAAGCCCATGGCGCTCGGGCCCTGCTGTTTCGCTACGACGAGCCGACCCCGGTGCCGTCATCCAGCGAAGGCGACCATCGCCGCGGCGGCCAGGTAGAGGATCTCCTCGGCGGTGCGCACCGGCAGCCTCGTCGTCATTGCTTGGGGCGGATCAGGCATCCGGGCGGCGTAGATGTTGGCCGGGAACATCGCCAGCATCAGCACCAGCAGGCAGACGGCGGCGGCGATGCGGGTGGCCGGAAGCAGCAGGCCCACTGCACCCAGCAGTTCGAGCACGCCGGTGACGCTGACCAGCAAACCCGGCGCGGGCAGTGCCGGTGGCACGATCGCGATCAGCTGGCCGCGCAGCGGTGGTGCGAAATGGGCCACACCGGTGAGGAAGAACATCGCCGCGAGGCCGATGGCGATCGCGCGAACCCACGAGTCCACGTAGGCGATGCCGCACCAGCCGACGATCCGGGCGGCCAGGCTGCCCGCCAGCAGCGTGATCAAGGGAGCCATGACAACCTCCGGATCTAGGCAATGACAAGTTATGGCGCCGAGCGTAAATCCGGTATCTAGTCGGTGTCAAGATTGTCTTGTAGGGTGACCGCTATGGCCCGTTCGACCTACCACCACGGCGATCTGCGTGCGGCGATCCTGGCCGAGGCGGCGCGCCTGGTGGCCGAGCAGGGGGCCGACCGGGTGTCGCTGCGTGAACTGGCGCGCGCGGCCGGGGTGTCGCATGCCGCCCCGGCGCATCACTTCACCGACCGGCGGGGCCTGTTCACCGCACTGGCGACCGAAGGATTTCAGCTGTTGAGCGCCGCGCTCACCGCAGCTCGGGGCCGGTTCGTCGACGCCGCGTTGGCCTACGTGCGGTTCGCGCTGGATCATCCAGGCCACTACGAAGTGATGTTCGACAAGTCGCTGCTGGATCCCGCCGATGCCGAGCTGGTCGCTGCGGAAATGGCTGCCGGAGCTGAACTTTCCCGGGGCGTGGCGACGTTGGAGGACGTGGCTGCGCGTGCGGATCCGGCCGGTGCCGAGTTGGCGGCCTGGTCGTTGGTCCATGGCTTTGCGACGCTCTGGCTCAATGACGCGGTAGCCGACGGCGTGAAGGTCGCTGATCCGATGGTCACGGTCGAGCGGATCGCGCGCCTGCTGTTCGACGGGTGACTACGGTTGCGGTTATGGCCGATCGACCCGCGCGAGTCGCAGACGTGCACGAGGTCGCCGCGTCGATGCCGCACGTCACCAGAATCGAAGGGCCGAAAGGCAATCCGATTTACCAGGTGGGCGGCAAATCGTTCGTGTTCTTCCGCACCCCGCGGCCCGACGCCAAGGATCCCGTGACCGGTGCGGCCTACCCCGATGTCATCGTGATCTGGGTGGAGTCCGACGCCGACAAGCAGGCCCTCATCCAAGACCCCAGCACACCGTTTTTCAGCACTGACCATTTCAACGGTCATCTGTCCGTTCTGGTTCGGGAGGCAGACCTGCACGCGATCAGCAAGAGTGAACTGGCCGAAGTGGTTCAGGACGCCTGGCTGTCTCGAGCTTCGAACAGGCGGCGGACAGCCTGGCTGGCTACCCACGACACCGACGGTCCAGCCCGATGAGCAGGCGGATCGGCGTAGTGGGGGCCGGTATCGCCGGGCTGGCGACCGCGATCGGCCTGCAGCGACGCGGTCACCACGTCACCGTCGTCGAACAGCGGACCGACACCTCATCGGGCGCCGGCATCAGCATCTGGCCCAACGCGCTGGCCGCGCTGGACCACCTCGGTCTGGGCGATGAGGTCCGCGCGGCCGGGGGCCGGATCACCGCCGGCGCGGCGCGCTGGTACGACGGATCGTGGCTGCGCCGCCCGGCGGCCGAGCGGATGGTGCGGGCACTGGGTGAACCGCTCGTGGTGGTGCAGCGCTCGGTACTTCGCGACATCCTTGCCGAAGCGTTGGGGGAGGGCAGCCTGCACTACGGGGTCGCCGCCACCGACGTGGCGATGGCGGGAGACGGTGTCGCGCTGCAACTCTCGGATGGCACGGTAGAGAACTTCGATGCCGTCGTCGGCGCCGACGGCACCCATTCGGTTCTGGCCCGCCACCTCAACGGCCCGCTGCGCCGACGCTACGTCGGTTACACCGCATGGCGAGGAATCGCTGCCTACGCCTTGGACCCCGACCTGGCCGGGGAAACCATGGGGCCCGGAGTCGAAACCGGCCATGTGCCGATGGGGCCGGACCTGACCTACTGGTTCGCCACCGAACGGGTCCCGGAGGGACAGCGGGCGGGCGAAGGAGAACTGGCCTACCTCCGAGCCAAATTCGCCCACTGGTGTGAGCCCATCCCGAGCATCCTTGCCGCGACCTCGCCCGCCGACGTCTTGCGCGACGACCTCTACGATCGCGCGCCCGCTCGTCACTGGGCGCGCGGACCCATCGTGCTGGTCGGCGACGCGGCCCATCCCATGCGTCCGCATCTCGGCCAGGGTGGCTGTCAGGGCTTGGAAGACGCCGCCATCCTGGCCGAGTTCGTCGACCGGGCACCGGATCTGCCCACCGCGTTCGCCCGGTTCGTCGCGTTCCGGCGGCCACGGGTGGCGCCGCTGGTCCGAGAGTCGGCGTGGTTCGGGAAGGTGGTCAACATGCGGCCCGACTTCCTCAGTGCCGCCGCCAGTCGCGCCACCGGTCTGATTCCGGAAGCGCTGTTGATGAGGCACCTGGCAACGGTGGCCGCAGGGTCGGCGTTCGTGCTGCCGGCGATAGGTGCGCAGCGATGAGACCAAAACTGTGGTTTCGGTGGGTGCTGTTGCAGGGGTTTCCGCGCGCGTTCCTTGCGGTGCAGGCGCGGCGCGGCGACCCGATGGCACGTTTGCTCATCGGCCCGGTGCGTGGCGGCGACCCGGAAGCGCTGACCGAACAGATCCGTGCCCGCGGTCGGTTGACGCGCACGCCGTTCGTCTCGGTGACCGCCGACCATGAGCTATGCCGCGCAATCTTGCGCGACGATAGGTTCGGGGCGAGTAACCCGGCCAATATCAATCTGCCGAGAACGACCCGCTGGCTGATCAGCCGAACGGATCCCCAGCTGCCGAATCCGGCTGAGCCGCCCTCGATGCTGGTGGTCGATCCACCCGACCACACCCGTTACCGGCGTGCGGTGGTGCGCGCGTTCACACCTCGTGCGATCGACAGACTGCGGACCCGGATCGTCGAGATCACTCATGAACTGCTGGATCGGGTGGAATCGACAGCACGCCCGGATCTGATCGCCGATTTCGCGGGGCCCTTACCGGCTTTGATCATCGCCGAGATTCTCGGAATCCCCGAGGAGCAGCGGCCGCAGATGCTCGACCGGGGTGATCGTGGCGCACCGTTGCTCGATATCGGGGTGTCCTGGAAAACCTTTCGGGTTGCCATGGAATCCCTGCGGGAAAACGATCACGAGTTCAGCGACCACATCGAACGGTTGCGCAACAACCCCGGTGACGACATCTACAGCCAGATCATTCGCGACGGGGACCTGGACCGACGCGAGCTGGGCGTGACGGCACTGCTGCTCGCCGGCGCGGGTTTTGAGACCACCATCAACCTGATCGGCAACGCGATCGTGCTGTTGTTGCGCCACCGCGAACAGCTGGCGATGCTGCGCGAGGATCCCGAGTTATGGCCGGGCGCGGTCGAGGAAGTGCTGCGCTTCGACAGCCCGGTGCAGATGACGTCACGCAACGCCCTCTGCGACATCGAGCTCGCGGGGTACCACGTCGCCGCGGGCGAAACGGTGGCGCTGCTGCTGGGCGGCGCCAATCACGACCCCGACGTGTTCGAGGAGCCCGGCCGCTTCGACGTCACCAGGGCCAACGCCAAAGAGCATCTGTCGTTCAGCAGCGGTATCCACGCCTGCCTCGGAGCCAACCTGGCCCGCATGGAGGCCACTATCGCGCTGCAAGCGCTGTTCGAACGTTTCCCCGACCTGCAGCTCGACGGACCCCCGACCCCACGTGGACTGGCCACGCTGCACGGTTTCCGGCACATCCCGGCGACCACCTGATCGGGCGTGTCGTCGGGCGGGTGTCATTCAGGGCGTGGCACCTTCGACCTGACCAGCCGCGCACCCAGTTCGCCGGGCTCGACGCGGTGACCTTCGGTGCAGCGGATCTCGACCAGCGCGTCCGCGCCGCAGTCCAGATGCGTCAGGCGTAGCCGACCGCGGTTGGGCAGGTGGCGTTGTCCCCACTGGAACATGGCCCAGACCACCGGCATGAAATCGGTGCCGGCCTCGGTCAGGACGTATTCGTCGCGGCTGCGCTGGCCGGGCTCACGGTAGGGCCGGCGGGCCAGCAATCCGAGGTCGACGAGTTCGGTGAGCCGTGTCGCGGTCGCGGCTTTGGTGATGCCAACCCGGTGCGCGAAGTCGTCGAAGCGGGTGGTGCCGTAGTAGGCCTCACGCATGATCAGCATCGCGGACTTGGTGCCGACCACCGCCATGGTCTTTTCGACGGGGCACTCGCCGATCGCCGACCAGCCATCGCGATCCGCCAGCGGGCCCTGCAGGAAAGTCATCTCCATCCACCTCACTCCTGAGTTGACTCTACTATACCCAGGGTGTATAGCTGAGTATAGAAAGTAATACTCAGATGTCAGGAGGTTGAGTGATGTCCGGATATCAAGGCCGCGACGCGGTCATCGTCGGGGCCGTCCGCACTCCCATCGGCAAGGGCAAGCCCGGCGGGGCCTTGCACGATGTCCTCCCCGCGGACCTGCTGGCGCACAGCCTGCGCGAGGTGGTGCGGCGAACGGGTATCGATCCGACCCGGATCGACGACGTCATCGTCGGTGCTGTCACACAGGTAGGCGATCAGGCTGTCAATATCGGCCGCAATGCCCTGTTGGGCGCGGGTTTCCCGGAGTCGGTGCCCGGCACCACGATTGACCGGCAGTGCGGCAGCAGTCAACAGGCAATCAGCTTCGCGGCCCAGGGTGTATTGGCGGGCGCCTACGACGTGGTCGTCGCCGCGGGCGTGGAGTCGATGAGCCGCGTCCCGATGGGAACATCGCTACTTCCGGGCAGCAACCCCTTCGGTGAGGAAATGACGCGCCGCTATCCCGAAGGCCTGGTGCCGCAGGGCATCAGCGCCGAGCTGATCGCCGCACGGTGGGGCCTCTCGCGTGCCGAACTGGACGAATTCTCCGCGGCCAGCCACGAAAAGGCGGCAGTTGCCACGAAAGAGGGACTCCTCGACGACGAACTCATGCCCATTGCCGGCCTGGCGACGGACGAGATCATTCGACCCGGCACCACCGTGGAGGCCTTGGCAAAGCTTCGCCCGGCCTTCTACAGCGAGGCGATGAAAGCGCGCTTTCCCCAGATCAATTGGGATATCACTGCCGGAAACTCATCACCGTTGTCCGATGGCAGCGCAGCTGTGGTCGTCACCAGTGGGGAGGTCGCCAAGAAACTGGGCCTGCGGCCGCTGGCGCGGATCCACACCACCACCGTCGTCGGGTCCGATCCGCTGTACATGCTCACCGGGGTGATCCCGGCCACCCAGAAGGTGCTGCAGCGGGCCGGTCTGAGGTTGTCCGACATCGACCTGTTCGAGGTCAACGAGGCGTTCGCTCCGGTGGTGTTGGCCTGGGCGAAAGAAACTGGCGCAGATCTGGCCAAGACGAACGTCAATGGCGGCGCGATCGCTATCGGGCATCCGTTGGGTGCCAGTGGTGCGCGCCTGATGACGACCCTCGTCAATGCGTTGCAGCACAGCGGAAAACGCTACGGACTGCAGACGATGTGCGAGGGCGGCGGAATGGCTAACGCCACCATCATCGAGCGGCTCGAGGGCTGAGGACGATGAACACAATTCGAGCCGCCGCCGTGCAGATCAGCCCCGTGCTCTACAGCCGGGAGGGGACCGTTGAGCGGGTGGTCGGCAAGATTGCGCAGCTGGCGCACCACGGCGTGCGATTCGCGGCATTTCCCGAAGCGGTGATCCCCTACTACCCGTACTTCGCGTTCGTTCAGCGCCCTTTCGAGATGCGACCGGAACACCTCAGATTGATGGAGCAGGCCGTGACGATTCCGTCGCCGGAGATCGACGCGATCGCGGCGGCGGCCCGGCAGGCCGAAATGGTCGTCTCGATCGGCGTCACCGAACGGGACGGGGGATCGCTGTACAACACCCAGCTGCTGTTCGACGCCGACGGGAGCCTGCTGCAGCGCCGGCGCAAGATCATGCCGACCTACCACGAACGGATGATCTGGGGGCAGGGCGACGGCAGCGGGCTGCGCGCTGTAGACAGCACGGTCGGGCGGATCGGGCAGCTCGCTTGCTGGGAGCACTACATCCCGCTGGCGCGGTATGCCCTGATCGCCGACGGCGAGCAGATCCACTCGGGGATGTGGCCGGGGTCGTTCGCCGGTGACCTGTTCGCGCAACAGGTCGAGATCAGCGTGCGCAATCACGCGCTTGAGTCGGCCGCTTTCGTCGTGAATGCCACCGCGTGGCTGGACCCCGATCAGCAGGAACGAATCATGGCCGACACCGGGTGTCCGCCCGGTCCCATCTCGGGCGGGTGTTTCACCGCGATCATCAACCCGCACGGCGAAATGCTCGGTGAGCCACTGCGCTCCGGCGAGGGCGAGGTGATCGCCGACCTCGACTTCTCCGTGATCGACGCCCGTAAGTCCCAGATGGATTCGCGCGGTCACTACAGCCGCCCGGACGTACTGAGCCTGCTGGTGGACCGCACACCACGTGCACACGTCCAGGACCGATTCGAGCAATCGGCAGACCTCAACACCTTGGAGGCGGATCGTGTCGCAGTCTGAACCGCGTGAGACCCGGTTCTCCGGAGTCCGGGTGCGCTACGAGAGCGTCAAGAGCTATGACGAGCTGGTTGCTGCATTGCTGGCCGACGTCGGTGATCGACCCGTCCCGATCGATGACTTTCCGAAGGACTTCGTCAGTTGGGACTCTTACCGGGCGAAGGTCGAATCCTATGTTGGCCCCAGTGGATTCATGCTGTTTGCGACTTTCGACCATGGGGGCTGGATCACGAAGGCGGGCATCGACCGGAAAGTGCTGCGCGCCATCGTCGGCAACCCGTTGATCGCGATCGCCATGTTGCGCCATGACGTGACTGCGGGATTGTTCGCGCCGGTGGAACTGCTGCTTGTCGGTGAGGCGGACGGCCGCAGCAGCCTGACCTACGTCAAGCCGTCCTCGCTGATGGTCGTCGAACCCAATGCAGAGCTGCTGGCGGCTGCCGAAGAGCTCGACGCCAAGCTGGCCGTACTGGCGGAGCGGGTAGCGGGCATTTTGACGGTCGTTGACAGCTGACCGAACCTCCCGGGAACAAACCCGGGCTCCCTCCCGTTGACCACTTCGACAAGTTGAGTCATAAGCACTCAAGTCTGGGTTGACAGCCAAGCCGCCCAAGGAGCATCCTTGAGCGCAGTCCGCTCAGACTAGGGATATCGTCTACCAGGGAGGAACCACAATGGCTCGTGCGGTCGGAATCGACCTCGGGACCACCAACTCGTGCGTCGCAGTGCTGGAGGGCGGCGACCCCGTCGTCGTAGCCAACTCGGAGGGCTCGCGCACCACCCCATCGGTCGTCGCGTTCGCCCGCAACGGCGAAGTGCTGGTCGGCCAGCCCGCCAAGAACCAGGCGGTCACCAACGTCGACCGCACCATCCGCTCGGTCAAACGCCACATCGGCACCGACTGGAAAGTCGAGATCGACGGCAAGGACTACACCTCGCAGGAGATCAGCGCCCGGGTGCTGATGAAGCTCAAGCGCGATGCGGAGGCCTACCTCGGTGAGGACATCACCGACGCCGTGATCACCGTGCCGGCTTACTTCAACGACGCCCAGCGCCAAGCCACCAAGGAAGCCGGCCAGATCGCCGGGCTGAACGTGCTGCGCATCGTCAACGAGCCGACCGCGGCCGCGCTGGCCTACGGCCTGGACAAGGGCCACAAGGAACAGACCATCCTGGTGTTCGACCTCGGTGGCGGCACCTTCGACGTCTCCCTGCTGGAGATCGGCGAGGGCGTGGTCGAGGTGCGGGCCACCTCCGGTGACAACCACCTCGGTGGCGACGACTGGGACGACCGTGTCGTCGACTGGCTGGTCGACAAGTTCAAGGGCACCTCGGGCATCGACCTGACCAAGGACAAGATGGCCATGCAGCGGC
This sequence comes from Mycobacterium sp. SMC-19, assembly GCF_045310815.1. NCBI lineage: Bacteria > Bacillati > Actinomycetota > Actinomycetes > Mycobacteriales > Mycobacteriaceae > Mycobacterium > Mycobacterium sp. SMC-19. Next base: position 62,744 of record NZ_JBJIAM010000006.1, on the reverse strand, counting down.
TGCGTGAAGCCGCCGAGAAGGCCAAGATCGAGCTGTCGAGCTCGCAGAGCACCTCGATCAACCTGCCCTACATCACCGTTGACGCCGACAAGAACCCGCTGTTCCTCGACGAGCAGCTCACCCGTTCGGAGTTCCAGAAGATCACCCAAGATCTGCTGGACCGCACCCGCAAGCCGTTCCAGTCGGTGATCAAGGACGCCGGCATCTCGGTGTCGGAGATCGACCACGTGGTGCTGGTGGGTGGTTCCACCCGCATGCCCGCGGTCACCGAGCTGGTCAAGGAGCTGACCGGTGGCCAGGAGCCCAACAAGGGCGTCAACCCCGACGAGGTTGTCGCCGTGGGTGCCGCCCTGCAGGCCGGCGTGCTGAAGGGCGAGGTGAAAGACGTTCTGCTGCTTGACGTCACCCCGCTGAGCCTTGGTATCGAAACCAAGGGCGGTGTGATGACCAAGCTGATCGAGCGCAACACCACCATCCCGACCAAGCGCAGCGAGACCTTCACCACGGCCGACGACAACCAGCCGTCGGTGCAGATCCAGGTCTTTCAGGGTGAGCGTGAGATCGCCTCGCACAACAAGCTGCTCGGCTCCTTCGAGCTCACCGGTATCCCGCCGGCCCCGCGCGGTGTCCCGCAGATCGAGGTCACCTTCGACATCGACGCCAACGGCATCGTGCACGTCACCGCCAAGGACAAGGGCACCGGCAAGGAGAACACGATCAAGATCCAGGAGGGCTCCGGCCTTTCCCAGGAGGAGATCGACCGGATGATCAAGGACGCCGAGGCGCACGCCGAGGAGGACCGCAAGCGTCGCGAAGAGGCCGACGTGCGGAATCAGGCCGAGTCGCTGGTCTACCAGACGGAGAAGTTCGTCAAGGAGCAGCGCGAAGCCGAAGGCGGCTCGAAGGTTCCCGAGGACACCCTTGCCAAGGTCGACGCCGCTATCGGCGACGCGAAGAAGGCGCTGGAGGGTACCGACATCGGTGCCATCAAGTCCGCGATGGAGAAGCTCGGCGTCGAGTCGCAGGCGCTGGGCCAGGCGATCTACGAGGCCACCCAGGCCGAGCAGGGCGCCAGTGACGCCGGCGGGCCGTCCGGTGGCGACGACGACGTCGTGGACGCAGAGGTGGTCGATGACGGAGACACCAAGTGAGCGAAGAGAACTCGCGCGAACAGTCTCCGGAGACCATCACCGTCACTGACAAGCGGCGCATCGACCCGGAAACCGGTGAGGTGCGGGAGGGTTCCTCCGGGCCGGCCCCTAGTGGGCCGGCACCGGAGGAGCCGGCCGCCGACGAAGGGCAGGCCGCCCAAGCCGACCAGGTCGCCGAGCTGACCGCGGACCTGCAGCGGGTACAGGCGGACTTCGCCAACTACCGCAAGCGGGCGCTGCGCGACCAGCAAGGCGTCGCGGACCGGGCCAAGGCCGCAGTGGTGACCGAATTGCTCGGAATCCTCGACGACCTGGACCGCGCCCGCAGCCATGGCGATCTGGAATCGGGTCCGCTGAAATCGGTGGCGGACAAGCTGACCGGTGCGCTCACCGGCATGGGGCTGACGTCGTTCGGCGCCGAGGGCGACGAGTTCGACCCTTCGCTGCACGAGGCGGTGCAGCATGAGGGCGACGGGACACACTCGGTGATCGGTAGCGTCCTGCGGCAGGGCTACAAGCTCGGTGAGCAGGTGTTGCGGCACGCGATGGTCGGGGTGGTCGACACCGTCCCGGACGCCGCGGCCGACGGCGCGGTTGTCGACGGTGACACTGCTGAAGAGAATTGACAGGTAAGGAGGTGACGCGTCATGGCTCAGCGTGAATGGGTCGAAAAGGACTTCTACAAGGAGTTGGGCGTCTCCTCCGACGCCAGCGAGAAAGAGATCAAGAGCGCCTACCGCAAGTTGGCCTCCGAACTGCATCCGGACCGCAACCCGAACAACCCGGCCGCCGCCGACCGCTTCAAGGCGGTGTCCGAGGCCTACAGCGTGTTGTCCGACGAGGCCAAGCGCAAGGAGTACGACGAGACCCGGCGGCTGTTCGCCGGCGGCGGCTTCGGGCGGCGCTTCAACGGCGGCAGCGGGTTCGGTGGCGGCAACTTCGATCGGTTCTCCACCGGCGGTGACGGCAACGAGTTCAACCTCAACGACCTGTTCGGCGCGGCCGGACAGACCGGCGGGGCGAACATCGGTGATCTCTTCGGCGGCCTGTTCGGACGCGGTGCGCAGCAACGGCCCAGCCGGCCGCGGCGGGGCAACGACCTGGAAACCGACTCCGAGCTGAGTTTCCTGGAGGCCACCAAGGGTGTGGAGATGCCGCTACGGCTGACCAGTGCCGCACCGTGCACCAACTGTCACGGCAGCGGCGCCCGGCCGGGCACCAGTCCGCGCGTGTGCGTCTCCTGCAACGGCTCCGGGGTGATCAGCAGTAATCAGGGCGCCTTCGGGTTCTCGGAGCCGTGTACCGACTGCCGTGGCAGCGGGTCGATCATCGAGCACCCGTGTTCGGAGTGCAAGGGAACCGGGCGGGCCGCCCGGACCCGCACCATCAACGTGCGGATTCCCCCCGGTGTCGAAGACGGCCAACGGATTCGTTTGGCGGGCCAAGGCGAGGCCGGCCTGCGCGGCGCGCCCTCGGGCGACCTCTACGTGACGGTGCGTGTGCGTCCGGACAAGGTCTTCGGGCGGGACGGCGACGACCTGACGGTCACCATCCCGGTGAGCTTCTCTGAGCTTGCTTTGGGTACCACTCTCTCGGTCCCGACGCTGGACGGCAAGGTCGGCGTGCGGGTGCCGAAAGGTACCGCCGACGGCCGGATTCTGCGGGTCCGCGGGCGTGGTGTGCCCAAACGTGGCGGCGGTAGCGGCGACCTGCTGGTCACCGTAAAGGTCGCGGTCCCACCGAATCTGGAGGGTCCGGCGCAAGAGGCGCTCGAGGCGTACGCGGCGGCGGAGCAGTCCAGCGGATTCGACCCGCGGGCCGGATGGGCGGGTAATCGCTCATGAGCAAATCGGACAATGCCCGCACCTTCCTGATCTCGGTGGCCGCCGAGCTGGCCGGGATGCACGCTCAGACGTTGCGGACTTATGACCGGATCGGTTTGGTGAGTCCGCAGCGCAGCTCCGGCGGCGGACGCCGCTACTCCGAGCGGGACGTCGACCTGCTGCGCGAGGTGCAGCGGCTATCGCACGACGAGGGTGTCAACCTCGCGGGCATCAAGCGGATCATCGAGTTGACCAACCAGGTTGAGGCGCTGCAGTCGCGGGTCAAGGAGATGAACGCGGAGTTGGAGATGTTGCGCGCCAACCAGCGTCGCGAGATCGCGGTGGTGCCCAAGAGCACCGCCGTGGTGGTCTGGCAACCGCGTCGCTAGCCGTTTGTCTCGTTGACTCTGCGTCCACGGCGTGCCCTACTCGCACTTTTGCGCCGTAGGCGCAGAGTCAACGGACGTGGATCGAGAATTGGGCCACGCCGGGCTGTCCTAAGCGTGCCACCGCATAGCCGCCGCGGCGCAGTGCGTCGGTAGGTGCGGCCATCGGCTCGAAGCAGACCACGTCTTCAGTGGCCGGCGCGTAGATCTGCGCCGCCGGATACCCCTGGTCGAAACGCACCTCGATGCGTCGGCCGCCGCCGGAGAGCGCGAACACCGCTCCCGGTGCCACCTCGTCGAAACCGTGATCGAAAACCTCCTCGCCCAACAACTTTGTCGATGCCGGGTGCGGCTCGATCGCGCCGGTGGGGAGGCCGTGCGCGTCGACGATCCGCGACCGCATCGGCGGGGTCTCGACGAGCCATTGCGCCCTGGGCACACCGGGAAGCTGCAGATACGGGTGGAAACCGAAGCACAGCGGCACCGCCGTGGCGCTGGTGGCGGTGACCGTGGTACGCACCGTCAGGGTGCGGTCCGCCAGTGTGATAGCCAACTCCAGCAGGTGCGGGAACGGGAACGAAGCCAACAGGTCCGGGCGGGCCCCGAAGTCGAGTTCGGCGGTCAACGCCGACGGCGATCGCGCGCTCACCCGCCAACCGGCATCCCCGGCCAGCGTGCCGTGGATCGGTGCGCCGAATTGGTCGGCGTGCACTCCGCCGATTCCCGGGATGAGCGTCACCTCCGTAGCGTCCACCTGGTAGCCGTTGCCGCTCAATCGATTCGCCCACGGATACAACAGCGGAATGCCCATGGTCTTTTGCTCGGCGACATAGCCGGCGACACCCCGGCGCTGGCCGAGCAGTTCCACGCCGTCGTCGGACAGTGACGTCCCGATCATGCCGGCATTCGGGACGAACGTCGCCGTCAGCGACGACGACGGATCGGACAGTACGCAGGGCTCGAGATCAGTCATGCTCACTCCGACAGTGGGTCATGTTGAATGTGTTGTGGGGGAGCTCCTTTGGCGACCAAAGCCGACACGGTAGCCCGCGTCATCTCCGGACCGCCGCAGACCAGAATCTGGCGATCGCCCCAGCTGCCGTACCGGGTGACCACCTCCGCCAACCGCCCGGTCTGCCGCACATGCAATCCCCGCGGCGGGGTCACGTCGGGGTAATCGGCGGCCCATTCCGGATCGCGTGCGTACTCCGACACAGGGGTCACCGACAGCCACGGGTTGTGCGCCGCGATCTGCCACAGGGTGGGCAGGTCGTAGAGCTCGCAGGGATAGCGGCCACCGAAGAACAGGTGCACACGAGGATTCACGCCCCACCGGGTCAGGTCCATGATGATCGCCCGCAGCGGGGCCAAGCCGGTGCTTCCGGCCACCATCAGCACATCACCGGCGTCGCGATCGACATGCAATCCGCCGTGGGGACTGGACAGTCGCCACCGCTCGCCGGGCCGTGTTTCGTTGACGATGGCGGTGCTGACCAGACCGGCGGGGACCGCGCGGACGTGAAACTCGATGGCCCCGGTCTGGTCGGGGGGCATGCTCGGGCTCAAGTAGCGCCACGATCGCGGGCACTGCGGCACCTCGACTTTGACGTACTGGCCCGGGTGATAGGGCAGCGGTTGGTCCAGCTGGATCCGCACGACGGCCATGTCGCGGGAGACCCGCAGGTGCTCGACGACGGTGCCGTCCCACCACGCCGGGCCCTCTTCGGCGTCGGCGGCCCCGCCCATTACCCCGATGATCAGGTTCAGCGCTTCGCGGGCGGCGTCGTCGATGGCTGCGGTCCACCGGTCGGACAACTCATCACGCAGCGTAGCCAGCAGCACTCGGCCCACCACCTGGTAATGGCGTTGCGTCACACCGTACTTGCGGTGGTCACGGCCCAGTTGAGCCAAAAGCGCCACGGGTTCCTGGGCCCGTTGGGCGATGAATTCTCCGAGCACCCAGCTGATGGCATGCGCGAAAGCGGACCGCTGGGCGGTCAGGTCGGCGGGGAACAGGTCACGCACCGACGGGTCGGTGCCAAACCATCGGGTGAAGAACTGCGCGACAACACCGGAACCGTCGGATGGCACGGCAAACGCGTCATGCAGCACGCGCAGCGCATCGCGATCGTCCAGTCCCACGGCCGCGATCTTAATGCTGGCCGGCGGCACTGCCGCCTATAGCGCGTGAATACCGTTGTAGACCACCATCGCACCGATGAGGACTAGGACGACGGCGGTCAGCGCGGCGTGCTGCTGCTCCATCCAGTCCTTGAGCCGGTTCAGTGCCGGGTCGAGTCGGTCGCTGGCCGCCAGGTAGCCCAGAATCGGGATCAGCACCGAGGATGCGGAGAGCACGACAAAAAATACGGCCGCGGGCCAACTGTCCTCTCTGCTCAGTCCGGCGCTGCCGATGGCCAGGCCGGCCGCCGCACACATGAACAGCACCTCGGGCCGAATCACGGCGAGCGCCGCGGCCGTCAGGCCCGCGCGGAGCGGGGACATCGAGGTGAATGAGCGCATCCAGCGCGGCATCTCGCCGTGCCCGTGCCGGGTCGCCCACCGGTAGACGCCGAACGCGATCAGCACCGTACCGACGACGATCCGCAACCAGGACGCCCAGGTCGGCGGGGTCGTGTGCAGGCCGCCCAGCAGTCCGGATATCGCGATGAAGGCGGCGGTCAGGGCCGCCAGGCCCACCAGCCAACCGAGCAGGAAGGCCAGTCCGGTCTCGCGCGGGCGTGCGGTGTGCAGCACCAGTACGGCCGGGATGACGGTGATCGGCGAGAGGGCCACCACCAGCGCGAGCGGTATCAACGCGGTCCATAGCGAAGCCAGGCTGGTCGTCATAGCTGCACCGTATCGGAACGGGCGGCGCGTGCCGGGTCACGCAGAACACCACCCTTGCTAGATACCCATACGGGGTATAGGTTCACAGGATACCTACGGAAGGCGGAGATGTCACCCACGTCAGAATGTCGCGACCGGCCCCGCTCGTCGAAGCCCGCCGGGCGCCGATTCGGGGCGGCGGGAGTGGTTGCCGCACTGACCTGCACGCTGGCCTGTTGCCTGCCGGCGATCCTGGTGGCGCTTGGCGCCGGCGCATCGGTCGCGGCCGGTGCGGGGCACGCCGGGCACGGCGCCGGCGGATCCCAGGGGTGGCTCGCCACTGTGCTCTACACGCTGCACCGGATCAGTCCTGTGCTGCTGATCGCGTCGATCGTGCTCGTCGCGGTTGCATTCGCGCTGCGGCGTCGCGCGGCAGTGCTGCCGGCGCTGATTGCCGGTGTTGTGCTCTACCTCAGCGTGCACGGCCAGGACGATCCCCTCGTCATGTACGCGGGGATGGCTCTGGGCTACGGCGCCTGGATCGTCCTGTACCTGTGGACGCGTCCGCGGCCCGGCGCAAGCTCATGCCAGAAATCAACTCTGTGATGGGCTTGCCAGGCTCAGCTCGGCGCGCACCAGGTCTGCTGCGAACTTCACCAGTTCGGCACGGCTGACGTGCAGACGGCCATCGGCCCAGTCGAGAACCAGCGTGGTGAGCGCTCCGGACAGGGCGCTGGCACTCATGGCTTGTGCGGCGGTGGCGGGAGACGAATTGCCGACACCGGATGGGCCGATCAGCGCGCCCAGTAGGCCAGGCAGGACATCGGCGCGATGATCGGCCAACAGGGTGCTGGACTGCGGCTCGCGCAACAGGATCCGGAGCCGACGGGGATCCTCCTCGAAATAGGCTGTCGCCCTGTCGAGTGCCACGCTGATCGGAGCCGCTTTGCCTGCGACACCGGCCATGGTGGCAAGCAGCTCGGCATTGCAGTGGTCGTACACGGCCAGGATCAGCTCGTCTGTGTCACTGAAGCTTTCATAGAAGTAGCGAAGGCTGAGCCCGGCGTCGCGGCATGCCGCGCGCATGGTGACCCCGGCCGTGCCCCCGGTGCCCAGCAGCTCCACCCCTGCCTCGATCAGCTGAGCGCGACGTGCTTGGGACCGGGCATCGTGGGTCTGGCCGCGCCACACCCGCGGCGCCCTTTCGCCACCCATGCGCACCTCCGAATCGTGGGGACGCTTGAGGATACGTTCCCGGGCCTGCTTACATAGAGGAATCAGGCGATTCCAGTTAGTCGGAGGGTTGGGATATGTTCGACGAAGCGCTATTTCGGGAGGCGATCACCAAGCCGAGGCTGCGCCAGCCGTTGCCGGAATTCCTTCCCGGCAACCGGGCCGGCGGGAAGGTCAAGGTGCTCACCGAACCCGAGCTCAATGCCATGACCCAGCAGTGGTTCGTCGACCTGGACCGCAAGATCGCCTACTACGCCGACCGCGGGATCGACGTGGCTTTCGCGGCCGAATGGGCCAAAAAGTATTGGTGGAGTTGGCTGATGCGGGACATGTCGCTCAACCACGAGCTCTATGTCCCAGACCTGCGCTACAAGGACCCCACCACCTTCGGCCGGATCATCGTCGGGCTTGAGGAATTCGAGCGCTACAACTTCTCCTTCCTCGACGCCATCCCGGACTGGCGCTACGACCCCCTCCCCGGGCAGGTGTATTTCGACGTCACTCCGGAGGGTGAGACCCGGATCGTCGTTCGCTACATCGGCAGCGGGCACTTCAGCGGCACCCTGCGCTTCTACCCCTACGACGAGTCGGCCCCGGCGATCCACGGTGTCGGTACCTTCGTGCAGTGCACTGCGGTGGACCGCTACCACTTCAACACCGACGGGCTGATGTATGAGGGGGAGACACTGTTCGACCTGCTCGATGCCACCCAGTCGGCAGGGGTGCTGCCCTCGGACGACAGTTGGTTGTTCCGGGCGTTGATGGGCGCCTCCCGGCTACCCCGGTTGGTTCAGAACGCGCGTCGCACGCTGCGCCTGGGCTGAGGCGGAGTGCCGCTCGGCAGAAAAATAGACTTGAGCGGAACAGACTCAACCTTGACGGCGTTGAACAACACGACAAGCATTTTTGGCGGGACCTTCTCGGCCCGCTCTGACCCCGAATGGAGGTGTCGTGGACTCGTTCAACCCGACCACCAAGACGCAGGCAGCACTGACCGCGGCTTTGCAGACGGCCACCGCCGCCGGCAACCCCGAAATCCGGCCCGCGCATCTGTTGCAGGCCTTGCTGACCCAGAACGACGGGATCGCCGCGCCGCTGCTGGAGGCGGTCGGTGTGAACCCGGCGACGATCCGCAACGAAGCGCAGCACCTGATCGATCTGGCGCCGCAGGTCGCCAGTTCCAACGCGCAACCGCAGCTGTCCCGCGACTCGCTGGCCGCGATCACCGTGGCCCAACAGCTGGCGACCGAACTCGACGACGAGTACGTCTCCACCGAGCACCTGATGGTGGGGCTGGCGACCGGCGACTCCGATGTCGCCAAGCTGCTGACCGGCCACGGCGCTTCACCGCAGGCGTTGCGGGAGGCGTTCGTCAAGGTGCGTGGCAGCGCTCGGGTCACCAGCCCCGACCCGGAGGCCAGCTACCAGGCGTTGGAGAAGTACTCCACCGATCTGACCGCGCGTGCCCGCGAGGGCAAGCTGGACCCGGTGATCGGCCGTGACACCGAAATCCGCCGGGTGGTGCAGGTTTTGAGCCGGCGCACCAAGAATAACCCGGTGCTGATCGGCGAGCCGGGCGTCGGCAAGACCGCGATCGTTGAGGGCCTGGCCCAGCGCATCGTCGCCGGCGACGTCCCGGACAGCCTGCGCGACAAGACCGTCGTCAGCCTGGACCTGGGCTCGATGGTGGCCGGGGCCAAGTACCGCGGCGAGTTCGAGGAACGCCTCAAGGCCGTGCTGGACGAGATCAAGAACTCCGCCGGGCAGATCATCACGTTCATCGACGAGCTGCACACCATCGTGGGCGCCGGTGCCACCGGCGAGGGTGCGATGGACGCCGGCAACATGATCAAGCCGATGCTGGCGCGCGGCGAGCTGCGGTTGGTGGGTGCCACCACGCTGGAGGAGTACCGCAAGTACATCGAGAAGGACGCCGCCCTGGAGCGTCGTTTCCAGCAGGTCTACGTCGGCGAACCGTCGGCCGAGGACACCATCGGCATCCTGCGCGGACTCAAGGACCGCTACGAGGTGCACCACGGTGTGCGCATCACCGACTCCGCGCTGGTGGCCGCGGCCACTCTTTCCGACCGCTACATCACCGCAAGGTTCTTGCCGGACAAGGCCATTGACCTGGTCGATGAGGCCGCGTCGCGGCTGCGGATGGAGATCGACTCGCGGCCCGTGGAAATCGACGAGGTCGAGCGACTCGTGCGCCGGCTGGAAATCGAAGAGATGGCGCTGAGCAAGGAATCCGATGACGCCTCCAAGGACCGGTTGGAGAAGCTGCGCAGCGAGCTGGCTGATTACAAGGAGAAGCTGGCGCAGCTGACGACCCGGTGGCAGAACGAGAAGGGTGCCATCGACATCGTCCGCGAGCTCAAGGAGCAGCTGGAAGCGCTGCGCGGCGAGTCCGACCGAGCCGAGCGCGACGGCGACCTGGCCAAGGCTGCCGAGCTGCGCTACGGGCGCATTCCCGAGGTGGAGAAGAAACTCGAAGCCGCGCTGCCCAATGCGCAGGCCCGCGAGGATGTCATGCTCAAGGAAGAGGTCGGCCCGGACGACATCGCCGATGTGGTGAGCGCCTGGACCGGCATCCCCGCCGGCCGGCTGCTGGAAGGCGAGACAGCCAAGCTGCTGCGCATGGAAGAGGAGCTCGGCAAGCGCGTCGTCGGACAGCACAAGCCGGTGCAGGCCGTTTCGGATGCGGTGCGGCGCAGCCGGGCCGGGGTCGCCGACCCCAACCGGCCCACAGGATCGTTCCTGTTCCTGGGTCCCACCGGCGTCGGCAAGACCGAGCTGGCCAAGGCGCTGGCCGACTTCCTGTTCGACGACGAACGGGCCATGGTCCGCATCGACATGAGCGAGTACGGCGAGAAGCACTCGGTGGCTCGCCTGGTCGGTGCGCCCCCCGGCTACGTCGGCTACGACCAGGGCGGTCAGCTGACCGAGGCGGTTCGCCGCCGGCCCTACACCGTGGTGTTGTTCGACGAGGTCGAAAAGGCTCACCCGGACGTGTTCGACGTGCTGCTGCAGGTCCTCGATGAGGGCCGGCTCACCGACGGACAGGGCCGCACCGTGGACTTCCGCAACACGATCCTGATCCTGACCTCCAACCTGGGATCCGGTGGCTCCGAAGAGCAGGTGATGGCCGCGGTGCGGGCGGCGTTCAAGCCGGAGTTCATCAACCGGCTGGACGACGTGCTGATCTTCGAGGGCCTGGACCCCGAGGAACTGGTGCGGATCGTCGACATCCAGCTGCAGCAGTTGGCCAAGCGGCTGGCGCAGCGGCGGCTGACCATCGAGGTGTCGCTGGAGGCCAAGAAGTGGCTGGCCCAGCGCGGATTCGACCCGGTCTACGGGGCGCGTCCACTGCGGCGGTTGATCCAACAGGCGATCGGCGACCAGCTGGCCAAGATGTTGCTGGCCGGCGAGGTGCACGACGGTGACGTGGTGCCGATCAACATCAGCGCGGACGGCGAGTCGCTGGTCCTGGGCTGAGATTCCCCTCACGATAAGGCCCCCCGGAAGCAGTTCCGGGGGGCCTGTCGTTGTCCAGCGCTCCTTTGCGGATGCGGTGTCGAAGCTGATCGGTTAGCCTAGCGGTTACTGAGAAATTCCGGTGTATTCCTGCACCGTTGTTCATCCGGAGGGTAGCCATGTCAGCTCGTCGCCATCGCCTAGTGGGTGCCGTCGGTGCCGTGGGGGCGGTCCTGGCACTGGGTGCGCCCGCCCCGGCCGCTCAGGCTGACTGGGACGACCTGTTCCAGCCGATCATCGACGCGATCAGTTGGGTTGACCCCGGCCTCGCCGCAGACACCGACCCGGGTTCTGCGCTGTCCTCGTTGGACACCCTGTTCAACGGCTGGTACCAGGATCTCGTCTACAACCCGCTCAACAGCATCGCGCCGTGGCTGTTCGGTGACGCCCTTCCTGGCAGTGCCGTTGCCTACGGCCCGGACAGTGACAACCTGCCCGACAGCTTCACCGTCCCGATGGAAGTCAATCTCAACACCCAACCGGTGATCAACGTCTCGGTGGGCGGCGGCGCACAGACCGAGGTGCTGGTCGACACCGGTGCTGCTGGGCTGGTCATCCCGATCTGGAACATCAACCCGTTCGGCATCACGGGCCTGCCCACCGGTTTCAACATCGGTCAATTCGGCGGTGCGTTGAACTACTTCTATCTGGAACTGCCCACCACGGTGACCTTCACCGGTGAGAACGGCGACACCCTCACCGCGGACACCACCGTGGATGCGGTGCTGTTCGCGTTCCCGGCGGACTTCAACCTCTTGGGTCCGTGGTCCATTGAGAGCTACCTGGCCGGCTCCTCCACCGGGATCTTGGGCATCGGACCCAACGCGCTCGGACCCACCCCCGACCACATTCCGACCGCCGATCTGCCGGGCAACCTCGGCAACGGCGTGCTGATCGACCAGCCGGGCGGCAAACTGATCTTCGGGGACAACCCGTATGAGGGCGGAACCGTCATCCAGGGTGCACCGTGGGCGGATCTGAAGGTGCAGCTCAATGACGGACCGCTCACGAATGTCCGCGGGGTGATCGACTCCGGCGGGGTGTACGGCACCATGCCGTCCTCGGCGCTCGGTGGCATCACGCCGACGGCCGACGGAAAGCTGCCTGACGGGACGATCATCTCGGTCTACGCCAAGGACGGCACGACGCTGCTGTACGAGTACAAGGTCAACTCGATGCTCCCGTCGCCAACGGATGAAGCCACTCGCAGCCCGTTCGTGGTGGGCGGTAACAACATGAACACCGGTAACTGGCTCTTCGGCCAGCAGCCCGTCTACATCAACTACGGCGTACCCGGCGGGCAGACCATCATCGGCGGCACCCCCATCGAACCCTGATGAGGTGGTGGCCGGGAGTCGGGTGAGCTTCCCAACCGATTTTTGGCTCTTTCTTGGCTGAATCCCCTGGTGTTCTGCGCCCCTGGGTGGGTTAGCTGACCGCGGTTGGTTACGGCTCAGCGGGTGTCCGTGACCTCACGCGGGGGAGGTTTCGGAGATGGCAGCTCGTCGACGGATGATCGGTGTCGCCGCGGCGGCCGGGGTGTCCCTGGCGCTGGGAATTCCCGCGCCGCCGGCTCACGCCGACATCGATGACCTGTTCCAGCCCATCATCGACGCCCTCAGCGCGATGGACCCCGGTATCGCCGCAGACACCGACCCCGGTTCCGCCCTGGCCTCGATAGACACGCTGTTCGACGGCTGGTACCAGAACGTCGTCTTCACCCCGATCAACGATCTTGAGCAGTGGATCTTCGGTGGGGCCGCCGACGCGAGCGTGGCCGGCAGTGCCGCCGCCTCCGGCTCAGATGTCGGCGTCCCGGACAGCTTCACCGTTCCGCTGCAGATCAACAGTGATACCGAGCCGGTGGTGAACGTCTCGGTGGGCGGTGGCCCGGAGTCGTCGGTGCTTGTCGACACCGGCTCGGCTGGTCTGGTCATGCCGATCTGGGACATCAACTGGTCCGGCATCAACTGGTCGGATCTCTCCGGGCTCCCCACAATCCAATATGGCGAGTACGGCAACTCGCTGGGCTATTTCTATACCGAGCTGCCCACCACGGTGGGTTTCACCGACGCCGCCGGGGACACGGTCACCAGCGGCACGACCGATGTCGATGCCGTCTTGTTCGCGTTCCCGGTCAGCCTCACTTCCCTGCTCAACGGGGACTGGACTCTCAGTTCTTACCTCGGCGGCAACGCCGACGGCATTCTGGGCATTGGGGCGAATGCCGTCGGTCCCAGTCCCGGCAGCATCCCGACCACCGCGCTACCGGGTGCGCTCGGCGACGGGGTGCTGATCAACCAACACGCCGGCACCCTGACGTTCGGTGCCGACCCGCTGACCGGCGGAGTCACGGTCGAGGGCTCGCCGAATGCGCCCCTGTACGTGTCGTTCGACGGAGGCCACACGGCCACCCAGGTGAGCTCGGTCATGGATTCCGGTGGGGTGAACGGGACGATCCCGGTAAGCCTGACGAACGGAAGCGCGGGAGACGTACTGGCCCCCGGCCAGCAGGTCAGCGTGTACACCGGCGACCCCACCAAGGGCGGCACCCTGCTGTACGACTACACGGTGAATTCGACCTCGTCCAACAGCCCGACGATCGTGTCAGGTAGCTCGATGAACACCGGTAACTGGCTGTTCCAGCAGAACGAGGTATACGTCTCGACGGCCGGTGACGGGTCGATGCACATCGTTCCGAACAACGTCGTGACGCCGTAGCGCCGCGGTGATACAGGGTTGTGACCTGAGGACATTCGTCGATCGCGCCGGAGAACAGATACGCTAGGCCCAATGGTCCCGCTTTGGTTCACGCTGTCCGCGCTGTGTTTCGTCGGCGCGGCGGTATTGCTGTACGTGGACATCGACCAGCGGCGCGGCCGCAGTCGGCGCCGTAAGTCCTGGGCTCGTTCGCACGGTTTCGACTTCGAACCGGAATCCGCCGAGATCCTGCACCGCTGGAAACGCGGCGTGATGTCGACGGTGGGCGAGGCGCCGGTGCGCAACGTCGTGCTCGGCCAGATCCGCGGTGAGGCCGTCTACATCTTCGACCTGGACGAAGTGGCGACGGTGATCGCCCTGCACCGCAAGGTCAGCACCAACGTCGTCGTCGACGTGCGGCTCAAGGGCCTCAAGGAGCCGCGCGAGAACGACATCTGGCTGCTCGGGGCCATCGGCCCGCGGATGGTGTACTCCACCAACCTCGACGCGGCGAGGCGGGCCTGCGACCGGCGGATGGTCACGTTCGCCCATACCGCCCCGGACTGCGCGGAAATCTTGTGGAACGAGGCGAACTGGACGCTGGTGAGCATGCCCATCACCAGCACCCGCGCTCAGTGGGACGAGGGACTGCGCAGCGTCCGCCAGTTCAACGACCTGTTGCGGGTGCTGCCGCCGAACCCGCGGCGCCAGCCCGCCGAAGCCGCTGCCGCCGCAACGGGCCGCCGCAACGGCCAACCCAGCCGTCCGCTGGGCTCGTCGGCGAGTGCCGCGGAGGCGGCGGACGACAGCGAAGCCGAGCAGCTTCCGTCGGCGCCGCGAGCTGCCACGCCGGCACCGGGCAACGCCGCCTCGGCCGCCGAGCCGCAGCAGCGCCGCCGGACGAGCCGAGATAGTTCCTCGGACGTGCTGCACGCACCCGGCGGTCGCAACGGACGCCAGACCGCGCACTATCAGCGCTGACATCCGACGACGGCCGGCACCGCCGGCTTCGCTACTCTGACGGGCATGTCTCGCCCCGTCGCCGTGGTCACCGGGCCCACCTCGGGGTTGGGCGCCGGCTATGCCCGCCGCTACGCCGCCGACGGATATGACCTGGTCTTGGTCTCCCGCGACGTCGAGCGCCTGGAGACCCTGGCAACCGAACTGCGTGGCAGCCACGGCGGTGCCGTCGAGGTGCTGCCCGCCGACCTGGCCGACGCCGCCGGCCGCGCCACAGTGGCCGAGCGGCTGCGCGCCGGGGTGCGGGTGCTGGTCAACAACGCCGGGTTCGGCACGTCCGGTGAGTTCTGGACCGCCGACCCCGCCCTGCTGCAGTCGCAACTGGACGTCAACGTCACCGCGGTGATGCAGCTGACCCGAGCCGCGCTGCCCGCGATGGTCGAGGCAGGCGCCGGCACCGTCATCAACATCGCCAGCGTCGCCGGGCTGCTGTCCGGACGCGGTTCGACGTACTCGGCCTCGAAGGCCTGGGTGGTGTCGTTTACCGAAGGACTGGCCGGCGGCCTGCAGGGCACCGGCGTCGGAATCCACGTGGTCTGCCCGGGCTATGTGCACACCGAGTTCCATGAGCGCGCCGGGATCGACATGGCCACGTTGCCGTCGTTTCTGTGGATGGAGGTCGACGACGTGGTCGCGGCCAGTCTGGCCGACGTCGCTCGCGGCGAGGTGGTCAGCGTTCCGGGTCTGCAATACAAGACATTGGTAGGCGCCAGTCGGCTCATTCCGCGCGGGCTGTCGCGGACGCTGACCAACACGTTCGGGAGGGGCCGTGGCCGCACTTAACAACGACGAACGCGATGAGCTCGCCGCGCTGGTGCGCCAGCTTTCGGTGGTGCACGGCCGCGTGACGCTGTCCTCGGGCGCCGAGGCCGACTACTACGTCGACCTTCGGCGTTCCACCCTGCACCATCGCGCCGGCGCCCTGATCGGGCGGTTGGTCCGCCAACTCACCGATGACTGGGACTACGCCGCCGTGGGCGGCCTGACCCTGGGTGCGGACCCGGTGGCGACCGCCGTCATGCACGCCGCGGGCCGCCCGATCGATGCATTCGTGGTGCGTAAGTCGGTGAAAGCCCATGGCATGCAACGCCTTATCGAAGGGTTCGACGTGGCCGGCCAACCGGTTCTGGTGGTGGAGGACACCAGCACCACCGGTGGGTCGGCGCTGACCGCGGTGCGCGCCGTGCGTGAGGCAGGCGGACACGTCGTCGGAGTGGTCACCGTGGTCGATCGTGCCACCGGCGCGGCCGAGGCCATCGAGGCCGAGGGCGTGCCGTACCGCAGTGTGCTCGGCCTGGCCGAGCTGGGCCTGGACTGAACACCCCGAGGACGGTCGTGCGGAGACTCATCGCGCTGATATCGGCGTTGGCCGTCACCTGCGTCGCGGCCTGCTCGGGCTCCGGCCCGACCGGCCCCTTCGGGTCCGAGGGCGCCCGAATCGGTTCGGAGATCACCGTTCTGGGCTGGCAGATGACCCTGTCCAACCTGCGCTGGGAGCTTGACTACGCGCTGATCGACGTCAAGGCCCAGGTCGCCGACGCCGACGCTGGACACGCAGCGGCCGGCGATCTGCGGTTCGGGGTGTACGGCACGCCCGCGCACCCGGTCGAGGTCACCGGAGTGGGCAGCTGCAAACTGCTGGGGGAGTTCGTGCCGACACCGTTGTCGGGCAAGGAATCCGACCGGTTGAACGGGACCGTGTGTCTGGGTCCGCTCAAGGAGCGCAGTGCGGTGCGCGGGGTGTATGTCTACTCGCCCGCCGACCGGATCAAAGACACGACGGTGGCCTACGCTGCCGCGTTCCCGGTGGGCCTGGCGCCGGTCAACCCCGGTGACACCGGTCTGCTGCTCACCGCGCAGGGCGTGGCGGCCTATCGGGCCGACGGCGTGCCGCTGGCACCGACGGCACTTGGTGACCCAAAGGCATTCACCGGCAACGGTTATATGGTGCTGAACCTGTCCGTCGACGCGGTGGCTACGCAGTACCGCGACGACGCCCAGGCGCGTGGCGGACCGTTGATGCTGATCGCCGGACCGTCGACGCCGATGCCTGGGCTGGGGGCGGACTGCGTCGCGGCCGGGTCGTCGGTGTTGATCCTGCCGGAGGCGTCGCTGAACTCGGTGCACGTGCCGACCTCGCTGTGCACGCACGGGGAGATCAACGCCGCGCTGCTCTACCCCTCGGTGTCGGTGGTGGGTACGCACGCCGCCGTGTGGACCACCTCGTGAACGAGCCGTCGGACCAGCCCGATTCATGCGGCGGTCCCAGCTTCGCCTCTCCTCCGTCGAGCCTCGCTGAACCGCCGGGCCCTACCGAGTGGTTCTCGCCGGCCAACGGCGTCGGACCCTGGCAGGGGCCACTGCCGAGCGACGCCCGCTACGACCCGGAACTGCTGCGCGAGGGTGACCGCCGCAACGTCGTCGACGCCTACCGCTACTGGACCCGCGAGGCGATCGTCGCCGACATCGACCGCCGCCGGCATCGGCTGCACATCGCGATCGAGAACTTCGGGCACGACGCCAACATCGGTTCGGTGGTGCGCACCGCCAACGCGTTTGCCGTGCACACCGTGCACATCGTCGGGCGTCGGCGCTGGAATCGGCGCGGCGCCATGGTCACCGACCGCTACCAGCGGCTGGCCCATCACGAAACAGCCGCCGATCTCCTGGAATTCGCTGCCCAGCAGGGGCTCACCGTCGTCGCGGTGGACAACGTGGCCGGGGCGGTGCGCCTGGAGCAGACCGCCCTGCCGGTCGACTGTCTGCTGGTGTTCGGCAGTGAAGGCCCCGGTATCAGCGACCAGGCTCGTGCCGGCGCGGACCTGACGGTGTCCATCGCCCAGTTCGGCTCGACCCGCAGTATCAATGTCGGGGTGGCCGCCGGGATCGTGATGCACGCCTGGATCAGCCGTCATGGCCACCTCGATCAGGCCTGGTAGGGCAGGATCAACGGCTATGGATCTCCTCTGGGCGAATCGCGCCGAAAGCGCCGAAGCTGCCGTCATCGCGAGGCATCTCAAGTCGCTCTGGCATCTGCCAGGCACCCAGCTCGGTGTGGTCGCCTGGCCGCCGATCCGGCGCGCCCCGCACTGGCACTACTGGTGGCAGGCGCACCTGATCGATTGCCTGGTCGACGCCCAGCTGCGTGACCCGCAACCCGAACGGGTGACCCGGATCAAACGGCAGATCCGCACGCACCGTCTGCGCAACGTGGGCCGCTGGACCAACGCCTACTACGACGACATGGCCTGGCTGGCGCTGGCAATCCAACGGGCCTGCCTGGTCACCGGCCTCGACCGGCACCGTGCCCTGGGCACCCTGACCCGCGAGCTGACTGACTCATGGATGCCCGAAGCCGGCGGCGGCATTCCATGGAGGAAGGAGCGTAAGGACGCCGAGCCCCCCTTCTTCAACGCCCCCGCCAACGGTCCGGCCGGGATCTTTCTGGCCCGCGAGCCCGGGTGGCTGGAGCGCGCCCAGCAGATGGGCGACTGGATCGACGCCACCCTGATCGACCCGGACACCGACCTGGTGTTCGACGGCATCAGGGAGGGTTCGCTGGTGCGCGCCGAGTACACCTACTGCCAAGGCGTGGTGCTCGGGCTGGAGACCGAACTGGCGGCGCGCACCGGAGCGCAGCGGCACGCCGCTCGCGTGCACCGGCTGGTGGCCGCGGTCAGCAAGCAGATGGCCCCGGGCGGGGTGATCAAGGGCGCCGGCGGCGGCGACGGCGGGCTGTTCGCCGGGATCACCGCCCGCTACCTTGCGTTGGTCGCCACCGCGTTGCCGGGCGAGTCCGCCGCCGACGCGCAGGCGCGCGACACCGCCGGCAAACTGGTGCTGTCGTCGGCGAAATCGGCGTGGGATTACCGGCAATCGGTCGACGGGCTGCCGTTGTTCGGGGCGTCCTGGGACCAGATCGCCGAGGTGCCCCGGGCCGACGGCGCGGTGGCCACTTCCATCGCCGGTGCGGTGCGTGAGTCCGAGATCCCCGAACGGGACCTGTCGGTGCAGTTGGGCGGCTGGATGCTGATGGAGGCTGCGCACAACGTCGCGGCCGGCCCGCCGGCTCGTTGACTCTGCGCTGAGGGCGCGGTCTACTCGGACTTTTGCGCCGTGAGCGCAGAGTCAGCGTCGACAGACGGGGCGCGGCGGCTGCGGTAGGCCTTCGCCGCGGCGATGAACGCCGGGATCATCGACACGAACAGGATCACCAGGATGATCTTTTCCAGGTTCTCGTGGACGAACGGCACGTTGCCCAGGAAGTACCCCAACGTCGTCACCCCGGCGCCCCACAGGATGCCGCCGACAATGTCGAACGCCAGGTACACCGGGTAGCGCATGTAGGACACTCCCGCCACCACCGGCACGAACGTCCGGACGAACGGCGCGAACCGGGCCAGGATGATCGCCCACGGCCCGTACTTCTCAAAGAACGCGTGCGACTCGGTGACGTAGTGCTTCTTGAAGAAGCGAGAGTCTTCCTTTTTGAACAGCGCCGGCCCGATCCGCCGGCCGATGAAGTAGCCGCACTGATCGCCCAGCACCGCCACCACGGCGACCGCGGGCGCCAAGATCCAGATGTCGGGGGCCAGCCCCTTGGCGGCCAGCAGGCCACCGGTGAACAGCAGTGATTCGCCCGGCAGCAGCGGGAACAGCAGGCCGGTCTCGATGAAGACCACCACCAGGATGGCCGGCAGTACGGCGCCGTGGAAGATGCCCCCGGCACCCAGCCAATACATCGGGTCCAGCAGGCCCGGCATCGCGACCGCGGTGGTGCTCATGACGCACCAACATACCGGGGGCCACCGGTGAAACCGCCCCTGCGATACTCGAGGGCAGTTTCGGACAGCTCAGAGGAGAGAGTTCCCATGCCCATCGCCACCCCCGAGATCTACGCCGAGATGCTGGGCCGCGCCAAGGAGAACGCGTACGCATTCCCCGCGATCAACTGCACGTCGTCGGAGACCATCAACGCGGCGATCAAGGGCTTCGCGGACGCGGGCAGTGACGGCATCATCCAGTTCTCCACCGGCGGCGCCGAATTCGGCTCCGGCCTGGGCGTCAAGGACATGGTGACCGGTGCGGTGGCGCTGGCCGAGTTCACCCATGTGATCGCCGCCAAGTACCCGATCAACGTGGCCCTGCACACCGACCACTGCCCGAAGGACAAGCTGGACGGCTTCGTGCGGCCGCTGCTGGCGATCTCAGCCGAGCGCGTCAAGGCCGGCGAGAATCCGCTGTTCCAGTCGCACATGTGGGACGGCTCGGCAGTGCCGATCGACGAGAACCTGGACATCGCCCAGGAGCTGCTGGCCCAGGCCGTGGCCGCCAAGATCATCCTCGAGGTCGAGATCGGCGTGGTCGGCGGTGAAGAGGACGGCGTGGAAGCCGAGATCAACGAGAAGCTCTACACCTCGCCCGAAGACTTCGAGAAGACCGTCGCCGCCCTGGGCGCCGGTGAGAAGGGCCAGTACCTGCTGGCCGCCACCTTCGGCAACGTGCACGGCGTCTACAAGCCGGGCAACGTCAAGCTGCGCCCGGACATCCTGGCCGAGGGTCAGAAGGTGGCGTCCGCCAAGCTGGGCCTGGCCGACGGCTCCAAGCCGTTCGACTTCGTCTTCCACGGCGGCTCGGGCTCGCTGAAGTCCGAGATCGAGGAGGCGCTGCGTTACGGGGTGGTGAAGATGAACGTCGACACCGACACCCAGTACGCGTTCACCCGCCCGCTGGCCGCGCACATGTTCACCAACTACGACGGCGTGCTCAAGGTCGACGGCGAGGTGGGCAACAAGAAGGTCTACGACCCGCGCAGCTACCTCAAGAAGGCCGAGGCCGCCATGACCGAGCGCGTCATCGAGGCCTGCAACGACCTGCACAGCGCCGGCAAGAGCCTGGCCTGAGTCGTTGACTCTGCGTCCACGGCGGGAAAGTTCGAGTAACCCCCGCCGTAGGCGCAGAGTCAACGAAGCGTGCTAGCTGCCGTGCGACTGGCAGATCTTCCACTGGTCGTCGCGGAACTGAAGGTCGAAGCTGCGGGTTGAGCGGACCCGCGGCTCGTAGGCCATGAAGGCGGTGACGTTGGCTTCGGCTTGACCGTCGTTGACCACCACCTCGTCGATGCTGGCGACCACCGGGTACTGCTTGGCTGCCGCAATCCGGCGGTAGGTGTCGTCCCAAGCCTTTTGGTCGTAGTTGACGTAGCGGTCGCGGATGTCGCCGCAAGTCAGGCTGCGCAATGCGGCCAGGTCACCGTTCTGCATGGCGACGTCGAAGTTCTGAATGGTGGCGCGGACGTGCTCTTCCTGCGAGGCGGCCTGCCGAGTGTCGCGAGTAAGCCACAGCGTGCCCAGCACCGCGATGACCGCGAGCGCCAGGATGATCAGGATCACCGCCATCACCCAGCCCCAGCTGCGGGAGACGGTAGAGGGCAGTTTGCCGCCGACCCGAGCCGGAATCTGTTGCGGGATGGCCTTTCCCGCGTCATCGCTTTGCTGGGCGATCAGTTCGGTGTCCGCATCGCCCACCGACGGTATGACTTCGGTGTGCCCCGCGTCGAACCCGGGTGCGGTGAACCGGCGCTCCGGTGATCCATCGGGCCCGGGTTCCTGGGGCGTGGCCTCGGTGGTGATCACCTCGGTGACGGCGTCGGCTTCCGCGGGTGTTTCCGCGAGGATGGCCGTCGCGGTCTCGTCGTCCGCTGAGGTGACGGGCTGGATCTCGGTGACCTGATCGTCGCCGTCGGGTTGCTCCGTGGGAGCGGCGTCGTCGGTCGGCTCGGTGGCATCCGGTTCCGGTGGGTTTGGCATGAGTGGCTGATCCTCCAATGTCCGCCGGCTGTTTCGGATCGGCTGCCGCTAGTTTACTGAGCGAGGCGCCGGCTTGCTGGAGTGGCTGGCCATGGACGGCACGGCAGAATGGACGATGTGACTCTCACCGGTGATCTCCTCAGGCCCGATCCGATCTTGCTGCCCGGCGACCCCGAAGCCGAGGCCGGCCTGCGGGCCAACCAGGACCCCGCGATTGTCGCGGCCGCGCATCCGGCGGCCTCGGTGGCGTGGGCGGCGCTGGCCGAAGCGGCACTGGCCGAGGGCAACGCGGTCACCGCCTACGCGTATGCACGCACCGGCTACCACCGGGGCCTGGACCAGCTGCGCCGCAACGGGTGGAAGGGCTACGGGCCGGTGCCGTACGCGCATGAACCCAACCGGGGCTTTTTGCGGTGTGTGGCCGCGCTGGCGCGTGCCGCCGACAGCATCGGGGAGACCGACGAGGTGACGCGTTGTCTGGCTCTGCTCGACGACTGCGACCACACCGCCCGCTCGCCGCTGGGCCTGAGCTGACCCCCGCTAGGGCATCAGCAGCCGAGTGGGCAGCGGCCACCCTGCCCGGCAGGTTCCACCTGCACGGTGGCGTGGGTCAACCCGCGAGCGGCCAGCACAGCCCGAGCCTCGGCCAGTACGCGCCCGGTGTCGGCGCTGGTGCCCAGGTGGGCGGTGGCCATGTCCTGGCCCGGAACCAACGTCCACACGTGTAGGTCGTGCACGTCGGTCACGCCGTCGACGGCGGCGAGCGCCGCGCGGAGTTCGGCTACGTCGATGTGGCTGGGTGAGGCCTCCGACAGGATCCGCAGTGCCGCCCCAGCCAGCGCGAACGCGCGCGGCAACACCCACAGCGCGACGAAGACCGCGACCACCACGTCGGCGTAGGGCCAGGTGGTGGTGAGGGTGACCACGCCGGCGATCAGCACGCCCACGCTGCCGACGGTGTCGGCGACCACCTCCATGTACGCGCCGCGCACCGCGAGACTCTCGGCAGACTGCGAACGCAGCAGCAGGGCGACGCCGATGTTGACGGCAAGCCCGGCCAGGGCGACCACGACCATCGGTACACCCGGCACGTCCGGCGCCGTGCCGATGCGGCGGATCGCCTCGGTGAGGATGAAGGTCGCTACCCCGATCAGCAGCACCGCATTGGCGACCGCAGTGAACACCTCGGCGCGGTGCCAGCCGTAGGTGCGCGACGGTGACGTACTGCCGCGCCGGGCCAGCATCACCGCCGCCACCCCCATGAACAGGGCGGCCAGGTCGGTCAGCAGATGGCCCGCGTCGGCCAGCAGTGCCATCGAGTTGATGGTGATGGCGGTGGTCAGTTCGATGACGAAGAAGGCGCTCAGGATGGCGGCGCCGACGACCATGCGAGACAGGCGGGAGTCGGTGTGACGGTGATCGTGACCGGCGCCCATGGGAGGTGAATATAGGCGGACTGGCCCGCTGCCGGGCGTGAAGTCGGGTTCACGCCCGCCGGGATCACGGCCGGGAACTCAGAACCAGGTGCTCCAGAACTGCGTCAGGCTCAGACCCCACGACACCAACAGCCGCGGCACGTCGAACAGGTCGAAGAACCACAACACCAGTGCGAAGAACTTCTGGTTCAGCACCGGCGAGGCAAGCAACAACACCAGCAGCACCAGCAGGCCCCACTGCTGGAAGGGCGCCACGGCGCGGCGGGTCGCCGGACTCAGGTGCGGCTCGAGCGCCCCATAACCGTCCAGCCCCGGTATCGGCAGCAGGTTCAGCACCACCGCGGTCAGCTCCAGGAAGCCCAGGAACGCCACCCCGGACCAGAACACCGGGTGTGCGGGGTCGTAGAAGGCTCGCGTGGCGCCCAACAGCAGCACGGCCAGCACCAGGTTGGCCGCCGGACCCGCCAGGCTGACCAGGGTGCGCCGTCGCGGCGTCATGAACGACGTCTGCACGAAGACCGCCCCGCCCGGTAGGCCGATGCCGCCCAGCACGATGAACAGCATCGGCAGCACCAACGACAGCCCCGGATGGGTGTAGCGCAGCGGGTTGAGGGTCAGATAGCCGCGCATCTGCGCGCCGTGGTCACCGAACCGCCAGGCGGTGTAGGCGTGGCCGAACTCGTGCAGACACAACGAGACCAGCCAGCCGGCGATGACGAACACGAACACCCCGGCGTAGGCGAGCGGCCGGATCTCTTCACCGGCCCGCCACGCCAACACACCACCCAGGGCGGTCAAGGCCACCAGCGCCAGGAACACCGGGCTGGGCCGTACCGCCTGGCCGCGTAGGGGATGCACGTTCACGCAGTAGAAGCTAGCCGACCAGCAGCCAGTCCTCGATGTGCCGATAAAAGGTAGACCGCTTCACCGTCCGGCTGCTGTAGCTGCCGTCGCGCACCACCAGAGCACCGGTGGTGCCCAGTTGGGCCGCGCGCCCAGCCACCCAGCGTCGTACCCGGCCGCGCCGGTCCGGGACGCCGGCGCGCACGCCCGGTGCGGTGCCCATCGGCTCGATCAGCACCGCGCTCACCTCGCCGTCGAACAGGGCGGCGTCGTCGACGATTCCCTCACCGCGCAGCACGGCGGCGCCGTCCACCGGCAGCCACCGGCCAACACCCACCAGGGCGGTGCCGGCGTCGTCGCGGATCAGTGGCACTGGCGCAGCGGTACCCCGCCGGGACCGCCGCGCGGCCCGCCACCCGGCCGGCAGCCGGTAGGCCGCGGTGGCCGGCGTGCGCCGTCGCGGTGCGTAACCGAGCTCGACGTCGAGCCGGTCGGTGCGCAGCAGCCGGGTCAACGTCTGCGCCAGCTCCGCGTCGCCGCCTACCACCACCAACCTGCGATAACGGGCGATGGCGGCATCCAGGTCACCGGCGCCCGTAGTGTCGCCGACCGGCACTGTCGGCAGCCCCCGCAAGGGGCGTGGCAGTGGCCGTCCGGCAAACAGCAAGACGGCGGTTTCGGGCGGCCTCTTCAGGCTCCTGGTGCCGTTAGTGGCGTTCAACACGCTCCTTGTGAATCTCTTCAGATAGGCTCAGTCACCGGCTGGACCACAGTAAGCCAAGACAGTTAGCGAGAATTCCATGCCGGCAATCGTCGTCATCGGCGCCCAGTGGGGCGACGAGGGCAAAGGTAAAGCGACCGACCTACTCGGTGAACGAGTGCAGTGGGTGGTGCGCTACCAGGGCGGCAATAACGCCGGCCACACGGTGGTCCTGCCCACCGGGGAGAATTTCGCGCTGCACCTGATCCCGTCCGGGGTCTTGTCGCCGCACGTCACCAACGTCATCGGCAATGGTGTGGTGGTCGATCCGGGGGTGCTGCTCGACGAGCTGGCCGGCCTGGAACGCCGTGACGTGGACACCTCGCGGCTGCTGATCTCCGCCGATGCGCATCTGCTGATGCCCTATCACGTGGCCATCGACAAGGTCACCGAGCGCTACATGGGCAGCAAGAAGATCGGCACCACCGGTCGCGGCATCGGGCCCTGCTACCAGGACAAGATCGCGCGGATCGGGATCCGGGTCGCCGACGTGCTCGACCACGAGTCGCTGGCCCAGAAGATCGAGGCCGCCCTGGATTTCAAGAACCAGGTGCTGGTCAAGATCTACAACCGCAAGGCACTGGAACCCGAACAGGTGCTCGAAGACCTGTTGGAGCAGGCCGAGGGTTTCAAGCACCGCATCGCCGACACCAGCCTGCTGCTGGGTGCCGCGCTGGACCGCGGTGAGAACGTGCTGCTGGAAGGCTCGCAGGGCACCCTGCTCGACGTCGACCACGGCACCTACCCGTACGTGACGTCGAGCAACCCGACCGCG
The DNA here is from genome assembly GCF_045310815.1 of Mycobacterium sp. SMC-19. NCBI lineage: Bacteria > Bacillati > Actinomycetota > Actinomycetes > Mycobacteriales > Mycobacteriaceae > Mycobacterium > Mycobacterium sp. SMC-19. The sequence continues at coordinate 37,442 of NZ_JBJIAM010000006.1, read as the reverse complement.
GGCGGCGCGGCGGTGGGCTCCGGCGTCGGACCGACCCGCATCACCACGGTGCTGGGCATCCTGAAGGCCTACACCACGCGAGTCGGCTCGGGGCCCTTCCCCACCGAGCTGTTCGACTCCTACGGCGAATACCTGTCCAAGACCGGTGGTGAGGTCGGGGTGACCACCGGGCGCCAGCGGCGATGCGGCTGGTTCGACGCGGTGATCGCTCGTTACGCCACCCGGGTCAACGGCATCACCGACTACTTCCTGACCAAGCTCGACGTGCTCTCCAGCCTGGAGACCGTGCCGGTCTGTGTCGGCTACACCGTCGACGGCAAGCGCACCGACGAGCTGCCGATGACCCAGGAAGAATTTGCGCGTGCCGAGCCGATCTATGAGGAACTGCCGGGCTGGTGGGAGGACATCTCCGGGGCCCGCACCTTCGAGGACCTGCCCGCCAACGCACGCGACTACGTGTCACGGCTCGAGGAGATCGCCGGCGCCCAGGTCTCGTGCATCGGGGTCGGTCCCGGACGCGAGCAGACCATTGTGCGACGCGACGTCGTGAGGGGCGGCGGCGCGTGAGCGAGGGACAGCCGCTGGCCGGCGCGGACGACCCGGCCACCGATCCCGACTACGCCAACCACGGCGGTTTCCCCGACTACGGGGTCGTCGACCCGAGCCCTGGTTTCGAGCGGTTCGTCACCACCATGCGGCGCCTGCAAGACCTGGCGGTGTCGACCGACCCCGACGACGCCACCTGGGACGACGCCGCTGACCGCGTCGAAGCGCTGGTCGGGTTGTTGGAGAAGTACCTGGCACCCGCGGGCGTCGCCCCGGCCGGGCGGGCACCGTCGATGCCGGGCATGGGCAGCCTGCTGCTGCCGCCGTGGCGGATCAGCCGGTTTGAGGCCGACGGCGTCTCGATGACGGGATCGTTCAGCCGTTTCCACGTGGGCGGCAACTCCGCGGTGCACGGCGGCGTGCTGCCGCTGCTGTTCGACTGGATGTTCGGGATGGTGGTGCACGCCGCGAACCGCCCGATCAGCCGGACGGCATTCCTGCATGTCGACTACCGCAAGGTCACCCCGATCGACACCCCACTGCTGGTGCACGGCCGGATCGACAAGGCCGAGGGGCGCAAGGCGTTCATCACCGCCGAGCTCACCGACTCCGACGGCACCGTGCTGGCCGAGGCGCAGGGGCTGATGGTGCGACTGCTTCCGGGGCAGCCCTAGCGTCGATCGCAAGCGCTGCGGAGCCGGGCGCGGCGGGTCGGCGCCGTTGAGCTCAGCCGTCTCGGCGCGGCCCGCGCAGCGTCATCGCCGCGAACAGGGCCAGGAACGACGCGGCCGGCACGGTGTTGACGATGCTGTCGCGCACCCGGATGTGCGCACCGACCGCCAGGACGAAATACAACGTCAACGCCGCGGTGGTCAGCCGTGCCAGGCCCGGAAACCGGTGCACCGACAGCAGGCCGACCGCGGAAGCGGCTTTGACGATCGGCAGGACCGGCCGGATCTCTTGCGGGACCTGCACGGTGTCGAGTGCTTTGGCGATGTAGGGCACCGGGATGGCGCACAGCACTGCGTCGGCGGCTTGGAAGGCTGCCAGGCCGGTGTAGGTCTTCGGTGACGTCAGCGCGCTCATGGGACCAACTGTATGCGGATGTGCCAGGCCCGCTAGTCCAGGTTCAGTGTCGCCTCTTCCAGATCCAGCCGGTGCAGCACAGTGCGCAGCACCTGGTCGTCGATGCGGCCGATGTCGCGTTCATGGATCAGCGCCGCCCGCTCGGTAGCCAGCATCTCCAGCCGGAGCCGGCGAAACGCCGCGGCGGCGGTCTCGTCGCTGTCGTCGTGGTCGGGGTCGAAACGTCGCAGCCGCTCGCGAGCCGCGTTGCGCCGCCGGGTGTTCAGGCCGCGCAACGCGTCGGCGGCGCGCTCGCTGGCCGGCGACGGCTCGGTCGAGGCGAGCACTTCGTCGAGCCGTTGGGCCGCGGCCAGGGCCGCCTTGTCCTGCGCGGCGGCCGCGGCTATCGCATCGGCGTGGTCCTGGTTGGTGGGAACGCCCAGGTGGCGGATCACCCAGGGCAGCGTCAGCCCGTGCAGCAGCAGGGTGCCGACCACCACCACGAAGGTCAAGAACACCAGCTGTGGACGCCCCGGAAACGGTTCTCCGGACAGCGTTGTCAGCGGCACACCGAATGCGGCCGCCAGCGACACCACACCGCGCATGCCGGCCCAGGCCAGCACGAACACCTGACCCGGGGTCGGTGCGGATTCGCGTTGCCGGACCTTCGCCGAGAGCATCCGGGGGGCGTAGGCGAAGATCACCACCCACAGCGCCCGCACTGCCAGCAGGGTCCCGAACACCGCCAGCGACGCAACCGTGAGGGTTGAGAAGCGCACGCCCTGCATGTTCTGCACGACCGCCGGCAGTTGCAGCCCGATCAGCAGGAACGCCAACGACTCCAGCACCAGTTGCACGGCACGCCAGACGGCCTGGTCCTGCAGGCGGGTGGCGTAATGGGCGCGGGTGAAGCGCTGCCCGAGGATCAATGCGGCGACCACCACCGCGAGTACGCCAGAGCCGTGGATCTCTTCGGCCGCCAGGTAGATGACGAACGGGGCCAGCAGCCCGACCGCGCTCTCCACCACCGGATCGGTCAACCGGGCCCGGATGACCACGATGATTGCTCCGAACGCCACGCCGACCGCCACGCCGCCCACCGCGGCCAGTGCGAAGGTCAGCAGACCCATTCCCCAGCCGGTCGCCACGCCGATCGCCGTGGCCAGCGACACCTTGTAAACCGTCAGGGCGGTCGCGTCGTTGAGCAGGCTCTCGCCGCCCAGCAGCGTCATGATCGGACGCGGCAATCCGACTCGACGGCCGATGGCGGTGGCCGACACCGCATCCGGCGGCGCCACGATCGCGCCCAGCGTCAGTGCGGCGGCCAGGGTCAGCGCCGGCACGGTGTAGTAGGCGACCACGCCGACGGCGATGGTGCTGGCCAGCGGTAGTCCGACGGCCAGCAGGATGATGGGGCGCTTGTTGCGGCGCATGCTGATCACGGAGCTTTCCAAACCGGCCGACCACAGCAGCGGCGGCAGGATCACGAACAGCACCAGCTCGGGCCGCAGGACGATCTCCGGCACCGCGGGGATCAGTCCGACCAGCAGGCCGGTGATCACCAGGACCAGCGGCGCGGACAGCTGGCGGTGCCGTGCGATGGCCGCGACCAGCACTGCGGCCACCAGGGGGCCCAACAGTGCGGCGTTCACCGTCGCTGCACCTCCGTTCGCTTTCACCCCTATCCTGGAGCAGCATGCAACATTGCCGTGGCGCGGGGAGGGTGGGGCGGTGAACGGCGAGGCGGGTGAGTTTGCGACCGACCGGTTGTCCGCCGACGGTCCTAGCCGTACCAGGGTTGTGTTGCTGGGGTCCGGTGATCTCGGGCGGGAGCTGGTGACGGCGCTGCAGCGCCTCGGTGCCGAGGTGATCGCCGTCGACCGCTACGCCGACGGCGCGTTGCACGGCGTCGTCGATCGCTCGGTGGTGGTCGATCTCAGTGACAAGGACGAACTGGCGGCGACTCTGCGATGGTTGCAGCCGAAGTTCGTGGTGGTCGCCGCCGAGGTGGTGGCCACCGATGCCTTGGCCGACTCCGTTGACACCGGATTCACCCAAGTGGTGCCCGGGATCCGCGGGGCCCGGTTGGCCGCAGACCCCGAGGGCATGCGGCGGCTGGCCTCCGACGAGCTGGGCCTGCCCACCGCGCCGTTCTGGTTCGCCGGCTCGGTCGAGGAGCTGCGCGCGGTGGCCGAGCGGGCCGGTTACCCGATGTCGGTCAAACCGGTGGGCGGCGCGCTCGGCGAGGGCCGTTCGGTGATGGTCCGCGACAGCGACATCGAACCCGCGTGGCAGCGCGCAGTGGCGGCAAGCGTCGCGGAGATGCCGCCGCGGGTGCTGGCCGAGACCGTGGTGGAGTTCGACAGCGAGGTCACCCTGCTGGCCGTCCATCGTGACGGTCCGGACGGACCGGCGCTGGACTTCTGCGCGCCGATCGGTCACCGCAGTGTCGAGGAGCCGAACGGGCAACTGACAGTGGAGTTCTGGCAACCTCACCCGATGAGCGCCGTGGCGCTGGATGCGGCCAAGTCGATCGCCGCGCGGGTTGCTCGCGCCCTCGGTGGACGCGGGTTGTTCGGAGTGGAGCTGCTGGTATACGGCGATGAGGTGTATTTCGCCGGGGTCGATGTGCGCCCGTACGACGCCACGCTGCTGACGTTGCGCACGCAACGGCTCTCCGGTTTTGAGCTGCAGGCGCGCGGGATCCTCGGACTGGCGACCGACACCATCATGGTCTCGCCCGGCGCCGCCCGGCTCATCTACTCGCGCCGCCGCACCGGCTCCGCGGCCGAGGCCACACCGGACAGCGTGGCGGTGGTCGCCGATGCACTCAGCGTGACTGAAAGTGATGCGGTGGTGTTCTCCCACCACGAGGGGCACCCCCGCCGGCGGCTGGGTTTGGCGCTGGCCACCGGGCCGGACGTGGTGGTTGCCCGCGACCGTGCGGCGCAGGTGGCGACCGTTCTGGGCAAGCTCTGGCCGTGAACCCCCATGGCGTGAACCCGGCCGGAGGTGGGAGACTTCCGCAGGTGAGCTACGCGGGAGATATCACCCCTGAGCAGGCCTGGACGATACTGCGCGATGACTCGGCGGCGACGCTCATCGACGTGCGCACCGACGCCGAATGGCGCTTCGTCGGACTGCCCGATGTGTCCGGTCTGGGCCGCGACGTGATCTGCATCGAGTGGGTTCACTCCGACGGGACACCCAATCTCGACTTCTCCCGCGAACTGGCGGCGCGCGTCGCCAGCGGGCCCGCGATCTTCCTGTGCCGCTCGGGCAACCGCTCCATCGGGGCCGCCGAAGCCGGTACAGCACTGGGTTTGACGCCGTCCTACAACGTGCTGGACGGCTTCGAGGGCAACCTCGACGAGCACGGCCACCGGGGTGGTACCGGGTGGCGGGCCGTCGGACTGCCCTGGACGCAGTCATGAGCGAGCCGGAACCGACCCGCTCCGTCCGCATCCCGAAACCGCTGCCGGACGATGTCAGCGCGGCAACCATCGGGGTGCGCGGCGGCCTGCTGCGCACCCATTTCGAGGAGACCGCCGAGGGTCTGTTCCTGACCTCGGGATACGTCTACGACTCGGCGGCCGCTGCCGAGCAGGCGTTCACCGGGGAGGTCGACCGGTTCGTCTACTCGCGATACGGCAACCCGACGGTGTCGATGTTCGAGGAACGGCTGCGCCTGATCGAAGGGGCTCCGGCAGCGTTCGCAACTGCCAGCGGCATGGCGGCGGTGTTCGTGGCGCTCGGCGCGCTGCTGAAGGCCGGCGACCGTCTGGTGGCCGCGCGCAGCCTGTTCGGATCCTGCTTCGTGATCTGCAACGAGATCCTGCCGCGCTGGGGCGTGGAAACCGTGTTCGTCGACGGCGAGGACCTGACGCAGTGGGAGCAGGCACTGTCGGTACCCACCAACGCGGTGTTCTTCGAGACGCCGTCCAACCCGATGCAGTCCCTGGTGGACATCGCCGCGGTCACTGAGCTGGCGCACGCCGCCGGCGCGAAAGTGGTGCTGGACAACGTGTTCGCCACCCCGCTACTGCAGCGGGGCCTACCGCTTGGGGTGGACGTGGTGGTGTATTCGGGCACCAAACACCTGGACGGGCAGGGGCGGGTCCTGGGCGGGGCGATCCTGGGCGACCAGGACTACATCGACGGACCGGTGCAGACCCTGATGCGGCACACCGGACCGGCACTGAGCGCCTTCAACGCGTGGATCTTGTTGAAAGGTCTTGAAACGCTGGCCATTAGGGTTGACTACGCAAACTCCGCGGCGCTCAAGATCGCGGAGTTCCTCCAGCAGCATCCGGCGGTGAGTTGGGTTCGCTACCCCTTCTTGGCGTCGCACCCGCAATACGATCTGGCGCGCAAACAGATGTCCGGCGGTGGCACCGTCATCACCTTCGAACTCGACGGCCCCCAAAGTGGCGCCAAGCAGCGTGCATTCGAGCTGTTGGACAAGCTGAAGCTGATCGACATCTCCAACAATCTGGGGGATGCGAAGTCGTTGATCACCCATCCGGCAACCACCACCCACCGGGCGATGGGGCCCGACGGGCGCGCCGCGATCGGCCTCGGTGACGGGGTGGTGCGTATCTCTGTCGGTCTCGAAGGCACCGACGATCTGATCGCCGACCTGGATCAGGCGCTGGCGTAGCGCCGGTCGCTCAGTCGCCTTCGACGACGCCGGTGGCGTGCTGCGCGCGATCCTCGTACGCCTTGCGGGCCGCGGTGTCCAACTGCAGGAACACGGTGTCGTTCTGCGTCTTCTTGTTCAGCCAGCGACGGGCCCGATCCGGGAGCAGGGTTGCCATGATCGCGGCACGACGCCCGAAACCGGGTACTGAGACCAGGGTCTTGGGCTTGTCGAGCACCTTGATCACCCCGGCGGCGATGTCTTCGGGCTCCACCGGCTTCTGCGCCGCCGACGGCGAGGTGCCCGAGATCAATTCGGTGTTGGTGAACGTCGGTAGCACGGCGGAGACCGAGACGCCCTGCGGGGCGAACTCATCGGACATCGCGGTGCTCAGGCCGACGACGGCGAATTTCGTTCCGGCGTACAGCACTTGGCCCGGCACCGCGACGATCCCGGCCATCGAGGCGATGTTGATGATGTGGCCGCTGCGTCGCTTGATCATCTCGGGCAGCACCAGCTGGCAGCCGTTGAGCACGCCGTAGAAGTTGACCTCGGTCGCCGAGCGAATGGTCTCCTGCGTCTGGTCCAGGAACGGCCCGACCGGCATGACGCCGGCATTGTTGATCAGCACGTCGATGTGGCCGTCGCCGTCGGCGCGGGCCTTGTCCAGGAAGGCCGAGAATGATTCGCGGTCGGTGACGTCGAGGGGGTGGCCGCTGACCTGGCCGCCCGAACTCAGCTGCTTGACCGCTTTGTCGAGAATCGCGACGTCACGGTCGCCGATGACGACGCGAGCGCCACGCGCCAGCAGGGCGGTGGCAGTGGCCAGCCCGATGCCACGGGCGGCGCCGGTGATGGCGATGGTCTTACCGCGAATGTTGTCCACGACGACGAACTTAACAGGTGTCAAATTCGGTGTCGACGGTCGGGAAGGCTGCGCTCAGGCCCAGCGGGCCAGGACCTCATTGGCGTGCTTGCCGAGGGCGACCTGCAACAGCGGTCCGAAGCTGATCCGCGCGATGCCGAGCGGTCCGAACGAGGCAGGGTCGGCGGTGTCGGGTGCGGCGAGCGCGTTGACCGGCTTCGGCAGGGCGGTGGCCAGGACACGTAGTGTCTCTGCGTCGTGGAAACCGACCGGGTAGAGCACATCCGCTCCCGCGTGTGCGCATTCGGTCAGCCGCGCAATGGCGCGGTCGATGCGGTCGGTGTCGTCACCGTCTTTGCGCAGGAACAGGTCCGTGCGGGCGTTGATCACCAGATGGGGGCCGGCCGCCTCCCGTAGCGCGCCCACATACTCCGCGTGCTCGGACGATGACCGCAGTCGCTTGTCTTCGCTGTGCACCGTGTCCTCGATGTTGCACCCGACCACACCGGCGTCCAGCAGGCCGTCGACCAGGCGGTCGGGGGACTGGTCGTAGCCGGACTCGATGTCGAGTGACACCGGCACATCGACCGCGGCGGTGATCAGGCGTGCTCGGTCCAGGACTTCGGCGAACGACATACCTTCGCCGTCGGTCTTGCCCAGAGATTCGGCGACCGGCTTGCTGCCGATCGTCAGCGCGGCGAAACCGGCGCCGGCGGCCAGCTTTGCCGACCACGCGTCCCACACCGTTGGCAGGAACACCGGGTTGCCCGGTTGGTGCAGCGCCAGGAATGCCGCCGCCTGTTGCCCAAGAACCTCGCGACTCGTCATTTTCACAAGCCTGCCATGTGAGAATTATTCGGCCGTCATCGGCCCTCGGTCCTGGCCGATCGTTGATGAACCCGGGCTGGCGGTCCCCCTTCTGCGAAGATCGCGCCCTAAGTCGATACCGGATGCATCGGATGTCGACTCCCCTCCATCGAGATAGATCGAATTCCATTGCGGGCCTGTTGTTTACGGGTTCCGTTCATACCGGTAGTGGGATAGTCTGGCCAGATTCCGGGCAGGGGGTATGACAGGCCCGTGAGCCACCAAAAGACCTGCAGTGCCGCAGGCCGACGATCCCGACAGAACATTGCGTGTTCGGTCAGCACGTAGGGGGAAATGTGCAGATGTCCGGTCAATTTTTCGTGAGAAGCCTCGGTGCCGGAGCTGCCGCGGCGGCGTTCACGGCGGTCAGCCTCAGCTCACTTTCCTCAGCGCCGACGGCCCATGCCGACGAGCTGGACTGGCTGATGGACCTGTTCACCCCGGCCGACTGGGCGGCGCCGGCCGCAGATACCGGAACGACCACCTTCGACTGGGATGCACTGGCCGCCCCGATGAACTCGCTGGCCGGCTCGGCCGACGCCAGTACGTCCGGCGCCGACGCGTCGCTTCAGGCCACTGCTGACAGTCTGTTCGGCATCTTCCCGGTCGACGCGAACACCTACGACATGATCCACAGCTTTGAACAGGCCTGGATCACCAGTGATCTGGGTCAGTTCGTCGACAACTCGATCAACACGCTGGCCGGTCAGTTCTTGATCGGCAACGGCGCTGACGGCGTCGACGGTGGCACCTTGGCCGAGGCGGCCGGCGGAAACGGCGGGTTGTGGTTCGGTGACGGCGGTGCCGGTGGCACCTCTGCGGACGGCATCGGCGGGGTCGGGGGAGACGCCGGAATGATCGGCAACGGCGGCATGGGAGGTGCCGGGGCCGACGGTGGTATCGGCGGGGACGGCGGCGCCGGTGGAACGCTGATGGGCGTCGGCGGCGCCGGTGGGACCGGTGGCACCGGGTTGGACGGCGCGCTGGGTGGTGACGGCGGTGCCGGCGGCGTCGGCATGGGTTCGGTGTTCGGTGCGGGCGGCGTCGGCGGGACCGGTGGTACCGGTGGCGTGGGCGTGGCGAACGGCTCGGGCGGTGACATCACCGCCGGTAACGGCGGCAATGGCGGCGTCGGTGGCGTGGGTTCGGACATCGGTGGCAACGGCGGGGTCGGTGGCGCCGGCGGTGAGTCCACCGCCAACGGTTCGGACGGGACGGCGGTCGGCGGCAATGGTGGCCAAGGCGGCACCGGTGGCGTCGGCGGTCAGACGATGGGCGACGGCGGAGTCGGCGGGGCCGGTGGTGAGGCCACCGCGAACGGTTCCGGCGGAAACGCCACCGGCGGTGACGGTGGCCAGGGCGGCGTGGGCGCAGGCACCGCCGCTGGGGCGGCCGGTCCGGTCGGCGGTGCCGGCGGTGACGGTGGAGCAGGCGGAGACGCGACGTCGCACGGCGAGGGCGGCACCGCTACCGGCGGGACGGGCGGCACCGGCGGAACCGGCGGTGAAGGCGGGACCGGCAATAACGGCGGTCCCGGCGGGAACGGTGGAGTCGGTGGGGGCGCTAAGACCACGGGCTCCGATGGTCACCCGACCGGCGGGAACGGCGGCGATGGCGGCACCGGTGGAGCCGGTGGTACGGGCGCCGAGGGCGGTGCCGCTGGTGAGCCCGGTCAGCCCGGCCCGACAAGCGCGAACGGTGGCAGTACGGGGACGCCCGGCACACCCGGTCAGCCGGGCCAGCCCGGCGACGACGGGCCGCCCGCGGCTACCGGTTCCTGACCGCGCGGTCCCGGCCCGTCTTAGCGGAAGGCGCCGAGGCCGGTGAAGGCCTGGCCGAGCACCAGCTGATGCATTTCGGGGGTGCCCTCGTAGGTCAGCACCGACTCGAGGTTGACCATGTGCCGAATCACCGGGTATTCCAGTGATATCCCGTTGCCGCCCAAGATGGTTCGCGCGGTGCGACAGATCTCCAACGCGGTGCGGGTGTTGTTGAGCTTGCCGAAGCTGACCTGCTCGGGGCGCAGCCCGGCGCTGTCTTTGAGCCGGCCCAGGTGCAGGGAGAGCAACTGTCCCTTGTGTAGTTCGAGGGCCATGTCGACGAGTTTGGCCTGGGTGAGCTGGAAGCCGGCGATCGGCTTGCCGAACTGGGTGCGTTGGGTGGCGTAGTCGCGGGCCGCCTGCCAGGCCGAGCGGGCCGCACCCATTGCGCCCCAGATGATTCCGTAGCGCGCTTCGGACAGGCTGGCCAATGCGCCCTTGACGCCGCGGGCTTTGGGCAGCATGGCCTCGGCCGGCAGACGTACGTCGTCGAGCACCAGCTCACTGGTGATCGAGGCGCGCAGCGACAGCTTGTGGTGGATGGTGTTGGCGGTGAACCCCGGGGTGTCGGTGGGCACGATGAAACCGCGGACACCGTCGTCGGTGGCCGCCCAGACCACCGCGACGTCGGCGATGGAGCCGTTGGTGATCCACATCTTGCGGCCATTGAGAACCCAATCGGATCCGTCACGCTTGGCCCGGGTGGTCATCCCGGCCGGATCGGAGCCGACGTCGGGCTCGGTCAGTCCGAAGCAGCCGATCAGTTCACCGGCGGCCATGCCCGGCAGCCACTGCTGCTTCTGCTCTTCGGAACCGTTGTTGTAGATCGAGTACATGGCCAGCGAGCCCTGCACCGACACCAGGGAGCGCAGGCCGGAGTCGGCGGCTTCCAACTCCACGCAGGCCAATCCGTAATGCACCGCCGATGCCCCGCTGCAGCCGTAACCGTCCAGGTGCATGCCCAGCAGCCCGAGTTTGCCGAACTCCCGGGCCAGTTCGCGCGCCGGTAGGTCGCCGATCTCGAACCATTCGGCGATGTGCGGCATGACGTGTTCGGCGCAGAACTTGGCGACGGTGTCGCGCAGCGCGATTTCGTCGTCGGAGAGCAGGGTGTCCAGGCTCAGCGGATCGATCGGGTCGAAGGGCGCGGTGCTACCGGTTGCCATCCGTTCATCCTGCCACCTGGAGGGTGGCGTGGATCAGGTCAGCTTGCGCTGTCGGAAGTCGCACTGGGCGTCCCGGGCGCGCCCGGGGTTCCGTCGGCGCTGCCATTGCCGCCGGTTCCGCCGGCCTCGCCAGCCACGCCGTCCGCACCGCCGTCGGCGCCGTTGCCCCCGATGCCGCCGCTTCCGTCGCCGTTCGGGCCGATCTGGCCCCCGGTGCCGCCGGCGCCACCCGCGCCGCCGGCACCGCCGGGGCCGGTCTCGGTGGCGTCTGTGCCGTTGCCGCCGTTGCCACCGGCGCCGCCGTCGCCGCCATTAGCGGCCGCTGTGCCGGTGCCTCCGGCGCCGCCCTTGCCGCCGGCACCGCCGGTACCGCCGGGTTGGGTGGTGGTGTCGGCCGGGTCGTCACCCCGCGTGGTGTGGTCGGAGCCGCTGGTGCCCGCGTTGCCGCCCTGCCCGCCATTGCCGCCGGTGCCGCCATCCAGCCCGGTGCCGCCGTTGCCGCCGGTGCCACCTTGAACGGTGGTGCTGCCTCCGCCGGTGCCGCCGTTGCCGCCCGTGCTGCCTGCACCGATGCCGGCACCGCCGTTGCCGCCGGAGCTGCCGGCGACCCCACCGGATACGTAGTTGGTGCCACTGCCCGCGGCGCCTGTGCCGCCGCTGCCGCCGGTGCCGCCGTCGACTCCGGCACCGCCGGTGCCGCCCTGGCCACCGTTGGACATGCCGCCTGCGCCGCCGGCGCCACCGTCACCACCGCTGCCGGCATTTCCGGCACCACCGCCACCGCCGCCACCACCACCGGCGGCACCGCCGCTGGGCGATGTGTCGGGAATTCCGCCGGGGTTGTTGAAGCTGTTGAACAGGCCGCCCAAGCCGGTGCCGCCGGCACCCCCGGCGCCGCCTTGGCCGGCGAAACCGCCGCCGCTGGTGCCCCCGGCACCCCCGGCACCGCCGGCACCACCGCTGCCGCTGAACGGGCTGCCGGCTCCGCCGGATCCACCGCTACCGCCGTAGCCGGCCAACGCTCCTTCGGAGCCGTTGCCACCCGCACCGCCGACGCCGCCGACGCCGCCGTTGCCGCCGATCGGCGAGGCTATGGCGCCGTTGCCGCCCGTACCGCCGTTGCCGGCGACGGCACCGCTGCCGCTGGCGTTGCCACCGTTACCGCCTGCACCAGCATTACCGGGCGTACCCGCGCCACCTAACATGCCACCGCCGCTGCTGTCGCCGCCATGGCCGCCGTCTCCCGCGAGACCGTCGGCGCCGCTGGCCATGCCCCCGGTTCCACCGGCACCGCCGTCGGCGCCGTTGCCGCCGAAAATGCTGCTGGCCGAGATCAAGTTAGCTAGCGGATTCCCGGATAGTTCGGCGAGCCTGTCGAGCTGGGCCTGCAGTTCCTCAGTGGACTTACCGGTGAGGGCGGCGAGCTGGGTGATGGCCGCACCCCACTGACTGGGCGAGCCGTAGACACTGCCCAGCGAACCGGCACTGCCGCCGTCGCCTCCGTTGCCCGCGATGCCACCGGTACCGGTGCTGGCGCCGCCTGTTCCGCCGGTGCCGCCCGCGCCGGCGAGGCCACCGACAAGAATGCTGCCAAGTCCGCCGGTGCCGCCGTCACCACCTGCACCGGCGACGCTGCCGACGCCGGAGACCGCGCCGCCGACGCCACCGACTCCACCGGCGCCGCCTGTGCCACTGAAGATCGTCGTCATGGCAATGCCGCCGGCGCCGCCGGTGCCTCCAGCACCGGCGATGCTGTCGTCGCCGGTCGCGGCTCCACCTGCGCCGCCGTTGCCGGCCGCACCGCCAGCGCCGCCGAAGATCCCAACGACGGTACCGCCTTGACCACCGGCGCCACCGGCTCCGCCGATGGCCTGGTCACCGTCGCTGGCTCCGCCGGCGCCGCCCAGGCCGCCGCTACCGCCGGTCAGGCCGAAGACGGAGGTGGCGCCGCCACCCATTCCGCCGTTTCCGCCTGCACCCCCGGTGTCGCCGTCGCCGCCGGCGCCGCCCTGTCCGCCGGAGCTGCCGACGACCCCGGGCACCTGAGATGTTGAGAAGCCTCCGCTGCCTCCGTTACCGCCTTCGCCGCCGGTCAGCCCGGTACCGCCGGCCCCGCCGTTACCGCCCTCGCCGCCGATCTTGAAGAGGTAGGCGCCGCTGTGCTTGACGCCGCTGTCGGGGCTACCGGCCACGGCCAGGGAACCGCCGTTGCCACCTAGGCCTCCATTGCCGCCGGTGCCGTCCAAGGCGTCGCCGCCGGCCCCGCCGTTTCCGCCGACGCCGCCGAAGGAGAACCACTTTCCGGTCGCGTCGCCGCCGTCGCCGCCGTTGCCGCCGTTCGCACCGGCCAGGCCCGCGCCGCCGTCGCCGCCCGCGCCGCCGATACCGATCAGCGTCCCGCTGGTGCCGCCGTCGCCGCCGTCGGCTCCGGCGCCGCCGATACCGCCGGCGCCACCATTGCCGAACCAGCCTGCCGCGCCCCCGTTGCCGCCGGCCAGGCCAGCCACATCGGAGTCATAGCCCGCGCCGCCGTCGCCGAACAGCCAGCCACCGCCGCCGCCGGTCGGGTCGTCCTCGGTGCCGGCGAGACCATTGCAGATCAGCCCGCACACGGAGTCGGAGGCGAACAGTGGGTTGATCAGATCGCCGAACTGCTGCCCGAACGAGCTGGACATCCAGTCCTGCATGCCGGCGTGCAGATCCAGGTAGATGCTCTGCGTGAAGTCATCGAAGCTGAACGCCGAGAAGCTGAAGTCGGCCGCTCCCACACCGTCGAACCAGGTCGACAGATCCCCGAGGCCCAGGGCATCGGGGTCGAAAACCGCGCTGCCGACATCGCCCGGCTCGAACCAGCTGGTCGGGTCCAACCAGTAGCTCGGGTCGAACAGGTCTTCCAGATCGGCGCTGGCGGTCGGGGCGAATCCCAGGGGGCTCAGCCCCAGTGCCAGCGCGGCGCCTGCTGCCAATGTGCGGTGACGGCGTTGGGGTGCAACGGATTTGCGCTGGCGCGACATCAGGTGCCTCTCGGTGCAGCGGTCGCGGCCGTAACGCCGAACCAGATTTAGGGGTCTCAGATCCGGAATTTACCGTAACTTAACAAAGTCCGCAGTCCACTGGAAGATGACTGCGGATCACCTTGAAGGAATCTGTGAGGTCACTGTCCGTCTGGTCGGTCCGAAAGCACGTCGCGGAGCTGGTACTTCACCACTTTCCCGGACTGCGTTCGGGGTAGGGCGTCGACGAACTCCAGCCGGATCGGCAGTTTGAACGCCGCGAGCTTGTCCCTGGCGTGGTCGCGTAGCTCATCGAGCTCTAACGTGGCGCCCGGCCGCAGGACCACCACGGCCGTCACCGCCTCGCCCCACTTCGCGTGCGGGGTGCCCAGCACGGCCACTTCGGCGACAGCCGGGTGTCCGTAGAGCACGTCTTCGACCTCGGCTGGATAGACGTTCTCGCCGCCGGAGATCACCATGTCCTTCACCCGGTCGAGCACCCAGACATAACCGTCGTCGTCGGCCTGGCCGATATCGCCGGTGTGGAACCAGCCCTCGGCGTCGATCACCGCCGCGGTGGCGTCGGGATTTCGCCAGTAGCCGGCCATCACCTGCGGCCCCCGCACACAGATCTCTCCGCGCGTGCCGGCGGGCACCGGCTGGTTCTCGAGATCGACAAGCCGCACATCAGACAGCGGCAGCACCTGGTTACCCGCGGCACCGATCTTCACGCCGACCTCATCGGTGCGCAGCACCAAGGCCAGCGGGGCGGTCTCGGTGAGCCCGTAGCCCTGCGCGAACGGGATACCGCGCTCTGCGTAGCGGCGGATCAGCGGCTCGGGCACCGGCGCGCCACCACAGACGAAGCTGCGCACGCTGGACAGGTCGGTCTCGGCGAACTCCGGCCGCTGGCTCATGAACAAAAACATCGCCGGCACCCCGAACATGGTGGTGATCCGCTGGTCGGCGATGAGCCGCAACGCTTCGGCCGGATCGAAGGTGGGCATCAGCACGATCCGGCCACCCTTCTGCAGGGTCACCAGCGTGGTGACGTTGAGCCCACCGATGTGAAACAGCGGAGCGCAGACCAACGACACGTCGTTCTGGCTGGTGTCGAAGGTGAGCAGCGCATTGACGTTGTTCCAGAACAGGTTTGCGTGGGTGAGCATGGCGCCCTTGGGGTGCCCGGTGGTGCCGGAGGTGTACATGATCACCGCGACGTCATCCGGCGCGGCGAACACCGGGTCGGTCAGTGGCGCCCGCCCGGCCAGCAGTTCGTCGAGCACCTCCCAGCCCGGGGTCGGGGCCAGCGCGATCACCCGGCGCAGCCCGGCCTGCGTGCGCACCGGATCGATCACCGTCGCGCGCTCGGCGTCGGCTATCAGGGTGTGGACCTGCGCATTGCTCAGGATGTAGCCGAGCTCGTCGGCGGTCAGTCGCCAGTTCAGCGGCACGAAAGAGGCGCCGATTCGCGCGGCCGCGAACAGGGTGACCAGAAAGTCCGGGTGGTTCAGGCCCGCGTAACCGACCCGATCCCCGCGCTGCATGCCGCCGGCGGCCAGTTCTGCCGCCAGCTGGTCGATGCGATTCGCGAAATCTCGGTAGGTCCAAGTGCTTTCGCCGTAGGTGATGGCCGGGAGGTTCGGCGTTGCGGCGGCCCGCCGGGAGATCCAGGAGCCGAGATCGATCGGGGGAATGTCCACCTCACGAACGCTAACCCGCGAGGTGTCGGCGCAGGGGTGGTTCGCCGCAGGGACGCCTTGAACAGCGTTGCCCCGATTTATCGATCGCGCTGATTTTATTGCCCCGAAGGTGATCGAACTTCAATAAAGGATAGGAACCGGGGGACCTTTTATGTGGATCGCTGAATTATTTGCCGTGTATTAGGTTCCGGCCTTTGTGACGCCGGTCTCAATTATGGGCTCGACCAGGGGAAATGCCGTGTTTTCTGAGCGCGGTGACTGGAGTGGTGACGGAAAGTGAACGGTCCTTGAACATTGTTATTCACAGGGCTTTGGGGTCGCCCAATTGAGGGAGAAACGGCTACGTTCGTCTTCGCCCGAGCGGAGCATCGACGGGCGAGGTTTTCGAGGAAGGTCTGGGCGGATGAGCGGTCCCCGAGGTGGCGGCCTAGGCCGAGGGCGGCGCGCGGTTGCCCGCGTGACGGCGACGATTGTGTCCGCGGGATTCTGCTTGCTGGTCGCACCGGCGGCGCACGCCGACCTCGACGACTTGCTCGACACGCTGATCGGTGCGGCCAGCGCCGGTCCCGACCCGGTCGATGTTGCCGACATTCCCGCGGGCTCGCTGGATCTGGACGCCTCCGGCGTCCTTCAGGACCCGCTGGCACAGCTCGATCAGGTGTTGCACGACGCGCCAGGGCAGTTCAGTCCAGAACCGGCGACCGCGGGTTCGCCGGCCGAGGTCAATCCGGGCGCGCCCTCCGACACCGATTCGGGAGCCCCGGGCGAGACCACCCCGACCCCCGCGGACGGCGAGCACCACTCCGAGAACTCCGAGAACTCCAACAATTCCAACGGCTTCCCGAAGTTCAGCATGCCCAGCGGCGGCAACGGTGGCGGTGGCTCCGGCGGTAGCGGTAACGGCTCCGGTGCCCCAGGCGGCAATAACAACAAGGTCAAGTCGAACACCAGCGCCGCCAAGCCCGGCGCCGATCTGCCGAGAGAGGGCGAAGGCGCTAACTAGCGCCTCGGCGGCAACGCTGCGCCGATGGATGGCAGGCTGAACCGGTGCCCGGTTCGATCTGCGAAATCCTGCCGTCGTCGGCCGCACTGCTAGGAGTTCCGGGCGCGATCGACACGCTCGGTCTGCGCGAGCGCGTCGGTGACGTGCAGCGGGTGGCGGTGGTGTTGGTCGACGGGCTGGGCTATCACCTGTTGCCGCAACTGACCCAGGACGCACCCCTGCTGGCGTCGGTGCTGGCCGGTACCACCGGTCACCTGAGCGAACTGTCCTGCACGTTCCCCTCCACCACGCCGACCAGCCTGGTCTCGCTGGGCACCGGCGTAGCGCCGGGCGAGCATGGCGTGCTGGGTTTCACCGTCAATGTGCCCGGAACCGATCGGGTGCTCACGCACATCTTCTGGGGTGACGAGCCGCCGCCGGCGCGCTGGCAGCCGGTGCCCACCTGGTTCGAGCGGCTGCACGACGCGGGCGTGGCTGCCCGTGCCGTGCTGCCGGAGATGTTCATCGGCAGCGGGCTGACCGAGTCCGCCTACCGAGGCGCGGAATTCTGCCCAGTGGCAAAGGGGGAGCCCTACGCCCAGCGGGTCGTCGCGGCGCTGGCCTCGCCGGGCCTGGTCTACGGCTACACCGCGGCACTCGACCACGCCGCGCATGTGTCGGGGATCGGCTCACCGCACTGGCACGCCGCGGCCGCCAAGGTCGATGCGCTGCTGCGTCATCTCCTCGAGGAACTGCCCCGCGACGCGGCGCTGCTGGTCACGGCGGACCACGGTGGGCTCAACGTGCCCGAGGAGTCCCGGATCGACCTCGACGCGGATCCGGTGCTGCGCGCCGGAATTCGGGTGGTCGCCGGCGAGCCGCGGGTGCGCTACCTGCACACCGAGCCCGGTGCCACGTCCGACGTGCTGGCGGCCTGGACGGAACGCCTGGCCAAGCGGGCCCTGGTGCAGACCCGCGAGCAGGCCGTTGCCTCCGGGGTGTTCGGACCCGTGCGGGACGGGCATCTGGCACGCATCGGCGACGTCGTGGTGACCTGTACCGGCGACACCGCGATCTTGGCGACCGACCACGAGCCGCCGCAGACGGCGCAACTGGTCGGCTTCCACGGCGGGCTCACCCCGGCCGAGATGGCGATCCCGCTGCTCGCCTTTTCCCGTTGACTCTGCGTCCAGGGCGCAAAAGTGCGAGTAGCCCCCGCCCTCAGCGCAGAGTCAACGCAGGCGGGGTTACTCGTTGTCGCCGTACTCGTCGAACCAGTGGGCCAGTTTGCCGCGCCGGCTGACCGCCCGTAGTCGACGTTCGGCCGACAGGCGGGTCTTGCTGGTGGTGACGATCAGTAGCTCGTCGCCGACGGTGATCCGGGTGTCGGGCTGGGGGACGAAGGTGTCGCCCTTGCGGATGATCAGGGTGATCACGCTCGGGTCGGGCAATCGCAGTTCCAGCACCGAGACGTTGTGCAGCTTCGACCCCGGCTGCACCGTCATCGTCAGCAGCTCGGCCTCCAAGACGTCCAGCGGCGCCGCCTCGACCTGGATCTCGCGGGTGGCGTCGCGCGGGATCAGCCGCAGCCAGTGCGCGAACAGGCCCAGGCTGGGGCCCTGCACCACGGTGTAGACCACCACCAGGATGAACACGATGTTGAGCAGGCGGTAGCTGTCCGGGACGCCCTCGACGATCGGGAATGTTGCGAGCACGATCGGAACCGCGCCACGCAGTCCCGCCCAGGACAGGAAGATCTGTTCTCGCCAGGGCACTTTGAACCAGATCAGCGACGCCACCACCGACAACGGCCGGCTCAACAGCAGCAACACCGCCCCGATGATCAGCGCGGGGATCAGTTCTCCGGACAACTGACTCGGACTCACCAGCAGGCCCAGCAACACGAACAGCCCGATCTGCGCCAGCCAGCCGAGCCCTTCGGCGAAGGAGCGGATGGCCGCGCGGTGCGGCAGGCCGGAGTTGGCCAGCACCACACCAGACAGGTAGGCGGCGATGAATCCGCTGGAGTGCAACGACGCCGCCGCCGCGAACGCCACCATGGCGAGCCCGAACGTCGCCAGCGGATACAGGCCGGACGCCGGCAAGGCCGCCCGACGCAGCATCATCGCGCCGAGTAGCCCGACGACCAAGCCGATCGCCGAGCCCGCTATCAGCTCATAGAACACCCCGCCGATGGCGTGGACCGGGTCGATCACCAACGGCGTGGTGCTCAGCATCAGCACCACGATCGCCGCCGGCGCGTCGTTGAAACCGGACTCCGCCTCCAGCAGGCCGGCCACCCGTCTGGGCAGCGGCAGCACCCGCAGGATGGAGAACACCGCCGCGGCGTCGGTCGGTGAGACGATCGCACCCAGCAGGAACGCCAATTGCCAACTGATGCCCAGCAGCAGGTGCGCGGCCACCGCGATCACCGCCATGCTGACCACGACGCCGACAGTGGCCAGCACGGCCGCCGGCGCCAGCAACCGGCGGATGTTGGCGAACCGGGTCGTCAAACCACCTTCCACCAGGATCACCGCCAACGCGGTGGTGCCCAGGTCACTGGCCAGTTGCACATCGGAGAAATCCAGGCCCAGCCCGTCGTTGCCGATCACCACTCCGACCAGCAGGAACAGCAACAGGCTGGGCAACCCGACTCGATCCGCCGCGCGGGTGGCGATGATGCTGGCCAGCAGGACCAGGCCCCCGATCAACAGAGCCAGGTAGAGCTGTTCCAGGCTCATCTGATCCCCGTTCGGGCTGTTGGTGGCGGTCGGACCCGCCCATGTGATTCGCTCAAAGTCAGCGGGTTCGTGTTATCTGTCAGTAAATCAGTAGCGCTGTCACGACCGTGTTACGCCCGGAGCGGCCGCGGCAGCCCGGGGATGAGGGGAGCCATCATGCGCATCGGGATCGCCGGCGCCGGCGCGGTGGGGCGATCCGTCGCACGAGAACTGATCGGCGACGGCCACCGGGTGCTGCTGATTGAGCGCAACCCGGCGCACTACCAGCCGCAGACCGTCCCGGAAGCCGAGTGGCTGCTGGCCGACGCCTGCGAGCTGAGTGCGCTGCGGGAATGCGGAATCGAGATCTGTGATGTGGTGATCGCTGCCACCGGTGACGACAAGGCCAACCTGGCTACCGCGTTGCTGGCGAAAGCGGAGTTCGGAGTGGCCCGGGTAGTGGCCCGGGTGAACAACGCCCGCAACGAGCCGCTGTTCACCGAAGAGTGGGGTATCGACGTGGCCGTCTCCACCCCGCGGGCGATGGTCGCCGCAGTGGAGGGCGCCATCGATGTCGGCCATCTGGTGCCGTTGATGGGCTTGCGGCGCGGTCAGGCCAGCCTGACGAAACTGACCCTGCCCGACGACAACCCGCTGATCGGGAGGCGGGTCTGCGACATCGTGCTGCCCGAGGGCGCCGCGTTGGTCGCGGTGCAGCGTGGTGACCGGGTGATCCTGCCCCGAGCGACCGAGGAGTTGCAGGCCGGCGACGAAATGCTGTTCGCCGCGGCCAGCGGGATCGATGACGAGGTCCGGGCGGTGGTGCACGGCGCACCGGCCGGCAGAAGGATGCATTGACGCCGTGCCGCCGCGGTGGGGACCCATGAATACGGCGCCGAACGAGCAGGACGACGCCGGGAGCTTGGCCAGCGGTGCCGGTGTCATTGCCACGGTGCTGGCGGCCGCACGGGCCGCGGCCGCGTCGCGTGATCTGATCAGCGACCCGTTCGCGGCGCCGTTGGTGCACAAGGTCGGCCTGGAGTTCTGCATTCGGGTAGCCGACGGGGACCTGGACATCAGCCGGCTCGGCAAAGACGGGGGATTTCCCCGGTTTGCGGAGTTCTCCGCGGCACGAACCCACTTCTTCGACGCGTTCTTCACCGACGCTGCCCGCGGTGGCATCCGCCAGGCGGTGATCCTGGGCTCCGGGCTGGACACCCGCGCCTACCGGCTGTGGTGGCCCGCCGAGACCATCGTCTACGAGGTCGACCACCCCCACGTCGTCGACTTCAAGACCACCACGATGCGAGCCTGGGATGCCACGCCGAGCGTCAACCGGCGCGCGGTCGGTGTCGACCTACGCGGCGATTGGCCGGCGGCCTTGCGGCGGGTGGGTTTTGACGCCGCCGCGCCCACCGTGTGGGTCATCGAGGGGCTGCTGGTCTGGTACGTCCCCTCGGACGCACAGAATCGTCTGCTCGACGGGGTTACCCAGCTCAGCGCCCCGGGCAGCCGGCTCGCCGCCGATCACGCGGTGCCGCCGAGCCGGCCGCAGGCTGTGCACCACGAATCGCTCGTCGAGCGGTGGCGCCGACGCGGTCTGAGCCTGACCGGGCCCGGACCGTTCTATTCCGGAGAGCACACCGATGTCGTTCGGCATCTCACCGAAAGCGGCTGGACCACAACCCAATCCGGTATTGCCGACCTGTTCGCGGCGGCCCGGCTGCCCCGGCTTTCCGATCCTGAACTCGACGGGGCGCCGGCGGCTATCCGCTACGTTGCGGCCACCCGGATCTGACCGGCCGGCCTCAGCCCGCCATGAATTCGGCGTAGGCAGAAGCCAACTCGGGCGGAAGTCCGGTGGTTTGGCATTGCCGTTGGGTCTCACCGATAGGCGCCAGGATTCCGCGCAGTTCGTAGTACTCCTGGGGGTGGGCAGTGAAGTAGCTGCGCACGTCGGCTGCGGCCTGCGGCCGCGGGGAGCTGATGGCCTGATTCACCACCGCGTTGGCGCCGGGGTGAGCGGCCAAGTATTGCTGGGCTGAACCGGTAACGGAGTTCACCGTGCCGGACACCCCGGCCGGACTGCAGTCCGGTGCCGCCGACGCCGACGGCGCGATGACCAGGGTGGCGGCAGTAGCGCCCAGGAGTCCGGCGCCGAGGCCGAGTCGGCGAATCATGGTGAAGCCATGGGCTTTCGACATGGTGGTTTTCCTTCCGGGTTGTGAATGCAATTCCCGTCCGGAGCCCAAGGTACGCGCGGCCGGAGTGCACGCCATGTGTCCTGGGGCACAGCCATCGACCCTCGCGGCCACCGCTTCTGTACTTGCCGAACCTTTTGGCGGCAATCACTCCACAAGTGCGGAGCGATTTATTAAGACCCGCTCTTAATCGCCAGGATCAGCGCTTATCCGATCGTGACCTTAATGTTTGCTGGCACGGTCGATTGCGGCCTCGGCGGCTTCCTTGATCGGCCCATGCCAGACATCGCCGTGGCCGGGTGCCAAGACCTCGGTCTCCAGCAGAGCCAGGGCGCTGAGGCTGCGTAGGCAGTCTTGCTGGCTGTGGCTGAACAGCGCCGGCAGCAGTTGCGGTCCGTTGTGGGCCAACACCGGGTGGCCGGTGATCAGCGCGTCTCCGCTGGCCAGAACGCCATCGACCAGATAAGAGCAGTGCCCGCGGGTGTGGCCCGGGGTGGGGATGGCGACGGGCTGCCCGGGCAGTCCGGCGGCGATCTCGCCGGTCAGCGGCTGCGCGGACGGGATGCCCTCACGGTTCAGGCCGCCGCTACGCACCACGTGCGCGCTCCACAGCGCCCAGCTCGGCCGCCACAGGCGCGGAGCCAGCGCCAGCGGTGAAACCTGCTCCAGGTACTCGCGTTTGGCGTGGCCGACCTCGTCGGCGTGGCAGTACACCGGGGTGCCGTGCGTCTTGGCGAGCCAGATCGCCGCACCGAAATGGTCGACGTGGGCATGGGTGAGCAACACCGCTCGCACGTCGGCCGGGTGGTAGCCGAGGGCGCCCAGCGACGCCAACACGTCGGTGCGATCACCGGGGTAGCCGGCGTCGATCAACATGACGCCGGTGTCATCGGTGACTAGCAGCCAGTTGACGGCTTCGCCGCGGGCCAAGTACACCCGCTCGGTCACCGGAACGAGTTCGACGAGCTTCTCACCCATGCCCGTGAGTTTAGAAAGGCAGCGGGAGAGTAGAAAAGGTGGAATGGCGGAACTAAAACTCGGGTACAAGGCATCGGCAGAGCAGTTCGGGCCGCGGGAACTGGTGGAACTCGGCGTAGCCGCCGAAGCGCATGGCATGGACAGCGCCACCGTCAGCGACCACTTCCAACCGTGGCGCCACGAAGGCGGGCACGCCCCGTTCTCGCTGGCCTGGATGACCGCGGTCGGCGAGCGTACGAGCAAGATCCAGCTCGGCACCTCCGTGCTGACCCCGACGTTCCGGTACAACCCGGCCGTCATCGCGCAGGCTTTCGCGACGATGAGCTGCCTGTACCCGCAGCGGATCTTCCTGGGCGTCGGCACCGGAGAGGCCCTGAACGAGATCGCCACCGGCTTCACCGGCGAGTGGCCCGAGTTCAAGGAGCGGTTCGGGCGCCTGCGCGAGTCGGTGCGCCTGATGCGCGAACTCTGGCGTGGTGACCGGGTGGACTTTGACGGCGACTACTACAAGCTCAAGGGGGCCTCGATCTACGACGTCCCGGAGTCGGGCGTACCGGTCTACATCGCGGCCGGCGGGCCGGCGGTGGCGAAGTATGCGGGGCGCGTGGGTGACGGCTTCATCTGCACCTCCGGCAAGGGCGAGGAGCTCTACACCGAAAAGCTGATGCCGGCCGTGTTGGAAGGCGCGGCCATCGCGGAGCGCGACGCCGACACGATCGACAAGATGATCGAGATCAAGATCTCCTACGACCCCGATCCTGACTTGGCGTTGAACAACACCCGTTTCTGGGCGCCGCTGTCACTGAGTGCCGAGCAGAAGCACTCCATCGACGACCCGATCGAGATGGAGAAAGCGGCCGACGCGCTACCGATCGAGCAGATCGCCAAGCGCTGGATCGTCGCCTCAGACCCGGATGAGGCTGTTGAGAAGGTCGGCGATTACGTGAAGTGGGGCCTGAACCACCTGGTGTTTCACGCTCCCGGTCACGACCAGCGGCGCTTCCTGGAGCTGTTCAAGACCGACTTGGAGCCGCGGCTGCGCCGGCTGGGCGCAGGCTCAGGGGCCGGTCAGGCGTAACCGCAGCCGGGGTCGGGCGCATCCTCGACAAGGGTGGCGCCGAGCGGTAGCAGGTACACCGCTTGCAGCACTACCGGAGTCGATCCCAGGTTGCGACCGATGTGGACATGCTCGGGGCCGCCGGGTTCGATCATCTGAGCACCCGGTCCGTAGCTGCCGTCGAGGCTGCAGTCCGCGAGATTGTGGGTCAAGGTGCCTTGGCGGACGACGCCGAACACCGTGCCCGGGTGCCAATGCCAACCGGTGCTGCCGCCGGGCTCGATGGTGATCTCGCGCAGGACGTAGTCGCGGCCATCGACCGTGGTCTGCGACAGGGTCACCCCGTTGATCCGGTCGCTCGGCGTCGCGGTGGCCGACGGCGCCGCGGCGACCGCCAAGGCCACCGAGAGCGCGCAAGCTCCCCGACGCCAGCTGTGCACGGCCATCGGATCTAGAACGTGCTCATCGGGCGCACCGCATTGGCCGTGTCGACCAGCCGGTAGCGATGCTCCTGGGTGGGCGCCAGCCGGGCCAGGGCGCGCAGCGCCATCTCCACACCGAGTCGCAGCCCGTGCTCGGTGAACGGGAAGCCCAGGATGTGGTTCGTGCTGGCCTCGTGCTCGGTCAGCCAGTCCATCGCGGCGCCCAGGACCAGCGCCCTGATCTGCAGTACCCGCGGCTCGGTGTCCGGCAGCGCCTCCACCCGGCGTGCGGCATCACGGATCTGGGCCTCGCTGATCTCGCTGGATGAACGCCCCGACAGCAACGTCACCGCACTGGTCAACCGCGCGGTGGTGAAATGCCTTGAGGTGGCGGGCACTTCGTCAAGGGTGCGAACCGCTGCCGTCCGGTCAGCTTCTACCGAGAGGGCGCGGGCCAGACCAAAGGCGGCCGAGATGACGCTGTCGTCGGTGCGCCACACCGATTCGTAGAAGCCGCGCTCGTCTTCGGTTCCGGCCAGTTCGGCGGTGGCGGCCAGGGCCATCTTCGGTGCCAGCTCGCCGGGGAACATGTCGAGGACCTCGGTGAAATCCTTACGGGCAGCCTCGTAGTCGCCGGTGAGCAGCTCGGCTACCCCCCGGAACCAGACCAGCCGCCATCGCCAACCCACCTGCTCGGCCAGTTCGTCGAGCTTGCTGGTGGCCTTGGTGACGTTGCCGAGGTCGAGCAGTGCACGCACCTCCATCAACGGCAGCCCGATGGACTCCGACAAATCGATGCCGTCGGATTCCAGCGAGCTGTTCCGCACCGCCCGCAGCGAATCCAGCGTCTGCACCGGCTCGCTGAGCTCCATCGACGACAACAGCGGGGCGGCAACGTCACCCGGGTCGATCAGCGGTACCTGCAAGGCGGTCACGATCTCACGGGCCGTCAGGTTCTGGGAGTGCACATGCCCGTCGAGGTAGACGTCGGTGTGCGCGACCAGCAGGTGCTCACCGAAGGTGGACCGCGAACGGGTGAACACCGTCGACAACCCGGGCCGTGGTGTACCGGTGTCGCGCGCGACCACTTCGCGCAGCACGCCCATCAGCTGCGCGGACATCTCCTCGGCGGAGGTGAAGCGCCGGCGCGGGTCGGGATCGATGGCCCGGCGCAGCAGCCGGCGGTAGGAGTCGTACTTCTTGAGCACCGGGTCGTCGTCGGGCAGTCCCTCGACGTAGCGCCCGTCACGAGTGCGGAGCTTCAGCGTGAGCGCGGCCAGGGTCCGGCCCACGGTGTAGATGTCGGTGGCGACGGTGGGTCCGGTGCGAACGATGTCGGGCGCCTGAAAGCCCGGGGTGCCGTAGAGGTAGCCGAATGAGTTGATGCGGGCCACCGCGCCGAGGTCGATCAGCTTCAGCTGCTCTTCGGTGAGCACGATGTTCTCCGGCTTGAGGTCGTTGTAGACCAGCCCCAGAGAGTGCAGATAGCCCAGTGCGGGAAGGATTTCCAGCATGTAGGCGATGGCTTGAGCCACTGGCAGCCGGGTGCCGCGGCGTTGTTTGAGCGACTGGCCGCCGACGTACTCCATGACGATGTAGCCGACCGGGTCGCCGTGGGAGTCCGGGTGCTGGACGAAGTTGAAGATCTTGACGATCGACGGGTGGGTCACCTCGGCGAGGAACTGCCGCTCGGCCATCGCGATGGCCTGCGCCTCGGCGTCGCCGGAATGCACCAGGCCTTTGAGCACGACCGGGCGCTCATTGACGTTGTGGTCGACCGCCAGGTACACCCATCCCAGGCCGCCGTGCGCCACGCAGCCCTTGATCTCGTACTGCCCAGCGACCATGTCGCCCGGCTTCAGCTGCGGCAGAAAAGAATACGGACTTCCGCAGTGCGGGCACCAGCCTTCGGACGCGCCCTTCGCCTCTCCGGTGGACCGGCCCACCGGCCGTCCGCAGTTCCAACAGAACCGCTTGGACTCGGCGACCTCCGGATTTTCCATGAGCGCGGCGAGGGGGTCGATCGGGGGGACCCGAGGGATCTCCACCAGGCCACCGCCCAAACGCCGTCGCGGAGCGACGGTGCGCACCACCGTCGTGTCGTGGGATTCGGCCGAGCCCGTGGAGTGCGAACCCTCCCGGGGACGGAAGATCGCTTGGGTCGACATCGGCCGGCGTACCGACGACGATTCGGCCAGCACGTCGGCCCGCTGGGTGGCCGGGCCGTCGTCTTCCAGCTCGGCTGCGGCCTGGTCCGGTGCGTCGTCGTCGTGCTCGCTGCGCCGCTCCTCAGCGTCGCTGCGCTCCTCATCGTCGCGGCGCGCCATCAGTCCGAGTACCTCGGTGTCGGAGGCACCGGCGCCGGCCCCAGCACCGTCAACCACTTGCGGTACAAGGTGTTCCACGTGCCGTCGCGGCGGATGCGCTCCAGGGTTCCGTTGACGAAACGCACCAGCCCGGTGTTGTTCAGGTTGATTCCGATGCCGTAGGGCTCTTCGTCCATGCTCGGTCCGACGATGTGCAGATACGGGTCTTGGGCCATCAGGCCGGCCAAGATCGAGTCGTCGGTGCTGACGGCGTCGACCTGACGCTGTTGCAGCGCCACCAGGCAGTCGGCCCAGTTCACCACCGAAACGATGATCGGGGCCGGTGTGATGTTGCGGATCCGCCGCAGCGAGGTGGTGCCCTGCGCGACACAGACCCGTTTGCCGGAGAGGTCCGCGGCCTGGCGGATCGCGGAGTCGCGCGGCACCAGCAGACGCTGGTTGGCCACCAGATACACCGTCGAGAAGTTCACCAGCTCACGTCGGCCGCAGGTGATGCTCATGGTCTTGACCACGATATCGACTTCGGACTTCTGCAGGGCCGCGATCCGTTCGGCCGACGCCAGGATTCGGTATTCGACCTGCGAAGGGGTGCCGAAGATGTCGCGGGCCACCTCCCCGGCGATGTCGACGTCGAAACCGGTGATCTCACCGGTGATCGGGTCGCGGAAGCTGAACAGGTTGCTGCCGATGTCCAGGCCCACGATCAGCCGGCCGCGGTGGCGGATCTTGGCCACCGCGGCGTCCGCTTCGGCCTTGTTGTGGAACGGGCGCAGGCTGGCGGTGGCGTCGCAGTCCTCGGTACGCGGGTCGGGAGGGCGCGGCGCCTCGGGCGCCAGCTCCTCCATGCCGGCCGGAGTGGGCGGCGGCAGCGTCGGCATCGCGGTCGCCGACACGAACTCGGTGCGACCGCATCCGGTCAGGCCGGACAGCACCAATGCCGCACTCAGTGCGCACAGCAGCAGCCGGGGCCGACGGCGTTTCATCATCTGTACTCGTTCAGTCGAGGCCACAACCCGAGCGCGACCGCGATCGCGGCACCCATGCTGAGTACCGCGCCCCCCACCGGGGCCACCGACAGTACCCGGCGGGCGTTGAGGACATCGCCGCGCAGCTGATTGCGACTGTGCTGCAGCGCCTTATCCAGGGCCGCGTCGAGCTGGTCGAACGCCGGCGTCGAGTCATCACCGCTGCCGCCCAGCGCTACCTGGGTGGCGGCCCGGTAGTTGCCGACGCTGATGTAGGCGTTCATCCGGTCATTGGCCTGCCGCCACCGAGCCAGCAGCTGCCCGGCGTTGGCCAGGTCGGCCTTGTCCACGGCGTCGCCGCGGTCCAGATAACCCTCCAGCTGCTCCTGCATCATGTCGAGGCGCTGGTAGAAGGTCTGTTTGCGGGTCTCTTCGTCGCCGCGCCGGATCAGTGACAGGGTCTCGTCGGCACGCGCCTGCTGCGCGGTGATCGCCAGGTTGGTGATCGCCTTGAGCGACTCGGCGCCGGTGTCCTTGGCGTTGCGACTGCCCGCGGTGGAGATCACCAGCACCGTTCCGACCCAGATGATCATCAGCAGGATCGCCAGGCCGCCGGCGACCAGGCCGGGATTGATGCGCCGCCGGGTGTGCCGGGCCAGCCAGCGGTGTGCGAACGCGCCGAACAGCACGGTGGTCGCCACCACCAGGATCACCGGGGCCGGCACCCGCGTCGACGCTGTGGTCTGAAGGTCCACGGTCGCCGAAGTGGCCTGGTAGAGGCGCTGAGCGTCGGGGAGGATGGTGTGTTGCATCAGCTCGGAGGCTTCCGACAGGTACGACGAGCCGACCGGATCGCCCGAGCGGTTGTTGGTGCGGGCGGTCTCGATCAGCCCGGTGTAGACGGCCAGCTGCGCATTGATGCGCCCCAGCAGCTGCAACAGGGGCTCGTCGTCCAGACCGCCGGAGGCCCTGGTCACCGCCACCGCGGCGGCGGTGATGGCCTGTTCGTAGCGTTCCCGCACCGCACGCGGTTCGCCCTGAGCGATGAACGCGGTGGCAGCTGCGGCGTCGGCGACCGACAGCGTGGTGTACAGCTGCCCGGCGGCATACGCCAACGGCTCGGTGTGGTCGAGAACCGTGGTCAGGGTGTTCTGTCGGTTGTTGATCGCGCTGGCGGTGGCGAAGGCGCTGATGCCGCCGAGGGCGGCGAGGATGAGTCCGATGGCGAGAATGCGTCCGGGGGTGGTGGTGAAGAACCACCAGCGGGGTCGGGCCGGTTCGGTCGGCGACCGTAACCCCGCCGGCTCGGTTGACGGGTGCGCCAACTCAACGGTCACGTCTGTTCAGACTCCATCCCTGTGCGGCTGCTCGCGGCACCAACGATAATAAAGGGATTCTAAGAGCGAGGGCGGTGTCTGCGCGTCCTGTCGACGCGGTTGTTGTCAAAAACGTCGCGCGATCTCACCAGAACCGAGACCTTGCCCGCCCCGATACGCTTCCAAGCGTGCGTGGTGACGGCGATGGGTGGGCGTTTTCCGATACTGGCGTCCGCTTCTGGGGTCGGCACGGTGCGGCAGGCCTGTTGCTGCGGGCGCCCCGCCCCGATGGCTCCCGCACCGTACTGCTGCAGCATCGCGCCTGGTGGAGTCACCAGGGTGGCACCTGGGCGCTACCCGGCGGCGCCCGCGACAGTCATGAGACCGTGGAAGAGGCCGCCATCCGCGAGGCGCAGGAGGAGGCCGGCCTGCCCGCCGATCGGATCGTGGTGCGCGCGGCCGTGGTGACCGCGTCGGCCAGCGGCACCACCTGGACCTACACCACCGTGGTCGCCGACGCCGACGAATTGTTGCCGGTGGTGCCCAACGGGGAGAGCACCGAACTGCGGTGGGTCGACGAACACGAGGTCGCCGGGCTGCCGCTGCACCCGGGGTTCGCCGCCAGCTGGGAGCTGCTGCGCGGCGTGTGACGTCGGCAATGACGCTCCGACTCGGCGAGCGTGTACTCAGCGCGAAAAATACTGGGAAATCTCGTGCTCAGTGCACGCTCGGCGCGAGCCCGGTCCGCAGCGCCGCCGCAGCAGCCCGCGGATCCTCGGCGGCGGTGATCGCCCGCACCACCACCAGCCGGTCTGCGCCGGCGGCCAGCACCTGCGGCAACCGCTCGAGGTCGATGCCGCCGATGGCGAACCACGGCTTGGTGGGTTGCTGGTCGGCGGCGAACCGCACCAGCTCCAGGCCCGGTGCGGACCGGCCCGGTTTGGTCGGGGTGGGCCAGCACGGCCCGGTGCAGAAGTAGTCGACAGGTTCGGCCAGGGCCGCGGCGACCTGATCGCGGTCGTGGGTCGAGCGGCCGATCAGCACCTCGGGCCCGATGACCTCTCGCGCCGCCGGCAGCGGCAGGTCGTCCTGGCCCAGGTGCAGCACGTCGGCGCCCGCGGCGCGGGCAATGTCGGCGCGGTCGTTGACCGCCAGCAGTGCCCCGTGCCGGCGCGCGGCCTCGGCCAGGATCTCCAGCGCCGCCAATTCGCCGAGCGCCTCCAACGGCCCGAACCGCTGCTCGCCCGGCGAACCCTTGTCGCGCAGCTGGATGATGTCGACGCCACCGGCCAGGGCGGCGTCGGCGAACTCGGCCAGGTCACCGCGTTCCCGGCGGGCATCGGTGCACAGGTAGAGCCGGGCATCAGCGAGTCGGGCGAGACGGTCGGAGCGTTTGTGCACACCGCGACGCTAGCGGCTAGCTTGGTGTGTTGACACGCGAGCAGGTGGAAGGGAGCAGCACATGCCCGGACCCTCGCTCGGTTCGCTGGCCGTCATCGGCGGCGGCGTCATCGGGCTGTCGGTGGCTCGGCAGGCCGCCCGGGCCGGGTGGACGGTGCGCGTGCACCGCACCACCGAGCACGGTGCCTCCTGGGTGGCCGGCGGCATGTTGGCCCCGCACAGTGAGGGCTGGCCGGGCGAGGATCAGCACTTGCGGCTGGGGTTGCGCTCGCTGGAGTTGTGGCACGACTTCCTCGACGGGCTGCCGGCCCACCTTGTCACCGCACGCGAATCGCTGGTGGTGGCCGCCGACCGGGCCGACGTCGCCGACCTGCGCACCGTCGCCGACTGGCTCTCCGCCCAAGGCCATCCGGTGATCTGGGAGTCCGCCGCCCGCGATGTCGAACCTCTGCTGGCCGGCGGTATTCGGCATGGTTTCCGGGCACCCACCGAACTGGCCGTCGACAACCGCGCGGTGGTCAGCGCGCTGGTCGACGCGTGCGAGGAACTCGGCGTGAGTTGGGCTCCGCCGGTGCGCGATCTCGCCGAGGTGGCCGCCGACGACGCCGTCGTGATCGCCAACGGTATCGACGCCCCCGCGCTGTGGCCCGGCTTGGCGATCCGGCCGGTCAAGGGGGAGGTGCTGCGGCTGCGCTGGCGTAAAGGCTGCCTGCCCCCGCCGCAGCGGGTGATCCGGGCCCGGGTGCACGGCCGGGCGGTCTACCTGGTGCCGCGCCCCGATGGCGTGGTGGTCGGGGCCACCCAGTACGAGCACGGCCGCGACACCGCACCGGCGGTCTCCGGGGTGCGTGACCTGCTCGACGACGCCTGCGCGCTGGTTCCGGCGTTGGGGGAGTACGAGCTCGCCGAATGTGCCGCGGGCCTGCGGCCCATGACGCCGGACAATCTACCGCTGGTGCAGCGTCTCGACGAACGGACCTACGTCGCTGCCGGGCATGGCCGCAACGGGTTCCTGTTGGCGCCGTGGACCGCCGAACAGGTTGTGTCCGAACTACTTCCGGTTGGAGTGCAACGATGATCATCAATGTCAACCAGAAGCAGGTAGAAGTGGCCGAGGCGACCACGGTCGCGACACTGCTTGCTTCGATGGGTTATCCCGACCGCGGTATCGCGGTGGCGGTGGACCAAGCGGTGCTACCGAAATCGCGTTGGGCCACTGCGCTGTCCGACGGTGCCTGTCTCGACGTGGTGACGGCGGTGCAAGGTGGTTGATGACGCGAAGCTGACCATCGCCGGGCGAGAGTTCAGCTCCCGGCTCATCATGGGAACCGGTGGGGCGCAAAGCTTGACATCGCTGGAAGAGGCGTTGGTGGCGTCCGGCACCGAGCTGACCACGGTCGCGATGCGCCGCGTCGACGCCGAAGGCGGTACCGGCATGCTGGATCTGCTGAGTCGGCTTGGCATCACGCCGCTGCCCAACACCGCCGGCTGCCGTAGTGCCGCTGAAGCGGTGCTGACGGCCCAGTTGGCGCGTGAGGCGCTCGGTACCGAATGGGTCAAGCTGGAGGTGATCGGCGACGAGCGCACCCTGCTGCCCGACGGCATCGAATTGGTGCGTGCTGCCGAACAATTGGTCGACGACGGGTTTGTGGTGTTGCCCTACACCAATGACGACCCGGTGCTGGCCCGCCGGCTCGAGGACGCCGGATGCGCGGCCGTGATGCCGCTGGGTTCGCCGATCGGCACCGGGCTGGGCATCGCCAACCCGCACAGCATCGAGATGATCGTTGCCGCCGCCGGGGTGCCGGTGGTGCTTGACGCGGGGATCGGCACCGCAAGCGATGCCGCGCTGGCAATGGAACTGGGATGCGATGCGGTGCTGCTGGCCACCGCGGTGACCCGAGCGACCGACCCGCCCGCCATGGCCGCGGCGATGGCCGCCGCCGTCACCGCGGGGTATCTGGCGCGCCGCGCCGGACGTATTCCGAAGCGGTTCTGGGCGCAGGCGTCGAGTCCCGCCCTGTGACGCCCACCGAGTGTGAAAATCGCGACGCTTGGGCGGCGTGTCGCGTCGCCAGATTCACACTCGGCGGAAGCGGCCCAGCGTGAATCGCTATGTCGCCCTCGGAAGTTCGATGGCGGCCGGCCCCGGGATCCGGCCTCGCGCTGCGGGGGCGCCCCCGGCGTCGGGCCGCTCGGCGCGCAACTACCCGCACTTGGTCGCGCAGGCGCTGAACCTCGACCTGGTGGACGTCACGTTCTCCGGCGCCACGACCGCCCATCTGTGCAGCGAACGCCAACATGGTGCGCCGCCGCAGATCGAGGCTCTCGACGGTTCGGAATCCCTGGTGACCATCACCATCGGCGGCAACGACGTCGGCTACGTGCCGCTGTTGATGGCCGCGACCCTGCCGGGGGTCTTTCGGCTGCTGCCTGCCATCGCCGGTCTGCTGGATCCCGGGCAGCGCGAGCAGGCACTGGATGAGGTCGAAGCAGCCCTGCGAGCGGTCGGCGCGGCGGTGCGGGACCGCGCACCGCGCGCTCGGGTGTTCTTCGTCGACTACCTGACCCTGCTGCCGCCGGCCGGGGTCCGGGCCGGGCGGCTGCCGCAGGACGTCGTAACCCTGGCCCGCCACGTCGCCGATCGACTGGAGCGCCACACCGCCGCAGCGGCGGCGGCCACCGGCTGTGAGGTCGTCCGCGCCGGACAGGCCAGCCGAAAGCACCACCCATGGTCGGCGCGGCCCTGGACGGTGGGGGCGGGCGTGCCGCTGCCCTGGCGGCCGTGGCCCTTTCACCCCAACGCCGCGGGGATGGCCGCGGTCGCCGAGTTGCTCGCCGTGCAGGCTGGCGGCCGGGCCTGACTTCACCCGTGCTGCGCACCCACTAACGTGGACGCGGTGGAGTACAAGTCGAAGTTAATCCCTGCCCTCGGCGTTGTGTTGGTCGGTGCGCTGTTCAGCGCCGGCTGCAGCCGCACCCCGGAAAACACCGAGCAGGGAGCGGATCCCGCAGCGGCAGCTGAGTTCGCCAGTAGCCTGCGCGACAAGGTCACCGTCGACGCCATGATGGCCCACCTGCAGAAGCTGCAGGACATCGCCGACGCCAACAACGGCACTCGGGCCATCGGCACCCCGGGCTATGACGCCAGCGTCGAGTACGTGGCCAGCACCCTGCGCGATCACGGTTTCGACGTCCAGACCCCCGAGTTCACCGCCCGGGTGTTCAAGTCCGAACCGGGCTCGGTGCACCTCGGCGACAAGACCGTCGAGGCCCGCGCGCTGATGTACAGCCTCGGCACCGCGCCCGAGGGTGTCACCGGTCCGCTGGTCGCGGCGCCGGCCGACGACAGCCCGGGCTGCAGCGCCGAAGACTATGAGGGGCTCACGGTCAAGGACGCCGTCGTGCTGGTCGACCGCGGAACTTGTCCGTTCAAGGAGAAGATGGCCGTCGCCGTGGAGTTGGGTGCGGTGGCGATGGTGGTGGCCGACAGCGTCGACGAACCGAAGATGGGCGGCACCCTGGGCGAGCAGACCGAGGTCAAGGTTCCGGTGGTGAGCGTGACCAAGGCAGACGGCGCGATGCTGCGCGACGGACACGGGGCGATGACGGTCAAGCTGGACGCGCACACCGACGACATCCCGTCGCGCAATGT
Source organism: Mycobacterium sp. SMC-19 (assembly GCF_045310815.1). NCBI lineage: Bacteria > Bacillati > Actinomycetota > Actinomycetes > Mycobacteriales > Mycobacteriaceae > Mycobacterium > Mycobacterium sp. SMC-19. The sequence continues at coordinate 3,751 of NZ_JBJIAM010000006.1, read as the reverse complement.
GATCGCGCAGACCAAGACCGGGTCGACCGAGAACGTGGTGATGCTCGGGGCTCACCTGGACAGCGTTCCGGAGGGTCCGGGCATCAACGACAACGGCTCCGGCGTTGCCGCGGTGCTGGAAACCGCTTTGCAGTTGGGTGATTCGCCGCAGGTGCACAACGCGGTGCGGTTCGGTTTCTGGGGCGCCGAGGAGCTCGGCCTGATCGGCTCGCGGAAGTACGTCGAGTCGCTCGACGTCGAGCAGCTCAAAAACATTGCGCTGTACCTGAACTTCGACATGCTGGGCTCGCCGAATCCGGGCTACTTCACCTACGACGGCGACCAATCGCTGCCGGTGGACAAGCGGGGCCAGCCGGTGGTGCCGGAAGGTTCGGCGGGCATCGAGCGGACGATGGTCGCCTATCTCAAGTCGGCCGGCAAGGAGCCCCAGGACACCTCATTCGACGGACGGTCCGACTACGACGGATTCACCCAGGCCGGTATCCCGTCGGGCGGGCTGTTCTCCGGCGCGGAGGTCAAGAAGTCGCCCGAGGAGGCCAAACTGTGGGGCGGCGCCGCAGATGAGCCGTTCGACCCGAACTATCACCAGAAGGGCGACACCGTCGAGAACATCGACCGCGACGAACTGGCCATCAACGGCGGCGGCGTGCCCTACTCCGTCGGCTTGTATGCCCAGGATCTCAGCGGTCGCAACGGGGTCCCGGTGCGAGACGATCGCACCCGCCACGCCGTCACCCAGCCATGATCCGTCCGGCGGCAGCCCTGCTGGTCGCCGTCGGCGTGCTGGCGGGCTGCGCGCCGGAGCCGGTCTCGCCACCGCTGTCGAATCGGCTGGCCGGTCAGGTCACCGTTGGCGCGATGCTTGCGCACCTGCAGCGCCTGCAGGAGATCGCTGACGCGCACCAGCGGAATCGGGCCGACGGCACACCGGGGTTCGACGCCAGTGCCGACTACGTGGCCAATGCCCTGCGGGACAAAGGCTTCGAGGTGGCGACACCGGAGCTCATCAGGCTGGACACCGTCTCGGCCGGCAAGCCCACGCTGACCGTCGGCGGGATCGGCTACTCGGTCGATCAGGCCTCGCTGCTGGTGCGCACTCCGGCCGGCGGGGTCAGCGGTCCGGTGGTCCGCCCGACGCGCTCGTCGGGCTGCGCGGCGGCCGACTACCCCCCGAAAGTGCCCCGCGGGGGAATCGCCGTGGTCAGCGACGCCGGCTGTTCGGTGGTGGTCAAGCAGAACGTGGCGGCCGAGCATGGCGCCGCCGCACTGGTCGTGGTGAGCCTGCCGAGCCGCAACGGGGCTCCTGCCGGATTGTTCCCGCCCGAGTACTACGACCACCTCACCATGCCGGTGGCGGTGGCCGGGCGCGACGGCGACAGCGCGCTGCGGCGCACCACCGGGAAGGTGCGGCTGGTGCTCGATGCCAACACCGTGAAGATCACTTCCCGCAATGTCGTGGCGCAGACGAAAACAGGCTCTGAGCATGAGGTCGTGATGGTCGGGGCGCACCTGGACGGTGCACCGGGCGGGCCGGGAATCAACGACAACGGCTCTGGGGTGGCCGCGGTGTTGGAGACCGCGCTGCAGCTGGGCCCGGAACCGGCTGTGACCAATGCGGTCCGGTTTGCGTTCTGGGGCGCCGAGGAACAACAGCTCGGCGGTTCCAGCGACTACGTCTTCGGGCTCGACCGCGATCAGCTCAACGACATCGCGCTGTACCTCAATTTCGACATGCTCGCCTCGCCCAATCCTGGCTTCTTCACCTATGACGGAGATCAGTCCGCGCTGCCGAGCCGCGACATCACCCCCGCTGACGTGCCGGTGGGATCGGCCGGAATCGAACGCACCCTTTCCGGCTACCTCAACCTGGTGGGCGTGCGGCCCGCCGATATGCCGCTGAGCAGTGACACCGACTACAGCCCGTTTGTGGTGGCCGGGGTGCCGATCGGGGGCATCACCACCGGTGCCTCTCAACTCAAGACCACCGCACAGGCCCGACTGTGGGGTGGAAAGCCCGGAGCGGCGTTCGACCCGAACTACCACGGCCCCGGCGACACGGTCGAACAGATCAATCAGCACGCATTGGCGCTAACCGGTGCCGCGGTGGCGTTCACAGTGGCAAACTATGCGCAGTCCATCGGCGGTCCCAATGGTGTCCCGGCGCGCGATAAGCGTCATCGGGCTCCGCTGGGGCCGTAGTCCCGCATTGGGCGGGCATCGGTACACGTACGGGCGGGCTCTATATTGAGTCCGCTGTAGCCCGTTTACCCGGCTGTGTTAATAATGCTGTGCACGTGACAGAGCTGGCCTGAGTTGATCGGGGGTGGTGACCTCGCTTGGTGCCACGAACGACCCTGTCGGACGTACTGGTGCCCGCATAAAGCGGCGCCCCAAGGACCGCAAGGCGCAGATCACGCGTGCTGCCGCGGAAACTTTCAGTGCGCAGGGCTACCACGCGACAAGCATGGAGGCGATAGCTTCCAAGGTCGGGATCTCCGCGCCGGCGCTGTACCGGCACTATCCCAGCAAGTACGAGATGTTCGCGGTCGTCGTCGGCTCGCTTGGCCAGCAGTTGATCGACTCGACTGCTTTCGTCGACGAGTTGTCCGATGCCGACGTGCACAGCGCCGCACCGGCGGTGTTGGACCAGGTGGTCGACGGGCTCATCACCTCATCGATCCTCAACCGTGAGGCCAGCGGGCTGTTCCGGTGGCAGGCTCGCTACCTGCAGTCAGAAGACCAAGCCAAGCTCATGACGCAGATGCACACCGTCGGTGCGCGTCTGAAACGGCCCATCAGCGTCATGCGTCCCGAACTGAACTCCTTGGAGCAGTGGACGCTGACGGTAGCGCTGGTCAGTGTCGCCGGCAGCATCATCGGGCACCGGCTGCAGCTCCCGGACGACGAGATCAAGCCGTTGCTCATCGATGCGTCGCGATCAGTGGTCGCCGCGCAGCTTCCCGGAACCGACGACGTAGGGGTCAATCGGCCGTCGGTGTGGCGTATCTTCACGCCGGACGCCGGCCCCTATGAGGCGCTGCTGAACTCGGCGGTGCTGTTGTTCGGCAAGCAGGGATATGCCGAGACCGGCGTCACCGAGATCGCCGACGCCGTGGGTGTCCCCGCATCCGGCGTCTACCGCTATTTCTCGAGCAAGAGCGACATCTTGACGACGGGGCTGCAGCGCGCCGTGGACCGGATTGCCGGGGAGATGGCGGCCATCGCCGGTGTTTTCGCCGAGCCCGAAGAGGCGCTGCGCCGGTTGATCGAGGCGTATGTGGCTACGGTGTTCGCCAACCCCGAGTTGGCGTCGGTCTATGACACCGAGCGGGTGAACCTGGCGCCGGCGGAACGCGAACTGCTGCGCGCTTCCGAGCGCGCGTTCATCGAAACCTGGGCCCGACCGCTGATGGCGATCAGGCCGGACCTGGATTCGATGCACGCCAAGTTCTTGGTGCACGCTTTGGCGGCGCTCGTGGACGACCTGGGGCGGGTCGCCCGAGGCGGCGAGATACCGGGTACCGGTTTTCTGGCCGGGGGACCCGGTTATGCGCAGGCCTGCTTGCGCAGGCTGATGGAGTCCATCGTGTTCCGCGGCCTCAACACCTGAGAAGGTTGGCGTCGAGCCTCGCTGAACCGCTGGTTTATGAGGCGGTCCCAGCTTCGCCTCTCCTGCGTCGAGCCTCGCTGAACCGCTGGTTTATGAGGCGGTCCCAGCTTCGCCTCTCCTGCGTCGAGCCTCGCTGAACCG